>NZ_OX443569.1:1200000-1800000 GCF_947539375.1 Lactobacillus isalae
AATTAATAACCCATGTAGCGGTCTCTTTCCCAATCAGAAACTGATTGAGTGTATTTAGACCATTCAAGATTCTTAGAATCAATGAAGCTTTGAGTTAGGTGTTCACCTAAAGCTTCTTGGATTAATGGGTCAGCCTTGAATGCTTTAACAGCATTATGCAAGGTAGATGGAAGTGGCTTAATACCACGCTTAGCTCTTTCTTCTTCTGACATTTCAAAGACGTTAGAAGTAATAGGTGCCATTGGCTTTTTAGCTTCTTTAATACCATTTAAACCAGCAGTTAAACATGCTGCAAGTAAAAGATATGGGTTAGCTGTTGGGTCAGCTGAACGCATTTCCAAACGAGTATTAATTTCTTCAGCATCTGGAATACGAACAAGTGGTGAACGGTTCTTAGAAGCCCATGAGATATAAACAGGTGCTTCAAAACCTGGAATTAAACGCTTGTATGAGTTAACAGTTGGATTACCAATTGCTGTTATTGCACGCGCATGCTCCAAAATTCCGTTTAAGAAGTAAAGTGCAGTATCTGATAAGTGGAATCCACCATCTTTATCGTAAAAGACGTTCTTACCATCCTTAAATAAAGACATATTAGTGTGCATCCCATTTCCAGCTTGGCCTTCTACCGGCTTAGCCATAAATGTAGCATATAAGCCATGCTTTCTAGCTACTTCACGAACCACCATCTTAAATGTTTGAACACGGTCAGCAGTAGTTAAAGCATCATCAAATCTAAAGTCAATTTCTTGTTGACCGTCACCTACTTCATGGTGAGCAGCTTCAACTTCAAAACCGATATTTTCTAATGTTTCAACAATATCACGACGACATCTTGCACCTTCATCATCAGATGTCATGTCAAAGTATGAAGCATGGTCGGGAACTTCAGTAGTCCAATTGCCATCTTCACCTAACTTAAATAAATGGAATTCTGCTTCAAAACCAATATCAAAATCAGTAAAGCCCATGTCATTCATTTCTTTAAGGACACGCTTCAAGTTATTTCTTGGGTCTCCTTCAAATGGTTCACCATTGGTCTTATGAACGGAACATACTAAACGACCAATTTTACCACCCTTTTCATCTCCCCAAGGCAAAACTGCCCAAGTAGAGAAATCTGGGTATAAAACCATGTCACTTTCTTCTAGACGAACAAAGCCATCAATTGAAGAACCATCAAAACGAATGTCATTAGTTAAGACTTTATCTAATTGACTTGTTGGAACTTCAACAGCCTTAGAGGTTCCGTTAATATCAGTAAAAGCTAATCTTAAGAAACGAACATCGTTATCCTTAACACTCTTTTTAATATCTTCTGCAGTAATAGTTTTACTCATTGTACACACCTATTCTAAAGAACTAAGCCTAATATTTGCAACTGGTATAGTCCTTAAAAATCTATTCACTACTTGTGCTTATGCACAATGAAAACAATAACAGACTAAATTGGTCTCGTCAATCAATATTAATATTTTTTTAGATATATTTTAAACTTATTATTATAAAGACACTTATAATAGTCTGTCATCGTCCTCATTTTTAATTATTTAAAAAATCATTTATTTCTTTAAGTGCTTTTTCCGATACATTTTCATCTTGCAACGGATCAAGCCAAACAACAGGTAATTGATGCTTAAAATACGTTAATTGCCGTTTTGCGTATTTGCGCGAAGCTTGTTTTAACTTATCTACGCATTGATCAAGCGTCTTTTGGCCAGAAAAATAAGGGAAAAATTCCTTATAACCAATTGCTTGAATGGCTTGGTGTTCTCGTTCACGATTCTTATAAACAAACTCAGCTTCCTTAAGTAAACCAAGATCCATCATTTTATCTACTCGCTTATTTATTCGTTGATAGACTTGCTCTCGTTCACTATTTAATCCAATAATTAAGGCATCATATCTTGGTAAAATTTTCTGTTGCTGCTTGCTAAATAGTTTACCTGTTCGGCTAATTACCGTTAATGCTCTAAGCGTTCTACGATTATTTTGTGGAGCAATTTTTTCAGCAGCTGCTGGATCCTTTTCATTAAGAAGCTGCCACAATTTATCCTCGCCGTTTTCTTTCAAATATTCTTCCCATTTAGGATCAACGCTAGTTTTATATTCTCCAGGCTCTCCTAATTGAAGCTTATTAACCAATGCATTAATATAAAAACCAGTTCCTCCAACAACTAAAGGTATAGCATTATTATTTGCAATTTCACTTACCGCATTTGTAGCTTCTGCAACAAAATCTTTAACGGAGTACTCATCAAAAATTGAGCGTTGATTGACTAAATAATGTTTTACTTTATTTAACTCCTCATCAGTCGGCTTGGCCGTACCAATGCTTACTTCTCGATAGATCTGCATTGAATCACCAGAAATAATTTCCGCATTAATCTTTGGCGCTAAATTCAATGCTAGATCAGTTTTTCCAATTCCGGTTGGTCCAATCAGGACAACAATTTTTTGCATTTTAAATCCTCTATTTCTTGATATCAATTCTAACAAAAAACTGCTATTTCTTCAGACTTAATATAGCAAAAGGCTTTATCGAAATAAGAATTATTGCTAAAATTTGAATTGATAAAATAATTTTTAGGGAGGCATTACTATGGCAAAGAAATTTGGAGCTGGTGTTGTAACAGGTGTTTTAGCAACTGTTGGCGCTCTTGCCGCAGGACTTGCTACTTACAAGAAAAAGGTAGTAGAACCTGAACAAAAAGAAGCTGACAGAATTGAGCAAAACAGAATTAAAGCCAACAGAAAGAGCTACTCAGCTCACCAAGGTTAAAATAAAAAAGAGAGATTAATCCCCGTTTAAAGGTGTTGATCTCTCTTTTAGTATTTAGAGGCCTTTGTTTGGCCATCCCATTTTTCAAAGCCATCCTTTAGCCAATATACTTTTTTATAGCCTTTCTTTTGTAAAAAACGCGCTGCTCTAATAGTTAAAGCACTTGAGTCAGAATAAAGATAGACTGGCAAATCTGGACGAATTTCTTGATATTGATACTTGAACATCGTATACGGTATATTACGTGCTCCTAAAATATGTTCTTTTTTAAAAGGCCCCTTTTCACGTACATCAATAATTTGTGCCTTTCTCTTTCCATTTTCAAATTCTTCATTAGTTAAAGCACCACCAACCCGCTTTGATTGAATCCATGTCCAAAGCCAACTCAAGGCAAAGGCTAAAATAATGATGATTAAGATAATGTTGATAATCCCAAAAATATTCATTAACTACTTACCCCTATATAAGAATTTCTATAGTACTATGATAATCCATTACTATCTTTTGCGCTAGTTTCCTTTTCTTCTTCAATTTCATGTTCATGACTTAAAATCAACTTTGCATTCATATATTCCTTTTTAGAAACTACGCCGGCATGATATAAGTTATCTAGCTCAATTCCCATCAATTCAATATCCCACTTACGTTTACCAACATAAACTATAATATTGAATTTTTTTAAAAGTTTTTGAACATCGTGTAAATTTTTCATTATTAATTACTAATCACTATTCCCTGACGTAAACAGAATACAACGTAAATAATTGCAATTACTGCCGCAATAACTCTTAATTTATGGTGATACTGTCTTAAATGAGCACTTCCAAAAATTATTCCTAAAAGAAAACCAGATATTAAACCACCAAGATGACCAAAAATATCAATATGACTGGCAAACAAATCAAGCGCCAAATTAATAATAGCTAAGGCCAGTGCTTGTCTTCCTAAATAGTCGATTGCTGGAATTGATCGATTTGCTAAATATAGCGCAATGACAACCCCAAAAAGTCCAAATAAGGCAGTTGATGCACCAGCACTAACTACTGAATCGCTTCCGTAGGCATAACTTAATAAGTTTCCGCCAACACCTGACAATAGATAAACAATTAAAAACCGCCAGTGACCTAAAAGTGGCTCCATAAATTGACCGATGTAATAGATCATTACTGCATTAGAAGCGATATGTAACCAACCAATATGCAAAAACTGAGCCGTAAACAAGCGCCACCATTGATGCTCAACAGTAACAAGCTGATTATTCATCGCACCCAGACGAAGCAATGTATTAATATTAGTCGATCCACCCATTATTGTTTCAATTATAAAGACAATAAAGAGTACTATTAAAATTGTATTTGTAACAAAAGTGCTAGAAAATCGGCTAGATTTCAAATTCTGCATTGCAAATCTTCCCCCTTACTTAGCTAAAATGAAATTCTTAATTGGAATATCGTGTTTTTCAACTTCCCATGACGTTTTACTAAAGTTTTGAAGTGAATTAACTAAACTAAGAGTTTGTGCTTCGTGCTTTTCTAAAAAACGATCATAATATCCACCACCAAAGCCAAGTCGACTGCCTTTATCCAATCCGTAAGCAAGACCTGGAACGATAATTAAGTCTAAGTCATTTTTTACTATAGCTTTAGGATCATGATCTTCTAAAACACCAAATTTAGTTTTAGTCAGATTTGTATTTTGATCATAATATGTAAATTCCATCTTTCTCTTTGATAAACAACGCGGAATATACACACTCTTTCCCATCTGCCACAAAGCGGCAATAATTGGGGCTGTATCAACTTCTAATGGCATTGAAATAGAAATACCAATACTATTCACTTCACGTATCAGTGGGCTCATAAGCATCTTTTCTTTTAGTCTAGTATCTTCTAAAAGCTTCTGCCTTGTGCTTGCAAATTCTGTTAATCTTTTTATTTGTAAATTTCGTAATTCGTTTTTATTAATCAAATTCATCAAATATCACTGGATACAAAAAAACAACAGGAATTGCCTGTTGCTTTGATTACTTAGTTTCGCGGTGAAGTGTTACCTTTCTTTCAACTGGGCAATACTTCTTTAAAGCTAAACGTTCCGGATGCTTACGCTTATTCTTTTCAGATAAGTAACTTCTATCGCCACATTCGGTGCATTCAAGGATAATATGTTCTGCCATCTTTTCCACCACCTACTTATTTAGTTAACTGTTAAACTATACCATGTTTTTCCTACTTTTACCAGTACTTTTCTATTTATTAAGTTTGAAGTAGTCTTCAACCATTGCCTTTGCAACTTGAAGTGTATATGTTCCTTCTTTATCTGGATCTAGTCCTGGGAAGACAACTGCAATCGCAATTTGTGGATCCTTTGAAGGTGCATAACCAACAAAAGTAGCGTTAATAACTTCTGGTGCATTTGGATTACCTGGATTATCCTCATCATAATAGAAAGTTTGAGCAGTACCAGTCTTACCAGAAATTGAAGGTTTTACATCCTTTAATGAATGAGCCGTTCCCCATGAATTAGTACCGTGAACCACACGATAAAATCCTTGGTGAATGACATCAAGCTGATCTTGAGTCCAAGGAATACGCATTTGTACTTGAGGCTTAGTATTATAAAGAATTGATACCTTATTTCCTTGTGAATTAGTTTCACCAACAGATTGAACTAAGTATGGACGCATACGATATCCACCGTTAGCAATTGTTGAAACATATTGCACAAGCTGAATTGGTGTATAAGCATCGTAGTTTCCGTAAGCTAAGTCAAGTACAGAACCAGTAAGCAGTTGGCCTGCTGAATTGTATGAGCGACCTTGAATACCAGAAACCTCACCTGGAAGGTCTACACCAGTCTTCTGTCCCAAACCAAACATTGCAAAGTTACGTCTTAATTTAGTAAATGCATCTGATGGCATTGAAATAAAACTATGTGGTGTATACTTCGCATTTACCCATCTTAAAGCTAATTGCATCATATAGATGTTACTTGAAACTTCAAGAGCAGTTGGAGCATCTAAGCTACCAAAAGTACCAACTGGATAAACGGATTTCTTAATTGGAGATCCTGGCAAGTAGATTGGTGTATCAGGCATTACATTGTTAGTTGGTGTAATAATACCGTTCATCAATCCACCAGCAACAGTAGCACCCTTGATTGCAGAACCCATAACAAAGGATTTGTTAATTACACCCAAGGCATCATCGCTATCTTTATTAGTTTTAGCGTTATGATCAATACCTGCAATTGCTAAAAGTGCACCAGTCTTTGGATTCATGGCCACAGCATATGCTCCATTTGAGTACTGAGTAGCACCTGCAGCTTGAGCTGAAGCATAAACTTTTTTCAAAGTCTTTTCAACTTCTTGCTGGTACTTAGCATTCATAGTCAAAATTAAACTTGAACCACTTTGACCCTTATAAACAGTCTTCGTCTGTTCAACGCCATCTTTTGACTTAGTTACCACTTGCGATTTAGATTTTGTTCCCTTTAAAAGTGGCTCATACTTTTCCTCAAGATAACTTGTACCAACACGGTCATTACGTGAGTATCCTTGAGTTAAATAGTATTGCAAGTTATCACTTGGCAAACCAGCTTTTTCTGAAGAAACTGAACCAATGATACTTTTAATGGATTTTCCATTTGGATAGTTTCTTGACCAGTCTGTTCCAATACCTACACCTGGCAATTCAGATAAGTGCTCCCCAACTAAAGCCATTTCACGGTCAGTTAAATCTTTATTTTTAATATAGATAGTTGAAAGCGTATATGCTCCAGATATCTTATTAAAAATTAAAGCTGCTGTCTTTTGACGCTTAGTGAAATGAATATTCTGCTTTTCAACACGCTTTAAAACATTATTATAAATTTGACTGGAGCTTAAAGCATCCCCGTTACTGTCATAGCGTTCAGATTTAGGCAACTTTGCTGTTTCTTTTTCTGAAATTTTGCTATTAGCTAAATAATAATCATAAAGCTGTCTCTGAGTAGGCTTTTCATCATCAAGTGTTATGTATTGACTTAAAGCGTTAGAAACTTTATATATTTGACTAGACGTAACACTAGAATTTTTGGTATAAGTAATTGCGTTATTAGCTTTATTACCTACCAAAACTTTACCGCTACTGTCATACATCACACCACGTGGCACATTATTTGATACAATCTTTTGGTCTGTTTGCTGTACTTCGGCTTGAAAACGGCCGCCGTAAAAAAGCTGCAAGTATGCTAATTGACCAATCAATAATAAAAATAAAACTAAAATGACGCCCAAAATAATCTTCATTCTTAGGGGCGTCGAAGTGGAATTTCTATTCGAACCTTTACTTTGTTTTAAATAATTCAAAATTCTAACCTCACTAAACTAGAATTGATTTTAGCAAAAAAAGCATCTAAATTCTATTTTTCCATCGATGAAAATCGCAATAATTATATATTCTTAAGAAGTAGGGTATTTATTAATGATTATTACTAAAATTACAACGCATTTTAAAAACAAATATCTATATTGGCTTGCTTTTTTACTACCCACTTGTATCTTTGCAAGTTATTTTCTATATCGCGGTCAAGAGATTTTAACAGTTGACTTGGGCCAGCAATATATTGATTTTCTTTCATTTTATAAAAACAACTTACTCTCTCATCCCCTAAACTTTATTTTTACCTTTAGTAGTGGCCTCGGGAACTCTTTTATTGGAACTGCAGCATATTATTTAACCAGTCCCTTTAATTTGCTCTTATTTATTTTTCCAAATTCCTTCCTACCTCAAGCAATTCTTTTTATTATCAGTTTAAAAGTAGGCAGTATTGGATTAAGTAGCTTTTACTATTTTCAGAAATTTTTCAAAGGCGAAGACAAGATTTTTGCCCTTGCTGCTAGCCTCGCCTTTGCCCTAAATGGATTTGTAGTCAGCTATAACTTAAACCTGATGTGGTTAGATAGTCTAATCTTATTGCCACTTTTACTGGATGCAATAGATAAACTATTTACGCAGGAAACGCATTATTTTTATCTTAGCATGATTACATTTTTACTGTGGTTTACCAATTTCTACACAGGCTTTATGGCGCTTTTCTTTGGCTTACTTTATTTTATTACGAAGTTGATTAATCATTCTTTTTCTAAAAAACAGATTATTCAGTACCTTGCAAAAAGCATCCTCGGAACCAGCTTAGCTGCATTTGTCTTGTTTCCTGCCTTTTTTGAAATATTAAACGGTAAGATACAGTCTGATACTACCTTATCCATGGACGTTCAATTTGCGCCATATCAATCTCTTTATAAATTAACAATTGGCGCTTTCAACTTTACCGAAATGGAAAAAGGACTACCAAATATTTTTTTAACTAGTATATTTACCCTCTTATGTGTGCTTTACTTCTTTAATCGACACTTTTCAATTAAAGAAAAAATCACAGCAGCCACTTTACTTCTATTTTTATTCTTCTCTTTTTCTTTTAATCCTTTGGTCTTACTTTGGCACTTAAGTCAATATCCAGTTTGGTATCCAGCACGCTTTAGTTTTATCTTCTCTTTTTACGCAATCTACCTCGGAGTTCAAGTTCTTGCTCATATTCAAAAATTTAGTGTCAGCAGTAAAATAGCATGTTTACTACTAGTACTTAGCTTAAGTGCCTTTCTTTTCTTGAATCTTCACCAAAAAGAATTTTTAAATCAAACTAATATTACCCTTACCATTCTTTTTCTACTTTGCAGCCTGTTAATAATTCTCTTTTTCAATTACAAATGGATTCCTGTAATCTTTTTTGGCATTGTTGGGCTTGAAGTAAGTATTAACTTATTAGCAAGCTTAGACAATATTTCTTACCAAAAAAACTTTGACTACACTAATTTCACTAAAAATGTTTCTGAAAGTACGGCATACTTACATAAATATGACAATAGCTTATATCGAACTGAAAAGACATTTACCCGTTCCGATGATGATCCTTTAAGCAATAACTACTATGGCATTAGTAATTTCAACTCTATTTCTGATCGTTCAACCATCAACTTAGTTGAATATTTAGGACTTGAAAATAATGACAACTCTTTTACCAACAATTTTGCCACTCCATTATCAGATAGTATTTTAGGAGTGAAATATGATATTGTTCCTATCAAAAATCGTCGAAACTTACCTCAAAACAAACAAATAGTCTTCACTAGTGCCTTTTATCGGCCAGATCTAGTTAACAATCAAGTAGTTAAAAGTTTCGAACAACTTCAAATTAGAAAAAATAATTCTGCATTACCACTCATTTTTATTTCTCCCGCTAATCTAAAAACAACTTTTTACACTAGTATGCCGGCAGCAAATCAAAATGCCTTATTTAATAGCATTACAGGACAAAAAAATGATTTATTCAACAGTTTATACTTAACACAGCCTACGAAATTAAAAAATGTCAAGTTAACTAAAAATATTAATGAGTATAAAAAGAATACGAACACTAAAAACGCCACTATTACTTTTGAAATATCATCGTTTCAAAAAGGGCCATATTACTTAGAACTTCCTTCAAACTTGGATGAAAATACAACATCAATCATTGTTAATGACCATCAGCTTAATAATCAAGATCTAGGGATTTCAAATAAATTATTAAACATTGGCTATTACTCTACAAATAAACCAATTAAAATCATTTTCAACTTAAATAAAAAAGACATCAACTTAAATGGTGTGCGAGTACTTCAATTTAAAGAACAAGAATTTAAGCAGATAATCAAAAAGTTTAAGCAAAAACAACCTATAACCTATCAAACAAGTCCTATTTCCTTAAGAATCAACTATAGTGCGGAAAAAAAGAAAATCTTAAATTCCACTATTCCTTACTCAAGAAATTGGATAATCTTTAACAATGGTAAGCTCCTTAAAACTCAAAAATTTGCTCAAACTTTTCTAAGTGCTCAGCTAAGCAAAGGACAACACCATCTCCTCTTAATTTATGTTCCTTTTGCATTTCTACTAGGCCTTTTAATTTCAATAGTTTCTCTTATTATCATGTTTATTTTCAAATCAAAAAGGGATTAACCTGCCGTAATGACTAGGTTAATCCCTTTTTTGGACAAAATATTAAAATTAGTTCAATGTTTTTACATCATTGATAGTAACATCAAAAGTTCCACCAGGAGTATTGATAGTTACTTTTTCACCCTTTTTCTTACCAAGTAAAGCTTGAGCAATTGGTGAATCATTAGAAATTTTTCCATTAAGTGGATCAGATTCATCAGATCCAACAATAGTATAAGTTTCTGGATCATCAGTACCTACTTCTGTATAAGTAACAGTCTTACCAATTGAAACTTCGTTAGGATCAACGCTATCTGCATCAACAACTTGTGCATATTTAAGCATTTGTTCAATTTGAACAATACGTTGCTCTACTGCACTTTGTTCATCTTTAGCTGCATCATATTCTGAGTTTTCTGATAAGTCACCAAATGATCTAGCAACCTTGATTCTTTCAATAACTTCTGGACGTTTTACTAATTTTAAGTTCTTTAATTCTTTCTGAAGCTTTTCCTTACCTTCAGCGGTCATTGGATAAACTTTTTCTGCCATACTAAAAATTCTCCTTACCTATACCTATTTTTCTTTGCACCAATCAGCTTATGTTTTCTACCTAAAAAAGTCAACCATTTTTACTGACCTAAACTACTATTTCGCTTCAAATGCTCATCGTAGTTTTCATTGTAGTAAACCTTACCAGTCTTCAGGTTAGCAACAAAGTATAGATAGTTAGACTTAATTGGGTTCAATACTGCACTAATAGAATCTAAACTTGGATTGTTGAATGGTCCTGGACCATATCCCTTATGTACATATAAGTTATATGGCGATTTCACTTTAATATCCTTTAGCGTCAAAGAATGCTTATGCTTATTCAAAGCATACATTACTGAAATATCAGATTGAAGTGGCATATTAGCCTTAAGTCGGTTAAAGAACACACCAGCAATCATCCGTCTGTCCTTAGTTTTTACACCTTCACGTTCTACAAGAGAAGCCAAAGTTAATACTTCCTGAACAGTTAAATGCTTTTTCTTAATTGAACTATAGTATGGTTGTAAAACTTGATCAGTCTTATCGACCATCTGGTTAACAAGTTCTTTTAAAGAAGCTCCTTGATAAACATCGTATTTAGCCGGGAAGAGATAACCCTCTAAGTGATAACGAACACCCTTACTATTCATTGAACTAGTCAAAAGTTTAGGATATTGTTTTTCTAAACTCTTCATAAAACTTTGGTCTTTCATCAATTTCAAGAAGTCTTGACGGCTATATTTTGTATTCTTACCAACTGTAGTAGCAATACTATCAATTGTTTGTCCTTCTTTTATCAAAACGTGACCAACAATTGGTCGTCCGCCTCCGCCTTGCAATTGACTAATAATTTCTTTGTTATGCATTGAAGGTGACAGGTAAAAATTACCTGCCTGAAAATTAGTTGCACTATGGCTCTTTAACCAAAAGTTAAAAACTGCTGCATTTCTAATAATCTTTTTCTCTTGTAAAATCTGAGCGATTTGACTATTAGTTGCTCCTGCAGGAATGTGAACACTAACAACATCTTCATCATGACGATTTGCAGGTTGAAGTGCATAACCAACATAGCAACCCCCAATTAAGACAACTAAAACTAAAATTGCTCCTAATCCACTAAGAATCCAGCGCGTAACCTTTTTAGATGCCTGTTCTTCTAGCTCATGATTTTTCTTTTTGTCCTGATTTAGCAAATGCTTTTCCTCCGAAAATCACAAAAATCTAAGACAATTATAGCAAAGCTCCCTAGAAAAAAATTAGCGAACTTTAATCTTTAGACTTTCTTTCAGATCTGCCTCAATTTTTTCCATTGCTTTAGCAACTACATCATCAGTTAATGTATCTTTTTCATTTAAGAAAGTTAATGAGTAAGAAATTGACTTATGACCTGATTCAATTTGACTACCAGCATAAACGTCAATTACTCGTATATCATGAAGATACTTGCCACCATTTAATTTGATTTGAGCTTCAATTTGCGCATTGGTTACTGCATTTGGCACTAATAGTGATAAATCACGTTCAATAGCTGGGAATTTAGGAGCAGCTTTGGCTTTCATTCCCTTATTAAGCATTGAAATAATTGCATCTAGATCAAGCTCATAAGCATAAATTTCACTTCCACGCAAAGCCTTATCAAGAGTAGTAACAGTATGAGCAAGCATTCCAATTAAACCTACATATTGGTCATTAATGTAAATACCAGCCGTTCTAGTTGGGTGCATCCCAATAATGGTTTCTGGACGATACTCTACGTCAGCATCCTTAATACCGATTGCTCTAAATAAGTTAGTCAATTGACCTTTTACAAAGTAGAAATCAATCTTTTGATCTAAGTGTTGCCAGTTTGCTGACAAGGTATGACCTGAGTAAAGGGCAGCTAAATGTTCATGTTCATTAAAAGTATTATTTTCATGATCATAAACTCGACCTTGTTCAAACAAAGCTAATTCCTTTTGCTTACGAGCCATGTTATAGCTTGCAGCATCAACTAATCCAGTTAACAAGTTTTCTCTCATCGTTGAACGACTTGAGTTCAATGGCCATTGAACTTCAACAACTGGCTTAGGATCTTTAGTAAATGAGATTGCCTTTTCTGGAGAAGTTAATGAATAAGAAATAGCTTCCATTAAGCCTTGTCCTTGAACAATATCCTTAATTCTGCGCATTGCAGTTTCTTTTTCTGAATAACCACCGTGCGTCTCAGCCAAAAGTGGTTGCGTAGACTTTAAGTTATCGTAGCCATAAATTCGACCAACTTCTTCAACTAAGTCTGCTGGAATTGAAATATCCCATCTTCTATTAGGAACTGTAACAATTAATTCATCTTCAGAACCAGCAACAGTAAAGCCTAAACGATCAAAAATCTTCTCCATTTCAGCTCTACTTAATTCTGTTCCTAATACTTTGTTGATGTATGAAACAGTAGTTTTAACTACTGAAGGATTTCTTTGAGCGTCAGTTGCTTTAATTTCACCTTCATTAACTGTACCATCCGCATCATTACGTAATAATAAAGCAGCCATATCTAGGGCCTTTTGAGTATTATCCCAGTTAACGCCCTTTTCAAAACGGCTTGAAGCTTCAGTACGATTTGCATGACGCAAAGCAGATTTTCTAACGCTAGTTCCATCGAAAATAGCGGATTCTAAGATTACATCAGTAGTATCATCTTCAACTTCTGAATTCTTTCCACCCATAACGCCAGCCATCATTACAGGCTTTTGTCCGTCAGTAATAATAATGTCGTTTGGATCTAATTCAACTTCTTTATCGTTTAATAAAGTAAGTTTTTCACCTTTATTAGCTTTTCTAACTTCTAACTTACCATCTTTAAAAGTACGTGCATCATATGCATGCATTGGTTGACCAGTTAAAAGCATTACGTAATTAGTTACGTCAACAACATTGTTGATTGGGCGAATGCCTGCGTTCCAAAGACGTCTCTGCATCCACAATGGACTTTCACCAATTTTTACATTAGAAACTTTTCTTAAGTAAAACTTAGGCGCCAATTCTTCATCAACTTTAACATCTAATTCATCAGTCCACTCAGGTCCATCTGCCTTAAGAACTACTGGTTCAACCTTAGGTTCTTCATCAACAATTGCGCCAACTTCATAAGCTGCACCTTCCATTGACAAAGTATCAGCACGGTTGGGCGTAATATCAAAGTCTAAAATGTAGTCATCCATTCCAAGCGCTTCATAAACTTCTTCACCTGGTTTTACATCTGAGTCCTTAGGAAATACGAAAATGCCATCTGCGTACTTTGCAGGTACAACTTTATCTGCAAAACCAATTTCCTGAAGACCACAAATCATTCCGTTTGATTTAATTCCGCGAATTTTACCACGCTTAATCTTTTCATTGCCTGCAATTCTTGCACCATGCAAAGCAACAATGACATCTTCGCCGGCTGCAACATTAGGAGCTCCACAAACGATTTGAATTGCATCTTCTTCACCTACATCAACTTGACACTTATGCAAGTGAGTTCCCTCAATATCTTCACATTCTAAAATATGACCAACCACTAATTTTTTTAGGCCTTCTGCTGGATGGTCTACTGATGCAATTTCGACACCAGTTCTAGTAATTTTTTCTCCTAAGTCTTTAGGATCTTCGTCTAAATCAAGAAAGTCTTTTAACCAGTTGTATGAAACGAGCATTAATCTTCCTCCTTACGGAATTGTGCTAAGAAACGAACATCATTAGTGTAGAAATCACGAATATCAGAAATACCGTATTTCAAAATTGCAAAACGATCCAAACCTAAACCAAAGGCAAAACCACCATAAACTGTTGAATCAACGCCAGCATTTTCCAAAACGTTAGGGTGAACCATTCCGGCACCAAGTACCTCAATCCAACCAGTATACTTACAAATTGGGCATCCCTTACCATCACAGTTGAAACAAGAAACATCCATTTCAACTGATGGTTCAGTAAATGGGAAGTAAGATGGACGAAGACGTGTCTTACGATCTTGACCAAAGACATGCTTAGCAATCATTTCTAAAGTACCCTTAAGGTCTGACATAGTAACGTTTTTATCAATTACTAAACCTTCCATTTGTTGGAATTGGTGAGAGTGAGTTGCATCATCATCATCTCTACGATAAACCTTACCAGGACCCACCATCTTCAATGGACCTTTAGAAAAATCATGTTTTTCTAAAACTCTAGCTTGATCTCCTGAAGTTTGAGTTCTAAGCAAGTTTTCTTCATCAATATAGAAAGTTGCTTGCATGTCACGAGCTGGGTGATCCTTAGGCAAGTTCATCATTTCAAAGACATAATGGTCAGTTTCAATTTCTGGGCCTTGTACTACTTCATAACCCATTCCAATGAAGTAGCTTTCTAGGTCATCTAAAATAATATTGATTGGGTGCTTTGAGCCTAAATGTCCTTCGCGACCTGGTAAAGTCACATCAATTTTTTCTTCTTCTAATTTTTTAGCAATTACTGCTTGTAAGAAATGATCCTTTGCCTCATCTAATTGCTTTTGAAGAATATCACGAACTTGATTTACTTCTTGACCAACCTTTGGTCTATTTTCTGGTGCAATATCTTTCATTGAGTGTAAGATTTCAGTTAATTCACCCTTACGACCCATTAGTTCTACTCTGATCTTATCAAGCATCTTTTGATTTTCAGCTTGCTTAATTTGATCTAATCCTTCTTCTTTTAACTTATTTATTCTATCGAATAAGTCCATCTCATTTTCCTTTCCAACAAAAAAAGCCCCGTCCCAAAAGGGACGAAGCTTCGCGGTACCACCCTAGTTTGAACTAGCACAAATAAAGTGCGTGTTCACACTCTTTTCATATAACGGTGAAATACCGGAATTGATTAGATTCTGCTCCTAAGATGAAATTCATGCTTCTACCTTAAGTTCCTTCCACCAACGAAACTCTCTCTAAAAAGATATCCACATTACTAATCTTAATCATCGCATTTAAGTATAATAGTATCTTAAAACTTTTTACTTAACTTTGCAATTATCTTTAGGCCCATTTATCAGCCCAATTATGGACTTGCTCAAACACAGGCTGCAAATCAGCACCCTTTTGAGTCAAAGTATAACTAATAATTCCGCTCTTCTCGTCTACAGTACGGTTAACGATTCCGTCTTTTTCAAGTTCTTTTAATCGTTCAACCAAAACACGATCAGAGCACTTACTAATGCAACGAGCTAAATCTTTAAAGCGCATTGCATTAGTATCACATAAAGAACTAATAATTAACCCATTCCATTTTTTACCAATAATTCCAAAAGCATCAATAAAATGCGAACACAGTGAGTAATCTTCTGGATCCGGACAGTCAGTCATTTTAGTTTTGCTTTCAATTTCTTGGGACATATATATTCCTCCTAAAAAATTAAAATATTTTTCGATCATCTATACTAAAATTATAGTGATATCACTTACTAAAAACAAGCTGTAAGCTTATGAAAAATGATAAATCATAATTCCTGCTGCTACTGCTGCATTCAATGATTCTGCTTTTCCCTTTATTGGAATATAAATTTTCTTGTCTGCCGTCTCAATTATCTCTTTGCTTGCTCCATGTGCTTCATTTCCAATTACCAATGCTAATTGCGGAACAGGAATGCAGTTATTTAAAGATTTTGCAGTCTTATCTAAAATACTTACATAAACTGGAATGCCATTTTCTTTAAAGCTACTAATTGCTTCTAAGATTGGATTTTGAATAATTTGAACATGGAATTGACTACCTTGCATACTGCGTTGAACTTTTGGATTATAAAGATCAACGCTTTCTTCAGACAAAACAACACCATCAAATCCAGCGGCATCTGCAGTTCGAATAATAGTTCCAACATTTCCTGGATCCGTTAAATTATCTAAAACAACCCATTTTCCATATTCAAAACTAAATGACTTGGGTTGGTTAATAGGTAAAACCATGAAAATATCTTGACTATTTTTAGTACTACTTAAATGTTCTGCAATTGCATCAGTAATTTGAATTACCTTATCATCTTTTAATTTATAGTTAGTTGTGAGCTTTTCTAAGGCTTCTGCTGTACCTAAAACATAAAGATAATTTTCGTGATTCTTTAAAGCTTCTTCGACTAAATGAAAACCTTCAATTAAGTACGTTTGTGTCTTTTTACGATACTTTTTTTGTTCAAGCTTTCTAAGGCTTTTAATTGTGGGATTATTTACTGAGTTAATTTCTATCATAAATTTCTACTTCCTTCTAATCTAATATTTTAAATTACCTGGCTCAAAATTAACATGTTAAAATTTAAGTTAGAATATACAGAAAAGAGTGATACCAATGAAAACCGTCACAATGAGAGTTACAGGTCTTGTTCAAGGCGTTGGATTTAGATGGACCACACAAATGGTTGCTCAACAATTAGGAATTACCGGAACTGTTAAAAATAATCCTGATGGTTCTGTTTCAATTGTAGCTCAAGGAGAAGAACTTCCCTTAGAACATTTTATAAAAAAAATAAAGGCTTCTCCTTCAGTAGCTGGACATGTCGACCATGTGGATTTAGAGACGGTTCCTAACGCAGAAAAATTTACTCGCTTTAGCGTGGTTTATTGATACTTTAACTAATAACTAGTAAACTTTATTGCAGTAATAATAAAGTAGGAAAGGTTATAGTTAATGAAATCAAAAACTAAATATTTTAGTCTCTTTGCCATGCTAACCGTTCTTGCATTAGTCTTAACTGGATGTGCTAATAATGGTCAAAGTATCTATCAAGCACCTACTAGTGGACCTTATGCTTGGATTTTTAGTTTGTTTGGCAAGCCAATTCAAAATATCATGTTAGCCGTTGAACACCAAATTGGAGGTTCAAACGGAGCAGGTTGGGCAATTATTATTATTACCTTTGTTGTTCAACTAATCGTTATGCCACTTCGACTAGCATCCCAGCGTAAAATGACTACGCAACAAGAAAAAACTCAAAAACTTCAACCACAAATGAAGTTGATTCAAGAAGCACTTAAGAAGCCTGGTCTAACTCAACCACAACAAATGCAAATCAGTCAACTTCAAATGCGAGTTTACAAAGAAAATAACATGTCGATGATGGGTGGTATGGGATGTTTACCATTACTTATCCAGCTTCCAATCATGATGGGAATTTATCAAGCAGTAGCCTATTCAAAAGAGCTAGCTGCTTCAAGTTTCTTCGGTATTTCTCTTGGACAAAGATCCATTATTTTGACCGTTATTGCTACCTTGTTCTATGTAATTCAAGGATATCTTTCAATGATCGGCATACCTGAAGAACAAAAGAAAGCAATGCAAATGACTTTAATCTTAAGTCCAGCAATGACTTTCTTCATCAGTATTTCCGCTCCTGGTGCCTTAGCACTTTACTTCTTGGTTGGTGGACTTATCGCTATCTTGCAACAATTAATTACTACTTTTGTCATTATGCCAAAGGTTAAAAAGGATGTTGCTGCTGAGTTAAATGACCGTCCACTTAAAGTTGTAGTTACGCAAGAAACAATTGACAATATTCTTAATACTACTTCTTCAACTACTACCAATAGTGAAGAAAATAAAGATCTCCATCAGGATTTACGAGCACGTAATGCAGGAAAGCAAAAACGTCCAAACGACTCTGATAAAAATTAATATATTAAAAAGGAATCCAATAAGGATTCCTTTTTTGTTGATCTATTTATCTGATTCAGATTTTAGTAGTGGAAATTCTATCATGAATTTACTACCTGATCCAAGTGTTGAACTAACACTAATTTTTCCATGATAACTTTCTACCAGTTTTTGAGCAATTGCTAAACCTAAACCATTACCACCTTTTTCACGAGTTCTAGCTTTGTCTACACGGTAAAAACGATTAAAGATCTTATCTTGTTCGTCTGGAGCAATACCCTCTCCAAAGTCTTGAACAGAAATTTTAACCTTATCCTTTTCAGTAGCAGCATCTACTAAAATTTCTTTTCTATCGGTCGAATACTTAATAGCATTATCAATCAAGATAATCAGAATCTGCTCTAAGTGGTTACGATAAATTTTAATAATCGTATCTGGCTTCAAATCACTATCATCATACGTAATCGTGAAGTCTTTATGAATCATTCTCATATCATTAACGGTACGATTCAGGACCTCATTAACATCTGCTGTTTTATCAGGATATTGTAAATCAACCTGTTCTGCTCTAGTTAAATCCAGCATTTCCTGAATCAAGTGCTTCATACGTTTGCTTTCTTGAAGGGATGCTTGAATTGATTCTTCGAGAACTTGAGGATCATCTTTTCCCCAACGCTCTAATAAGTTCAAATGACCTTCAATTACTGCCACAGGCGTCCGCAATTCATGAGATACATCCCCGACAAATTGCTTTTGTTGCTGCATGTATGCTTGCATTCGATCTAGCATTTCGTTGAAAGAAGTAGCTAACTCTCCCAATTCATCATTTCGATGAAGATCAGGTACTCTTCGTTTATCAGTTGGATCTTTATTAATATCGCGAGAAATTTGCGACATTTTCTTAATTGGCTGCACTACACTATTAACTATTAAGTAAGACAAACCAATGAAAATTACAATCGCAATAATCGATAAGCCAATCATCCAATGACGAATTGATTTTAAAACTTGGTTTTGCTGATCCATTGAATTATCAACGATCAAATATCCAGTTAAACGATGTGTTCTTTCAGAAAAAATCTTCTGATAAATCTTCATATGAATTTTGCCACGTGAAGTCTCAACTCTTAAAACGTGGTTTTCAGTTTTACTGAAGTTTGGCATCCCACCATCAGGAACATTTCCATTACTAAATACTACATCCCCGTCAGGATTATAAATAGTAATGCTAGTATCTCGATTAGATAAAGTCGCCAAAACGTCATCATTAAAGACATTCCCACCATCATTTGAAGTAATCGGGGCTTGTCCTTCTAAAATACGATTTGTATTAGGAGAAAGCTGCGGAACAACATTTGAAATTTGCAAGCTGGTCGGGATCTCGACCAATCTTCTTTGAAAAGTAGTTGCTACACTTTCAGTTAGATTTCTTTCTTGCGAGACAATCTGTTGTTTAACTAAAGAATAAATTGCAATTGAAAATATAACAAAAGAGACCGTAATTGTCGCTGCAACTAAGCTTACCCACTTAAATGTTAGCGAGGACTTGAGGGTCTCTTTTGTCGATTTATTTTGCTTCTTCACGTGCTTCATCATTTTCATCAGTTCTTACCATATAACCGGTACCACGAACAGTCTTGATGTATGATGGACGGCCCGGTACATCAATCTTATTACGTAAATAACGTACATAGACTTCGACAACATTAGTTTCAATCTTAGACTCAGGTCCCCAAATTTTGTTTAAAAGCTGCTCTCTCGTAACAACATTATTCTTATTCTCAATTAATGTCATCAATAGGTTATATTCACGCTTAGTTAAGTCAACTGTACTATCTCCGCGGTGAACGATTCGGTTAGCTGTTTCAATAGTTAAATCATTAAAGTGAACAACTTTTTGCACACCCATCGTATCGCCCATAGCTCTCTTTTCGATTTGTACTCTTCTTAAAACAGCACGTAAGCGAGCCAATAGTTCTTCGATTGCAAAAGGCTTAACAATATAGTCATCAGCACCATGATCCAAGCCAGAAACACGATCAATTACTGAATCTCTTGCAGTCATCATAATAATCGGAGTAGTTTTTTCCTGGCGAACGCGACGAGCAATTTCTAATCCGTTAAGATCTGGCAACATTAAATCTAGCAAGATTGCGTCAAAATCTTCGTTTAAAGCTAAATCCAATCCTTTCCGGCCGTTCCCTTCAACTTGAGTTTCATACTTTTCATGTCTTAATTCTAGTTCTACAAAACGGGCAAGATTTTTTTCATCTTCAATAATCAGAATTTTACTCATTATTTTCTCCACTACTATTTAATCTGGTTAAAAATTTTATTAATAAATTAATATTAAATTTAAAGATACATTAATGCAAGGGTTTATTACTTGTTTTTTTCATCATTAAACAAATCCTTAAGCTTAGCAAAAGCTGGATTTTCTTTATTAGATTGCTCCTCTTGGTAAGCTTCTTGAGAAACAACTTTCCATCCTTCTCCTTCAGGAAAGTCTCCCTCTGCTTCTTCTTCAGGAGTTAAAATCACTGATGGCAAACTTAAAAGCAAATTATCTTCGACAGCCTTTTGAAGATCAATTGTATCATCTTTAACAGTTACAATTGTATCTTCTTCATCGAGCTGCTCTTGTGTTGGTTCTACTTCACTATAGTTCTCAGTAAAATTGAACTTTTGATGCAATTTTACTGGCTTTAAGCTACGAGTAGATGGAGCAATTACATCTGCTTCAACCGTGAAGTTACCAGTCACAAAAGGTTCATCGTAGAAGAAATCACCACTAACGTACACATTTTTAGCATCTTCAAGTAGTTCCTTACTTCTATCAAAAAATTCTTTACTTAATTCTACATCCTCATCAACATGTGTTAAGGGATTACGACTATTTTTAATTTGCGAATATGAAAAATTTAACATTATTTTACCTCGATTGGTCTGCGACCAAAGTTTTGATCTTCCCCCATAATTTGTTCAAAAAGTCGATCTACTCTCACCTGCAAGCCCAATGTTCCACTTGCTGCATTTTTCTTATCAACCTTTGAAATAATTGGGAGTTCAACATCTTTCCGAATTTTCTTAAGATAATTTCTTCCACGTCCGTTATAGCCAAGAAGAAGTGTTGAAACATCCTGATAAGAATCTTCAATCTCCTTCTCTGTTACATTTAAAAGAGTATAGAGACAAAGTCTTCTTAAACGAGCATACGTATAACGTTTAGACTTAATTTGACGTAAAAATGAAGTAAAATCTTCCGCAGTATGAATCTCTTCCTTCATCTTGTACTCAAGACCCTCACTCATTTGATAAATCGATTGTAATTCCTCTAAACTAGCACTCTCAATTCGATACTTTAAAAAGTTAAACAAAAGATTCCAGTTTGGATAGACTTTTTGTTTCTCTAAAGCTGCTAGTTCACCTTTAGGAAGATACTTTTTCAACTCACTTAAGTCATTTGGATGATGTAAACAATAGTTTCTAATTGCTGTAGCCGAAGAAATAATCTTATCCTGCAAAAGAGGATCATCATGCCCGCTACCTAATCTTGTTACTGGATGCAAACGAAGCGGATTTTCAAGTTGTTCGCTTGCTACTGCATAAGCAACAGCCAGCATCATATTAGGTTGATTTACTTCATGACCTACTTCTCTAGCAACCATTTCATTATATTGAGTCGCATAGGTTTGAGTATAATCTCTAAAATCCATTCGATTTTTGGGAATTTGGTTTATTTTTTGTCCTAAATAAGAAAAATTTAAATTAGCATCCTCTACACCAAAAAATAATTCAGATACTCCCAAATCACTTAGCATCTTAATGCTACCATTAGCAAAAATATCAGCTGGCTGCACAGCAAAGGAAAATGGCAATTCAAATACTAAATCAGCTCCAGAATTTAAAGCAGCTTTAGCTCTTTGCCACTTATCCATAATTGCCATTTGTCCACGTTGAACATAATTGCCTGACATTACAACAATAATTGGATCATTTTCAGCAACTAAACGAGCTTGATTTAACAAAAATTCATGTCCACTATGAAAAGGATTATATTCAGCTACAATGCCAATTACACTCATACTTTTACCTTAGTCTAAGTTTAATTCTAGCTTTTTACCGTTACTCCAGAGCTTTTCTAAGCCATAAAAGTCTCTTGCATCTTCGGTAAAGACATTCACAACTACGTCTCCCATATCTACCAAGAGCCAGTTAGAATCACGAGTTCCTTCAATACGGTAGTCTTCTTTTCCGTGTTCATGGATTTTATCAATAATGCTGTTAACAATCGCATGAAGTTGACGGTTTGAACCAGCGGTTGTTACAACATAATAATCAGCTAGAATACTGATACCTTGCATATCATATGCTTCAGTATCTTCACCATGTCTTTCATCAATAGCTTCTACAGTTAAGTCTAATAATTTCTTACTTTCCAATTTTTATAATTCCTTTCAAAAAGTTAATCTTTTATAGCCCATTTATTATATGCAGCAAAAGTTTTAGGATAAATTTTCTTTCGATTAGTTATTAAAAAATCAAGTGTATGAGCTAATTCAAACCCTACTCCATCATCTAAATTAGCAAAAGCTACTTTTCTGGCTTCTTCTACTCCAGGAAAATCACGTCCAGGTTCAATAAAATCAGCCACAAAAACAATTTTATCGAGCGTAGTCATTTCAACATCAGCTGTAGTATGCCGTCTAATAGCTGTTAAAATTTCCGGATCTGTTATCTTTAACTCTTTTTCAATGAAGTACGCACCAACAATTCCGTGCCAAATAGCTCGATTATAATTAAGTAAATCTGGATCAAAATTTTGTTCCTTGATTACTTCAATAAATCGCTCAGGTGCTACTTGTTTAGCATAATCATGAATAAAACCTGCTAAAGCTGCCTTATCTGGGTCATAGTTATTTAACTCAGCTAATTTACGACTAGTTTGGCTTACACCAATACAGTGTCTGAATCTTTTCTCATCCATGTTGCCCTTTTCTCTAGCAACAATCTCATCGGAAGTTAACGGGGAATAAGTTTTAACAAAATTAATTTCAGTCACGATACAGGCCTCTTGATTCAATGTATAAGCGTACGCTCTCAGGTACTAAGTATCGAATAGAATTACCAGTAGCTACGTTTTGTCTAATTAATGAAGATGAAATATCTAAATCGGGCGCATCAACCCAAATCATTGGATATTTAGGATTCTGAGGATAATTTGGTCTTCTAACCCCAACTAGAGTAGATAGAAGCGCAATCGTTTCTGGCTCACGCCAATTTTCAAAATCATTTACTTCATCGCTCCCCATAATCAAATAATATTGATTACGTGGTGCTCTTTTTTTCAAATAGCGCAAAGTATCAACTGTATAGGATGTGCCACCTCGCATTATTTCAAAAAGCTTAACATGAAAGTATGGATTGTCATGAGTAGCTAGTTCAAGCATGGCACAACGATCTTTGGCGCTAATATTTCCAGCAAGTTGCTTATGTGGTGGCGTATTATTTGGAATAAACCAAATTTCATCTAAATGAAGTTGTTTTCTCACTTGTTCTGCCATAACTAAGTGCGCCAAATGGACAGGATTAAAAGTTCCTCCCATAATTCCAATTTGTTGTGCAGAACTTGTAGCTGGTTCAAACTTTACTTGTGGCTTTTCTTTTACAACACACTGCATTATATCAACGCTCTTCTAATTCCTAAACCAATTCCTTCAGGTGTATATGCCTTTACTACAACGTTAGCTGGCGTTGTAATAAAACCTACGCCCCCAAATAAAATATCGCTTTTCTCTTTTGGTGAAAATGTTTGTCCCTTTAATGGACCTAAATCATCTTCCTTACTTGGTGGAAGCAATAAGTCATCTTTATGCTTTTCATAGAACGCATCAGCATTTTCAGTCTTTGTTCTATGAACATAAAGATCGCGAGCTACATAAATTGTAAAACCAGCAGATGGTCCATCAACATAATCAAATCGCCCTAATCCAGCTAAGAAAACTGTTTGTCCTGGTAAAAGCTGATAAGTGGCTGGCTTTAATGGCTTCTTTGGCTCAACAACTTCAAGTTCTTTTCCACTTAAGTGACTAGCTAATTGGTTAGCATTTAAAATTCCGGGAGTATCAATTAAATAATGACCATTAGAAAGAGGAATTTTAATTTCATCTAAAGTTGTTCCAGGAAACTTAGATGTAGTAATAACATCCTTCAAATCACTGTTCATATTAATGATGGCATTAATTAAGGTTGATTTACCCACATTAGTAGTTCCCACAAAATAGATGTCTTTTTTTTCACCTTTTTTAGCTAAAAAAGCCATCAAATCATCTAAATTTTTCTTTTTAGCTGCTGAAACTAAAAAAATCTTTTCTGGCTTTAACCCATTTCGGTTAGCTTCTTGGCGCATCCAATCCTTAATTTTTGATTCTTTAGAATTTTTTGGAAATAGATCTACCTTATTGCCAACTAAAATATATTCATTTCCACCAATGAAACGCTTAATTGAAGAAATTAGTGAATTACTAAAGTCAAATAAGTCTACTACATTAACAACTAATGCTTTCTTTTGACTGATTGAATTAAGCAATGCCAAAAAGTCATCGTTATTTTCTTCCACTGGCATAATTTCGTTATAGTGTCTTAATCTAAAACAGCGCTGACAATATACTTCATTATCTTCGCTTTCTAAAGCTTTTTTTAAGGCAGATGATGGTAAGTATCCCGACTTTTTAGGATCTTGATCTTGTAAGATACTTCCACACCCAATACAACGTAATTCTTCACTCATTCTAATTTCTCCTTAAAAACTACTGGTTTTCTTAAATTCAAAAAGAAAAAAATAAACTTTTCAAAGAAACGATTAATTCTTGTATTCCACTTATCAGTTTCAACTAGGGGTTTCACTAAAACCGTAGCTACCCCAGCTAAATTACCAGCCTGTATATCGGTAATTAACTGGTCACCTACCATCAAAACTTGATCTTTTTCTAAATTCAGATCCTTCAATTCCTTGTTAATTCCAATAGGAAGAGGTTTTCTAGCTTTTGCAATAAAAGAAATATGATATGGATTTAAAACTTTGCCGATACGTTCTGCATTATTGTTTGAAATAACTACTAAGCGAATTCCAGCTTTTGATAAACGCTGATTCAGCTGATCCATTTCAATTGCTGTGTCAGCCTTATTCCAAGCAAGCAAGGTATTGTCCAAATCACTAAAAACAGCCTTAATTCCCATCTTTTTTAACTGTTTTGGATCTAAATTATAGATAGTATCTATTGTATAACGAGGTCTAAATAACATTAAAAAATCTCCACTTTTTTCTCATATCTATAGTATCAGAAATCTTTAATCTTTAGAAACATTTGATAATTGAAAAATTAAATTTTACTTTTCTTTAGCACAAAAGATGGTAAAATAAGAACAATTTAAATTTTTCCACCGTATTACACAAAGGAGTTAAAAATGAAAAATTTTATTGATCTCCATCTACATTTAGATGGTTCTTTGCCATACGCTACTGTAAAAAAGTTAATGGATAGTCACAATTTTCCAAGTTTAACTGACTCACAATTAAAAGAAAAGCTGTCTGTTTCTGAAAAATGTGCTAATTTACAAGAATATTTAACGAAATTTGATTTTCCATTGCTCTTTTTACAGACCAAAAAAGATTTAGACTTAGCAACTTTTGATCTCCTAAAAGAATTACGTTCTCAAGGACTCGTTTATTCTGAAATACGCTTTGCTCCGCAACTACATACCCAAAAGAATCTAACTCAAGAAGATGCTGTCAAAGCTTGTATTTTAGGACTAAGAAAATTCTACAAATGGCAAGACGAGCAAAAGGACAATTTTTATCATCTTCATGCGAATTTAATTCTCTGCCTTATGCGTCTGCCAAACCGTGAACAGGAAAACAACTTAACTGTTAAATTAGCTGCTAAATATGCTAATGAACATGTTGCTGGAATTGACCTAGCAGGTCCAGAAGGACCAATTCCTAACAGAAAATTTAAGCCCTTCTTTGACGATGCAAAAGAAATGCATATTCCATTCACAATTCATGCAGGAGAAGCTGCAGGTCCTGAATCCATGCAAGAAGCACTAGATTTAGGCACTAAACGAATTGGGCACGGAGTTCGTTGCTTAGAAAGTGAGCAACTAGTTCATGAATTAGTTGACCGAAATATTACTCTAGAATGTTGTGCTACTTCTAATCTCAATACTAAAGTATTTAAAAATATTGACTCTTATCCAATCAGAAAACTACTCTCAAGAAAAATAAAAGCAACACTGAATTGTGATAATATGACTGTTTCAAATACTAACTTACCTAAAGAATTTGAACTACTTGAAGCAAAAACAAAGCTTACAAATATAGATGAACATCAATTACTATTGAACTCTATTAATGCAGCCTTTGTGACAGATCAAGAAAAAAGTCGCTTATTCCATATCTTTAGTACAAATTGAGAAAAAAATGCTCCGCTGATGCGGAGCATTTTTAATATCTTTAGTTCAAAGCTTTCTTAGCAGCATCTGCTAAATCAGCAAAAGCCTTTTCGTCGTTGTAAGCAATGTCAGCTAACATCTTACGGTTCATGTCAATACCAGCTACTTTCAAGCCGTGCATTAACTTAGAGTATGAAAGACCGTTTTGTCTTGCAGCAGCGTTGATACGAGCGATCCATAATTTTCTGAATTCACTCTTACGCTTCTTACGGTCACGGAAAGCATATTTACGAGAAACAAATACTTGAGTACTTGCTGCTTTAAATTGTAAGTGTTTTGAGCCACGGTAACCCTTGGCTAACTTCATGATCTTCTTACGACGAGCGCGTGTTACGGTTCCACCTTTAGTTCTTGGCATCTAAAATTCCTCCTCAAAAAGTCTTCTAATAATTAACGCATTTGGGAAAGCATCTGTTTGATGCGCTTTAAGTCACTTGCTGAAACCATAGCAGCTTTTCTCAAATGACGACGTTGTTTCTTAGTCTTACCGTGGAAACGGTGTCCAGTGTAAGCATGGTGACGCTTTAAACCACCATTAGCAGTTCTTTTGAAACGCTTTGCTGAAGCGCGGTGTGTTTTTTGCTTTGGCATATCTATTCCTCCAATTAACTACTTTTTCTTTTTATCTTTCTCACTTAATGGAGCAAGCATTAAGAACATTGAACGGCCTTCCATCTTAGGCTTAGTAACTACATTAGATAAGTCACTAGCTTCATCAGCCATCTTTTCTAAGACCTGTTTACCTAACTCCTTGTGAGTAATTGCCCGGCCTCTAAAGCGAATAGAAACTCTAACTTTAGCGCCTTTGGTCAAGAATTTACGAACATGCTTTAACTTAGTGTCAAAGTCATTACCTTCGATTGTTGGACTTAAACGAATTTCTTTGACAGCCATAACCTTTTGATTCTTACGGTTTTCTTTGGCTTTCTTTTGTTGTTCAAACCGGAATTTTCCGTAATCCATAATTCTAGCAACAGGTGGCTTAGCATTAGGAGAAAGTAAAACCAAATCAAGGTCAGCGTCAGCTGCTTTACGTAAAGCTTCATTCTTGGATACGACACCAACTTGTTGGCCATCGACTCCAATTAAACGAACTTCACGAGCACGAATATCTTCGTTTAAGATCATATTTCTTGGTATGAGTATTCACCTCCACGTTAATTTCGAGGACAAGAAAAAAGCGGGCAAAGTCAACGCCCGCTTTTAATCAACAGATATTATCGATCAGCCTAGAGGTTATTTAACTTAGGCGAGAAGCGGGAGCTTCTTCTTGTTCTCAACTTCTAAATTATACCATCTAATTAATTTACGTCAAGAACTAATTAAATGCAACCATTAATTTTTTCAGTGGCACATTCATCAATCGGTCCGCATTTTCTTCTAACAATTCTCTTCTTTTACCATACATCATCCAAATTGTAACAACTAATGGAACTAAAACCATTAAAACTTCAGAGATATAATCTGTAGCCCAGCCATTGAATTGCCAGCCCGCAGAATTCCAACCAGTTTGCAGATTTGCAAGATAATCCATCCAGAAGTGAAAAATCATTGGTAACCAAAGCTTTCCGCTATATAAGTAAAGAACAGCCCATAAAAAACCACTTCCCATTACTCCAATAACTTGAGCAATTGTAGCTTCAAATGTTTCACCATTCCACCCAATGTTACCTAGATGAGATAATCCGAAAAGAAGTGCAGAACCATAGATTGCTATTGGTACACGCCAACTACGATATCGCTTAAAACCAGCAAGTAAAATTATAATAGCCAAATATCTTTCAGTTTCTTCCAGTATTCCTGGCTCTAAAGCAGATGTAAAACTTGCAATCGTAAAATATTTTTTCTGCAAATCAATTGAATATTTAAAAAATGCTGTATAAATTTGCTTATCATAGTTAATAAAGGCATTATAAAACACATCGATAGACGCAAACAGGATCAGTAATATTAAAACTGAATATTGAAAGCTTCTACTTTTTACAAACTTTAAATTAGGATTAAAGTGAAAACCCCATTCTTTTCCTAAAAAGCAAGCTAAGATTAATAGAGCAAGCGCTGCAATTACCCCTTGGCTAGTAATTGAATGAAGCCATGGTAAATTCTTGCTAATTTTCAATAAAGAATCGGGACCATATTGTGTTCCTAGAAGACCAACTCCTATTAAACGCAAAAACCAATTCTTCAAGGTACCCACAAATAAAATCGCTAATGGTAGCAGTAAAACTAAATAGCTCATCCAGAGTAAAAGAACCCATAGAATTTCTAATTGAGGGACATTTTTTAAGAAGTAATTACCTATCTCTACCCACACGCTTGGGAATAAAGTACTTAGGCCAAATAAATTTAGCCATCTTACAATTTCAAAGATTATTACGTTCTGTCTATTTACTTTTTGACTGTATAGATTAAGTCCAAGAACAATTATAAAAAAAGCTCCTTGAATTAAAATTCCTAAACTCTTTTTATTCTGAGATGGAACTTCTAAAAATATTCCGATAAGTGCGATTAATAATTGGACATCAAAAATTTGTTGCCATCTCTTATGTGACAAAATAAAATTTTTCATTCTATTCCTCCAGTTAGTTATCTAGTTTTTTTATTATAAAGATCTCTCATTTTTTTAAAGACATTTCATGCATAAGGAAAAGAACTCATCTGTTGTGAGTTCTTTGAAAATTAGACGTTCTTAGTGAATGGTTATTTTCTATAAAAAATCCGCCAGGATCTTCTTCCTAGCGGATTTTTATTATTTATCAAACATCAAAACTATTTTTCTCTTGAGTATGACTTAACATCTGCATCAATTTCAGCAATAAAGTCATCTAAACTCTTAGAAATTTGTTCTTCAGTACCGTAACGACGAACATTAACACCATTTGCGTTCATTTCTTCGTCACCTAAAACTAAAGTATAAGGAACCTTTTGAGTTTGTGATTCACGAATCTTGTAGCCAAGTTTTTCATTTCTGTGGTCTACTTCGGCTCTAAATCCACGCTTAGCTAATTCAGCACGAACCTTGTCAGC
The DNA here is from genome assembly GCF_947539375.1 of Lactobacillus isalae. Taxonomy (NCBI): domain Bacteria; kingdom Bacillati; phylum Bacillota; class Bacilli; order Lactobacillales; family Lactobacillaceae; genus Lactobacillus; species Lactobacillus isalae. Next base: position 1,229,488 of record NZ_OX443569.1, read on the forward strand.
ATATTCACCGTGGGCTTCTTCGTTAACTGGAATAATTTCAGCTTGAATTGGAGCAAGCCAAGTTGGGAATGCACCCTTGTAAATTTCAGTTAAGTAAGCAATGAATCTTTCCATAGTACCAACAATACCACGGTGAATCATAACTGGACGGTGTTCTTCACCATCTTGACCCACATAAGTTAAGCCAAATCTTTCTGGAAGCATAAAGTCAAGTTGGATAGTTGACATAGTTTCATCATTACCCAAAGCAGTCTTAGTTTGAATATCAAGTTTAGGACCGTAGAATGCAGCTTCACCTTCTGCTTCAACGTAGTCAAGACCAAGGTCATCCATAGCTGCCTTAAGCATTGATTGAGATCTTTCCCACATTTCATCATTTGCGTAGTACTTGTCAGTATTCTTTGGATCACGGTAAGAAAGTCTGAAGTAGTAATCAGTAATATCAAAGTCCTTGTAAACATCCATGATTAACTTCAAAACCTTAGCAAATTCTTCACGAATTTGATCAAGTGCTACGAAAGTGTGCCCATCATTCAAAGTCATTTCACGTACACGTTGTAAACCAGATAAGGCACCTGATTTTTCATATCTGTGCATCATACCTAATTCAGCAATACGGATTGGCAATTCACGGTATGAACGAATGTGGTGCTTATAAATTTGAATATGTGAAGGACAGTTCATTGGACGAAGTTCAAGCATTTCGCCATCACCCATGTCCATTGGTGGGAACATATCATCTCTATAGTGTGCCCAGTGACCAGAAGTCTTGTAAGCATCTACGTTCATTAAAACTGGAGTATAAACGTGTTCATAACCGTCAGCAACTTCCTTATCCACAATGTATCTTTCAACAACGCGGCGAATAGTAGCACCCTTTGGCATCCAGTAAGGAAGACCTGCTCCAACTTTAGGATCAACAAAGAATAAATCTAAGTCTCTACCAATAGTTCTGTGGTCTCTTTCTTTAATTTCAGCACGACGCTTCAAATCTTCATCTAAGGCAGCCTTCTTAAAGAATGCAGTACCAAAGATTCTTTGAAGCATTGGGTTAGAAGACTTACCTAACCAGTATGCACCTGCAACTGATAAAAGCTTAAAGTTCTTAATCTTACCAGTGTTTGGCAATAAAGCATCAAAACCAAAGTCAACAAAGTCACCTAACTTGTAAACTGCAACTTCGTCTTTTTCATCTTTCAAAAGATCTAATTTGAATTGGTCATCTTTAAAGATTTCTTCCAATTCACTCTTCTTCATTGAAGTATATTCAATCTTTTCACCATTCTTGATGGCTTTTTGCATTTCTTTTTCAAGTTCTGGTAATTCTGTGATCTTAATTTGATCTTCTTTATCAGTATCTACAAAGAAACCACCTTCATCGGCTTCGTGCATCCCTAAACGTAATTCTGGGTATTTGCGCTTAGCAACAGCTTCAAGTAAGAATGCAGCAGTGGCACGTAAAATATCTAAGCCTTCTTCGTCTTTATCAGTAATGATAGCTGCTTCTACGTCTTCATCGACAACATAGTCTAAAGGCTTCATTACGCCATTAATTTTTGCACCAACAGCAGCTTTTCCTAGAGAAGTAGCAATTGAAGATGCTAGTTCTTTAACAGAAACTGCCTTGTCAAAATCTTTCTTTGAGCCGTCTGGCAAAGTTACAGAAAAACTCATAAATTTTTACCTCCAAATAAAAAATCCCAGCACTAAAAATAGTGCTGGGACGTTAAAATACGTGGTTCCACCCGAAATTCGAACTAATTGTCAAAAACTAGTTCCTCTAAAGGTCGTTAATGGTACCTAGCCAAATTATAAAAATTTCAGGAATGAAATTGGGGTCTTCTTCTAATCAGGAGCTTCCAGAACTAGGCTCCTGTCTCTGAGTTGAAGAAAATCATGTCTTTCATTGACTTTCATTATACTAGCTCATCGAACAGATGCAAGAGAAATTTTAAATTAATTTCTACGATTTTTACCACCAACAAAAACTTCCTTACTTAAAAAGCGAACCCGCTCCATTAATCGTCTTGCCTTAACTTCATCGACATTATTTCTAGTTTCAGCAAAATGATCTGTTAAATCATCCATAGTCATATTTGAACTAAAGAAAGTGGGTAAAACATTATCCATTCGCTTTTGTAAAATTACGCCTAAGACGTCATCGCGTGACCATTCACTTAATGTCTCTGCACCAATATCATCAAAAATCAAGACCGGAGCTGAAGCAATACGATCAATTTCATCATTTAGACTATTATCTTGGAAATGGCTACCTAGACTAGCGATAAAAGAAGGCACATGCAAAAATACCACGCGACTTCCTTGACGAGCAATTGCATTTGCTAAACCAGCTAAAATATAAGTCTTTCCGACTCCAAAATCACCAGTCAAATATAAACCTTTTAGATGTTTATTCTTTCTAAAGCTAGCCAAAAACATAGCTACTTCATTTAAAGCACTATCACGTTCAGGAGTTGAATCAACATTCTCTAATTCAACATGACGAAGCTTACCGGGTAAATCAATTAATTCAATTCTACGCTCTGCTCGCATCTTAGCTTCTGAATTTAATTTAGCTTCAGTTGGAACATAAGTAATGTCTATTACTTTTCCATTAAGAAAGAGTCTTGGCGTATATCCTTCCATTACCGGATTCGGCGATTCAATTTGTTCAACATAGTTAAAAATTGTAGGAAGTGAAGCCTGGACAATTTCTTTATTTAATTTATCTTTATTTTGCGCAAGAAAAGCTTGGACACTAGGATGCTTTATTGCTGTTTTAGCAATCTTCTTACCATCTTCGCCCAATTTTCTTTTCTTTATAATACGTGTAATTACTTCAGAAATATCTTCCACCAGTACAACACTTCCTATTCATTTTTACCAAACTCACGGAAAATTCGATTTCTTTCTTCAGCAGACATTGTAGTTTTCTTAGTTTGATTCTGTTTTTCATACTTCGACCAATCAGTTGTTTTACGAACTGTCTTTTTCGGAACACTATAATACTGACGATTGCGTTTATTCTTACGCTCCTTAAGATAAGCAATTGCCTCGGTTGGTGTAGTAATCCCTTGTTGAAGCCAATCATTAGCAATACGATCAGCTAAGTTATTGTTTAAAACTGAATCATATTCAAAACAAGTATGAACAATTAAATTAATTAAAGGCGGCGTTAGTCCCATTTGATCTTGCAAACGGAAGATAACTTTCTTTTCATTAGCAGTTACATAACCGCCCTTTTTCTCCTTTAATTCATACAAATAATCTGTCGGCACTTTACTATCTACTGCTCGAATTAAATCCGCATCGGTTTTAGATAGATTCTTAATTGCTTTTTCAGCATTCTTTGGCGCTTGTCGCAATTGCTTTTTAACCATTTCTTTATTACGGTTGAGACCAAAGTTTTCATTAACAGCATTTTGAATTGCATACATGTTCAGCTTTTCTGAACCAGCTGACATAGTAATTAAAGCAGTGTCTACAAATTCTTGTTCAGTTAAGTGGTAAAAATCAATAATTTGTTTAATTTCTACCTGATGCCTTAAAACTTCTTCTTTCTTGATATGGTAACTCTCAAATAAATCAACCAGAAAGCTCCAATCAATTTTTACTGGCTCATTGCCTAGTTTTATTTCTCCCTTAGCTTCTTTAGGGACTTCACTTGCGGCTTCTTTAACTTCAACTGGTGCATCGATTGCATTCTCAGCACTTAAGTGAAAAACATCAAAAAATCCACTCGTAACTTCTTTAGCATCCTTTAAACTAGCAAAGATCCGTGGAGTAAATTTTTTCACTAACTTATTAAAGGCTACAGTACCCACTCGCTCTAATAATAAACTTGAAAGTAAAAAGGTATGAAAAAATTCGCCTGCTGAAGGAACTTTCTCCACTTCAAAAATTAAAACTTCTCCTAAAACAGGATTCGAACCCAAAAATGTCTTAACTAAACCAGTTGCTTCTAAATGATGCAGTGTTGAAAACAGATCTTCTAATTTCAGGTTCGTCTGATCTTGAAGTTGATATAAGGTTTTATAATCTTTAGCAAAAGGGACCTCATCAAATTCCTTAGTCAAAGTTATATATAGACCAACCCCCTGTATTCCAACAAGAGGCTCAAAAAGAGTCGTTAACACTCTGATATTCTCTTCATTAATAGCAACTTGATTAGCTACATAAAAAGGCTGCTTAGGATCAGCACTTTCAAACACAGGTTACCTACTCCTTATCATGTTTAGCCATCATATCTTCCATGGCTTCCATAAATCCTGAGACATCTTTAAATTGACGATAAATACTTGCAAAGCGAATGTAAGCCACATCATCTAAATTAGCTAACTCTTTCATTACCAAGTTACCAATATCTTTAGATGAAATTTCATTAAGACCTTGTTTTCTAATTTCATTTTCGACGTGGTCTACCAAAGTATCTAGTTGTTCGCTTGAAATTGGTCGCTTCTGGGCAGCCATCATTACACCATGCAAGATCTTATCACGGTTAAAGGCCTCACGGGTGCCGTCATTTTTAATTACTAATAAAGGTGAACGTTCCACTCTTTCAAAAGTTGTAAAACGAAAACCACAATTTTCACATTCTCTACGTCGTCTAATTGCTCTATTTTCATCGCTTGGACGAGAATCAATTACTCTTGAAGCATTCTTGTGACAGTTTGGACATTCCATTTTCTCTACCTGCCTATCTCTTGTAATAAATCAGATAATTTTTTCTCTAAGTCACCTATTGTACCAGTATTTGCTACAACGTAGGTAGCTCTTTTTTCTTTCTCTCTTAGTGGCATTTGATTATTAATTCTAGCTAACGCTTCTTTTTTAGTAAAATTATTTCTTTTCATTAAACGCTTAATTTGCAACTCAGGTGAAATAGAAATAACTAAAACCCCATCACATAAGCTTTCAAAGCCTGATTCAAACAGCAAAGGAACATCAATCACAACTAATTTTTCTTTTTCTAAGCTATAGTGCTCCATTTGTCGTTTAATTTCTTGATGGACAAGTGGGTGCGTTAAATCATTAAGCTTTTTTAGTTTAGCTTTATCATTGAAAACTATTTCGCCTAACTGACGCCGATTAATTGTTTGATCATCATTGAGGATATTAGTTCCAAAACAAGCAACTACTGCATTATAGCCACTTTGACCTACTTCCATTATCTGGTGCGCAATCAAATCTGAATCAATAATTGGAATATTTTTCTTTTTAAAAAAGTCATCAGCTGTACTTTTACCACTGGCAATTCCACCAGTTAAGCCTAAAAAATATGTCATTTGTATAACACCTGACAATGCGGACAAAAGGTCGTGCCGCGTCCGTTTACCTTAATCTTTTCTAAAACTGTGCCGCAATTACTGCACTCTTCACCAGCATGTCCATAAACTTGTAACATATTCTGGTAGCCACCAATATCACCATTTGCATCTAAATATGTATGAACTGTCGTGCCGCGTTCCTTAGTTGCAATAGTAATTGTCTGGTTAATATTGTGATATAAATCTGCCACCTTATCAGCGGGAATCGATTTTGCACTGCTTAAAGGATGAATTTTACTTTGCCAAAGGACTTCATCAACGTAAATATTTCCTAATCCACAGACTATCGTTTGATCCAAGAGAGCATTTTTAATATTCTTCTTTTTTCTACTTAAAGCGTCAGTAAAATATTTTAAATTAAATTCAGCAGTATTAGGTTCCGGTCCCAGATGCCTAATTCCAGTAGTCTGTCTTTCAGTACCAGTTTCTACCAAGTGCATCCTGCCAAACTTTCGCACATCATCATAGCGTAAGGCTGTCCCATCTGTAAAAATAAATTCTACATGCTCATGCTTTCCTTTAGGCGCATCAGGAGTTACTAAATGGTACTTTCCTTCCATTCGTAAATGCGAAACCATCGTTAGATCATCGTTGAACCTAAAAAGTAAATATTTACCATAACGATCAATTTTTAAAATCTTTTTATTAGTTAGTTTTTTTATAAATTCATCTGGATCGTTAACTACAATCTTAGGATACCAGAGAATAATCTTAGCAATTGTCTTGCCTTTAACTAGAGGCGTTAGCGTTCGTCTAACTGTCTCAACTTCTGGCATTTCTGGCATTAAATCACCTACTTTTATTTAGCATCATACCAATTATGACCCCAGTTAGAATCAGCAATTAATGGCACATCTAATTTTACTGCTGATTGCATAACATCTGGAACAATTTTCTTAATCGTATCTAGCTCTTCTTTTGGTACATCAAAAATTAATTCATCGTGCACTTGTAAAACCATTTTAGTCTTTAAATGAAGTTCATCAAGTTTTTTCTGCATATTGATCATTGCAATCTTAATAATGTCAGCTGCTGATCCCTGAATTGGTGAATTGATTGCAGTTCTTTCTGCAAAACTTCTCACATTAAAGTTCTTTGAATGGATATCTGGTAAGTAGCGTCTTCTATGCATAATTGTTTCTGCATAACCGTTCTCACGAGCTTTTTTAATCGCTTCATCCATATAATCCTTAATTTGTGGATATTGTTCAAAATAGTTTTCAATAAAAGTCTTTGCTTGTTTGCGGCTAATGCCTAAATTCTTAGATAAGCCATACTCAGAAATCCCATAAACGATTCCAAAGTTAACTGCCTTAGCATGTCTACGCATTAAAGGCGTTACTTCATCAGGCGAATCTAAGTGGAAGATCTTCATAGCGGTGTGAGCGTGAATATCGTAGCCAGACTTAAACGCCTCTTGCATATGTTCATCCCCAGAAACATGAGCTAAAACTCTTAATTCAACCTGTGAATAGTCACAAGAGAAAATATAGCCATCCTTAGTTGACGGAACAAAAGCCTTTCTAATCTGCTTTCCTTCATCAGTTCTAGTTGGAATATTCTGTAAATTAGGATCTACTGAAGAAAGACGACCTGTTGCAGTCAAAGTCTGTAAATAACGAGTATGTATTCTGCTATCAGGCTGAATACAATCAAGTAGCCCTTTAACATAAGTATTTTGAATTTTAGCAATTTGACGGTAGTCCAAAATTTCTGAAACTATTGGGCTCTTCATCTTCAATTGTTCTAATACCTCAACAGATGTTGAATATCCGGTCTTGGTCTTTTTAATTGGTGGTAAGTTTAGCTTTTCAAAAAGAATGTGACCTAATTGCTTAGGTGAATTTAAGTTAAACTCTTCACCAGCTTGTTGATAAATTTTTTGCTCTAATTCTTGTAATTTAATGGCGAATTCATTACCAAGTTGATTCAAAACTGATGCTTCAACCTTAATCCCAGTAATCTCCATCTTTGCCAAAACAAAAGCAACCGGAATTTCAATTGTTTCATATAAATCATCTTGTTCATGATCTTTTAATTTTGCAAGAAGCGGCTCTTTTAGCTTTTCAATTACAGCAACCTTAGCTGCTAAATGCTCAAAGAATTCATCATCTTCAGGTACAGCCTGCTTTTTACCCTTACCATAAATTTCAAGATCAGTTTTTACTGAATAATCATCATATAGATGAGCTACTTCGCCGAGATCGTTAGAATTATTTTCATTATTAACTAGATAAGAAGCAAGAAGCATGTCATAGTCTAAGCCTTCTGACTTAATATCTAATCGATGTAAGCCAACATAGGTTCTTTTAATATCAAAAACATTTTTCTTGATATCTTTATCTTCTAATATTTGACGAAGTGGGGCTTCTTGCAATAAAACTGCATCTTTAGAAACGTAAATCTTATTGCCAACTTTTAATGAAAATCCTTCAATTGGAGCTAAGTGATAATTATCCCCAAGCATTGCTAAATAGAAAGTTACTTCTTTTTCATTAATTTTTTCTAGTTCAACAATATTTTCTTTTGTTAATTCAAGATATTCATATTTTTCAATTTCTTGTTTATTGCTATCAGTACCAGAGGTACCTAATTCAGATAGAAATTTCTTAAATCCTAATCGCTCATATAAATTACGCAGATCTTCAATGTTTGGATCTTGAAGTTTAGTATCAGCTAAAGTAATTTCAACAGGAGAATCGCGATCAATAGTTGCTAATTTTTTAGCTAAAAATGCCTTATCTTTATCATTGATTAAATTCTCTTTTAACTTGGACTTCTTCATTTCATCCACATGTTCGTAAAGTTTTTCAACTGAACCATACTTTTGAATTAAGCGTGAAGCAGTCTTAGGACCGACCTTTGTTACACCTGGATAATTATCAGAATTATCGCCCATTAATGCCTTCATATCAATGAACTCTGTCGGAGTAACACCATTAACTTCTTTCATATGTTCTGGAGTGTATGCTTCAGTATCACCGACCCCATTTTTAGTGATTAATACAGTAGTTTTATCAGAAGCAAGCTGAGTTAAATCACGGTCTCCGGTAACAATATCAACTGTATATCCTGCATCCTCTCCCATTTTCGAAAGAGTCCCAATAATATCATCTGCTTCATAATCTTTTAGTTCGTAACTTTTTATTCCTAAGTCTTTAAGCAATTCGCGAATTACAGGTAATTGCTCTGATAATTCACTTGGAGTCTTTTGTCGACCACCTTTATAGTCTTGATACATTTTAGTTCTAAAAGTAACTTTTCCTGCATCAAAGGCTACTAATACATTAGTCGGCTGAGTCTGCTTTATAATTGCATCTAGCATATTTTTAAAAGTAAAAATTGCATTTGTATGCAAACCGTCTGGACTAGTAAAACGGTCAAGTTGACGGTATAAAGCATAAAAGGCACGAAAGGCCACTGAATTCCCGTCAATTAAAAGTAATTTCTTTTGTGCCATATTTTTCTCCTTAAATAAAAAAACTGTCAAATTAGTCTCTTAACTATTTTAACAGTTTTTCTTATTTGATTTAATTATCTACATTCTTTTAGTCATTAAATACTAAAAGCGATTATTTTTGTCTCTACATCTTCCTTATAAGTAACTATTCGCTTTTATTTGCTTGGGTAAACTTAAGAAAAATAGCAATAATAATCAAAACAAGAACCAGTAAGAAAATATAAGCTAAATGTGTACCATGAGCTGTTGGAATTGTGCCTTTTGAACCAGCATTTCTTTGCGCAAATGCTACAAAAGCAGCAGTTGTTGAAGTACCAACCGCACCAGCAAATTCTTGTAAAGTATTTAAAATTGCATTTCCTTGAGTTACTTCACTTTTTTCTAGATTGTCTAATGCATCTGTCATAACGCATCCCATCATCATTCCCATTCCGCCCATATAGAAAATATAGACAAATAGAATAAGAAGATTACTTAAGCGACTTGTAAAAATGGTAAAGATAAGTAGCTCTAATAACATGAAACTAGAACCAATTAAAATTGGTCTTCGTGCACCATACCGGTCTAGCAAACTTCCTCCAAAAGGTGCTAAAAATGCACCTGCAAAACCTGCTGGTAAAACGACTAATCCCGCAATCAAAGCAGAATTGCCATTAACTAATTGAATATAGTTTGGTAATAAAAACGCATTTCCTAACGAAATGATCTGTATCAAGAAAAAGCCCACAGCATGAGCTGCAAAGAACTTATTTTTGAACAAACTTAAATCTAAAATCGGATCATTAATTTTTCTTGAACGATAAATAAGCAATCCTAACGAAATTAAAGCAATCAAAATAGCGCCTAAGCAATCAAGTGCCAAATAATTACCAGTACTTAAATTACTGAATCCTAAAATCATCCCGATAAAGAAGACAGCTATCAATACAATACTCAAAAGGTCAAACTTAACTTCACGCAATTCTGATTTTTGTTTAATTCCTACAATACCAAGTACTAAAGAAATTAAAATAAACGGAATCATAATGTAAAAGATCCAGCGCCAACCTAAATGAGTTACTATTAACCCACCAAAAGTTGGGCCTAGAGCTGGCGCAATACCGGTGATCATATTTCCAACACCCATCATTACCCCGACTCTACTCTTTGGAACCTGCTCCATAATGATATTAAACATTAATGGTAGAGCAATTCCCGTTCCTAATCCTTCGACAATTCGTCCCAATAATAAAAATTCAAAATTAGGCGCACACGCTCCGATAATCAAGCCACTTAAATACAGCAAATTAGCTACAATAAACAAACTTTTTGTCTTAAAGCGCGTCTTCAAATTTGCTGACAAAGGCACAATAATCGATATCGTCAGCAAATAGATTGAAGTTAACCACTGAACTGTATTAGTGGTCAAATTAAATTCTTTCATCAAAGTCGGAAAGGCAATATTCATTGAAGTCTCAATAATTACACCACTAAAGGAGAGAATACCTGTCGCAAAAATTGCTGCTAAAACATGTTTAGGTATCTTTTCTTTAACCATTTGCTCTTCCTTCCTTAATATTTTCTAGAAATAATGTAATGGTATCAAGATCAGATGACGATAATTTTCCTAGAACTTCTTCATTATCTTGTTTCATATATTGCTTAATTTGGGGCACTAATTCTAAAGCAGATTCAGTCAATTGCGCATGCTTTTTTCGCTTATCTTTGGCATCGTCAATTCTAATAACTAGCCCACGTTTCTCCATCCGTTGAAGCATGATTGTAGTTGTCGATCTCTTAATATTAAATTCATGCTCAATTTCATTTTGCGAAGCAGTGTTATCTTCATGATTAGATAAAAAATCAATCACTGACATTTGTACTCCAGTTACGCCTAAACTACTTGCAAAAATTTCACGTTCCCGATCAATCTGAGTAGCTGCTTGCTTAATTAACTTTTTCAGAGGTTCCATACTATCTCTTCTTATTTGGTTAGTTGTCTAACTAATTCATTATAAAACAAAATAGTTAGATATCAAACAGATTTTTAGGACAAAAAAAAGAATCACATCTCTGCAAATGTGATTCCTTTAAACAAGACTCTAAGCGAAAACAAATTATGGGGGAAAAGTTTTTATTTAGATTCTGCTTTTTTCGTGAAAATAGTTACTTTTTGTTGATAGTCATCTATCAACAAGTTTAAATTTTGTCGGCCCTTCCATTGTCCATAGCCAAAGACCGACATGCCCAAAGCTCCTAATACAAAGAGGACAATTCCTGCAATAAACAACCAAAGAGTTTTAGCATGGAAGTAATAAATTAATACAACTCCAATTGCACTAATCATAAAAAACAAATTAAACCAAGATTTCAAATTTTTTAGCATCTTTTTTTGATAATTAACTTCGTTAACATAGCCTTTTCTTAACTCTTCAATTGTCATTATTAATCTCCTCCAAGCTTTTAATTAGTATGATAAACCTGGGTTGAAGAAGCCAACTAGTACACCTAAGAAGGCAACTCCAATTAAAATAATCATTGTCCAAATAGCTGAAACATGTTTCTTAGCCATTAACCACCAACATAAGAAGGTAACAATAACGGTAAGTAAGCCAGGATAAATATTATCAAGCTGCTTTTGCAAGTCCATAAATACACGACCACTTGAGTCACGTAATTTCAATGATGTTGTAACACTTACCCAACTTGCAAGAACACCACCAACTACCATTCCACCAACAATAGAAATAGCTTTACGAATTGCTTTACCTTGAGTACCGACTAAGATATCAACGGCTTTATCACCTAACTTATATCCACGGAAGTATAAGAAACGTTGACCAAAGTAAGCAATTAAACTCCAAGCAATAATGTAGAAAATAGCACCAACTGGTGAACCATTTCTTGACATCCCTAAGGCAATACCTAAAAGAATAGGGATTAAAGTACCATCAATCAATGAGTCACCAATACCAGCAATTGGTCCCATTAAACCAGCACGCATGTCGTTAATAGTTTCACCATCAATACCCTTGCCGTTTGCACGAGCTTCTTCCAAACTAGCAGTAGTACCAATAATAACTGAACCTAACATAGGGTTAGTGTTAAAGAAAGCTGTATAAGCATGAATATTTTCTTGTTGCTCTTTCTTATCTGGGTACAATTCCTTAATAATTGGCAACATTGAAGCTAAGTATCCAAATGTCTGCATTTGTTCTTGTGAGAAACATGTTAATGCTCCCCAGAACCATAAGTTAAAGGATTTATTTAATGTTTTGTGACTAATCTTCTTTTCATCCATTTTAAATATCCTCGTCTTCCTCATCGTCATCATCTGTCGTTGTATTTGTATTAGTTGCTGCTGGAGCAGGCTTTGCTTTTGTCATTTCAATTTCGTACATAATTACAGCGAATAAGAGAGAAACTACAGTGATTGAAACTAAGTTCAACTTCAATGAAGCAGCTAATGTAAAACCAACTAAAAATGGAATAAAGTCTACTGACTTGTTAACAATCTGACGGAGCAAAATAGCAATACCAACACATGGAAGCATGGCACCAACAGTAAACAAAGTTTTCATTGGAATACCATCCATAGGAAGGGCGTTACGTAAGGCAGTAACACCTTGTGCTCCAAAGTGAGTCATTAAAACAGTTGGTAAGAATGAGAAGATTAAGTGTGAAACCCATGGCCAACCAAAGTTGACTGCATATAATCTATCTAATTTATTATTTTCAATATCTTTCCAACCAAATGATTGCCAAACCAAGTTAAGGAATGCAACTGAGTAAAATAGAACTGAACCGATAGTACCAACTAAAGTACCTAGTGACTTAGCCATGTTAGCAGCTTGACTGCTGAATGGACTTAAGCCTCTAGAACTAATAGCAACCATTGCTAAAGGAATACCAATATAAGAAATAGCACGAACATCGGCTGAAACAGTACCACCTGGTGTTACCAAAGCAATGTAAACAAGTTGTGTAGCAACACCACAAGCAATACCTAATGGAACATTTCCCATTACAATTCCACAAATTAATCCTCCAACTAATGGACGACCAATCATGTAGTTACCAATGGCTTGACCAGCCATACAAGAGTTTGAACATAAACATGCTAATAGGCCAAATATACAGGCTTGTAACCAACTTATCGTCATTTTTTTACCTCTTTTACCTATACTTATTACTTATTTTTTAATAACCAAACTTACCCTTGAATTTATCCCAGTAACCAATTTGCTTATCAGGAAGAAGTGCAAAGTGAATCTTGTATCCCTTGTCAGCCATTGCTTCAAAGGCATCTCCTTCTTCTTGAGTAAATGATTGGTTGTCGCCTAACTTAATAGCACCTGGACGATCATTACCTGGTCCAACGATTACTTCATCAACATCGCTTGGCTTAAATCCCCAGTCAACTAAGATAGTCTTCATATCAAGAGGATTCTTAGTAATCAAAAAGTAACGTGTATTTGAAGCTAAAACTTTATCTTGAACCTTCTTAAAGTGTTCCATAGTCCAAACAAAACACTTTTTGCCCTGACCTTCAGCTGCTGACTTGTAAGCTTCCTTTAAAATAGGATTATCATGAGCTTTATCATTTACGGCAATAATTCCATCACATGGAACTTCTTTTGCCCAACGAGTAGTAATTAATCCATGGATCATACGGTCATCAATTCTAACAAGTGATACAGTCATTTTTATTTCCTCCTAAATATCATCATCATCGTCTGAACTATTATCTGGTGTAATTTCGTATTGCTTTAATGCTTGCTTGGCTTCATCTAAAGCATTTTTTGCAATATCTTCTTTACTCATTGTGTCTAAAGAAACAGTTGCAGTTAAAGCCATGGTGAAATTCATGCCACCCAGAACGACACTTTTATCCATTAATCCTCTTTCAGAAAAGACGCTTAAAAATGTAGTTAATGGACTTCCACCAATAATATCGGCTAAAATTATAAATTCATCTTCTGAACTAAATTCATGCTTATCAAAGAAATCATTGACCTTTTTCTTAAAATCGCCAGCTGATTCTCCGTTATATAGGCACGATGTATGGACTCGCTCGATTGCATCTCCAGCAAACATGTCTAAGGAAGTCTTGAGTCCCTCCGCAAATTTACCATGAGAAACTAAAATCAAATTTTTCACTTTTACACCCCTTCTCGTAATTACAGTTATAATTTATCATTATGAAAGCGTGTGCATAAGTGTCAAATGTAATCGTTTTCTATATATTTAACATGATATTTGTCACATTTTTACTGCTTAACTTATTTTTAAAATTTTTATAAAATATGCATAATACAACATGTTTAATAAAGAGTGTAATAAAAGGGTTAAAATGAAAAAAATATATGCAGTAAGTAAAATAATCTTTCCAATATTGATCATTGGGATAATTATCTATCTCTTCTATGCCCAGCCATTTGGTCACAAGCCATTAAGATTCGGCAGTACCTATATGACAATGAATAACGATTTTTATCAAACACTAAATGAGCCAATTGCTAATGAAATTGACGATAAAAATGACATCCTTTACAGCAGAAATCCAGAACTGAGCGTTAATAATCAAGTTACCGAAATAGAAAATTTTATTAAAAGCGATGTTAAGGCCATTTTTATCAATCCTGTTGATGGCACATCCCCTAAGTTAATTAAGGCATTAAAAAAAGCCCATCAAGCGGGCATTAAAATTATCGTCGTGGATAGTCAAATCAAAGATTCAACTGATTATGTCGACTGCACTATTCGATCGAATAACTATCAAGCTGGAGTTCTTTGTGCAAAAGAACTAATGGCAAATCAAAAAAGTGCTAATATCCTTATTTTGCAGCAACCAACTGCTATTTCTGTTGTTGATCGAATTAAGGGATTTGAAGATACAATTAAAAATAATAAAAATTTCCATATTGTAGATAAAATCAATACTACTGGGCAATCGGAAAACAGTTATCCTAAGGTTCAAAGGTATCTTAAACAGGGGAAAAATTTCGACACAATTATGTCGCTAAATGATAAGACCGCTGTCGGAGCTTTAGCAGCTATTAATTCTATTAATGAAAACAAAAAATTTTCTATCTATAGTATTGATGGTTCAGAAAATATCAAAAAGATGATTAGTAATAAAAATTCTAAAATTAAGGCCACTGTCGCTCAATCACCTCTTCAAATAGGAAAAGTTGCCGTTAAGGTCGCTTATAAGCTCGTAAACCATCAAAAAGTTCCAAAAGAAATCATCCTGCCAGTCAAGCTCATAACATCTAAAAATATTAAAAAATATAATATTACGGGGTGGCAATAATGAAGTTTAAATATTTAGTAACTATGCGTCACTTTATGGTGACTTTAAATTTTATTATCATTTCTTTTATTGGAGCCCAGTTTCTCTTAATTACCCAATATATTCTTAATCATCAATTAAGTTCCGAGCTTTTATCTACTTTAGTACGCGTTCCAGATTCTCCCATAATTTTATTTAGTGAATGCATTATTTCTTATAGTTTGTTAGTTCTAGTGATGTATCTTCTTTATCATCATCATTTTTCTACTCAAAATACACTTTTATTACTTGTGCTTGAATTTATTCTTGCCTTTGTTATCTTTTTCGCAGTTAGAATGAACTATAATGGTATTTTTTTACTAGTTTTTATCGACTTATTATTAACTTATAGAAACTTACCTACTATTCAAAGCTACTGTTTTTGGGGAATTTCAGGAATAATCTTTCTTCTTTTATTTTCTTTTTCAAATTATTCTCTTTTGGGTGTCTTCTTTAAAATGCCTAGTTTAAATACTTATCTAGATTTTCTTCCCATTCAGTTTCGCTCAATTCTTGTTTTCTTTAACAATTTTCTTGTTTCATTAAATCTAATTACATTTATTTGCATTTGTCTTGGCTACGTAATTTATATTTTAAATCGAACTCATGTAGTTCAATCAAAATTGCATAGCATGCAAAAAGCTAACGATGAACTTAAAAGCTATGCAGCAATGTCTGAAAAAATTGCTCAAGATCATGAAAGGAAAAGAATCGCCCGTGATATTCATGATACAGTCGGCCACACTTTAACTGGAGTGGCTGCAGGAATTGATGCTGCCATGGTATTAATTGATATCAATCCTGAAGCAGCTAAGAATCAACTGCAAAAAATATCTACTGCAATTAAGCAAGGATTAAAAGAAGTAAGGCAAGTTTTAAATCAGCTACGTCCTGATGCTTTAAAGAGTTATACTCTAGAATCTGCTTTGAATAAAATGTTAAAAGAATACAGCGATATTTCTCACATCAAGATAAATTTTAATTATTCATGGGGAGAAGTAGATTTTCAAAAAACGACTGAAAATATAATTTTCCGCGTAATCGAAGAAACAGTTACTAATTCTTTACGTCATGGACATGCAACAAAAATTTGGATTAACTGCACTACTACTGATTCTTCATATATTTTATCAATTCATAATAACGGTAAAAGCGAAGCAAATATCAAGCCTGGTTACGGTATTACTCAAATGAAAGAGCGACTAGCAATTATTAACGGAACAGTTGAGTTTGATGGTAAAAAAGGTTTTACTACACTTGTAAAATTTCCTAAGGTAGGTGTTTAAAATGATTAAAATACTAATTGCGGATGATCAACAATTAATTAGAGATTCAATCAAAATTATTTTAGAAAGTAATAACGATTTTACCGTCACTGATACAGTCGGTAACGGTAAAGAAGTTTTAGATAGCATACAAAAAAATAAGCCGGACATTATTTTAATGGACGTTAGAATGCCAGTAATGGATGGAACAGTTTGTACAAAATACGTTAAAGAAAAATATCCTGATATTAAAGTAATTATTTTAACTACGTTTGACGATGATGACTTTATTTTTAGTGCCTTAAAGTATGGGGCTTCGGGCTATTTATTAAAAGGTGGTTCCCCTTCTGATTTATTCACAGCAATTCGCACTGTTGCCCAAGGCGGAGCAATGATTAATCCTGATATTACAGAGAAAGTCTTTAAACTGTTTTCAAAAATGGCTCAATCAAATTACGCTATTTCAGTTGATGATAAAGAAACAAAAGATTTTTCTAAAAGCGAATGGTGTGTAATTCAACAGGTTGGTCTAGGCTTATCAAACAAAGAAATTGCCACTAAATTATTTCTTTCTGAGGGAACTGTAAGAAACTACATCTCTAAAATATTGGAAAAGTTAGATTTACGTGATAGAACTCAATTAGCAATTTGGGCCGTTCAAACAGGTGTTACTAGTGAAAATATCGATCAGAAGTAAAAAAATATTATGTGGCATCCTACTTTTAGCAGTTGCACTATCAGCTATATTTATTTTCTTTAAGCTTAAATATAGTCGCCCTACTTTAACTATTGGAGTTTATACGGATAGCAGCTGGGAGGTGCCTAATGGGGATGCAGATTATGTTACAAAACTGGCAATCAAAAAATTCAAGAAAAAATATCCTAATGTTCAAATCAAATATGAAGCTGGAATTCGTAAAAACGACTATAATAACTGGCTAACTGAAAAGATTGTTAAGGGAACTACTCCTGATGTAATAATGTTACCTGAGGATATTTTTAACCTACTAGCTAGTAATGGCACTTTAAAATCACTAAATAGCTCTATAAAAGATGATCGTCTCTCACCTTCAACTTTCTATCGTGGTGCCTTGAAAGCTGGTCAATATCATAATATTCAGTATGGACTTCCTTACGAAACAAATCCCATGCTAATGATTGCTAATAATGATTTACTAGCTAAAAATGGCTTTTCAAATTTAAAGCAGCATCTATCTCCAAGAAAACTAAAAAATATTTGCCACACAATTAGTCTTAATAAAGATTATGCTGGTATTACATCGGACTACACATGGCAGGATGCTCAACTAGCTTATGGCAACTCAGTTTTTGAAAATTCGGCTATTAATCTGACCTCAAATAAGGCACGGTTAGGCTTTTCATTAATTGAAGATTTAACTAATGAAAATGGTTATCAATCAGTTAATTCAAATCAGTTTGATCAAGGTAGAGTTGCTTTTATGCCACTTTCATTAGCTAAATATCGTACTTATACCTCATATCCATATCATGTTGCACATACTTCTAACTTCAAATGGAAAGTATTTCAAATGCCTTCAATTACTAATGTTCAAGCAACACCGGCTGCAACTGTTTGTTTAGGGATTTCTGCTAAAACCGACCATCCCACACTTTCTTGGAAGTTCATCAAATTAATGTGCACAGACAAGGAAATTCAACAAGAAGTAATCAAGAATAGAATGGGATCTTCAGTATTGCCCAAGGTAATTAATAGTACCTACACCAAAAAGATTTTTCAAAAAGAGCAGCAAAACACCCTTACTACCCAAGAATTAGATTCAATTCTTAAAAATGTAGCTATAACGCCAAAATTTAGAAACTACGATCGACGGTCTGATGAATTGAATTATCTAATTCAAAATGCTCTTAAAAATAATCAATTAAATCTTCAACTTTTCAATATTCAACATCAAATCAATAAAAATGAATATTAACAAAAAAGCAGAGACATTTTTTGGCTAAAGAAGTTAAACCAGCTGGCGGCATTAAAACAGCAAAAAAAGAGAAACGTATTGAAACGTTTCTCTTTTTTCTATCTTCATTATTTTTAATGTAAAAACTTCATTCCGACCATAATAATACCAAGCAAAATAAATACCCAAGCAACTACTTTATTAAGCTTAGCTTCATTAATTTTATTAGCAAATCTCGATCCAATAAAACCGGCTATGACCGCACCTAACGCAATCCAAAGACCATATTTCCAATCTACATTTCCCTGTCTTGCATATCCTAATAATGACGACAAAGCTGTAATTGCCATAATAACCGTTGACGTTCCAACAGCCTGGTGCATAGGATAATGTAGAATAAATATAATTGTAAGCAGAACCATTACTCCGCCACCAGCACCAACTAAGCCGCTGATAATTCCAATACCAAAGCCTAATCCTAGAAGCGCCATTGTTTGAGCAAATTTTGACTTAAAATGTACTCCCTTATTGGTATCAAAACTTTTATTCTTTTTTCTTAACGTAGCAATACCAGAAATAATCAACATAATTGCAAAGATACCACTTAACTTTGTATCAGAAATTAAGCCGGCCCAGTGACTTCCGAGTTGTGCTCCAATAATTGAACCTACTGTAATCCAAATGCTAGCCTGAAGCCGTATATTTTTATGTTTTATATACTCAATCGAAACTACAATGCTGGTAATTACATCTACTAGTAAGCTTGTTCCAATTGCTAAGTGAGAATTAATTCCAAACAACAGCGTTAAAGCCGGAACTACAATCGTAACACCACTTGCCCCAATTAGACTTGTTATGGTCCCTGTTACTAAACCAATACAAATTATCTCTATAATTGCTAAAATTGACATACTGCGCCTCATTTTATAAACAGATGCTTTTCTTAATTTTATTGTATCCCTCTTTGTTCATCATGCAAAAAATTAGCGTAACAAAAACGCCCAACCTAATAAGTTGAGCGTAAATTTTAATTAAAGTAATTTTTCATATGCATCTTCGTACTTAGGAATGTCACCAGCACCCATAAATACAACAACTGCATTTTTATGCTTAGTTAAGTCCGCAATATTATCTAAGTCAATTACTTCCGAACCAGGAATATTTTTAACCAAGTCTTCACTTGAAATATCCCCACCAGCTTCACGAGCAGAAGCATAAATTGGGGTAATATATGCCTTGTCTACATCACACAAAATCTCTTCAAAGTCTTTTTGATATTTCTTAGTTCTTGAGAATGTATGTGGCTGGAAGACTACAACCAATTCTTTATCTGGGAATTTTTGACGTGCGGCTTGAATAGTTGCGCGCATTTCTGTTGGATGGTGAGCATAGTCATCAATCACTGAAACATCGCCGAAGTCTTTTTCAGCAAATCTTCTCTTAGCACCTTTGAAAGTAAGCAAACCATCCTTAATGTCTTTCATTGGGACCTTTTCGGTGTAAGCGACCGCAATTACAGCAGTAGTATTTAAAATACTATGGTCACCGAATAAGTGTATTTCAAAACGGCCTAAGTCCTTACCATGAGCTAAAACATTGAATTTAGAACCAGTAGTAGTCTTTTCAATGTTTACTGCTTGGAAGTCATCAGTGTCTTTAAAGCCGTAAGTGTACTTAGGAATATCAGTCTTTAAGCTTTGAAGACGTTTGTCATCTCCCCAAACAAAGAGAGCTTTCTTAGTTTGATCAGCAGCAGTTTGGAAAGCGCTGGTATAGTCGTCTTGATCTTTAAAGTAGTCTGGGTGATCAAAGTCTATGTTAGTCATAATTTGGTAATCTGGGTGATATGCCAAGAAGTGACGACGGTATTCATCTGCTTCGTAAACAAAGAAACGAGAATCAGCAACACCTTTACCTCGTCCATCTCCAATAAGATAAGAAGTAGGTGCAACTTCACCTAAAACGTGTGATAAAAGGCTTGTAGTTGAAGTCTTACCATGAGTACCAGAAACACCAATTGAAGTATGCATTTGCACAATCTCTTCAACAGTATCCGGATAGCTTTGCCATTCAACATCCTTATCTAGGCAAGTTGCTACTTCTGGGTTATCTTGCTTAAATGCATTTCCCTTAACAATTACTTGTTCATCATTACTCTTAATATTTGCTGGATCAAAATCTTTTACTTCAATACCAGCCTTTTCAAGTGGAACTTGTGTAAAAGTATACTTTTCAATATCTGAACCAGCAACGTTATAACCTAAGTCATGTAAAACCAAGGCTAATGAAGCCATACCAGTTCCCTTTATACCAATGAACCAAATTTGTTTGTTTTTGTCTAACATATTATTAATATCTCCATTGTTTATGCCAAAATATTCGATTTAATTCTACCATTTTTAACACAAAAAAAGAACATAACCCAATGTTATGTTCTAATTTAGAAAGCAGTAAGCTCATCCTTGCTCCCTGCTATCTTTATTTTTGTTAATTTTAACAAAATTACTTTTCGGACCCTAAAATATTAAGCAGTTTCAGATCATCAATTCAACGTCCTGGCCTTCTTATGTGGGCGACAACCCAAAATGATAATCATCAAAAAAACTTCTCATATCCTTTATACTAGGCCGATAAGTGAGGCTATACCCCCCCCCCAGAATTTTGGGAGGATTTACTAGTATACTGTACACATCGTACTTCATAATTACTATCTCGCTCCATCACTTTATTCACCATATATATTAAAATAAAAAACACTATTTCTTACATTTTTACTATAGCACTTCTAGCAATTAAATAACATAATAAAGATAATAAGTTTTCATAATTTTCAATTTATATATTGATAGATATACGATTTAATAATTTTTTAGCGAACAAGATATGATGCATGACTCATCAAAAGAAGTTTTAAATTACACAGTCCTAAATTTTTCCTAATATCTTTGTGCCATGTGCTTGATTTACACCAACTTGTTTTATAACATTCCTGACATTTTCATCTGTAATACCACCACCGGGTAAAATTTCAATTTTATCTTGTGCTTGCGTAACTAATTCTTTCAAGTGATAAAGAGTATCTGATATTGGCTTATTTAATGTTCCGCCATGCGTTAAAACTCGTATAACGTTATTTTCAACTAACCACTCTAAGGCTTTCTTTTGTTCATTATTTGTTAATTCGTCAAACGCCATGTGTATCACAACTTCTAAATTTCCAACATGTGCAGCTGAGATTAACTTTTTCATCGCAAATTTATCTAAATAATTGTCTTCAGTCAAACAACCAAAGGCTACACCATCTGCACCCAGCAAGCTACAAATCTGGATGTCATGAACCATTATTTCTAGTTCATCAGCATCATAAATAAAATTTCCACCACGTGGTCTAATCATAACGACTACTGGAACATCATACTTATGAGCATATTCAACTGTCTTCTTAATTACGCCATATGAAGGTGTTGTTCCGCCAGCAACCAAGTCATTATTTAATTCAATTCGGTTAGCTCCACGATTAATTAGCAAAGGAACATTAGTAAAATTCTCAACGCATACTTCCTTGATCATCCGTTATACCTCACTGAAGTTTAATTTTATCTTTATATTACAACAAAACCCGGAATTCGTCTGAATTCCGGGTTTTATAATTTTATTAATTAAAATTTATTACAAACTAATTTGACCACTAGCTAATAATTCATCGCATTTAGTTGGTTCAAATTCGTCTCCAGCCTTAAAATCATCAGGAACGACCATAATACCACGCTTTTGAGGAGCATGTGCCAATCCTAATTCACGAGCTGAACAAATCATACCGTATGAATCAACACCGCGAAGTGCACCTGGCCAAATTTGTTGACCATTTGGCATCAAAGTACCAGGAAGTGCAACAACTACCATTTGACCTTGAGCAATATTTGGAGCACCACAAACGATTTGGTGTTCTTCACCATTTCCTACATCAACAGTAGTTACATGCAAGTGATCAGAATCTGGGTGTGGTTCACAAGTCTTAACGTAACCATAAACAAGAGTTGGCTTCCCAATTTCTAACTTAGTGTCAAAACCAGCTTCAACTAACTTCTTGTTCAAAGTATCAACTAATTCTTGCGTTGGCTTAATTTCACCATTTGGTAGCTTATCATAATCTAAAAAGCTACTTACGTTAAAGAAATTAAATCCAATAACTTCGCCATCTTCATTTTCAACTCGCGTAACTTGATCCTTTTCTGTGAACTTACTACGACCCTTATCTTGGTCAAGAATCACAATTAAAGTATCAGGGTAACTTGTTTTATTGGTAGAAATAATCATTTCTAGTAAATTTCCTTTCCTAGACTATTTGAGAGAGTTAAGGAAGTTTTCTACTTCTTCTTTAGTCTTTCTGTCCTTATTTACTAGTCTACCAATTTCTTTGCCATCTTGGTAGACAACAAAGCTAGGAATTCCAAAGATATTTAATTCTTTTGCTACATCAATTGAGCCATCACGGTCAATCTTATAGAATTTTGCATCAGAATTATCTTTTTCAATTTGTGGTAAAAATGGATCTAAGAACCGGCAATCTGGGCACCACTTAGCTGAAAACAATAGAACTACTTTGCCACTTTTAGTGATTTCCTTCAATTTTTCAGGAGTTAATTCTTTAATTTCTTCCATTTTATCTCACTCTTTTCTTACTTTTTATAAGTTATATTTATTTTACAACCTTTTATTTTAAAAATCTAGTCCAAGATCTTTTAGCTTGTCATAAAAACAGACTACAATAAAAATTAAGAAAGAAGGTAGTAAAATAATGGTTGATATGAACAAGAAACTACTTCAAGCCGGTTATCGTCTACACTTAATTTTTGATGAAATGATTCAAGATATCAGAAAAGATACTGATAATTGGATTATGATTATTGAAGAAAATATTGACCAAATTTCTTTATCGATCTCTAATTATCATAAAATCGCGGCCAGAATCACTACCAATACAAGAAAGAACGGTTTACCTTCACACTTAAAATATGCTTCAAATGAAACTTTAAAAGTAATGGATGCGTTCAATGACGAAATTCTTACATTCGATAATTTTGTAGATAGTAGCGATCATATTAAAGCTTTTACAAAGTTTGTTAGAGCGGTTAACTATACAAATGAATTGCTTCTAGAGTTGAAATTACAAAATAGATAATTGAATGAAAAAAGTGTCTAAGGAAATCAATTTTTCTCAGACACTTTTTATTATTTATACATAGCAACGATTTTTTCTAACTCTTTGTCAGAAATCAATTTCAAATTTTTTACGAATTCTGTAGCTTGTTCTAAAGTACTGCCATTTTCCATTTGATTCTCAAGAATAATTTTGGCAGAATCGACTTTTCCTTACTCATATCCTGCTCTCCCAGCAGCTTGTTCACGTTCTAGCATTCTTGTTTTGCAAAGCATGATCTTTTCCCTCATTTCTGGATCTTCATTGATTTCTTTAATTCTTCTTTGCACGTAATCAAAACGTTTATTTAATTTAACTGGCTCATTGTTCATTAGTTTAGCTAGAGCCTTTAAGTCTTCACTTTGTCCCTCAGCTGAAACTTGTGAATTAATGATAATCTTTGTCACACCATCCTGCAATTGTTTCGACTTATCTTGATCAGGCTACCCCATATGTTTATTACGCAAAGTGGTGCTATTTTTCCTGAGAAAATAAAAAATGCTTCCCAAAATGAGAAACATTTTTCGGCTCTATTCAAAATGTGCATGTAGACAGTAAATTGGATTACCTTTTGCTGCAAATTTATGTTCATATTCAGTCTCGACATTTCTTTCAGAAATCTCATTTTCTGCATGGTGTAAATCCAAACTTACATAATCAAATTTCATCCCATAATTGTTGAGACTTACCAAACTATATTCAAATAATCCCTGATTATCTGTCTTAAATTCTAAATGTCCTTCTGGTTTTAATATCTGACGATACTTGTCTAAAAAGCTCTTATAAGTCAATCTCCGCTTTTCATGACGAGTCTTTGGCCATGGATCAGAAAAGTTCAAATATACAACGTCTACGCTGTTTTCTGGTAAATACATTGCAATATTAGCTGCATCTGCACACATCAACTGTAAATTATCTATCTTTTCTTCTAACTTAGTTCTCAAAATCATCCCTGCAGCTGTTGTTTGCAACTCGACCCCAATAAAATTCATTTCGGGATGATTTTTAGCTAAAGTAGTAATAAATTGACCCTTACCTGAACCAATTTCAATAGCAAGAGGTTTAGAAAAATCATCAAATCTTTCCTCCCAGTTAATTTTCTTTTCTGGATCTGGCTCATTTAAAATTGCTTCTGGATGCTCAACTACCAACTTTTGAGCCCAAGGTTTATTTCTTAATCTCATTTTTTCACAACCTAATATCTAACTTTTTTAAATAACTGTTCAATTTTACTTGGTAAATAGAAATATAGCAATAAGAATGTTAAAGCAAGCAAACCAATTACGCCGCCAACTGCTTCTAATTTTTGCGGAGAAAAGATAAGAATTGCTAAGCTAATCAATCCCCACTCAAGTAACATTCCCTTTTGTAAAACTTTTCTTAATGCTTCTCCTCTAGAAGCAAATGGGATTGGCATTACATGATACATCATATTATGCTCATAAACCGTTCCAAGAGGAATTAATTGATAAAGCGTTAAGAAAATAATCAAGGCTCCGCTTCCAATTGCCCAGCGCGCATCTTGCAAACAAGCAATTAATAAAATTGAAAAAAGCACCATTCTAATTAATAAATTACTATACTCTGGATCTCTTAATAATACCCTTTGATAAATAAAAGTATTCGGTGTTTGATCTTCAGTTTTAATTAAAAAGTCTAGATACTTTCTTCTAGAAATGCGAACCTTCTTATCTGGTACATCAGTAAACATGCTATAGAAATTATTTAGTAAGTCTACTCTTCTTTCTTCATAATCTAGGGCCTTGTACCAGTCAAACATCTTACCACGTGGTAAGTAATCTATCCAAATCCACCCTGCAATTGCTACAGTTGAATAAAGAATTGGGTTAGGATAATATCCTAAAAAAGATAAATAGAGTACTAAAAAGTTAATCCCTAAAAAAAGCCAAGTATTGTAATAATCACGCTTATTAAAATAAAAACTTCTAACGATCAACTTAAACTGTAAATCTTTACTTGCAATTAATCCAATTACGATAAAGACCAAGTTACCAATTGAAAAATTAGCTCTCATTGTCGCAAATGGCAACAAAATACCTGATACCAAGATAATCAAAACCACCGGCAAAATCATATTGTGTATATACAATGGCTTAAAATATTTTTTCATTTCATTATCTTGATTGAACAAGAAATGTTCATCCGCTCTATCAAATAAAGTTGCAAAGTGCCCTATTCCTAAAGTAGCAGTCCAAATTAAGGCTAAAAGTGGCTTATAAAACCATAGATTATTTGGCCATTTCTTAATATTTTGAGCATACCAGAACATTAAGGCTCCGAATAGAAAAATTAAAGCTAGAATAAAAAAGTCATTGAAGACTAAAGTCAAATAGTGCATCTGCTTTTTAAAGTTCTTATTGAGCCTATTATTAATTAACTCAGTCATGCTTTTTCACCGTTTTCTGATTTAAAATTTGATATAAACGATCAAATGAGTCGCTTGGTTCTAGCCCATAAAATTTTCTAATTTCATTTAAACTACCTTCAGTTTCAATTGTGCCATTATTTAGTACTGCAAAAGTCTGAACAGCTTCTTGGGCTTCAGCTAAAACATGAGTAGTCATTAAAACCATTTTTTGATTAGCAACTGCTTCTTTAACCAAGTCGATAAAGTTTGCTACGGCTAAGGGATCAAGTCCAGTAAATGGTTCATCAATTACTAAAAGATCCGCATTTGCTAAAAAGCTGGTTACAATCATTACCTTCTGCTTCATCCCTTTAGAAAAGTTAATCGGCAACCATTCAAGCTTATTTTCTAATCGAAACATCTTGCATAATTCTTTTGCTCGTGCCCACGCTTGATCATGGTCTAGACCATAAGTAAGCATTATTAACTCAAGATGCTCTTTTAAAGTTAATTCTGGATATAAAATTGGTGTTTCCGGAATATAAGCAATCATCTTTTTAAATTCAGCAGGATTTTCAGTTAAGCTTACTCCATTTAAAGTAATCTTTCCCTTTTGCATTCTTAGTAATCCAAGCAAGTGCTTAATTGTAGTTGACTTACCAGCACCATTCAATCCAATTAAACCAACAGCTTGACCTGGTTCAATTGTTAAATTTACATTTTTAATGACATTAATTCCCGAGTAGCCCCCGGTTAAATTTTCTATTTTAAGTGCCATTACTTTTTCCTCTCTACTGCAATAAGATACATATTTATGATAGCATGAACATAAGTTAAACTAAATTTTCTTTTCATTACGAAAGGGGTCTTATTCATGACAGAATTAGAAAAGGATTGTTTATTTTGTAAAATTATTAGAGGAGAAATTCCCTCTTACACAGTTTTTGAAAATGATGACGTTAAAGCTTTTCTTGATATTTCTCAAGTAACTAAGGGACATACTCTAATTATTCCTAAAAAGCATCTCGTTAACTTCTTTGATTACAGCCAAGAAGATGCAGCTCGCTTTTTACAATATATTCCAGTTGTTGCACAAGCAATCAAAAAATCCGATCCAACTATTAAAGGATTAAATGTTGAAGTAAATAATGGAGAAATTGCTGGTCAAGTAGTAATGCACTCACACATTCACTTAATTCCACGCCGAGGTGAAAGTGATCCTATTTCCACTCCACATGTAAACAATGCCGATAAATACTCAGAAGAAGATTATCAAGCTGTTGCAAACGCTATCAAAAACAATCTATAATATCAGTAATTTTCCTTTTAATGCGGTACAATAAAGATGGTTATTAAGTAAAAAATTATTGAATAGATAAGAGGTATACATTATGTCTGGATTTTTATTAGGAATTCTTAGTGGAACTGTTGCAGGTGGCTTATTATCATACGCAAAGAATCCATTAAGTGGCAACTCAATTAGAAGTGATGTTAAGGATTCAGCAAATAACTTCACTGATTCTGTTCACCGCGTTAAGACAATTTATGATGAACTAGAAGAAAAGAGAATGGAACAACCAGAAGAAACAAAGACTGACAACACTGATGCTACTCAAACTCCAGCTGAAGATGAAGAAGTTGCAGTTTCAGAACGTCCTTCACTTAAAGACAAAGCTCATGATTTAGTCGATGCTTTTTCTGCAGCTTCATTTAAGGCTGTCGATCATGATCGTGTATTTGCTGCAATTAAAAATAAATTAGATGAAGCAAAAGAAGATCTTGAAGACGCAAGCGATGATGTTAAAGATACTACTCAAGATGAAGAAAAAGTAGATACAAATTCTGGTGCAAGCGAAGAAGAACATAAAGAAAATAAGGAAGAAAATTAATGAAATTTTTTGGAATTGGCTTAGGATTAGGAAGTTTAGCAGGATTAGGTATTTCTCTTCTTCCCAATCCACAAACTGGTCATAAAGTTAAAGACGATGTCCGTCTCTTTTTAAATGATACTAAAAATGATGCCACTTCATTAGCAACTAGCACAAAACAAGCTAAAAACGCTGCTAGTCAACTAATTAGTGATCTACCACAAGCCGAACAGTCAGTTAAAGATATTCAAAATAGCTTAACTAATTTTCAAAGTTCAATAAAACCAGAAGTAGATCAAATGATGGAAAATGTCTCTCATTTGACTGAAGAAGCAAAAACTACAGTTGATGGAATAAAAAATGAACTTTAATCTTAAGATTTGTTAGTCTTTTTTATAAATATCAAGAAAACTCCTATTGTCCATTGGGATAATGGGAGTTTTTATGTTATATTTGAATTTGTAATTAAGCAAAGGATGTGCAAATTAATTTATGAAAAAAACATGGAAAAAAGCAGCTGCTGTTTTAGCTTTTGCAGGAATTGCCTTGGGCGCTACTGCTTGTTCTGGCGGTAAAGCTGTCGTTACTTATAAGGGTGGTAAAATTACCGAATCACAATACTACGACAAAATGAAAGAATCTCAAGCAGGTCAATCTACTCTTGCCAGCATGATTGTTTCTGATGCCTTAGAAAGTCAATACGGCAAAGACGTTACTCAAAAGCAAGTTGATAAAGAATACAACAAGTACAAGAAGCAATATGGTAGTCAATTCGATTCTGTCCTTGAACAAAATGGAATGACTGCTTCTACTTTTAAGGACAACTTGAAGACTAATCTTTTAACTGAAGCTGCTTTGAAGCACATCAAGAAGATTACTCCAGCTCAAGAAAAGAAAGCTTGGAAGAATTATCAACCAGAAGTTACTGTACAACACATTCTTGTTTCAAAGAAGAGTACAGCTGAAGACATCATTAAACAATTACAAAATGGTGGCGACTTCAAGAAATTAGCTAAGAAATACTCTACTGATACTGCAACTAAAAATGATGCCGGTAAGTTACCTGCATTTGACTCAACTGATTCTACTTTAGATTCTAGTTTCAAGACTGCTGCATTTAAACTTAAGACTGGTGAAATTACTACTACTCCAGTTAAGACTCAATACGGTTATCACGTAATTAAAATGATTAAGCACCCTGCTAAAGGTACTTTCAAAGAACACAAGAAACAAATTGATAACCAAATCTATCAATCAATGTCCGAAGATCAAAGCGTTATGAGAAGCGTAATTGCTACTGTTCTTAAGCGTGCTGATGTTTCTATCAAGGACAAGGACTTGAAGAATGTTCTTTCTCAATACGTTTCATCAGATAGCCTTTCAAAATAAAACATTATAACTAAAATACCGAGATCAATTTACGATCTCGGTATTTTTTTGCTCTATTCTAATTTTGGTGCTTTATCTAAAGCTTCATCATTTTTTGGACGGTAAAATCTCCGATTATCTTGCGACTTAATTGTTTCGGTAAACTCACCTGGTTTGGTTTGTTGCAAAGCATTAGTAATTGCATAAACAGTTGCATCTAAATCATCAATTTTATGCAAAACTTCAGCTTCCAAAACTACAGGTCGATGAGCTGCACCATATTCTGGCAAACCATGATGTGATAAAACAAGATGTCTTAAAAGCATTAAATCTTCACTATGTTCATCAATCTTCAATTCATGCGCTGCCAACATAATTTGTTCATCAATCAAAACTAAATGTCCAATTAGATTTCCTTCAGTCGTGTACTTGGTAGCAACCGGGCCAGATAGCTCAATTACTTTTCCCATATCATGTAAAATGCAACCTGCGTAAAGGAGAGAACGGTCAATTTGCGGATAAGTATTAGCGATTCCCTCTGCATCCCTTAACATCGAAACAGTGTGGAAAGCCAAACCGTTTCTGACAGCATGGTGATTAGACTTACCTGCCGGATATGAGAAAAACTGCTTATTCCACTTTTTAAGTAAATAGCGTACAATCCGATTCCAAGTTGGATTCAATATTTCAAATACGCGTTTATTAATTTCTTCTTCAAGCTCTTTTTGCTTAATCGGAGCAGAATGAACAAATTGACTTAAATCATAGCCTTCATTTGGTCCCACTACTCTTAAATCATAGATTCTTATTTGTGGTCGATCTTGATACTCTTCTCTTTTTCCACTTAATTCAACGATTGTCCCAGGACTAAAGGTATCAGCATCTTGTTGACTCGCATTCCACAAATTACCTCTAATTGTTCCGCTTGAATCACTAAATTGTAAAACTAAATATTGTTTTCCGTTTTTACTGGTACGAAGACTGGAATCTTTTAAAAGTAAAACCAAATCCATATCTTCGCCATCATTATAATCAAGCAACCTTTTAATCATGGTTATTCCTTCTCTATCTTTATCGGTTCAATAGCTAAGTTATCTACTAAATCCTGCCTTGCTGTAAAAATTAACACTTGTGTCTTTTTAGCTAATTCTTCTAGCAGTTTAACAATATGACTAGTTCTTTGTGCATCAAAGTTTACAAAAGCATCATCAATTAAAATTGGTAAGGCGATTTTATCAGAAACTTGCTCAACAAAGGCTAATTTTAGAGCAAAATATAATTGTTCACTGGTTCCTCGAGACAGATAGTCGACCTCAAACTTCTTACCATCTGCTCTTTTAACTTTAAGTTTTTTATCTAATTCGATATCGATATACCTGCCACCAGTTAATAACTTAAAGTATTTCTTTGCATCTTCAAGCATCTTAGGAAAGCGTTCATTTGAAGCTAGATCGAGCCCTCTAGCAATCCAGTTGCTCGTTAACAAATTAGCCAGATATTCTTTAACATTTTCATTTAATGACGATTCTAAATCAGCAAGTTTCTGTTTCTCTGCAAAGTATTTATCAGAATTTGCCAAAATATTCATCTGATTTTCTAGCTTAGCATTTTCTGCATGTAAATCATTAATTTGCGCTTGCTTAGCTGAAATTTGCTCCTCTAAATGAGCCTTATTTTCTGCCAAAGCATTTGGATCTTGAGCAATTTTTTCTAATTGCGTTAAATCAGCTTGCAAGTCATTCTGCAATGCATCTATTTTCAATTTTAATTGATCTTGCTCTTCAGCTTGCTTTTTTAAGTCGGAAAATTCTGCAAAATCAGTAACCTTATTTGCGGCAAAAATTTTAGAAAGCTCAATTTTATTTTTTGCTAATTGGTTCTTTCTCTCCTGCAATTGCACGGCAAGATCATTTAAATGCTGCTTAGCTAAATTATTCTGGTCAAGCAATTTTTGTAGGGAATTTAATTGACTCACAATATCTGAAAAAGTCTGAATATTGCCTGTAATAAAGGGATGTAAATCTTGTACAAAGGCTTGAATTTTTTCGTTTAAAGACTGTTGTTCCTGGTCTAATTGCAAAAGATTTTGCTTCTTAGATTCAATTTGAACAAGTTCGTTCCATAAACTGTTTAAATCTACTGTATTTGGATCAAGTCCATATTTCTCAATAAATTCTTGCTCTTTTTGTCCATCCTTGGCATTCTTTTGTCTTGTCCAAACAAATAGACCCAGGCCTCCAAGTGCGATCATTGTTCCAAGAAAACGGACAAATAAATTATTAATTGCGATTGCGCTAAATAGACCAGCAACTAATAAAATCAATGACACAATTCCGGGTAAATTATTAGCTTCTTGTTTTTGATTTTTCAAATCCTGGTAATCTGACTTTATTTGTTCTCTTGTTTCACTAGAAAGCTTTCCTAATTTAACCGCTTCTGGTTGGAATTGTTCATAAGACTGTAAATCTTTTTTAGTCGCTTCAATTTGCCTTTGCAAATCCTTACTTTCGCTTTCCCAATGAAGTACTTCCGCTTTATGGTCAACTAAGGCTTGAATTTTATCTTTATTAGTTAAGTCACTACTTGTTTCAATTTCTTGTAGCTGCTTGTCTAAGTTATTAACATCAACTGTTAAGTCAGCAATCTTACTTTGAATAGCTTGTGCTTTTTCATAATCTTCTTTAGAAAACGAAATAGGTTTTAACTCTTGCTTAAGTTCCTGATATTGCTTAAAATTAGTCAATTTTTGCATCAAAAGACTAATTTTTTGCCCTTGTTCATTTAACTTAGCTAGCTCTTCTTGAACTTCTTTTAAATTATTTCTTTCTTGAGCTAGCTTTTCTTCAAGCTCACGGTAATCTTTAAATTCATTATCTGTTTGAGCTAAAACCTCTTTTTGCTCTTGAATTTGATTAATTAATTGGTTAACTACAGGTTTGCGCCCGCTTTTTTTGAATAATTTTTGTGCGTTGTTTGAGAATTCATCCCTTAAATCAAGCAGCTTATGGCTTTGCGAAGCACCTAAAAAATAAATCTGCTCCATCAACTCTGCTTGCGACAAGCCATTTACTTCTCGCAACATGTCTTGATTAAAAATAAAGCTATCAGTATAGAAACTACCGTCGATATTCTGAATTCGATCAAAAAATACACTTTCTGGCACTTCCTGGTCGTTTAAGCTAACAGTCAAAACACCCTTTTTAGTATCGCCCTTTGCATATAAACGACTTAAAACAAAAGTTCCATCCTTATCTTCAAAGGTTAAACTCCCACCCATCGGGCTTACGTGGTCTAAAGGTTGATAATTTTCAAAAAATGGTGATTTATTAGTTCTTAAGTGAAAGCCAAACAAAATTTGCTTAACAAAAGCGACAGTAGTACTTTTTCCTGCTTCATTTGCACCTAAAAATACAGTTAAATCTTTGTTCAAATTAAAAGTTACATCATTTAATTTTCCAAAGTGAATAATTTTAATTTGAGTTAGTTTCATCATCCATATCCTTTAATTTCTGTCCTAACTTAACCTGCGCTAATTCTTTTACTTCGTCAATAAATTCTTGCTTTTTCAAAAGATCAGCAACATAATTACTCTTTTTGCTTAAATCGTTAGCTAATGAATAAATTTTGTCTAGATCAAAAATTTCGCTTTCTGCTTGGTCAAACGCTTCTTTATCTGCTGTTTTAAGTTGTAGCTTCTCATTGTTTGTTAAATAAACTTTGACTAGACGAGAATCGAAGTTCAATGAGTTAGATAACTGAAGCCAGTAGTCACTGTCGTTGATTAATTCTAACTCTTGTTCACTTAAATATTGAGCGCCTTGAATTGTCAGACCAAATAAAGTTTTTTGCGTATTTTTCTTAGTCAGAATATCAACTATTCTTTTTGTTAAGTCAGCTTGTGAAACTTCTTGGTCTAAACTTAAAGTCACCATTTGCCAAATAATTGGCGCGGTTTCAACAAAGTCAAGACTAATCTTCTTAGTTGTCTCATCTACTGTATTAAGATAAACGCCTTTAGCATCTCTCTCATTAATGTGTCTTCCCTGTAAATTACCACTATAGACAATCCATGGCTCTTGGCTTAAGGTCTGACGCAAATGGATATGTCCTAAAGCAAAATAATCATAATTTAAGTCTTTAATCTCAGCTGTAGTAAAAGGAGCGTAAACATTTTGATGTTTTGCTGTAGTCTTAGCCCCAGCATGCATCAAACCAATAGTAAAATTGTCGCCCTTTTTTGGGAATTCGCTAATCTTATCAGCTTCAATATGATTATGTTGGTAAGAAAAGCCAGCAACTGTATAAGGAAAACCGGTCTTGGTTTTAAATTGAACTTCTTCTACTTTTTCATCAGGACCTAAGAGCTTAAAGTATGGCGATTGAGGTAAGATCATCTCATCTGGATTTAAATAATCATGATTTCCTAAGATCATAACAACTTGTATTTCTTGATCAGTAAGTCTCTTTATTTCTCTGCTAAAAAACAACTGACTTTGAGGGCTAGGATGAACTGAGTCAAAAGTATCACCCGCAATTAGGACTAAATCTACACTCTGCTCTAGAGCTATATCAATTGCTTTAGTAAACGACTTTTGGGTTGACTGTTTAATATTATTAAACTCATTAGATGGCAAAAAAGATAGTCCTTGAAAGGGACTATCTAAGTGCGCATCTGCTAAATGCATAAATTTCATATTAACTATTTTGCCTTTAAATCATCATATAAATCGCCAATTGGCTTAGTCATAGCTTGTTGAACATCATTGATCATTTGGAAGAGAGCTTGTTCTTTAGTGATCATGTCCTTTAATTCTTCATTGTTACGAACTTCTTCGTTAATCTTTTGATATTCTTTCTTAACATCGTCAGAAAGTGGTTGACCTGAATTTTGAGCAGCCAAAATTTGTTGTTGAAGTTTATCCATTCTTTGGTAAAGGTCCAAGCTTTCTGGATTATTCTTTAAGTTTTCAAGAGATTTCTTTAAATCCTTGAATTGTTCAGTTTCTTGTAAGTCTTTTGCCAATTGGTTGGCATTATCATAAATATTAACCATTTTAAAATTAAACTCCTTTATTTTTACTGACCTAAAAGTCCTTTAAGATTATTATACCATTCGTTAAACTTAGACCCAGTATCATTGATCCCTTTTTGTACTTGTTTTCCAATATTACCAAGCCAATCTGAATTTGCCCCTGTATCTTGCGAAATTTGCTGAGCACTCTTTTCTTTAAACTGCGTTTGTGAAGTATATGGCAGCAAGCGTTCAAGCTCAGATTTATAAAGGTGCGTAATTCCTGTTTCAGAAATTCCTTCCATATAGTGATTTTGATCAGTCTTATCAAAACCAACCCAAGTTGATAAAACAACATCTGGAGTATAACCAACAATCCATTGGTCTTTTGTACCAAATCCATAACTATCTGGTACTTCTGTGGAACCAGTTTTACCAGCTACTCTAAAGCTTGCAGGTTGTGCTGATCTACCTGTACCAGATGTAAACACTCCCAAGAGCATTGAAGTCATTTCTTTAGCTGTATTAGTCGAAATAATTCGGTGATTACCAGGATTCTTATTTTGGGCAATTACATTTCCGCTAGCATCAGTAATCTTAGTAATACAGTAAGACTGATTTGGTAAGTTTCCTTCATTAGCAAAAGCGCTATATGCTCTTGCCATTTGCATTGGAGAAACTCCAGTCGACAAACCACCCAAGGCTAAGGCTAAGTTTTGATCACTCTTATTAACATGGATACCAAAGTTTTCAACAGATTGAACACCCTTGCTGACACCAATTTTGTCTAATAACCAAACAGCTGGCACGTTTTTACTTTGTGCTAGAGCTTCATACATTGGAATCTTATTCGAGTATTGATTATCAACGTTTTTTGGTTCATAACCATTCTTACCAAATTTTTGTAATTTATTAGAAAGCTCAGAATCATAATGATAGCCGTTTTGAAGAGCCGGTGAATAGACAGCAAGTGGTTTCATAGTTGAGCCTGGTTGTCGCTTCATCTGTGTTGCACGGTTATAGCCACGGAAAACATGCTGTCCTCTTCCTCCAACGATTGCCCGAACAGCTCCACTCTTTGGATCCATCGCAACACTTGCTCCTTGGACTTTAGTACCATCACTTGCGTTTGGTGGAAAATTCCAACTTTCTTCAAAACTATCTTGCAAGGCACTTTGATAACCTGTATCAAGAGTTGTATAAATCTTCAAGCCCTTGTTCATTACATCTTCTTCTTTTAAGCCGTAACGATCAATTGCTTCATCAACGACTGCATCAAAGAAGTAAGGATAACGATACCCATCTTCTTGAGAAAATGTATCATCTAAAGTTAATGTAGTTTTTTTAGCATTATCAGCTTGCGTCTGCGAAATTTTGCCAGTATCAGCCATTAAGCCTAATACTACATTGCGTCGTGAAATTGCATTGTCCATATGATCAATCGGATTATAGTAGCTTGGACTTCGAAGCATTCCGGCAATTGTTGCAGCTTCACCTACAGTTACGTCACTTGCGTTTTTACCAAAATAGCGCCTTGCTGCATCTTGAACGCCCCAAACGCCATTGCCAAAGTAAGCATTGTTCAAGTACATTGTCAGAATATCTTTTTTAGAATAAACACGATTAATCTCGATTGCAAAAAATAATTCTTCTAACTTTCTAGAAAAAGTTTGCTTTTGCGTTAGTAAAGCATTCTTAGCCAGCTGCTGCGTTAAAGTCGATCCACCACCGACAATTCCGCGATGAATTAGACTGCTTACCGCAGCACGCGCCATCCCTTTCACACTAAAACCAGGATTTTTATAAAATGTCCTATCTTCAGTTGCAATGACAGCATCTTGAATATAAGGCGAAATCTGACTTAACTCAACAAAAGAACCCTTTTGAGAATAGAGCGAACCTGCCTTTTGATTTTTATTATCATAAATAGTAGTTGTAGTAGAAAGCGATGCCTTCATGTTAGAGATGTTTGAAGTTTTTACCTTAACGGTATAATAAGTACAAACGAATAAACAACACGACAGCAATATTAAAATTAACCAACGCCAAATTTGAAAGCGATGGTTGAAGTTTTTAATCGCTAAATGAACGCGATGCCAAAACTCGTGATTTTGGGAATGCATATAATTAAAACTCCCTTTTCATCAATAAACCTAATATGACGATTTTAGCATATCTTTATTTGAAAAATAGTATTTTAAAAGTTAAAAATTAGATAAGGTGAAAAAGATGACTATATACCATTATTCTCTTAAATATCCCACTAATTTAAAACCAATAAGCGTTGATGACTTAATGCGTAAGCTCCTGATTCCAAGAAAATGGCGTCATTTTTTACGTACTGAAAATAAAATCCTGATTAATAACAAATACTTGCCAATTAATTTTCTAATAAAACCAGGTGATAAAATTGATATTTATCTTGAGCATGTTGAAAGTGATCAACAAACTTATCCAGCTAGTGGAAATTTACCCCAAATTGTTTACGAAGATCCAGATATTCTAGTAATTAATAAGCCTGCTGGACAAAAAACACATCCGAATTTATATGAAAAAGATACTGCATTAAATGATTGCGCTACTTACTTAGGCTATAGTCCTTTTATTGTTCATAGACTTGATATGCTTACAAATGGTCTATTACTAGTAGCTAAAAATCCAGCCGTTGTTCCAATCTTAAATCGGCAATTAACTAATAAAACATTGCATCGAGAATACTTAGCCTGGGTAAATAAATCTAGCAAGTTGAAGCAAAGTGGTACTATTTCTCTTCCAATTAGTCACGACCCAAATGATCAAAGAAAAAGGATGGTGCACCCCGACGGTCAAAAGGCTATTACTCATTACGAAATAGTTAAAGAATATGAAAATAAGGTATTGGTAAAACTTACTCTCGAAACTGGGCGTACACATCAAATTAGAGTTCACTTAGCAGCACTTGATGCTCCAATTATTGGAGATCCACTATATAATCCAGATTATCAAAATGGAGAGAAATTACAGTTAACTGCTTATCAACTCACATTTATGAGACCTTTTAAGTTTGAAAGTAAAACTGTTAAATTGAGATAAAAATAAAAGAGATATGCAAATTGCATACCTCTTTTTCATGTGCCTCAAACAGGAGTCGAACCTGCACTCACTTGCGTGAACAGCGACCTGAACGCTGCGCGTCTGCCAATTCCGCCATTGAGGCAACCTTTACAACATATCTATCATACCAAAAAGTTAACAAGGTTGGAAAGAAAAATCTTAATTAATAAGGCAAGATAATTTATTTTTCTCATCTTATTACATATTCTAAATTTCCAGTTTCATCAATAAAAATAAAATTTATGATATTCTCGGTGGTTTGTATAGCCTCGTCAATCTCAGAAAAATGATCATTCCAGTAATTTTTGTAACAAAGGAATAAGCTTGTATATTGTTTTCTAACCATATCTTCATTACAGATCAAGATTATTTAATTGAAACTTTCTGATAATCGTTCATCTATCTGCGTTCATAAACTACATCGACAATCCCATTATAATTTCTGGTATTAATGTATTAATGAGCTTAAGCTTTTGTTCTTGGCAACTCTCTCCAAAGAGACGCAATCCCTTACCTAATAAAGTCGGAACAATAGAAATATAATATTTATCAATTAAGTCATTTCTAATTAATTGCTGAATAAGATTAGCTTCACCACAAATCCAGATATCTTTGCCATCTTGTTGCTTCAACCTGTTGATCAAATCAACTGGATTTTCATCTGTAAATTTAATATCATCAGTAGATTTTTCTTGATGATAAGTAAAAACATATGTCGTCATTCCAGCATATACCCAATTATTCGGAGAAAGTTCAGTAGCAACTTGATGATATGTATTCCATCCCATTAAAACGATATCAATATCTTTAATAAATTCAGAATATGTATTTATATTTTTTCATGATCGCCTTGACCAGAAATCCAGTCAACTCCGCCTTTAGTATCAGCTATATAACCATCAAGACTCATCGCAATAAATAAACTTACTTTTCTCATTTTACTTTCTTAATGTCCTGTCGTTAATTTTATTTCTATCATACTAATAACAATTAAACAATAAATACCTAAGTTACTGATGAAAAGTGATATAAAAATACGACTACTTCAATATACTTAGTTGCCAAAATCATATCAGCAATAATAGCAACTAAATAATTTAGAATTAAAAATCCTTTACTCATTTTTATGATAATTACCCATACAACTTAAAGAAATTTATGACATTATCAAATAAATTTATAACATATTTTTTCTTATAAAATAAAAACCAAATAATAATTACTTGATTGTCTCAGTGATAAATTAGGAATTTTAGCAATCTTTTAATTAAAATCAAACTTAAAAAAATTTTGTCAAAAAAAGAATCAAACAACTTTTTTTAACTGCTTGATTCCTCATTAAAATCATAATTGATTTACTGCACCAAAATCTAATAGGCTTTTTAATTTACGCTTTACAAATATCTTTATACTTATATCAATATAGCTTTACTTTAAATCTAACTTTCGCAAAATCTCATCATAAACTTTATCAGCCCCTATACCTGTTAAAATTGGTAACCCACTAATTACCTTATCTTTTACATCATCAGGAACTACAGTTGTGCTTACAAATGCATCATAATCATCAACATTATTAATTTGTTCAGCAATATTTCCTTTTAACAATTTTACCTTATCTAAAACATCCTTCGATTCTAAAAAGTCACGAATTTTCCCCTCTACCACTGTAGATGTAGCGACTCCACTACCACAAACAACCATTAAAGTTTTCATAATAAATTCTCCTTGTAAAATATCTCTTATAATGTATTTTCATTTTTGGCTTTATGAAATTTATTAAACCAAATCATAAAACCGAGAGTTACTATTCCAATCAAGCCAATTCCGCCCCAGGTCATTAATTTTCCAAGACCAACAATTAGCCAAGTAGTCCATACTCCTCCATCGCTCATAACCGTGATTGAGCTAGCGCCTTGTAAACCAAAGTGTGCTGCTTTAGCTGAAGCAGTGACAAATGGTGCTACCCAAGAAGCGATATATAAAGTAATAATGATATCTACTACACCACCAATAAGCGTTCTAAAAATATCTCCGCCAAATACAGCTGCCATAATAGCGATCATATATGGAATAGTAGCCAAATCTCCAAACGGAAGAGTACTGTTTCCTGGTAAAATAACTGCAATTAACAGAGTAATCGGTACTAAAATCAAAGCAGAGGAAAGAACTGTCTCATTACCTGCAGCTAAGGCACTATCCATCCCAATATATAAATTTCTACCTGGAAAACGTTTCTTAATGAAATCATTTGCTCCTTCAGAAATTGGAGTTAACCCTTCCATTAAAAGTGATACCATTCGTGGCATTAAAACTAAAACTGCCGCCGTAATCACTCCTAATTGAAGAACTTTTGCTACCGAATATTTTGCTAGAATTCCTATTACGATCCCAATAATTAATCCCATAACAGAAGGTTCACCAAAAACTCCCATTCTTTTTTGAACTGTTTTAGGAGTTATTTTGATCTTATTCATTCCTGGAATATGGTCCATTAACCAATTTAATGGTAATGCCAGTAAAAATCCTGGATCAGAAGCTCCCTGAGGGAAGGAAATACCGGGTAAGCCATATTGTTTCTGAATATACGGAGCTGACATATCCGCTAACAAATAAATAATCATGATATGCACTACCATTGTAAAAATTCCAAGTGCAAAATCATTTGTAATTGCATAAACAATTGAGCCTGTAAAAGCTATATGCCAATAATTCCAAACATCAACATCTAATGTTTTAGTCAAACCAATTAAAAGTAAAACAATATTTGTAATAACTCCCACTGGGATAGCTAAACTTCCCAGTACAGTCCCGTATGCTACCGCAGAACCAGCAGGCCAACCAATATCTAATGTTGATAGATGTAAGCCAAAATTCTTAACCATTGCTTGTGAGGCTGGTCCTAAATTCTTTGTAAGTAATTCGATCACTAAATTTAATCCTACAAATCCAATACCAACAGTTAACCCTGCTTTAAAAGCTTTACCTGGTTTTATTCGTAAAATTAATGCAAAAACAAATAAAAGTATCGGTAGCATAACACTAGCTCCCAGGTTAACAAACCATTGTAAACCTGAACTAATCGCATCCATAGTCTTTATCCCCTTATTCTAAATTAATAATGCCATTTTTATTCATCACTAAAATAAATTCATCAACTGAAGTAATACTACGAAGAGTGTTCATAGCCTCTCGATTTTGAAAGAGAGCCATTAACTTCTGCAACATACTAAGCTGGCTATCAGATTGTTTTAAAGCCAGCATAAAAATCATATTAACTGGAATTTTAGTATTATCTCCCATTTGATGAAAGGTAATTGGTTCTTTTAAACGCATAAATCCAATCTGAGGAGCAATAACTTTATCTGGATCACAATGAGGAATGGCTACTCCCATTGTTTGTGTCATTAATCCCGTTGGAAAGTTGGATTCACGTTTTAATATAGCGGGTGTGTACTCTTTAGTTACAACTCCGACTTTGTATAACTCATTGGCCAATTCAGTCAACGCTTCAGTTTTAGTCGAAGGATTTTTGTCAAAAAGTAAAACTTTTTTATCAAAAAGCATTTTTTTCTCCTACACTTAAATTAAACATCTTTTTTAATTCTTTAGAAGATAATGTAGGGGCTTGTAACCTATTAATTATCTTCTCATCTACTAAGCAATTAATTAGTGATTCGATTGAAATATCATCAGGATATGAAAATATATAAATAGCAGTAGTGATATCTTTACTAGTAAAATATTTAACTGGTTTGGTCAATTGGCTTACGATTACTACACTTTCAGGAATTTCATATGTTACTATATGGGGCATTATTACGTGTTGAGAAATCTGAACACTTCCTAAAGCATCCCGTTCATGAAGTAAGTTCAATAAATTAATGTTTAATCCCGATGAAAAGCCAAGACTGTCAACAGTTTGTTGAAGCCATTGTTCATAGTTGCTAATATTATTTAATTTCACTAACTTTATTTTCATTCAAATACCTACTCAATCTATTTTTATCCTGAGTATTGAACATAGCACTAGAAAGAATAACCTGTTCATTATTTTGAGGAAGGATAGGAATAGTTGAAATAATAAGGTCAAGATCAGCGTATTGAGTATAATTTTTTTCATACTCATTTTTAGAAATAGTTCCCATTAAATCCAAATCGGGGAAATTTCTATGAATCTTTGCATACAATAGTTTTGAGGTCCCTATCCCACTAGCGCACATTACAATAGCTTTTTTTGTAAAGTTAGTTTCTTCAAAATATTTAGCAAAATATAATGTTAAAAAACCAATCTCATCATCGCTAATTCTCCATGGTAAGTATTTCTTGCCATAAGCTTTAGAACTTAATGCCTTTAATTTACTAAAAGTCTCCTTATATTCGTTTTTTATATCATCAAGTAATTTATTAGCAATTATAATGTGATTATTTAGACGGTTATACATTGGACGAATATGACTAATCAAATCACTTTTTAACGCTCGTGTTTTGGGATTATTTATATCTAAGTTAAAGCATTTAATATAATAATTTGCTAAACGTTTTGAATCTGCCGAAATCTTATCATCAATGGCAAAATCGTGATTGTAACGCATAGAGATCAGATACTCTAACAAGTAGTAAATTTCGGCACTAGGTATTTCTCGGTGAACATAATCAGCAGTGTTATGAATTACATCATTACTAACTTTCCAAAAAATAGAATTATTTTCTTTTAAGTGATGATATTTATTTCCAATATTTATTTTTTCTTTATACTGAACTGTTTTTCCTCTTCTAAATCTTTTAATCAAAATATATAAATGCGAAAAAATATTTACATTGTATGGATAAGGTACAGTAGTATGAAGTGATTTTTGAATCCATTCAATTTGTGTAGTTAAAAATTGATTATCATAACTACTCAAATCTTTAAATTCATTTGCCAAATCACTAATACTTTCTGTATTCATCGCTTTACTTTGAATAAGTGCATTATTAATTGCTTTACGGATATTTTCTTCTTCACCTTTTATAACTACATAATTACCTTGATGAGCTAATTTCAAGTTATATCTTTTTAATAATTCGCCAATTGTAAATAAATCTTGGCGAATCAACTCGGTACTTACATAATAAGAAGCATAAACGTCTTTGATATTAACCGATAATGGTGCACTAAAAAGTAATTTAATAATTACTTCATTTCGTCTTTCCAAAGGTGACTGTATCATTAAATGGGGCTTTTCATGAAAACCGTCATTTAACTCAAGATACTTTTCATAATCCAAAAGATAACCTTTTCCTCTTTCAGATTTAATAATTGGAAATTCATAAGTTTGGTTTATTTTATTCACTGCCCGATAAATGGTTTTAGACGAAACACCTATAATTTGGGCCAATTCTTGTGACGTCATAAAACGTCCTGATTTAACTAAAATATTAATAATTTTACTGCTATTTTTAGGCATCATTCCTCCCTCCTTACCTTAAGTTTAGCAATTGCTAATGATCTTGAAAGTAAAAAAATGTCCATTTCAATAGACATTCTGGCTTGTTAATTTACATAGTTCAAAAAAAGTATGATTACTTAATAGAAGAGTAACCATACTATTCAATATATTATTTTCTTTACTTTTTATACATCTTGATACTGCCCATATTCACTTTTTAAGACATTATCTCAATTACCCAAAAACTTCCGCAGCAGCAACAACTTTGAGTAATGACTCATCTACCTTATCTCTACCATATGCATCAAGAAAGCGATCACGATATTGATTAGTCTTCAAATTAAACCAAAGTGTCCAAGCTCCCCAAAACAAATCGATATGGCGATCGCCAACACCTGCACAATCAAGATCAATAAATCCTGAAAGTTTCCAGTTCTCTAGAATAATGTTGGGTAAACAGTAGTCTCCATGCAATAAAACTTTGCCTTGCAAAGCATTTTTACCAGCAGCTAAAACTTCATGAGCTTGCTCAGCTGAACGATACCCAAAACTATCTGGGAAACTCGATTTATCATAATTTCCTGTCCTATAATTATTTTCAGCATTTGCTAAATACTCAGCCGTTCTATCCATCACTGGGCAGTCACTATAATCTATTTCATGTAATTTTCTTAATTCGGTAGCAATCGTATCGCATAAGCGCTTAGGATGGCTTAAATACTCACTATCTATACAATCGTGCCCTACTACTGCCTTAGTTAACAGCCAATCATGAGTATTTGAAGTATAGTTCAACACTTCAGCACCCAATTTTTTTGAATGAAAATATTGCGTCATTTTAGCTTCTTTTTCAAGCGTACCAGTTTTGGAACATTTTAAATAATAACCGCCATCTTTATCGATAAAATATACGCGAGCCTCAGGAGATGATGAACTATCATAAATATCTGCACCAGCAATCAAATGCTGCAATTCTTGCGGTACTTGATTTGGAATTTTCTTAATTAAAGTCTGTTTCATTAAAATAGTCCCATATAATGATGAAGCAAATAATCAGATGCTCTCTTCAAAGTTAAGTAATTAATATTATTGGAAAACAGCATAATCATTTCCTTAGTTTTGTAATTAGCTACAAAACATGAATTATACCCAGGAATACTACCCTCTGCACGAATAACATCTCCCTTGAAGTAGACACCACCATAGTAAGCTACTTCTTGGTGTTTAGCCTGCTGCGCATATTCGTTAATCATTTTGGGGTCTTTTAAAACACTGTTATATACAAATTTCCAATAATCATTCGGCGATACAAACAAGTTTCCAGCACCAAAATCAGACGATGTCGTAACAACCACCTTATGCCAGTCAACATTACTACTCATTGGTTGAGGAACCTCATTTTGCTTAACTTCAGAATAATCTTTGATTTGATGCAGTTTTAATGGTTTAGCAAAATTCTTCTGAATATATG
This sequence comes from Lactobacillus isalae, assembly GCF_947539375.1. NCBI lineage: Bacteria > Bacillati > Bacillota > Bacilli > Lactobacillales > Lactobacillaceae > Lactobacillus > Lactobacillus isalae. The sequence goes on from NZ_OX443569.1 coordinate 1,273,598, forward strand.
AATTATAGCTTGAACCACTTTCTTTACTAATAATAGCTGCTAATAACTCATAGTCTACATCTTGGTAGTCCCAAGTATGCAAATGATCATTCTGCATATATTTAAGCATATAAGCAATTTGCTCTTCTTGATTTTTAAGCGGCTCAGACGGACGGGCATTATTAATTAATCCACTCGTATGATTCATCAACTCACGAATCGTTATATCGCTACTGCCTGAAACTTGCGGATAATACTTAGATAAAGGCGTATTCCAATTTAGCTGACTTTTTTGCTGTAAATTATAAATCGCAGTTCCTGTGATAATCTTTTGAAGAGAAGCAGTTGGAAATAACTGATCTGCATTCACTATGTCATTTTTGCTAGACGTTTCATTATTTTTAATGACAATTGGCTGACCATCTTTTCCGCTCACGAGCATCACACCATTTATATGATGAGATTTCATGTAAGCCTTTAGCTGTTTTTGTGAATTTTTAATTCCAGGATCTATTCTGCTTCCTGAAGGGACAACAAATAAAAACACTGAGAACATACAGACAGCTAAGAAAATATAGAGGATAATTTTTTTCAGATGCATAGCTATTCCTTTCAATTACCGTCCAAGATAACTACGTTTTTTGCAGAATTTCCTTGATTGCTTTTCTTTAATTGTATGCCTAATTTGTCAGTACGCTCAAGCTATCCACGTAAAAAGTACACTTTCAATTTACAAGTATGTTAAAAAAGGTAATAACCTAAATAAAATACAGACGATTGATGAAAACAAAGCAAAAAGCATGACTTGGTTAGCTAATCCTAAGTCATGCCTTTTCACTATACATTTTAATCAAAATTAATCTTATTCCATGACATCAAGTATTCTGTTTCATCCGTATCTGGTTCTACTTGCTTTGAAATAATATTAAAATCTTCTCTTTTATAAAAGTTAACAGCACCTTTATTTTTTGTATATACTTCCAATGTTAATTCATTATGACTTTCTTTTATATACTTAATCAGTTTATGTCCAACACCAGAAGAACGATATTTTCTATCAACAAAAATCCCAGCAATATAATTGTCAACTAGTCCAACAAAACCTTGAATTTCTGATTTTTGCTCATAGATAAAAACTTCGGCCTGTAACATTTGTTTCTTAACTTCATTAAAGTTCGCTTCCCAGTATTTTTTATTCACGAAGGGATGCGCATCTTCATTACTAATAAGCCAGATTTCCATTACCCTATCTATATCTGCTTTCTGTAATTTTCTTATCATAGCTAAAATCTTTATCTCTTTTAAGTTTCTCCATTAAATAGTTTGTCAAAACTATCCCACATCGGATTATTTCTTGCTTTTTAACAATTTTATAGTCTCTTCGTTGAAAAAATGGTTTTGCTGTAATAGATGCATGAGTTGTAATCCGTGTCACAGTTACAGCACTTTCTAGTTCATTGCAAATTGCTGTTGCAATTCCCTGTCTTTGATAATTTTTATGAACAAATAATCTGTCCAAATATCCAGAATTATCTATATCGCCAAATCCAACAATCACATTATTTTCCACAGCAACAACTGTATGATGCCGAATGAAAGAACGGTTCCACTCCTTCAAATCTATTTTTTCCGTTGCCCAAACATCTAATGCTTCTTTGGCATAATCCTTTGCATTTACACTATGAACCGTATCATAAAATAGCTCCGCTAAATTCTTACAATCGGTGGAATTATAATTTCTTAGATACATTTATTACTTCTTCTCAAGCACCGCCACAGCTTCAACATGCGGAGTTTGAGGGAACATATCGACAGGATCAATTTCGTTAAAATCATAGCCTTGCTCACGGAACAATTGCAGGTCTCTAACCATTGTAGCCGGATTACATGAAATATAAACAATTTTCTTAGGGTCAGTTTCAACAGCTGCGTCAATAAATTCTGGAGTTAATCCTTTTCTAGGCGGGTCAACGAAGATGACATCAGTCTTTAACCCTTCTTTAGCCCAGCGCGGCATTACTTCTTCTGCTTTACCTACAACATATTCAGCATTCGTGATCCCATTTAATTTGGCATTTGCGTTAGCATCGTCAACGGCCGGCTTGATAACTTCCATCCCTCGCACCGCCTTTACATGCTTAGCAACTGACAAACCAATTGTTCCAATTCCGGAATAGGCATCAATTACCACATCATCTGGTTTAAGATCTGCCTTTTGAATTGCCAAATCATACAAACGAGGAGTTTGCAGTGAATTAATTTGAAAGAAACTTTGCGGTGAAATCTTAAAACTAACATCCCCAATTTTGTCGGTAATCTGAGGCTCTCCCCAAAGCAAGTAATCTTTCTTACCTAAAATCACGTTAGTCTTTTTAGGATTATGGTTCAACACTATGCTTGTAACACCTTTAATTTCACTGATTTCTTTAGTCACTTTTTGCAATTGTGGAAAATCCTTATGCAAGCAGACCAAAATCACCATAATCTCTCCACTTGCTTTTGAGCGCCGTACATCAAGATAACGCACTTCACCCTTATTGTGGATTTCATCATAAGCTGGTACATGATTCTTTCTTAAAATATCGCGAACTTTAATTAAAACTCGATCAATTTCTGGATCAGTGGTAAAGAAATTAGTTAACGGCACTAAATCATGTGAATGCTTTCTAAAGAAACCAATATCAAGCTTGCCATGAACTTCACGAACTGGCACTTGTGCCTTATTACGATAGCCTGTCTCTTCTGGACTAGGCAAAGTCTGACCAACCTTAATATTATCTAAGTCGGCCTTATGTAATAAGTTCACTACTTGATTACGTTTAAATTCAAGTTGCTTTTCATATTTAATATGAGCAAGTGAGGCCAAGCCTGTTTGAACCCATTGACGAAGTTCAACGTTAATTCTATCTGGACTTTCCTTCTTAATTTTTTCAATTTTAGCGAAAGCAAAGTTCTTCTTTACTTTTAAAATTTTAGCTGAAACAATTTCGCCTGGAAGAGCACTATTTACAAAGACAGTCAGTCCGTCTAAGTGAGCAACTCCCATTGCTTCATAAGATAAGTCGGTAATTTCTAAATCGACAATTTGATTCTTTTGCATAATTTCAATCCTTTTTTAGATACTTGCTACTATTTTACTAAAAAATATTATTGTTTTTTAAAAGAATAGGCACTAAAGATACTTAAAATAAATCCTAAAATCAAGCTACAAATGATTAAACTCCAAGATCCAAATGTAAAATCACCCTTAAGCCACATATTATTTAAAAGTATTCCCCAATCAAAAGGCCACCACATACTCCAAAGCGTACGGCTTAAGAACATAGCTATAATTGAACTTAAAAATCCAATTCCTAAGGCAAAATATAAGTTAGTGATTCGGCACAGCCACGAATAAAACGGAACTAGCCAAACAGAAGTGAGCAAAATTCCAAGTATAGAGCTAGCCATTAAACCGATTTCTTCACTACTTGAAAAGATAAAGCGAACAATAATTATCAGTACTAAGAAAACTACACTCATTAAAGTTGCTTGTAAAATTCCGTGAATGATTCGACCAATCTCATAAGTAAAAAGATCTTGTGGTGAAGTCAAAATTTCTTTGAATTTTGTAGCCTGCTTTTGGTAATAAGTACTAATACCTATTATTAGAGCAAGAGACATATTCAGCCAAAAATAACTCCACTGCCCCATCATTAATTGTACTGAATATTGATTATCCCAGAAAACAGCGGCCATCATTAAAATAGCAACTAACGGTAAAAGCCAAACTAGTAAGCGAATAATGGTATGCTTTGTTTTTAAAAATTCAACTTTCAAAATATTAGTCATGCTTTACGCCTGCCTTTTCTAGAGTTGAAATAAATAAATCCTCCAAATCTCTCTCCTGACCATAATCCTCTTCTAGCAAAAGTTCTCCATTACCCAAGATTGCAATGCGATCAGCTACTTTTTGAATTTCAGAAAGCATGTGACTAGCAATAATAATTGTTTTACCTTGCTTTTTCTCTAACATTAATAGCTCACGCAATTCATGAATTCCAAATGTATCTAGACCATTTGTTGGTTCATCTAAAACTACTAAATCTGGATTTCCCATAAAAGCAAGGGCAATTCCTAAGCGCTGTCGCATTCCGGTTGAAAATCCTTTAACCTTTTCTTGATTATGATCGCCAAAGCCTAACGTGTTCAAGATTTTCTCTTGATCCTTATTTTCAACATGATGAAGTTTTAACTTCAATTTGATATTGTCTTCAACAGTTAAATTATCAAACAACCCCGGCTCTTCAATTAAGGATCCAATAGCTTTTAAATCTTCTCGCTTCCAGTTTTTTCCATTAAAGTTAATGCTGCCTTCAGTTGGTTTCTCAATTCCACTAATCATTTTCAAAAGAGTTGACTTACCAGCCCCATTCGGTCCCATGATGCAGTAAATTTTTCCTTCAGGAACATGAATATTGATTCGGCTCAAAACATGTTTATTTTTGAAGTTTTTTCCTAATTCTTTGGTGGTTAAAATATCAGTCATCTTAATCCCTCAATTTATATTTATACTTTTTTCTCTACCTATCTATTTTACCGCTCGGAGTGCATAATTCGAAATTCTAATCATTTTTATGAATAAATTCATTGACATCTTTTTTTAAGCTTGTTATCATAATTGCAACAATTATCGTCACAGTAGTGCTTATGTTGGGCGTCAGAGAGCTGGTGGTAAGGTGCGAACCAGTCAGGCATAAGTTACGAATTACAGCGATCAATCTTTATTCGGCCACAATCAGTGCCGTTATCACCTGATGAGAGTGCTGCAAATATGCAGTAGATAGGTGGTACCACGGTAATGCGTCCTGTTGATTAATTTCAACAGGACTTTTTTTATGGAGGATTTTTATGAAAAAGAAAGTTTCTTTTCCAGAAGCAATTATTATTTTACTTTTGCTTTTAGTTATCTTAGGTATTTCGGTAATAAAATTTGGTTTAATGCCAGAAGTTCCAGTTTTATTTACAGTCTGCTTATTAGTTTTTTGGCTTAGAATACGTGGAAATGACTGGGCGTCTATCCAGGACGGAATTAAAGAAGGAATTGGCGTTGCTATTATTCCAATCTTTATCTTCATTCTAATTGGTGCCTTAATTGGTTTATGGATCAAGGGTAGTATTATTCCTTCAATCATGGTTCTTGGTTTTCACCTAATTAGTGGACAGTTCTTCATACCTTCTGTTTTTATTGTTTGTTCAATCGTTGGTTTAGCAATCGGAAGTGGTTTTACTACAATTTCAACAGTTGGAATCGCCCTCTTCGGTATTGGGGCTAGCATGAATGCCAATCCAGCTCTTGTCGCAGGAGCAATTATTTCTGGAGCAGTATTTGGCGATAAAATGTCTCCCTTATCTGATTCTACCAATCTTTCTTCTGCCGTTGCTGAAAGCGAATTATTTGCTCACATCAAAAATATGATGTGGTCCACTATTCCTGCTTTTCTTGTATCTTTAATTTTATTTTGGATCTTAGGAAATAGCGGATCAATCGATGCTTCAAAAATTAACCATACCGTTGCTGTTTTACAGCAGAACTTTACTATTACTTGGTGGGCAATTATTCCAATTATTTTAATGCTAGTTTGTGCTTGGAAAAAAATTCCTGCTATTCCTACTCTATTTTTAAATATTACAGTCACCATTATCATGATTTTTATTCAAAATCGCCAGCAATCAATTACGGACCTAACCAACCTTATTATGAAAGGTTTTGTCGCAAAAACTAGCGACTCCTCTGTTAATGCCTTACTGACTCGTGGTGGTATTTCCAGCATGATGGATACTGTTGGTTTAATTATTGCCACCCTATCTCTTGGCGGCTTATTAATGAAATTTAACATTGTTCAAACTGCCATGGAACCTTTAGTCGAACACCTAAAAAAACCTGGCCGTTTAGTAATTACTACTATTCTTTCAGGTATCTGTATTAACTTATTTGTTGGTGAACAATACTTATCTGTAATCTTGCCCGGTCGTGCTTTTAAGCAAGCATACGACAGAATTGGACTTGCACCGCTTGCTCTCAGTCGCGTTCTTGAAGATGGTGGTAGTGTAATTAACTACTTAATTCCTTGGGGAGTAGCCGGATCATTTGCGGCTTCTACTCTTGGCGTTCCTGTCTTAGCTTTTATTCCTTTTACTTTCTTTAGTTTACTTTCTCCAATTTTCTCAATTATTTCTGGAGTAACCGGAATTGGCTTAAAGTGGCAAAATAAATCTGAAAAATAATTTATCATTAATAAAATCCGTACTATATGCGCTTACATAGCGAAATAGTACGGATTTTTATTGACGAATTTTTTATTACATTGTAAATTATTAGTAATTAAAAAAATATTAAAGGAGGAATTTGATGGAAACAAATCATTTTCTAGTACTACAAACCGACTTTGGCTTAAAAGATGGAGCCGTTAGTGCCATGCATGGAGTAGCTCATATGGTTGCGCCGCATGTTGTTGTTTCAGATTTAACTCATGAGATTCCGCCTTATGATATTTGGGCTGCATCTTATCGCCTTTACCAAACAATTAAGTATTGGCCAGAAGGTACAACTTTCGTTTCAGTGGTTGACCCAGGAGTAGGTTCAGATCGAAAGAGTATTGCAGTTAAAACCAAAAGCGGGCACTTTATTATCACACCTGATAATGGTTCTCTAACTCATATTGCGACTTATATGGGAATCGACGAAGTGAGAGAAATTGACGAACAAAAAAATCGCCTTCCCTACTCATCTGAAAGTAACACTTTTCATGGTCGCGATATCTATGCTTACAACGGTGCTCTTTTAGCTGATGGTGAAAAGACTTTTAAAGAATTGGGAGAATCATTAGATCCAAATTCAATTGTAAAATTGCCACTCACTGAAGCTAAATTAGAAAGTGATCACCTTAAGGGGTCAATTGATGTATTAGATATTCGTTTTGGCTCTTTATGGACAAATATTCCTTATGAATTAGTTAAAAAGGCTAATATCAAGCGTGGTGACAAAATTACCGTCACAATTACTTATCAAAATCAAACTTATTATCATGATACAATACCTTTTGTAACATCTTTTGCTGATGTAGCACTCAATGATCCTTTAATGTATATCAATTCCTTGGTTAAGGTTGGTATCGGATTGAATCAAGCTTCATTTGCGAATACTTACAATATTGGCACAGGAAATGATTGGAAAATTGATTTAACTAAAGAATAAATTTTATTTACGGGGGAAAATTATGAATAATCAAAAAGGTTTATCAGTAAAAAGCGTCGTTGCAATTGGTATTGGAGCAGCTATTTATGTTATTTTGGCACGTTTCACATCAATTCCAACTGGTATTCCAAACACTAATATCGAAATTGTCTATCCATTCTTAGCTTTACTTGCAACTATTTATGGACCTGTTGTCGGCTTTTCTGTTGGTTTTATTGGACACGCATTAGGTGACTTCTTAATGTATGGTCAAACCTGGTGGAGCTGGGTTTTAGCTACTGCTGTTTTAGGTTTAATCATTGGTCTTTACGGTATGCGTCTTGACTTAGAAAATGGCGTCTTCACTGTTAAGCAAATGGTTGGTTTCAACATTGTACAGATTATTGCTAATGTTGTTTCCTGGTTAGTAATTGCTCCAATTGGCGATATTTTAATCTACAGCGAACCTCAAAACAAAGTTTTCTTACAAGGTGCAACTGCAACTATTACTAACTCACTTTCCATTCTTATCTTAGGAACTATCTTACTTAAGGCCTATGCAGCAACTAAAGTTAAGAAAGGTAGTTTACGTAGAGACTAATCACGAAAGGTTACTCAATTAATGACAGAACCGATTATTGAATTTAAAGATTTTTCATTTAAATACAATAGCCAAGCTGAACCTACCCTTAAAAATATCAATCTTAAAATTAATAAAGGGGAAAAAATTCTCTTGGCCGGACCTTCAGGCAGCGGCAAATCCACAATTGGTCGCTGCCTTAATGGTCTTATTCCAAACATTGATCAAGGTGAGATAAGCGGTGAATGCTTAGTCAATGGTAAAGATATTACTCAAACCAGTCTTTTTGACTTCTCATTTACTACTTCAACAATTTTACAAGATGCAGACAGTCAATTTATCGGCTTAACAGTCGGCGAAGACATTGCGTTTGCCCTAGAAAATGATTGCCAGCCCAAGGATAAAATGCATCAAACTGTAAATCAATGGGCAGAAGAATTACAAATTAAAGAGCTTCTCACCCAATCGCCACAAAGTCTTTCTGGTGGTCAAAAACAGATTGTTGCCCTAGCCGGCGTCCTAGTTGATGAATCACCAATTTTACTTTTTGACGAACCACTTGCTAACCTTGATCCTGCTTCTGGTCTTAAAACGATGGCAATTATCGACAAAATCCAGAAAGAACTTAACGCCACAGTCATTATTATTGAACACCGTGTCGAAGAAGTTCTCAGCCAACCAATTGATAGGATCGTTTTAGTTAATGAGGGTCAAATTCTTGCCGATAAGCCCACTAATCAGCTTCTTCACGATGACATTTTAGAAAAAGTTGGCGTACGGCAACCACTTTATTTAAAAGCCATGTCGGCAGCAAATATTGACCTAGATTCGATTAAAAAATTAGACAAAATATCTGACTTACCTGATTCAGAGTCAATTGGTCAAAAATTAGAAAATTGGGTTGATCAAACTCCAGTTAAAGAAAGAACAAAGGCTCATCAACCTTTATTAAAATTAGATCGCGTTGGGCACCAATACAGTAAGAATCAACCTTATCCTTTAAAAGACGTTTCTGCCACTATTAATCAGGGCGACTTTATCTCAATTGTTGGTCAAAACGGAGCTGGCAAGACCACTCTATGTCGCATTATCTGTGGTTTTATTTCTAATGAAGGAAAGATTACTCTTAAAGATCAAGATCTAGCCAATTTATCAATCAAAGAAAGAGCTGAAAAAATCGGCTATGTAATGCAAGATCCAAATCAAATGATTTCACAAAAGATGATTTTTGATGAAATCGCTCTTGGCTTACGCTTGCGTAATATTGATGAAGATACTATCAAACAAAAGGTAAATCAAACTTTAAAAATTTGTGGTCTCTATCCTTTCAGACATTGGCCAATTTCTGCCCTTAGTTTTGGACAAAAAAAACGTGTGACAATTGCTTCAATTTTAGTCTTAGAACCAGAAATTATTATTTTGGATGAACCGACTGCTGGACAAGACTGGAAAACATATACAGAAATCATGGGCTTTTTAAAGCACTTAAACAATTTAGGCAAGACGATCATTATCATCACGCACGACATGCACTTAATGCTTGAATATACTACGCGCTCACTTGCCTTTGCTAAAGGAAAACTAATTGCAGACACAAGTCCAATCGACCTACTCACTAATCCTGAATTAATTAGCGAAGCATCTTTGAAACGCACAAGTCTATTTGAACTTGCCCAGCATTACCATTTACCTGATCCAAATAAGTTTGTACAAGCCTACATTAATTCTGAACAAAAGAACTGGAAGGATGAAGATTATGAATGATAGTAAGATTTTAGGCTACCAGCCAGGAAATAGTTTTATTCATGCCTTGAATGCTACTACAAAGATGATCTTTTTAATTCTAGTCTCAATCGCCTGCATGGTTACTTACGATACTCGTTTTTTAATTGCAATCTGCGTTCTATCGTTGATTTTATTAAAAATTGCCGGTATCAAGTGGAAACAAGTTTCTTTTATTGTTAAGTTCATTATTGTGTTTGCTGTAATTAATATTTTGGCGGTTTTCATTTTTCAACCAACTTATGGTGAAAGTTTGTATCATTCAAGAACTGTTTTAATCAATGCGGGTTATTTTACCTTAACTGCTCAAGAACTATTTTATTTATTCAATGTTAGTCTGAAATATATCTGCTCAATTCCATTAGTTCTGCTCTTTTTGTTAACAACTAATCCTAGTCAATTCGCAGCTAGCTTAAATAAAATTGGTGTGAGCTATAAGGTGTCTTATGCTGTTTCTCTAGCCTTGCGCTATATTCCTAACATTCAAGAGAGCTATTGGTCTATCTCTGCTGCTCAACAAGCGCGAGGAAATGAGCTTTCTAAAAAGGCATCCCTAGGCAAGCGAATCCACGGAACGTTAAATATTGTGACGCCCCTTATCTTTTCAAGTCTTGACCGTATTGATACAATCAGTACTGCTATGCAGCTCAGACGATTCGGCTCAAAGAAAAAGCGAACTTGGTACGTAGCTGAAAAATTTAGCCTAGCTGATTACTTAGTTACAAGTCTAGCTTTTATTCTCGTTTTAGTTGTTATTCTGCTCTTCAAAGTCAACTCAGGACGCTTTTACAATCCGTTTGTGTAAAAGTTTCTTTTACTGTTAATATACGTTAAAATATATTAATAATAATGAAAGAGGGAGAGCTTATGAATAACTTTTCACAAGAACCAGAACGTCGCACAATCGTTGACGTAACTGGCTTAAATAGATTCTTAAGCAGAATGTACGGTATGATGACAATCGCCGTTTTAGTTTCTGCTTTAAGTGCTTACTTAACAATGACTGTCTTTAGAACACAAGTAATGACTTTATTTGCTAGCAACCCAGCAATGACGTGGATTTTATTGTTAGTTCCACTTGCATTGACTTTTGGAATTAGCTTTAGAGCAACAAGAAATCCGGTAGCTAGCTTTGTCATGTTAATGATTATGGCAATTGTTTACGGAGTTGAATTTTCTTTAATTGCCGGTGCCTACACTGGTCGTAGCATCGCTTCCGCATTCGTTGCTTCTTCTACTGTTTTCATTACAATGGCAGTAATTGGTACAACAACTAAGAAGAACTTAAACAATCTTGGCTCTTACGCTTCAGCTGCCTTGATTGGTTTAATTGTTGCAATGCTTATCAACATGTTCTTAAGAAATCCAATGGTTTCTTACATCTTTTCATTCATCGCAGTTATCATCTTCACTATCTTAACTGCTTGGGATGCACAAAGAATGAAGCAAATTTACGAAAACTACGGTGGTCAAGTTTCTGTTGATGGTTTGGCTGTTGCAGGTGCTTTAGCACTTTACCTAGACTTCGTTAACTTGTTCTTACAATTCTTACAAATCTTTGGATTTAGCGATAGAAATTAATAATATATAAAAATGCAAGGTGCTATTGAGGCAACCTCGCATTTTTATTTTGGATTAAATTTGATACAGATGTTAGCGTTAAGGTAAGGGAAGAATTATCATGACAGAAGAAGTTTTAATTCAACGCTTAGAAAATTTTGCGCAAGAAAAAAATATCGATTGTATTTGTCTTGATATGAATCCAACCTATATTCCAGTTGCTTCTAACCAAGATAGAGTTATTTTTATGAACAATAACTGGAAAGAAAAATATAAAAATGTGTATGCATTGGCTTATTTAATTGAAGGAGTACTACATAATACTACCTCTGTTTCCAAAATTGATAAGTACACCAAATACTTACTTAAAGAGATAAAAAATAACTCTATTACTGTTATTGATTAAATTATAAAGACTAGAAAGGAGTGATCAATCAACCCTTTCTAGTTTTTTCATATTCAAAATTTTTTTGCTTTACATATTACAATAAAACTTTTAAATTTTTTCCAAGCTATTCTCTTCCCTGCTCTCTCAACTTTTTGTTAGATACAAATCACAATTTCTAGTAGTTTACGCCACTTGATTGTACTAGATATTGTGTTATCCTCTGAAGTGTCGACAAGATATTGTACTTTAGGAGAGATAAAAATATGTCTGATTTGAGAATCACACTTGATCCAGATTTTATTGCACAAACTAAAAAAGAGATTACTCCTCACTGGGGAGAGTTAGGCTGGGTTACATATAAAAGAACATATGCACGCTGGCTTGATGATAAAAATCGTTCTGAAAATTGGGACGAAACTGTTAAACGCGTAATTGAAGGTAATATTAATCTTGATCCACGCTTGCAACATAATCCTAGTGAAAAGACCGTCCAAGAATTAACAGCTGAGGCTAAGCAACTATTCCGTCTAGTCTATGGTCTAGCTGCTACTCCATCTGGTCGAAACTTATGGATTTCAGGAACTGACTATCAAAAGAGAAATGGCGATTCACTAAATAACTGCTGGTTTATTGCCATTCGTCCTCAAAAATACGGTAATAGTCACATAGTTCCTGCTTACCTTACTCAAGACCAAATCGCCCCATCGATGCCTTTTTCATTTCTTTTTGACCAATTAATGAAAGGCGGCGGCGTTGGCTTTTCTGTAGTTGATGAAAACATTAAGCAGATTCCTAAGCTTAATCAAAAGGTAGACTTAGCCATTGTTATTGACAAAAAGAGTAAATCATATGATGCTTCAATCAAGTTAGGTGCTACCGACCTTGATGAATGGAAAAAAGATAATCACGAAAAAGATGATTACATTTACTACAAACTTCCTGACACTCGTGAAGGTTGGGTTTTAGCCAATGCCCGTTTAATTGACATGCATTTCGACTCAACTAATCCTGAAAATAAGAAAAAGCTCGTACTCGATATCAGTGACATTCGTCCTTATGGAGCAAAAATTCACGGCTTTGGCGGTACAGCTTCTGGCCCAATGCCACTAGTAGAAATGCTTTTTGATATTAATCAAATTCTTAATGACCGTGCTGGTCAAAAACTAACTGCGGTTGATGCAACAGATATCTGCAACTTAATTGGTAAAACAGTAGTTGCTGGTAACGTAAGAAGAAGTGCAGAGCTAGCACTTGGCTCAAGTGATAATCAAGATTTCATCACAATGAAGCAAGATAAAAAGAAACTTTACCACCACCGCTGGGCATCAAATAATAGTGTAGCTATTAATTCGGAATTCGATAATTATCAACCAATTGCAGACAGCATTTTGCATAACGGTGAACCTGGTGTTGTTAACCTTGAATTATCTCGCAATTACGGTCGTATTAAAGACGGTTATCAAGCTGGCATTGATGATGAGGTCGAAGGAACTAATCCTTGTGGAGAAATTTCATTAGCTAACGGTGAACCATGTAACTTATTTGAAGTCTTTCCTTTCATTGCTCAAAAGCAAGGCTGGGATCTTAAAGAAGCTTTCAGATTAGCTGCTCGCTACACCAAACGTGTTACTTTCAGTCCTTATGATTGGGAAGTTTCGCGTAAGATTATCAACAAAAATCGCCGAATTGGTGTATCAATGTCTGGTATTCAAGACTGGATTCTATCTACTTTTGGCCATCGCGTGGTTACTGGCTTTAAGACTGCAACGGATTCAGAAACCGGCAAAGAAATTAAAGATCCTGTTTATGATCCTGAAATCATCAAAACTGTGGACGACTTATATCAATCTGTTGTTAACGCAGATAAAGACTACAGCCAAGAACTAAATTGCAATACCTCAATTAAACACACTACAGTAAAGCCTTCTGGTACTGTGGCCAAACTTGCAGGAGTTTCCGAAGGAATGCACTTCCACTATTCAGGTTACTTGATTCAACGCATTCGCTTCCAAGAAACCGATCCCCTTCTTCCAGCACTAAAAGCTTGCGGCTATCGAACTGAACCTGATATCTACACACCACATACTATCTGTGTTGAGTTTCCAATTAAGGCTGCCAATGCCGATAGTAACAACTTTGCCTCTGCTGGAACTGTTTCAATTGCTGAACAATTTGCTACGCAAGCCTTTCTCCAAACTTATTGGTCAGACAACGCCGTAAGTTGTACCATTACTTTTCAAAATGATGAAAGTGATCAAATAGCACCACTTCTACATCAATATCGCCACGCTATTAAATCTACTTCACTTCTTCCTTATTATGGCGGCTCACTAAAGCAAGCTCCAAAAGAACCAATTAGTAAAGAAAAATACGAAAAAGCTGATAACGAAATCACTGGCAATGTCGAAATAGTCTTTGAACAGAATAATGAGGATCAAAAGGGACTTGAATTAGTAGACCAAAGCGATTGTGATAATGGTGCTTGCCCAATTAAGTAATAAGAGGAGAATTCTAATAATGAAAAACACTAAAAAGTTAAGTATTTTTGCTGCAATTATTTTATTTTTTACCTTTAGTCTAACTGGCTGTCAAAATAATCAAGAAAAAGCTAAGGCTAAAACCGATCAAATTACTGTTACCTATACTTTGAAAGATAACAAAAAGACCTTTGCTAACAAAAAAGTTCATCTTAAAAAGAATTCTACTGTAGCTACTGGTCTTAAAAAAAATTGGAAAGTAAAGAGCCAAAAAGAATTCATCACTGCTATTGATGGTAAAAAGCAAAATCCTCAAAAGAAGATCTACTGGACTTATACAGTAAATGGCAAAATGGTAAACAAAACTGCTTACCAACAAAAGCTTAAGAACAAGGACAAGGTAGTATTCACTCGGAGTAAGTATTAATGGTGACAGAAGAACTTGCAGGAACTAAGAGGCTCGCGCTCTTAGGAGTTCTAACCGCCTTATGCGTTGTTTTGAGAATTTTCAAAATTATTCCTGTTCCTAATGTTCAACCTGTTACTGCAATCATCATGCTCACTACCCTCTTTGTAAGCGGAGAAATGGGATTTGCCTTGGCCATTTTAACGATGATTATTTCCAATATTTTTCTTGGTTTCGGCATTTGGACAATTCCGCAGATTCTTGCCTATGGTGGTTGCGTTTTAACAATTCTTCTATTTAAAAAGCTAACTCCACTTACAAAATGGTTTTGGTTGCAATTAGCTCTAGTAGCATTTTTAGGTATTGAATATGGGATCTTAGTAGATTTAGGAATGACGATTTTTGGCAGTTTACCAGCCTTTATTGCTTACTGGGCAGGTAGTATTTTATTTGATACCTATCATGCAATCGGCAATGTTGTTTTTTACTTACTCTTATATAAACCTATCTCTTTAGCACTTAAGCATTTCTTTGAGGATTAATATGACACTTAAAATTTATACTAAAGTCGGCGACCAGGGAAAAACCAAGCAAGTTAGTGGAAAAATGGTCCCAAAATATGACTTACAAATTGAAACTCTCGGCAATCTTGACGAACTTCAATCTTACTTAGGCGTAACAATCGCTAACTTATCAGATAATTGCCAAGTTCTAAAAGATGAACTACAAAAGAGACAAAAAGAACTATATCAGTTTCAAGCCGATATTGTCGTCAGACGACACCAAGAAATTACTCCCGATAAGGTTAAAGAATTAGAAGTCAGGATTGATAAGATTACACAGCAATATCCTCGAATTCCAGCTTTTATCCTTCCTGGTGGCTCACCCACCGCTGCCAATTTGCAGTATAGCCGCACATTGACACGGCGCGCTGAACGGTCACTAGTTGAGCTAAATGATAAAAAGCAGCCAATTTCACCTTTTAACCTGGAATATATTAATCGTCTATCTGACTATCTCTTTACCCTAGCTCGCTACGCTAATGTCTTAGACGGATATCAAGAAGTCAAAAGCAAATAAAAATTAACTCCGTTAGAAAAATATCTAACGGAGTTTTTTATTGAGAGTTAAATTTGTAAATCGATTTTCCCTGCCCTATACTTAATTTATAGGTTTATATAAGGAGTTATTTATGACAGTTCATATTACGAATTTATATGGCATGGCAATGAATAGTGTTGCACAAATAGCACAACAAATGGTCGCTAAAATTGGAGTCCAAATGGGAATGAATGAACTTGGGATTTATGCCTACCATTGGAAAGAAGAGCCTGACCAAGCTAAAAGTACACGCTTTGATGGAATCATTGCTTCGTTATCAGTTGGGGACACAGTTATATTCCAATCACCGAACTGGATAGCAATTGAATGGGATCAAGCGTTAATTGATCATGTTAATATTTATCCTAACGTAAAAAAAATTATCTTTATTCATGATGTTATCCCCTTAATGTTTGAAAGCAATCGTTACTTATTGCCACAACATATTGATTACTATAACAAGGCAGACGTCTTAATTGTACCTTCCAAAAAGATGTACGATTTTTTAAGAAAAAATGGATTAAAAGAAAAACCATATGTCGTACAGCATTTTTGGGATCACTATCCTTGCCAAATAAACTATTTTATAACTCCACAAAATAATAAGGTAATAAACTTTGCTGGTAATGCGGACAAGTTTGACTTTGTTAACAATTGGGGAAATCCTCATGTGAAATTACAGGTCTTTTCCGATCCAAGCAAAAAATTTGATGATCAAAACTTGGAATTTATGGGTTGGAAAAATGATCCTATCTTACTTGAAGAATTACGTAGATCTGGTGGCTTTGGTCTAGTTTGGTCAGAAGAACCATACTGGTCAGAATATATGACAATGAACACTTCTTATAAACTAAGTACCTACCTTGCTGCTGGAATTCCAATTATTGTAAATAGTAAAACGCCTGAAGCAGAAACTATTAAACGTAAGAAACTAGGAATTATTGCTGATAGTTTAGCTGAGGCACAAGCCAAGGTCCTTCAAGTAAATGATGATGAATATAAAGAAATGACTGATAATGTAGAAAGTTTGTAGTGACCCCCGAAATTCGGACACGGATTTCGGGGGTTTTACTATGTCTAAATTAACTAAAAAAGATAAATTGAATATTTATAAAGAATGGACGATTGAAAATAAAAGATCGACATATTTAAGTAAAAAGTATGGAATAGGATCAGTTAGTATTAAGTACTTAGTTTCACTCATTCATAGGCATGGAATAGATATATTAGATAAGCCCTATACTTATTATTCAGCCCAATTTAAGCTAGAAGCTATCAATCGGGTTTTAGTCAATCATGAGACTGCTTACTCTGTATCTTTAGAATTGGGCTTGAAAAGTCAAGGCATGCTTATTAATTGGATTCGCTCTTATAAAGAAAACGGGTATAATGTCGTTATTAAGAGGAAGGGACGACGAACCTGTGAACAAAGAACTAGAGAAATTGAAGAAAGAAAACGAAGAATTGCGTCGCCAGAATTTAAAGCTTACTGTCGAGAACGCATTTATAAAAAAATTGGATGCCTTGGTTCAAAAGAGAAAAAACCAACCAAAACAGAAATAGCACAAGCTGTTAGAGAATTAAGGCTAGAACTTGGGTTGGGTGTTAAAACTATCTTGTCGATTTTAAATGATCCGAATAATGCTTTACCTAGCTTATCCAGAAGCAATTATTACGATATTTTAAAGCGCGAAGATCAAGATGAGATAAAGCACCACGGTCTAATTAAACGAATTAAAGAAATATTCTTTGAACTTAAAGCTAGATACACTGCTCCAGGTTATCGAACAATAACTGATCACTTACATAGTGAAGGCTTTATAATCAATCGAAAAACAGTCTATCGTTTAATGCGTAAACTTAATTTGATTGGATATCGTATGAAACGTAGAAGACGCTACAACAGCTTTGAGGGTGAAATTGAAGGAAGAATTAAACCTAACTTAATTAAACGCAACTTCTTTGCCGTTAGGCCAAATATGAAATGGTACACAGATATTACTGAATTCAACTTAAGAGGACAAAAGCTTTATCTATCGCCTATTATCGATGGCTGTGGGAGAGATATTGTCGCTTATAATATCTCTCGTAGTCCCAACTTACAGCAGGTAATGACTATGCTTGATGATGCATTTAAAGCTAATGGTTCATTGAATGGATTAGTATTTCATTCAGATCGTGGCTGGCAATATCAACATAAGACTTATCAATATGAACTTGCAAGACGTGGCATTGAACAAAGCATGTCTAGGAAAGGCTGTTCTCCAGACGATGGGCTTATGGAAGGCTTCTTTGGCATACTTAAAAGAGAGATGTTTTATGGCAAAGAATCAAACTATGCCAATCTGAATGAATTGGAACAATCGATTAAAGATTATATTCATTTCTATAATTACGAAAGGACAAAGAGTAAACTAAAAGGACTGACTCCGATTCAATATCGAAATCAATCCTTAGTTGCATAATATTAATAAAGTGTCCAATTTTTGTGGGTCACTACAGTTTTGCTAAATTAATTCGTGAAGGTTATTTCACTAAAAAAGCCTTAGCCGATGCAGTAGTTAAAGCCAGATACGAATAAATTTTGTTCATTATATGCTGAATTTAAATTAATCTATAATCTATATACAAAAAGGTTGCTAAGCTCTCAAATGCTCAGCAACCCTTTTTATTAGTTTTTCCACTTTTCAAGAATAGCCAGTTTTTGTAGTGTATCTCTGTATTTCAAATATTCTCCCTTATCTAACGCATGATTTTTCCATTTTTCTAACCGATACCGATAAGCAGATTCTTCATTACTCGTATCAAAACCGATTAAGCGTAAAATTGTAATTCTTTCTTCAATTGATCGTAAAGGAAAGACATCAGTTTCACTTACACTGGCTGATACGCTTGATTTTAAAATGCGATGCGTATAAATCGCTTTATTTTCATACGCAATTTTATTTGCAAGTAAATATATCTTCCATGTAGTCAAATCATCTTCTACTGGAACATTTTCAGGATAAACTATATTTTTAAATAAAGAGCGTCTATACAATTTATCCCATGGAACGGTAAAAACTAAAGACATATTGTAATAATCAGTGCGATACTGCAAACTAAACCATTCTTTGATTGAATAATCTTTTTCAAAATAGTTATCTTTATTTAGCCAATAAGCAAAAGTCGACTTATCATCATAAAAGATATTGAAATTCCCTGCTGCTATATCAGCCTTATTTTTTACGGCTAAGTTATACAAGTCTTCAATATGATGTTGGTCAAGCCAATCGTCATGATCGACAAATAAGACATATTCGCCAGTTGCTAGGGCAAGTCCGGCATTTCTGCTTGAACCAACTCCACCATTTTTCTTGTGAAGAACTCTGATTTGATCATATTTTTCACGATATTTTTCACATATTTCTGGCGTATGATCCGTTGAACCATCGTCTACCAAGATAATTTCTAAATCAGAATAAGTTTGAGCCAAAACACTGTCTACACACTGTCTTAAATATTTTTCATCGTTATACACAGGAATAATTACAGAGACTTTTTTACTATTTTCCATCTTAAACCTACTCAATTCTCTCTATTATTTGACTACTATACATTTTGTCATGAATTGGTGTGATATTTACATCTCGATTAAATTCAGCAGTATGCTTGTTCTTTAATTTTATCTTGTCTGTAACTCCCATCTTGAACCATTCATATTCTGAGTCGATATGACCAATATCAATTTTTTGATTATTAAGATCTTGTAAGTCATCTACAATAACTTTCGCTGTAGGACCAAGCATTAATAAAATTAACCTATTGTCCGCATACTTTCTAATGGCTAATTCAATTTGATCAATCTTCTCGTATGAGTTTTGAGATGGACATAGAATTCTCTTAATTGATTTAGTATTATCAAATAAATCATTTCCTACGCCTGAACGTGAATACTTACCTTCCACAATTAAAACATCACGTTGACTCCAAATCTGTCTTAACTTTTCAAAATAGCCAGGACTTTCACTCTTATCGACCAAATCAATATATGGCCTTGACACAAAAGTAGATCCATACCAATTTCTAGTTTGTTCTATTCGCTTTAAGAAAGCAGCATTCTGCGGGAAAAAGCGCTTCTTATAAGTTCTTTGAGCATAGTCATTGTAGCGTGCCAAATCTTCAAATACATCTGGCAAACAAATCAATGTATTATCGTAATTACCGCTTAAAATGATACTTTCTAGGCGCAAAGCTAATTCTTTATTGTAATCTTGATAAAAAATGGATTCACCACGAATAATATTAAACTCGCCATCCCCAAAACGAATGACTGACTTATGTTCATTCAAAATTAAGTCTAAGGATTCATCAATATCTTTTACTTTAATGTCAAAAACAGAAGTTTTCTTTTTCTTATCAATTATTTTTTTTATTGCTTCTACCATTTCATCTTGAGCGTCATTTGCGAAAATATAATATTTATCGTAAGAAATATTATTATTTTTAGTTTCTTCAAAAGAAAGAATTGGCTTTTGTTGACTAACAATTTTTTCAGTAACATCATCTTCCTTAAGATAGTTAATATCTAAAGAAAAGTCAGCATTACTGATTAGATTATCTAAAGTTGGATTCATTACAAATGGATGTAATTTTACATTGTCATATTTTACCAACTTTTTCAATAGCCATGACATATCGGTATATGAAGCAATATTAAAACGTACATTAGGTAATTTTTGAATTAATAATTCTAAATCTTTAGTTTCAGCAACACGGGCAAAAATAAATGTTTCAGCATCAAATTCTTTTTTTCTAATCTTGCTCTTATCGAATTTACCATAGTGCTTAACAATATCTGACCATTCTAAATTATGATATTGCCACCAATTATTTCTTAAATCTCCTGTGGAAACCAAATTAAACGGGTTATCATCACCAGAATAGTTAATAATTCGAGGAATAGGCACCCTTTTGTAATTATCAAAAACTACTTGTTTATTATTCCAATAAGCATTCTTTTCAAGACCAATCTGATAATTGTATGATAAGTTTAATTTTCCAATTTTATCTTTAAACGCTTCATTAATAATTGCTTGATCATTTGCTAATCCTTGCTTTTTAACCATTTCAACGAGCTTAGAACTCATTTTTTCTTCACGCCAGCGTTTATTATTAATTAGCATTACACTTGAGTTAAATTGATCTAAATTTTGATAATCAGATGCAGCAAATAACATCTTATTATCAAAATTAATTTTAAAAATACTTTGCAGATTATCAGTTACAATTAAATCTGAGCCAAGATAAAAAATTTTATCAGCTGAAATTAAATCTGGAATTAAAAAATAAGCAAACGAAATTTTTCTTATTTTATCAGAGCTAGTACTAACATTACCTAAAAAATTTGGGTCAATTTTTTCATCAATTATCATACTCCCAAATTGGTTTACATATTGATTAACGTTAACAAACCATTCATGTGGAATATTAAAATTAATAATATGAATTTCTACATGTTGATTATGAAGAAAAATTGATTTAAGCGTTGTCTCAATTTTATTTAAATCGTTAACATCAGCATCTAATGCAATAGTATCCATTCATACTCTTCTTTCTATGAGATTAGGTGTTACTACTTAGCCAATTGTCTAATCCTTTGCACCATTTGATTTACTTGATCATTATCAAATACTTCATACCTTGAATATTTATTATTTTTATCTGCTGTTGATTCAAATGATAAGATTGGAATGTCTTTTTCTTTTATTTGTTCAACAATATCTTTTTCTTTATTTCCTTCATTTATATCTAGATAAATATTTGTATTCTTAAATAAATAATCCAGACGTTTTCCAATTACAAAAGGATACAAAGTAATATTAGGATATTTAACCAAATGCTTTAAATTCCAAGCCATATTACTCCAAGCTGTAACATTAAAATGAAATTCTGGTAGCTTTTGTACTAATTCTTCTAAATGATCAATAATAGCTGAGTTAGTAAAAGTAAATATTTCTCCAGTAAAATGTCCTTCTTTCAGTTTATCCACATTTAATGGCTTATACTTTTCTACTACTTGGCTTAACTCTAGATTCCGATAAAACCACCAAGTCTCCCTCATTCTTCCTTCAGAAAAAATATTGAACGGTTTATCATCTGAAACATAATGAATTATTTTGGGATTCTTTACCTTATCCAATATTTCAGTTGCTGTTTCTGTATTAGAATTATTTGACCAAAATAGAAATCTATCTGCACCAATTTGATAATTATATTTAAAAGATAAACTTCCGATTTCATCCTTAAACCAATTGTTAATTGTATCTTGGTCATCTTGCGGAAAATTATTTTTCCGAGCATAATCTAACAGTTTTTCGCTCAAATTATGGTCTTTACGCAATTCCTGATTATTAATTAATAAAACACCTGCATTTATTGAAGGTACAGGGAGATCTACTCTACTTTCATTTTTATTTCTAACATCAAAAATATGCGTGACTGCTAAAATCTTTTTTCCATTAAACTTGCGAGAAAATAGTTCATCAATTTCATTATCTACAACAAGATCTGAATCTAAATATAATACTCGATCTGCTTTAATTAATTTAGGTATTAATAAACGAGCATAAGTCATTTGATTAATATGTTTGAATCCAGAATTCAAATCATGCAATTCTTCGGGATCAAATTTCTCGTCAATAATTTTGGAATCAATTTGATTTGCATAACGATTAATATTTGCGAACCATTCTTGGGGAATATCATAGTTTAAAAGATGTATCTCTACGTTTTTTACATTGTATAAAATTGATTTTATTGTAGTTTCAACTTTATCGATATAACCATAATTAGCACTTAAAGCTATTACTTTTTTCATTACTCTTACTCTTCCAAATTTTTAATCTCTTGCACCATTTGATCTACTTGGTTATTTCCAAATACCTTATAATTTGAATACTTATTTTCTTTATTTGCAGTATCTTCAAAAGATAAAATCGGAATATTTTTGTCTTGGATTTGATGCAAAATATTTTCATCTTTTTGATAATAATTAATATCTAAATACAACTCACACTTTTTAATCAATTCTTCCATACGAGCATAAATTATTGCAGGATAAACAGTAACATTGGGATATTTCATTAGATTCAATAATCCTGTCGCAACTTCTGTATAAGCTGCAATATTAAAGTGAACCTCTGGCAATGCCTTAATTAAGCTTTCAAGATTTTGGATATTAGCAGAATACGTAAAAATCAAGGCTTCCGTAGCAAACTTAGATGCTCCTATTTTCATTGAATCAAAGATCGTAAATTTTTGGACAATTTTTGATAATTCTAAATTACGGTAAAACCACCATTTTTCTCGCATTATTCCCAAATAACAAAAATCTGATGGCTTTCCTTTCATAATATAATGGATGATTTTAGGATCTTTAACTGAACTAAGAAGATTGATCATTCGTTGATCATTTCTGGAGTAAGCAAAATATGTCGCACCCACTTGATAATTATACTGATGAGAAAGCAGACCAATCTGATCCTTAAAATATTCATTAATTATTTGCTGATCGCCGTTGACGTAATTTTTACGACTCATTTCAATTAAGTCATGACTTACATTGTTCTTTTTTAACGCAGCATTATCTAAAACTAAAACCCCTGAATTTATTAAGCAACTTGTTGTTTTATCCCCTTGATCATCCGAATCAAAGATATCGCCTACTCCCAATATTTCTTTTCCATTAAAAGGAATAGTAAATAACTTATCAATTGCATCATCCACAATTAAATCACTATCTAGATATAAAACTCTGTCTTCTGGCACTAATTCTGGAATTAAAAATCTAGCAAATCCCATTTCATTAATGCCCGGTCTAGGGCCTTGAGAATCATTTAAAATTCCATGGTCAAACTTTGCATCAATTACTTCAGACCCAATCTGATTAATATACTGATTAATATTAACAAACCATTCTTGTGGAATATCACAATTCAAAAGATAAATCTTTACATACTGGTTGTTATATAAAATTGACTTAATCGCAGTCTCTGTTTTATCCAGATATCCATAATCTGCACATAAAGCGATTACTTTCATAACTTACTTCGCTTTCTATCTTTATCCCATAACTATCATCTATTAATAATTATAATACTAATTATTAGTTCTATATTTCAAATTTAAAAATAATTCACACACATGTTATCAATAATAAAAATAGCTCTCTAAAACTTTTTAAAAATTTTGGGGAGCTGTTTTGTTATTTATTTTAGACAAGAAAATGGCCATAGCAAACGAGCTATGGTCTTTTTCTTTTTCTATTATCTTCTTCTCTTTCTATTCTTCTTACGTCTCAAACCAAGAAGACCACCAACGGCAGTTGCAATTAATCCAAGTAAGGATGATGAATTCGTAGAAGCACCAGTTTGTGGTAATCTGCGACGATTACTCATTCTTACATGATGTCTCTTAGCACTAACTTGTTGTTCAGTTGATTCTGCTGGTTGTTTTTCTGGAGTAATGCTTACGTTAGCTTGTTCTCTGACATATTCAGCAGGACGTGGATTAGTAATACTATTTATCGATTCAGAATTATTAGTATTACTGTTCAATTCAGAAATACTCTCGCTTACTTCTGAATGACTAGAAATTGAAGTTGATTGACTAGTTGAATTAGTAATTGAATCTTCACTTTGACTCAAGCTGTTGCTTAAGCTTTCGCTTTGACTTAAGGAGTTACTTAAGCTCTCGCTTTGACTCAGTGAGTTACTCAAGCTCTCACTCTGACTTAAGGAGTTAGACAAGCTTTCGCTTTGACTTAAGCTGTTGCTCAAACTCTCACTTTGGCTTAAGGAGTTAGACAAGCTCTCACTCTGACTCAAGCTGTTACTTAAGCTCTCACTTTGACTTAGTGAGTTACTCAAGTTTTCGCTTTGACTCAATGAGTTAGACAAGCTTTCACTTTGACTCAAGCTGTTGCTTAAGCTCTCACTCTGACTCAATGAGTTACTCAAGCTCTCACTTTGACTTAAGGAGTTACTCAAGCTCTCACTCTGACTCAAGCTGTTACTCAAGCTCTCGCTTTGACTTAAGGAGTTACTCAAGCTCTCACTCTGACTCAAGGAGTTAGATAAGCTCTCACTTTGACTCAAGCTGTTGCTCAAGCTCTCACTCTGACTCAAGCTGTTACTCAAGCTTTCACTTTGACTTAATGAGTTAGACAAACTCTCACTTTGACTCAATGAGTTAGACAAGCTTTCGCTCTGACTTAAGCTGTTGCTCAAGGAGTTAGATAAGCTTTCGCTCTGACTCAATCTGTTACTCAAGCTTTCACTCTGACTTAAGGAGTTACTCAAGCTTTCGCTTTGACTCAAGCTGTTGCTTAAGCTCTCGCTTTGACTCAAGCTGTTACTCAAACTCTCACTTTGACTCAAGCTGTTACTTAAGCTCTCACTTTGACTCAAGCTGTTGCTTAAGCTCTCACTCTGACTCAAGGAGTTAGACAAGCTCTCACTTTGACTTAAGGAGTTACTCAAGCTCTCACTCTGACTCAAGCTGTTACTCAAGCTTTCACTTTGGCTCAAGCTGTTACTCAAGCTCTCACTCTGACTCAAGCTGTTACTCAAGCTTTCACTTTGACTTAAGGAGTTAGACAAACTCTCACTTTGACTCAAGGAGTTAGACAAACTTTCGCTCTGACTTAAGCTGTTGCTCAAACTTTCACTCTGACTCAAGCTGTTACTCAAGCTTTCGCTTTGACTTAAGGAGTTACTCAAGTTTTTGCTTTGACTCAATGAGTTACTCAAGCTTTCGCTTTGACTCAAGCTGTTGCTCAAGCTCTCGCTTTGACTTAAGGAGTTACTCAAGCTCTCACTCTGACTCAAGGAGTTACTCAAGCTTTCGCTTTGACTCAATGAGTTACTTAAGCTCTCGCTTTGACTCAAGGAGTTAGATAAGCTTTCACTCTGACTCAAGGAATTACTCAAGCTTTCACTTTGACTTAATGAGTTAGACAAGCTTTCACTCTGACTCAAGGAGTTACTCAAGCTCTCACTCTGACTTAAGGAGTTACTTAAGCTTTCGCTTTGACTCAAGGAGTTAGATAAGCTTTCGCTCTGACTTAAGGAGTTAGACAAACTCTCACTTTGACTTAAGGAGTTAGACAAGCTTTCACTCTGACTTAAGGAGTTACTCAAGCTCTCACTTTGACTCAAGCTGTTACTCAAACTCTCACTTTGACTTAAGGAGTTAGACAAGCTTTCGCTCTGACTCAAGCTGTTGCTCAAACTCTCGCTTTGGCTGAGTGAGTTACTTAAGCTTTCACTCTGACTCAATGAGTTAGATAAGCTCTCGCTTTGACTCAAGCTGTTGCTCAAGCTTTCACTTTGGCTCAAGGAGTTAGACAAACTTTCGCTCTGACTTAAGCTGTTGCTCAAACTTTCACTCTGACTCAAGGAGTTACTCAAGCTTTCGCTTTGACTTAAGGAGTTAGATAAACTCTCGCTTTGACTCAAGCTGTTACTTAAACTCTCACTCTGACTTAAGGAATTACTCAAGCTCTCACTCTGACTCAAGGAGTTAGATAAGCTTTCACTCTGGCTCAAGCTGTTACTTAAGCTTTCACTTTGACTTAAGGAGTTAGACAAGCTTTCACTCTGACTCAAGCTGTTGCTTAAGCTTTCGCTTTGACTTAAGGAGTCGCTTAGGCTTTCACTCTGACTCAAGGAGTTACTCAAGCTCTCACTCTGACTTAAGGAGTTACTTAAGCTTTCGCTTTGACTTAAGGAGTTAGACAAGCTTTCGCTTTGACTCAAGCTGTTACTCAAACTCTCACTTTGACTCAAAGAGTTGGACAAGCTCTCACTCTGACTCAAGGAGTTAGATAAGCTTTCACTCTGGCTCAAGCTGTTACTTAAGCTCTCACTCTGACTTAAGGAGTTACTCAAGCTCTCGCTTTGACTCAAGCTGTTGCTTAAGCTCTCACTCTGACTTAAGGAGTTAGACAAGCTTTCGCTTTGACTCAAGGAGTTAGACAAGCTTTCGCTCTGACTCAAGGAGTTAGATAAGCTTTCACTCTGGCTCAAGCTGTTACTTAAGCTCTCACTTTGACTTAGTGAGTTACTCAAGCTCTCGCTTTGACTCAATGAGTTACTTAAGCTTTCGCTCTGACTCAAGGAGTTACTCAAGCTTTCACTTTGACTTAAGGAGTTGCTCAAACTCTCGCTTTGACTCAAGGAGTTGGACAAGCTCTCACTTTGACTCAAGGAGTTAGATAAGCTTTCACTCTGGCTCAAGCTGTTACTTAAGCTCTCACTTTGGCTTAGTGAGTTACTCAAGCTCTCGCTTTGACTCAATGAGTTACTTAAGCTTTCGCTCTGACTCAAGGAGTTAGATAAGCTTTCACTTTGACTTAAGGAGTTACTCAAGCTCTCACTCTGACTTAAGGAGTTACTTAAGCTTTCGCTTTGACTCAAGCTGTTACTCAAACTCTCGCTTTGACTCAAGGAGTTAGACAAACTCTCACTCTGACTTAAGGAATTACTCAAGCTCTCACTCTGACTCAAGGAGTTAGATAAGCTTTCACTTTGACTTAAGGAGTTAGACAAACTCTCACTTTGACTCAAGGAGTTAGATAAGCTTTCGCTTTGACTTAAGGAGTTACTTAAGCTCTCACTCTGACTCAAGCTGTTACTCAAGCTTTCGCTTTGACTTAAGGAGTTAGACAAGCTTTCACTCTGACTCAAGGAGTTAGACAAACTCTCACTTTGACTCAAAGAGTTGGACAAACTCTCGCTTTGACTTAATGAGTTAGACAAACTCTCACTTTGACTCAAAGAGTTGGACAAGCTCTCACTCTGACTCAAGGAGTTAGATAAACTCTCGCTTTGACTTAAGGAGTTAGACAAGCTTTCACTCTGACTTAAGGAGTTACTCAAGCTCTCGCTTTCACTCAAGCTGTTGCTTAAGCTCTCACTCTGACTTAAGGAGTTAGACAAGCTTTCGCTTTGACTCAAGCTGTTACTCAAACTCTCACTTTGACTCAAGGAGTTAGACAAGCTTTCACTCTGACTCAAAGAGTTACTTAAGCTTTCGCTCTGACTTAAGGAGTTAGATAAGCTTTCGCTTTGACTCAAGCTGTTACTTAAGCTCTCACTTTGGCTCAAAGAGTTAGATAAGCTTTCACTCTGACTTAAGGAGTTACTCAAGCTCTCACTCTGACTCAAGGAGTTAGATAGGCTCTCACTTTGACTTAGTGAGTTACTTAAGCTTTCACTCTGACTTAAGGAGTTACTCAAGCTCTCACTTTGGCTCAAGCTGTTGCTCAAACTCTCGCTTTGGCTGAGTGAATTACTCAAGCTTTCACTCTGACTTAAGGAGTTACTCAAGCTCTCACTTTGGCTCAAGCTGTTACTCAAACTCTCACTTTGACTCAAAGAGTTGGACAAGCTCTCACTCTGACTCAAGGAGTTAGATAAACTCTCGCTTTGACTCAATGAGTTAGACAAGCTCTCACTCTGACTTAAGGAGTTACTTAAGCTTTCGCTTTGACTCAAGCTGTTAGACAAGCTTTCACTTTGACTTAAGGAGTTAGATAAGCTTTCACTCTGGCTCAAGCTGTTACTTAAGCTCTCACTTTGACTTAGTGAGTTACTCAAGCTCTTGCTTTGACTCAATGAGTTAGACAAGCTTTCACTCTGACTCAAGCTGTTACTCAAGCTCTCACTTTGACTTAGTGAGTTACTTAAGCTTTCGCTTTGACTCAAGGAGTTAGATAAGCTTTCGCTCTGACTTAAGGAGTTAGACAAGCTTTCACTCTGACTCAAGGAATTACTCAAGCTTTCACTTTGACTTAAGGAGTTGCTCAAACTCTCGCTTTGACTCAAGGAGTTGGACAACCTTTCGCTTTGACTCAAGGAGTTACTCAAGCTCTCACTCTGACTTAAGGAGTTACTCAAGCTCTCACTCTGACTCAAGCTGTTACTCAAGCTTTCGCTTTGACTCAAGGAGTTACTCAAGCTCTCACTTTGACTCAAGGAGTTACTCAAGCTCTCACTTTGACTCAAGGAGTTAGACAAGCTTTCACTCTGACTCAAGGAGTTAGATAAGCTTTCACTCTGACTTAAGGAGTTGCTCAAACTCTCACTTTGACTTAGTGAGTTACTCAAGCTCTCGCTTTGACTCAAGGAGTTAGATAAGCTTTCGCTCTGACTTAAGGAGTTAGACAAGCTTTCACTTTGACTCAAGGAGTTAGACAAGCTTTCACTCTGACTTAAGCTGTTACTCAAGCTTTCACTTTGGCTCAAGCTGTTACTCAAACTTTCACTTTGACTTAAGGAGTTAGATAAGCTCTGACTTTGACTCAAGCTGTTACTCAAGCTTTCACTTTGACTCAAGGAGTTAGATAAGCTTTCGCTCTGACTCAAGCTGTTAGATAAGCTTTCACTCTGACTTAAGGAGTTACTCAAGCTTTCGCTTTGACTCAAGCTGTTGCTTAAGCTCTCGCTTTGACTCAAGGAGTTGCTCAAGCTTTCGCTTTGACTCAAGCTGTTAGATAAGCTTTCGCTCTGACTTAAGGAGTTACTCAAGCTTTCACTTTGACTCAAGGAGTTGCTCAAGCTGTTACTCAAGCTCTCACTTTGACTCAAGCTGTTACTCAAGCTTTCACTCTGACTTAAGCTGTTACTCAAACTCTCACTTTGACTCAAGGAGTTACTCAAGCTTTCACTCTGACTCAAGCTGTTTGACAAGCTTTCACTCTGACTCAATGAGTTACTCAAACTTTCGCTTTGGCTTAAGGAGTTAGACAAGCTTTCACTTTGACTCAAGCTTTCGCTTTGACTCAAGGAGTTACTCAAGCTCTCACTTTGACTCAAGCTGTTACTCAAACTCTCGCTTTGACTCAAGCTGTTACTCAAGCTTTCACTTTGACTTAAGGAGTTACTTAAGCTTTCACTTTGACTTAAGGAGTTAGACAAGCTTTCACTTTGACTTAAGCTGTTACTCAAACTCTCACTTTGACTCAAGCTGTTACTCAAGCTTTCACTCTGACTTAAGCTGTTACTCAAACTCTCACTTTGACTCAAGGAGTTACTCAAGCTTTCGCTTTGACTCAAGGAGTTACTCAAGCTTTCGCTTTGACTCAAGGAGTTAGACAAGCTCTCGCTCTGACTCAAGGAGTTAGACAAGCTCTCGCTTTGACTCAAGCTGTTACTCAAGCTTTCACTTTGACTTAAGGAGTTACTCAAGCTTTCACTCTGACTCAAGCTGTTTGACAAGCTTTCACTCTGACTCAAGGAGTTAGATAAGCTTTCACTCTGACTTAAGGAGTTACTTAAGCTTTCGCTTTGACTTAAGCTGTTACTCAAACTCTCACTTTGGCTCAAAGAGTTAGACAAGCTTTCACTTTGACTTAAGGAGTTAGACAAGCTCTCGCTTTGACTCAAGGAGTTAGACAAACTTTCGCTTTGACTCAAGCTGTTACTCAAACTCTCGCTTTGGCTCAAGGAGTTAGATAAGCTCTCGCTTTGACTCAAGCTGTTACTCAAACTTTCACTTTGGCTCAAGCTGTTTGACATGCTCTCACTCTGACTCAAGCTGTTACTCAAACTCTCGCTTTGGCTGAGTGAGTTACTCAAACTCTCACTTTGACTCAAGGAGTTAGATAAGCTCTCGCTCTGGCTCAAGCTGTTACTCAAACTTTCACTTTGACTTAAGGAGTTAGATAAGCTCTCACTTTGACTCAAGCTGTTACTCAAGCTTTCACTTTGACTCAAGGAGTTAGATAAGCTTTCGCTCTGACTCAAGCTGTTAGATAAGCTTTCACTCTGACTTAAGGAGTTACTCAAGCTTTCGCTTTGACTCAAGCTGTTGCTTAAGCTCTCGCTTTGACTCAAGCTGTTACTCAAACTCTCGCTTTGACTCAAGGAGTTGCTCAAGCTGTTACTCAAGCTCTCACTTTGACTCAATGAGTTGCTCAAGCTCTCACTCTGACTTAAGGAGTTAGATAAGCTCTCGCTTTGACTTAAGGAGTTACTTAAGCTTTCACTCTGACTCAAGGAATTACTCAAGCTTTCACTTTGGCTCAAGGAGTTGCTCAAGCTCTCGCTTTGACTCAAGCTGTTACTCAAGCTCTCGCTCTGACTCAAGGAGTTAGACAAGCTTTCACTTTGACTTAAGGAGTTAGACAAACTTTCGCTCTGACTTAAGGAGTTAGATAAGCTCTCGCTCTGGCTCAAGCTGTTACTCAAACTTTCACTTTGACTTAAGGAGTTAGATAAGCTCTCACTTTGACTCAAGCTGTTACTCAAGCTTTCACTTTGACTCAAGGAGTTAGATAAGCTTTCGCTCTGACTCAAGCTGTTAGATAAGCTTTCACTCTGACTTAAGGAGTTACTCAAGCTTTCGCTTTGACTCAAGCTGTTGCTTAAGCTCTCGCTTTGACTCAAGCTGTTACTCAAACTCTCGCTTTGACTCAAGGAGTTACTCAAGCTCTCGCTTTCACTCAAGCTGTTGCTTAAGCTCTCACTCTGACTTAAGGAGTTAGACAAGCTTTCGCTTTGACTCAAGCTGTTACTCAAACTCTCACTTTGACTCAAGCTGTTACTTAAGCTTTCGCTTTGACTCAAGGAGTTAGATAAACTCTCACTTTGACTCAAGGAGTTACTCAAGCTTTCACTCTGACTTAAGGAGTTGCTTAAGCTCTCACTCTGACTTAAGGAGTTACTCAAGCTCTCGCTTTGACTCAAGCTGTTGCTCAAGCTCTCACTCTGACTTAAGGAGTTACTCAAGCTCTCACTCTGACTCAAGCTGTTACTCAAGCTTTCGCTTTGACTTAAGGAGTTAGACAAGCTTTCACTCTGACTCAAGGAGTTAGATAAGCTTTCACTCTGGCTCAAGCTGTTACTTAAGCTCTCACTTTGACTTAGTGAGTTACTCAAGCTCTCGCTTTGACTCAAGGAGTTACTTAAGCTTTCGCTCTGACTCAAGGAGTTAGATAAGCTTTCACTCTGGCTCAAGCTGTTAGATAAGCTTTCACTCTGACTCAAGCTGTTGCTTAAGCTTTCGCTTTGACTTAAGGAGTTGCTCAAACTCTCGCTTTGACTCAAGGAGTTGGACAATCTCTCACTTTGACTCAAGGAGTTAGATAAGCTTTCACTCTGGCTCAAGCTGTTACTTAAGCTCTCACTTTGACTTAGTGAGTTACTCAAGCTCTCGCTTTGACTCAAGGAGTTACTTAAGCTTTCGCTCTGACTCAAGGAGTTAGATAAGCTTTCACTCTGGCTCAAGCTGTTAGACAAGCTTTCACTCTGACTTAAGGAGTTACTCAAGCTTTCACTTTGACTTAAGGAGTTGCTCAAACTCTCGCTTTGACTCAAGGAGTTAGATAAGCTTTCACTCTGACTCAAGGAATTACTCAAGCTTTCACTTTGACTCAATGAGTTAGATAAGCTTTCACTCTGGCTCAAGCTGTTAGATAAGCTTTCACTCTGACTCAAGCTGTTGCTTAAGCTTTCGCTTTGACTTAAGGAGTTGCTTAGGCTTTCACTTTGACTCAAGGAGTTACTCAAGCTCTCACTCTGACTTAAGGAGTTACTTAAGCTTTCGCTTTGACTCAAGGAGTTAGATAAGCTTTCGCTCTGACTTAAGGAGTTAGATAAGCTCTCGCTTTGACTCAAGCTGTTACTTAAGCTTTCGCTCTGACTTAAGGAGTTAGACAAACTCTCACTTTGACTCAAGGAGTTAGATAAGCTTTCGCTTTGACTTAAGGAGTTACTTAAGCTCTCACTCTGACTCAAGCTGTTACTCAAGCTTTCGCTTTGACTTAAGGAGTTAGACAAGCTTTCACTCTGACTCAAGGAGTTAGATAAGCTCTCGCTCTGACTTAAGGAGTTACTCAAGCTTTCACTTTGACTCAAGGAGTTAGACAAACTCTCACTTTGACTCAAAGAGTTGGACAAACTCTCGCTTTGACTTAAGGAGTTACTCAAACTCTCACTTTGACTCAAAGAGTTGGACAAGCTCTCACTCTGACTTAAGGAGTTGCTTAAGCTCTCACTCTGACTTAAGGAGTTACTCAAGCTCTCGCTTTGACTCAAGCTGTTGCTTAAGCTCTCACTCTGACTCAATGAGTTACTCAAGCTTTCACTCTGACTCAAGGAGTTGCTTAGGCTTTCACTCTGGCTCAAAGAGTTACTCAAGCTCTCGCTCTGACTCAAGCTGTTACTCAAACTCTCGCTTTGGCTGAGTGAATTACTCAAGCTCTCACTCTGACTTAAGGAGTTAGACAAGCTCTCACTTTGGCTCAAGGAGTTAGACAAGCTTTCGCTTTGACTTAAGGAGTTAGACAAACTCTCACTTTGACTCAAGCTGTTACTCAAGCTCTCACTTTGACTCAAGCTGTTGCTCAAACTCTCGCTTTGGCTGAGTGAGTTACTTAAGCTCTCGCTTTGACTCAAGCTGTTACTCAAGCTTTCGCTCTGACTTAAGGAATTACTCAAGCTCTCACTCTGACTTAAGGAGTTTGACAAGCTCTCACTTTGACTCAAGCTGTTGCTCAAACTCTCGCTCTGACTTAAGGAGTTACTCAAACTCTCGCTTTCACTCAATGAGTTGGACAAGCTTTCACTCTGACTCAAGGAGTTAGACAAGCTCTCGCTCTGACTCAAGCTGTTACTTAAGCTCTCACTTTGACTTAGTGAGTTACTCAAGCTCTCGCTTTCACTCAAGGAGTTACTTAAGCTTTCGCTCTGACTTAAGGAGTTAGACAAGCTTTCACTTTGACTCAAGGAGTTAGACAAACTCTCGCTTTGACTTAAGGAGTTACTCAAACTCTCACTTTGACTCAAAGAGTTGGACAAACTCTCACTCTGACTCAAGGAGTTAGATAAACTCTCGCTTTGACTTAAGGAGTTAGACAAGCTTTCACTCTGACTCAAGGAGTTGCTTAAGCTCTCACTCTGACTTAAGGAGTTACTCAAGCTCTCGCTTTCACTCAAGCTGTTGCTTAAGCTCTCACTCTGACTTAAGGAGTTACTCAAGCTCTCGCTTTCACTCAAGCTGTTGCTTAAGCTCTCACTCTGACTTAAGGAGTTACTTAAGCTTTCGCTTTGACTCAAGCTGTTACTTAAGCTCTCGCTTTGTCTTAAGCTTTCGCTCTGACTTAAGGAATTACTCAAGCTCTCACTTTGGCTCAAGCTGTTACTTAAGCTTTCGCTCTGACTCAAGCTGTTAGATAAGCTTTCACTCTGACTTAAGGAGTTACTCAAGCTCTCACTCGCTGAAACTGAATTACTCAAACTTTTACTTATTGACACTGAGTTGCTTAAACTCTCACTCAGCGACACTGAGTTACTAATGCTCTCTTTTTGACTTAGGGAACTAGACCTACTTTCACTTAACGAATTACTTAGACTCTTATGTGTACTTACTGAGTTACTTATACTTTGAGAAATAGCCTTTGACACGGATGTCGATGTACTTGTTGATGTGCTATGTTCATAAGTTGTATATCCGTTATAAATTACTGTTTTAGTACTATTTTTTACAATATTATTATTTACATTGGCTACGTCTGCAACTGTTCCTAATTGGTCAGGCTCTAATACAGTATTACTACTTGTAACATTAGTTCCTTGGATAGTCGCTATATTATTTTCAAAATATGGCGAACTTTGACCATCAGCTTGCACATTAGTGTAAGTAGCATGTATCGTATAGACTGCACCACCGCTATATGCAGCTGCGCCATTATTGTTTAAAGTAACTTTTTGAGGATCATTTATATTAATGGTAGTTGATTGAGAATATGTAGTTGAACTAAAATTAGCCGCACCATTCATTGTTACAGTAGCACCATTATTAATAGTTACTGTATTATTTATTGATGATCCATAATTATTAAGTGAAATATTAGTTCCGGGAGTATCTAATTTAACTTTAGCATTTTCCCCGATAGAAATTGAATTATTACCACCATTATAATTAGGGGAGTAAATATTATTTGTTGTAGCGCCCTTTATTGCTACTTCTGTATTCTTCCCAATGGTAATTGTATGAGTTGCATTATTGCCGACAAGTTTAATATCATATTGACAATTATTTCCTCCATCAAGTGTAACATGAGAACCATTATCTATAATTAAATTAAAAGATGGAGACAAGAGTGCTGTTCCATGGCCATCATCATTATTAAAACTTGTACTATATGAATTTCCGTTAAAAGTGTAAGAATTTACACCAGTAATTGTAGTATTACCAGAAATTTCAAAAGTTTTTAATGGCTTATTCTGATTAGCACGCCCGTTCATAAAATCGTTAACAGTCGTATCAGCAAATACTGCTGTCCCACCAATTGCATGAACGTTATTATAGATCAATTTTACATTGGAATTATAAAGTATACCATAATCTTTGAGAAATACAGCTCCATACTTATTAGCAGTATAAATATTTGTATTGTTAAAAGTTAAGACCACAGGGGAAGAAGATAAACTCCAATTAGGATTAATATAACTATTTCCAAAGTTAATGGTATAACCATTACCATTAACCGTTACACTTCGTGAATTATTCATAACAATGGCGCTAGAAGTGTAATTTCCAAGATCTATATCACCAGTTAAATTAATAACGGATGCATTACCATTATTAATTTGGTTATAAAATCCTTGTGCAGTATTTACATTTACTCCATCATTAGTCTGAGCTAATTCAACAAAGGAATTATTTAAATTTAATTCATAGCTTTGCTTCTTTTTATCGCTTTGAACTTTGTCTACATTAGTAGTTTTAGTAGTGGATGTTTGCAATCCAAATGGCGTCTTTAAATTTTCATTCAAAAGTTGGTTAGCAGGATATGAAGCATTACTTAATTCCAAACTATTTATAGTAGTATCAGAATTATTAGCTGTAAGGTCCTTAGGAGATTCTTGGCTTAAAGAATTATCTACTGAGTTCGAACTACTATTTTTAATAAAATTTTTAGAAGTAGAATTTTTAATAGTATGAGATTTTGATGATGTAGTAGTATGTCTTTTCCCAGAACTAGAGGTCTCTTTTTCAGAGAGCTTTAAAGAACCGAGAATACTACTCGATTGACTTAAGGATTCAGATATACTATGAGATTGACTTAAGGATTTAGATAAAATTTGCGAATGGCTTATTGACTG
Organism: Lactobacillus isalae; assembly: GCF_947539375.1. Taxonomy (NCBI): domain Bacteria; kingdom Bacillati; phylum Bacillota; class Bacilli; order Lactobacillales; family Lactobacillaceae; genus Lactobacillus; species Lactobacillus isalae. The sequence continues at coordinate 1,309,240 of NZ_OX443569.1, forward strand.
ACTCGCAGAAATGGAAGTACTTTGAGAAATCAATAAACTCTTTGAGATAGAAGCTGACATACTTTTAGCCTCAGAGTTACTAATACTAAACCCTTTTTCGTTGGACTTACTATTCGGCTTATTTGATATCCCAGTTTGAATACTATCGGCTACAGAACCGACAATTTGCGACTTAGGATCTACAGAGGTACGTGCAGCATAAACACGATCATTTGGTAAAATGGTCGCACCCGTTGCACCTGCTCCAATAATTGTCGCCAATCCAGCTAATTCTTTAAGATATGCTTTAGGATCATCCTGATCTTCCCTTAATGCATTAGGATCAATGTAATTTTTTTGTTGTTTGCGATTCTTTTTATTTCTAAAATGTAATCGTCTCATACTTTACCTCTACTCCGATATTTGAACCTTTTATAGAAAATTATTACACAATCATATATTTTTAAGTGCCAATATAATAACTATGTTTATCTTACACCTAATGTTATTAAATGGAAAACCAAATATAGTAAATGAAAGTAAAATATTATATTTACCTTATTTTGTGATTATAAAAATACATCAATCAAAAAATCATATAATTTTTATTGCTACTCTGTATTGAAATTTTGTATTCCAATACTTTCATTAAAGTTAAGTTTAGTTGCTTTTAGTTTAATCTTTGCTTTATTTTTAAACTATTCATACTCTATCAATTAACTTACTATGTTATAGCTTATCCTGCTGACTAAGTTATTTGAGATCTGTTTTTATCAAAATTAACCTACATTGCATTAATTTGGATTAACAAACCACTCATGTGAAATGTCAGGATTAATTACATGAACTTCAATGTTTTTATTATGATAAAGAAGCGATTTAATTGTTGTTTCTATCTTATCTATAACTTCCACTTAACACTATTATATTCATGACTTTATTATACTTTTCTAAAACTAGCATAGACATTATATCCGCCAATGATTTTACTGTTTACAACGTTATTTTAATTATATTAGTTTCATATATTTCTGTATAAATAAACCCCTGAAGCTTCACTGAAGTTCCAGGGGTTTATTCATTTATCTATTTATTTTTACTTTTTTCTACGTTTCTTATTGCGTCTAAATCCAAGTAAGCCACCTATAGTTGCTGCAATTGCACCAAGTAATGAAGTTGATCCTTCTGAAGTACCTGTTTGTGGCAATCTTCTTTGTCTAGTTCCTTTAACATTCATCTTCTTAGTTGGAACGTTTTGAGTTTGACTTCTACGTTGCTTTCCATTCTTACCAAAGATAGATTCCGAAGGCTTGGTAGATGGAGTCAAAGTATTATGACTAACAGTTGAAGGAATTGAGATATTTTGTGTAATTGATTCACTTGACGAATTATTTGAATCAGAATTTTCATAAATACTCTCGCTCATTGTTTGACTTGCCAGGCTTGTTGATTTCAAATCGGAAGCACTTTCGCTCATTCTCTGACTCAAGGAGTTAGATAAACTCTCGCTTTGACTCAAGCTGTTGCTCAAGCTTTCACTCTGACTCAAAGAGTTGGAGAAGCTCTCACTTTGACTCAAGCTGTTACTCAAACTCTCACTTTGACTTAAGGAGTTGCTTAGGCTCTCACTCTGACTCAAGGAGTTAGACAAGCTTTCACTCTGACTTAAGGAGTTACTCAAGCTGTTACTCAAGCTTTCACTTTGGCTCAAGCTGTTACTCAAGCTTTCACTCTGACTTAAAGAGTTACTCAAGCTTTCACTCTGACTCAAGGAGTTAGACAAACTCTCACTTTGATTTAGTGAGTTACTCAAGCTTTCGCTCTGACTTAAGGAGTTACTCAAGCTTTCACTTTGGCTCAAGCTGTTGCTCAAACTCTCACTTTGACTCAAGGAGTTACTCAAACTTTCACTCTGACTTAAGGAGTTAGACAAGCTTTCACTCTGACTTAAGGAGTTACTCAAACTCTCACTTTGACTCAAGCTGTTACTCAAGCTTTCACTTTGACTTAAGCTGTTACTCAAACTTTCGCTTTGACTCAAGGAGTTAGACAAGCTCTCGCTCTGACTCAAGGAGTTACTCAAGCTCTCACTCTGACTTAAGGAGTTAGATAAGCTTTCGCTTTGACTCAAGGAGTTAGACAAACTCTCACTTTGACTCAAGCTGTTAGACAAGCTTTCGCTTTGACTCAAGCTGTTACTTAAGCTCTCACTTTGACTTAAGGAGTTAGACAAACTCTCGCTTTGACTCAAGCTGTTGCTCAAACTCTCGCTTTGGCTGAGTGAATTACTCAAGCTTTCACTCTGACTCAAGCTGTTGCTCAAACTCTCGCTTTGGCTGAGTGAGTTACTTAAGCTTTCGCTTTGACTTAGTGAGTTACTCAAGCTTTCGCTTTGACTTAGTGAGTTACTCAAGCTTTCGCTCTGACTCAAGGAGTTACTTAAACTTTCACTCTGACTTAAGGAGTTACTTAAGCTTTCGCTTTGACTCAAGCTGTTGCTCAAACTCTCGCTTTGGCTGAGTGAATTACTCAAGCTTTCACTCTGACTCAAGGAGTTAGACAAACTCTCACTTTGACTCAAGGAGTTAGATAAGCTTTCACTTTGACTCAAGCTCTCGCTTTGACTCAAGCTGTTACTTAAGCTTTCGCTCTGACTCAAGCTATTAGATAAGCTTTCACTCTGACTTAAGGAGTTACTCAAGCTTTCACTTTGACTCAAGCCGTTACTCAAACTCTCGCTTTGACTCAAGCTGTTACTTAAGCTTTCGCTCTGACTTAAGGAATTACTCAAGCTCTCGCTTTGACTCAAAGAGTTAGACAAGCTCTCACTCTGACTCAAGGAGTTAGACAAACTCTCACTTTGACTTAAGGAGTTAGACAAGCTTTCGCTCTGACTTAAGGAGTTACTTAAGCTCTCACTCTGACTTAAGCTGTTGCTCAAACTCTTACTTTGGCTCAAAGAGTTACTCAAGCTTTCACTTTGACTTAAGGAGTTAGACAAGCTCTCGCTTTGACTCAAGCTGTTAGATAAGCTTTCGCTCTGACTCAAGCTGTTACTCAAGCTCTCACTCTGATTCAAGCTGTTACTTAAGCTTTCGCTTTGACTCAAGCTGTTACTTAAGCTTTCGCTTTGACTCAAGCTGTTACTCAAGCTTTCGCTTTGACTCAAGGAGTTACTCAAGCTCTCACTCTGACTTAAGCTGTTGCTCAAACTCTCACTTTGGCTCAAAGAGTTACTCAAGCTGTTGCTTTGACTTAAGGAGTTAGACAAGCTTTCACTCTGACTTAAGCTGTTGCTCAAGCTTTCACTTTGACTCAAGGAGTTACTCAAACTCTCACTTTGACTTAAGGAGTTACTCAAGCTGTTGCTCAAACTCTCGCTTTGACTCAAGGAGTTAGACAAACTTTCGCTCTGACTTAAGGAGTTACTCAAACTTTCACTTTGACTTAAGGAGTTGCTCAAACTCTCGCTTTGACTTAATGAGTTAGACAAGCTCTCACTTTGACTTAAGGAGTTACTTAAGCTTTCGCTCTGGCTCAATGAGTTACTCAAGCTTTCACTTTGGCTTAAGGAGTTACTCAAACTCTCGCTTTGGCTCAAGGAGTTAGACAAGCTTTTGCTTTGACTCAAGCTGTTGCTCAAGCTCTCGCTTTGACTTAAGGAGTTACTCAAACTCTCGCTTTGACTCAAGCTGTTAGACAAGCTTTCACTTTGACTCAAGCTGTTGCTCAAGCTTTCACTCTGACTTAAGGAATTACTCAAGCTTTCACTCTGACTCAAGCTGTTACTCAAGCTCTCGCTTTGACTCAAGGAGTTAGACAAGCTTTCGCTTTGACTCAAGCTGTTGCTCAAACTCTCGCTTTGGCTGAGTGAGTTACTCAAGCTTTCGCTCTGACTTAAGGAGTTACTTAAACTCTCACTCTGACTTAAGGAGTTACTCAAGCTGTTGCTCAAGCTCTCGCTTTGACTCAAGCTGTTACTTAAGCTCTCACTTTGACTCAAGGAGTTAGACAAGCTCTCGCTTTGACTCAAGGAGTTAGACAAGCTTTCACTTTGACTTAAGGAGTTACTCAAGCTCTCACTCTGACTTAAGCTGTTGCTCAAGCTCTCACTTTGACTCAAGCTGTTGCTCAAGCTCTCACTTTGACTCAAGGAGTTAGACAAGCTCTCGCTTTGACTTAAGGAGTTACTCAAACTCTCGCTTTGACTCAAGCTGTTAGACAAGCTTTCACTTTGACTCAAGCTGTTGCTCAAGCTTTCACTCTGACTTAAGGAATTACTCAAGCTTTCACTTTGGCTGAATGAGTTACTTAAGCTTTCACTCTGACTCAAGCTGTTGCTCAAGCTTTCACTTTGACTTAAAGAATTAGATAAGCTTTCACTCTGGCTCAAGCTGTTTGACAAGCTTTCACTTTGACTTAAGGAGTTAGACAAGCTTTCGCTCTGACTTAAGGAGTTAGACAAACTCTCACTTTGACTCAAGGAGTTGGACAAGCTTTCGCTTTGACTCACGGAGTTGGACAAGCTTTCGCTTTGACTCAAGCTGTTACTCAAGCTCTCACTCTGACTCAAGCTGTTACTTAAACTCTCACTTTGACTCAATGAGTTAGATAAGCTTTCGCTTTGACTCAATGAGTTGCTCAAACTCTCGCTTTGACTTAAGGAGTTAGACAAGCTCTCACTTTGACTTAAGCTGTTGCTCAAACTCTTACTTTGGCTCAAAGAGTTACTCAAGCTTTCACTTTGACTTAAGGAGTTAGACAAGCTCTCGCTTTGACTCAAGCTGTTACTCAAGCTTTCGCTTTGGCTTAATGAGTTAGACAAACTCTCACTTTGACTCAATGAGTTAGATAAGCTTTCGCTCTGACTCAAAGAGTTAGACAAGCTTTCGCTTTGACTCAAGCTGTTACTTAAGCTTTCGCTTTGACTTAAGGAGTTAGACAAGCTTTCGCTCTGACTTAAGCTGTTGCTCAAGCTCTCGCTTTGACTCAAGGAGTTACTCAAGCTTTCGCTTTGACTCAAGCTGTTACTTAAGCTTTCGCTTTGACTTAAGGAGTTTGATAAGCTCTCACTTTGGCTCAAGCTGTTACTCAAACTCTCACTTTGACTCAAGGAGTTAGACAAGCTTTCACTCTGACTCAAGCTGTTGCTTAAGCTTTCACTCTGACTCAAGCTGTTGCTCAAGCTCTCACTCTGACTCAAGCTGTTACTTAAACTCTCACTTTGACTCAAGCTGTTACTCAAGCTTTCGCTTTGACTCAAGGAGTTAGACAAACTCTCGCTTTGACTCAAGCTGTTACTCAAGCTTTCACTCTGACTTAAGGAGTTACTCAAGCTTTCGCTTTGACTCAAGCTGTTACTTAAGCTTTCACTTTCACTCAAGGAGTTGGACAAGCTCTCACTTTGACTCAAGCTGTTGCTCAAGCTCTCACTCTGACTCAAGGAGTTAGATAAACTCTCGCTTTGACTTAAGGAGTTAGACAAGCTTTCACTCTGACTTAAGGAGTTACTCAAGCTCTCGCTTTCACTCAAGCTGTTGCTTAAGCTCTCACTCTGACTTAAGGAGTTACTCAAACTCTCACTTTGACTCAAGGAGTTAGATAAGCTTTCGCTTTGACTCAAGCTGTTGCTCAAGCTCTCACTTTGGCTCAAAGAGTTAGATAAGCTTTCACTCTGACTTAAGGAGTTATTCAAGCTCTCACTCTGACTCAAGGAGTTAGATAAGCTCTCACTTTGACTTAAGGAGTTAGATAAACTCTCGCTTTGACTCAAGGAGTTGGACAAGCTCTCACTCTGACTTAAGGAGTTACTCAAGCTTTCACTTTGACTCAAGGAGTTAGACAAGCTTTCGCTCTGACTCAATGAGTTAGATAAGCTTTCACTCTGGCTCAAGTTGTTACTTAAGCTCTCACTTTGACTTAAGGAGTTGCTCAAACTCTCGCTTTGACTCAATGAGTTAGATAAGCTCTCGCTTTGACTCAATGAGTTAGATAAGCTTTCACTTTGGCTCAAGCTGTTACTCAAACTTTCACTTTGACTTAAGGAGTTAGATAAACTCTCGCTTTGACTCAAGCTGTTACTTAAGCTTTCGCTTTGACTCAAGGAGTTCGATAAGCTCTCACTTTGACTTAAGGAGTTAGATAAACTCTCGCTTTGACTCAAGCTGTTACTCAAGCTTTCACTTTGACTCAAGGAGTTAGACAAACTCTCACTTTGACTCAAGCTATTACTTAAGCTTTCGCTTTGACTCAAGCTGTTGCTCAAACTCTCACTTTGACTCAAGCTGTTACTCAAACTCTCACTTTGACTCAAGCTATTACTTAAGCTTTCGCTTTGACTTAAGGAGTTGCTCAGGCTCTCACTCTGACTCAAGGAGTTAGATAAGCTTTCACTCTGACTCAAGGAGTTAGATAAGCTCTCGCTTTGACTCAATGAGTTGGACAAGCTTTCGCTTTGACTTAAGGAGTTAGACAAACTCTCACTTTGACTCAAGCTGTTACTTAAGCTCTCGCTTTGTCTTAAGCTTTCGCTCTGACTTAAGGAGTTACTCAAGCTCTCACTTTGACTCAAGCTGTTACTCAAGCTTTCACTTTGACTTAAGGAGTTAGACAAACTCTCGCTTTGACTTAGTGAGTTACTCAAGCTCTCACTTTGACTCAAGCTGTTAGACAAACTCTCGCTTTGACTCAAGCTGTTGCTCAAACTCTCGCTTTGGCTGAGTGAATTACTCAAGCTTTCACTCTGACTCAAGGAGTTACTCAAACTCTCGCTTTGGCTGAGTGAATTACTCAAGCTCTCACTCTGACTCAAGCTGTTACTCAAGCTTTCACTTTGACTTAAGGAGTTAGATAAGCTTTCGCTTTGACTCAAGCTGTTACTCAAACTCTCGCTTTGACTCAAAGAGTTGGACAAGCTTTCACTTTGACTTAGTGAGTTACTCAAGCTTTCGCTTTGACTTAGTGAGTTACTCAAACTCTTACTTTGACTCAAGCTGTTACTCAAGCTTTCACTTTGACTTAAGCTGTTGCTTAAGCTTTCGCTTTGACTCAAGGAGTTACTCAAACTTTCACTTTGACTCAAGGAGTTAGACAAGCTCTCACTCTGACTCAAGCTGTTGCTTAAGCTTTCGCTTTGACTTAATGAGTTGCTCAAACTCTCGCTTTGACTCAAGCTGTTACTCAAGCTTTCGCTTTGGCTCAAGGAGTTAGACAAACTCTCACTTTGACTTAAGCTGTTACTCAAACTCTCGCTTTGGCTCAAGGAGTTACTCAAACTTTCGCTTTGACTCAAGGAGTTTGACAAGCTTTCACTTTGACTCAAGGAGTTACTCAAACTCTCGCTTTGACTTAAGGAGTTACTCAAGCTTTCGCTTTGACTTAAGGAATTAGACAAGCTTTCGCTTTGACTCAAGCTGTTACTCAAACTCTCGCTTTGACTCAAGCTGTTACTCAAACTCTCGCTTTGACTCAAGGAGTTAGACAAGCTTTCACTCTGACTTAAGGAGTTACTCAAGCTCTCACTTTGGCTCAAGGAGTTAGATAAACTCTCGCTTTGACTCAAGGAGTTGCTCAAACTCTCACTTTGACTCAAGGAGTTACTCAAGCTCTCGCTCTGACTTAAGCTGTTACTCAAACTCTCACTTTGACTCAAGGAATTACTCAAGCTTTCACTCTGACTCAATGAGTTACTCAAGCTTTCGCTTTGACTCAAGCTGTTAGATAAGCTCTCGCTTTGACTCAAGGAGTTTGACAAGCTCTCGCTTTGACTCAAGGAATTAGACAAGCTTTCACTCTGACTCAATGAGTTACTCAAGCTTTCACTTTGACTTAAGGAGTTACTCAAACTTTCGCTTTGACTTAAGGAGTTGCTCAAACTCTCGCTTTGACTCAAGCTGTTACTCAAGCTCTCACTTTGACTTAGTGAGTTAGACAAACTCTCGCTCTGACTTAAGGAGTTAGATAAACTCTCGCTTTGACTCAAGGAGTTAGATAAGCTTTCACTCTGACTTAAGGAGTTACTCAAACTCTCACTTTGGCTCAAGGAGTTGCTTAGGCTTTCACTCTGACTTAAGGAGTTAGATAAACTCTCGCTTTGACTCAAGGAGTTGCTCAAACTCGCACTTTGACTCAAGGAGTTACTCAAGCTCTCACTCTGACTCAAGGAGTTAGATAAGCTCTCGCTTTGACTCAAGCTGTTGCTTAAGCTTTCACTCTGACTTAAGGAGTTACTCAAGCTCTCACTTTGACTCAAGCTGTTACTCAAGCTTTCACTTTGACTTAAGGAGTTGCTCAAACTCTCGCTTTGACTCAAGCTGTTACTCAAGCTCTCACTTTGACTTAGTGAGTTAGACAAACTCTCGCTCTGACTTAAGGAGTTACTCAAGCTTTCGCTTTGACTCAAGCTGTTACTCAAACTTTCACTTTGGCTCAAAGAGTTAGATAAGCTCTCACTCTGACTCAAGGAGTTAGATAAGCTTTCGCTTTGACTTAAGGAGTTGCTTAAGCTCTCACTTTGACTCAAGCTGTTGCTCAAACTCTCGCTCTGACTTAAGGAGTTACTCAAACTCTCACTCTGACTTAAGGAGTTGCTTAAGCTCTCACTCTGACTCAAGCTGTTACTCAAACTCTCGCTTTGACTCAAGCTGTTGCTCAAGCTCTCACTCTGACTTAAGGAATTACTTAAGCTTTCGCTTTGACTCAAGCTGTTACTCAAACTTTCACTTTGACTTAAGGAGTTACTCAAGCTCTCACTCTGACTCAAGCTGTTACTTAAGCTTTCACTCTGGCTTGTTGAATGACTCAGACTTTCACTTTGATTGAGTGACCTACTAGTACTTTCACTCTGGCTAATTGAATTACTTAAGCTTCTGCTTATACTTCCTGACGTAGCTTCACTAATACTTAATGATTCACTTCTGCTTTCAGATCTTTGAATTGAATAACTATTTGAAATACTGGTAGACACACTTTGACTTGTGCTAATGCTTTGAACGTCAGTGTAATGCAAATAAACTTTGAATATATTAGAAGAGTTAATTAAGTTTCCATAAGGATAATCACTTAAAGCAAGTTTTCCGTCAGGTCCTGGTGTCATTACATTTCCATTAGGATCTTCAACTTTTTCTAAAGTATAACCTTTACTTATTAAGTCAGCTAAAGTTGATGTAGCATTTGCAAAATCAATTGGAGTATCAGAAGCACCTTGATAATCAATAGTTGTACCATCAATTAGAACTGGATTAGCTGGATCATTATCATTGTAAAATTCAAGTGTAGCTGTTCTATAGTTAGATGCATCGGCTGAGTTATTAACACCGCGATTATTGTTATAACCAATAGAGGATTTCCAAGTATTGTAATAAAAATTAGAAGGCTCAGGAACAACCTCATTGCTAGTATTATTTTTTATAACCATAGTTGGGTGTTGTGTATTAATCAAAGCATTTTGGAGTGCTTCATTTGAAGTTTTTAACCCATATTGTGGATAATTAGCATAATTATCTTTATCTACTGTAGCTGCTGCATTTAAATCTTCTTGATATGACTTAATATCAGTCGGCATCGTAAATGCACTTTTAGCAGTTACTGATAGTGGAAAAATAATACCACTTTGAGAAGTACCAGGTACACTTCCTAAACGAACATTTGGATCACTAATTTGGACATGGTAAATTCTCTTAAGAGTTCCATCTGTTGTAGTTACGTCTTCATGTGTCACAACTACATCTGAAGTAGTTTGTGTATCCTTTTTTACTTCATTCTTCAAGTAAACTTGGTCAGAAGTCGTACCTGTGACCTCATTACTTAACTCATTGTTCACATACCACGCAAAGTTATTTTTAATTTGCTTTTCTATATCAGCATCAGAAGCCCAATTATAATTAAATTGATCGCTTTTACCTACAGTAATAGTTAAATCAAAATTATTGCTTGTATTTTGTTGGGACTTAGTTGCTCCACTAGTAGCAATTTGAAAGCCAATATTGTTATACCAGTCAGTATTTGTAACGACACCATTATTTGGACTCCAGGTTCTATTGTAAGGAAATGTAATTTCCGGCATTGTTTTCTTGTTGTATTCAAGATATTGTTTACTGTAAACATATTCACCTTGAATATGTAATCCACTAGCAAATGTTTGTCCATTAATATTTACGTCATTTGTTGGAGTGTAGGCAAATCCCATTCCATTCTTAGATTGATCGTCTGTATATTGATATACATACACCTTACCTAAGTCGGTAGTATTACTACTACTTTGATTAGTGCTAATTGATGGCTGTTGAGACTGAGGATTACCCCAATTCAAGTTTAAAGTCCAACTTGGATGATTATTACCGGTAGTAACTTTTTCAGCATTTGAGTTAAAGACAACTCTATAATATGTTCCCATCTTATAGGCAGTACCAACTTGAGTACCATCTTTTGCATAAATAGGAAGATTAGCCCCTAGCATGTTGTCATATAACTCAATACCATTTTGATTTGGTAAGCCTAAGTGAACATCAAAGTATTGCCCATCTTTTAATTCACCTTTTGGAGTAAAAGTAAAGCTAAGTTGTTCATATCCAGCATCATTACTAGTCTTACCTTCATGAGGTGTCGCTTTAATGTTACTGATAGAGTAAGCATCTGTTGCCAACTTTTCTTTACCCACTTGAATAATGTAAGTAGCACTTACTCCGCTGTTTGCACCAGTAGTTCCTGCATTAAGCCAATTTACAGTTTGATTACTTTGAACAACATTTATAGGGCCTGCATTCGTAGTAAAAGTATATGTACCTCTACCAGCTTGACCATCTGTTGAAAGTTCCGATATTAACGGTGCTGTAGAATTTGAATAAGTATGACTACCACCGTTTTCACCAGTAAAGTTTGGCGTTAAAGTTATAGAGCCAGTAACTTGAGCAGTCGTAAAGTTTGGTGTAGCACCAGATAATGTAACTTCAAAAAGTTGTTCACCATTTGGTCCTTTACCATCTACTTCTTCAACTTTAGCCGTTCCGTCATAGGAGCCATACGTAAATTTAAATGAATCTGTAGTTGCAGTGAAGCCTGCAGGAATCATTACAATAAATTTAGGATTCTGAACAGTTGAATTACCAGCAGTGGATAAGCGGAAAGTATATTGTGGAACTTGCGTGCCACTGTATACTGTATTATCTGCTATCGGATTTCCGTTAGCGTCAAGTAGATTGGCAGTACCAGTGAAGGTTGGTAGTTCATTTGTATCAATGCCGTAATTAATACTGTTTGAAGATGCGTAACTACTATTTACAACCTTAATATTTTGCCCATTAGCATCAAATGTATATGTTTTATTATCTCCACTTACACTTGATGTTGCATCGCTTGCAAGCTCAGACACTATTGGTGCAGTTTTCGAATCATATGTATAGTAACCCTTTTGTGTTGGATCTAAAGTTAATTTAAATTGACCACCAAAATTACTTGCTGGAGACCAACTTGGATTAAAGTTTAATGTTATTTTGAAGAGTTGTTCGCCATTTGGCCCAATTTTACCTAAATCTTGAATTGAGTAATCTTTACTTTTGTTAGATCCATTAAATACTCCATTAAAGTAATTTCCTGAATTAGCGGGAATTAACCCAAAATCAGATGTACTAGAAGTAAATCCTTTAGGAATCATCACAATAAATTGTGGATTTTTAACAGTGGAAGTACCATTTGTCGACAAACGAACAGAAAGAGTCGGAAGATTTGTACTCGTCGATGTATAGTTAATTGAACTTCCAGATACAAATTGATTTGAGGAATTTAAATTACCAAAAGCTACATCACCAGTAAATGACGGTAATTGTGCATCATTTATATAGTAGCTTACATTTATTGCGTTACTACTCTTTACAACGTCATATGTTGTGCCATTAACTGTAACTGTAGATGTTCCTGCTGTACTTTGGCCATCACTTGCAAGTTCAGTTACTAACGGAGTGGTGCTGTCATATTTAAAATTACCTTTGGCACTTGTATCTACAGCTAATTTAAACTGTAACCCTAAATCTTTATTGTCACTTTCAGATGGATTGAAGTTTAGCTTTACGCTGTAAACTTCTTCACCATTACTATTTGTTCCTAATGATTTAACACTGTAATCACTGCTATTAAAATTATTAGTTCCTTTGAAATTACCATCAAAATATTTAGTTACAGTATCAGATGAAATTAAGCTATTACCAGTTACCTTAAATCCTTTAGGAATTGTAACAATAAATTGTGGATTAGTAACAGTCGTAGTACCATTTGTTGACAAACGAATATTTAATGTAGGTAATTGTCCTGATGGGGTATCAGTATTGTAGTTAGTACCGTCAGCTGAAACAAAAGTGCCATTAGAAAGATTACCTAAAGTAGCAATACCAGTGAATGTTGGCTTTACTGCTTGGTTTACAGCGTAAGTAACAGTACTTCCAGCGCCAGTCCATTGTTGTTCATTAACCGTCCACGTACTTTTTACCACATTATAGGTCTTTCCGTTAACGTTAAATGTATATGAACCACCACCAGCACCGGCCACAGCACCTTCATTTCCATATTCAGACAATTCAGAAATCAATGGTAAATTCCAGTCATTATACGTATATTGTCCACTAGACTGTGAATTTATACTCAACTTAACTTGACCACTAACTGGTTTATCATAATTTGGCGTATCACCAGTTAAGGAAATTTCAAATAATTGTACATTGGCCTTATTTGCACTATCTTCTACTTCACCAAGATAAGTAACTGATGAAACTTTCCCAGGATAAGTACTACCATTGAAAGTAAAATCGCTTGGAGTAGCAGTAAATCCTGCTGGAATTGCAACAATAAATTGCGGATTCTTTACTGTAGAAGAACCATAAGTAGATAATCTAAAAGTATAATTTGGTACATTAGTTCCGCTATATGATTTTCCATTTGCATCAAGCCATACAGTACCAGAAAATGTTGGCTTAACAACAGCATCATTCGTTGCTGCCAAAGTCATAAAGTTAGCAGCTAAAGCAACTGATAATTGAGAATTTGAATTATTTGAAGTGGAATTATTGCTAGAAACACTATTAAAGGCTAATGGTAAGTTAGATAATGAAGAAAGATCATTACTTAGATTAAGGCTTGACTGTAACCCGTTAGTAATATCATTAGAGGTAGAAACAGATGTAGAATTCTGTTCTTGGCTAGCAGAAGTAGAACCATTTGAGAGAGATTTTTCAGCACTTTGTCTATTATTTTGTTCACTCTTTTTTACATTTGTTGTTTCAGATTGGCTCTCTTTGGTATTTGACTTATGTGAAGTACTTGATTGTTGTTTATTAGACTTAGCTTCTTTTTCTTTACTCTTAGCTAAGCTTAGTGAACTAAGGACACTTTCAGATTCACTTAACGAATGACTTAAAGATTCAGATTGACTAATTGACTGGCTCACAGATTTTGAAAGACTTTGAGATAGTTGAGTACTTTTAGATGCGGAAGTCGATTTAGTCTTATCCTCAGACGCACTAATACTAAAAGTCTTGTTATCGGACTTGCTACCAGTAGTATCTGATGCTCCACTTTTAATAAAGTCAGAAACAGATCCAACAACTTGAGATTTTGGATCAACGGAAGTTTGAGCCGCATATACTCGCCCGTTAGGAAGCAAAGCTCCACCAGTTGCTCCAACGCCAAGAATTGTAGCTAGCCCTGCAATATCTTTCAAATAAGAAGTTGCATCATCCTTGTCGTCTCTAATTGCATTAGGATCAACATAATGTTTAACATGTTTTTGACGTTTTCTATTTCTAAAATATCTTCTCATAAGCTGTGCCTCTAATGTATTTATTCCTAGTAGTAATATTTTAATTATAACCAAGTTATATAACCGTTAAATTAATAGTAGTACCTGAATTTATAATACATCAATCGTTATTAAATTACACATAGAATTTAATATATTATTTAGTGATTTTTGTTGATTTTTAGTAAGTTTAAATGAAGTTTACTAATAATTTTTCTTTTCAATTTTTTCGCATTGTTATATTATCTTCTTTCTTACAAACATAACATCGAACAGATCGATTTCTTTATAAAAAGATGACAAAAATAAGGCAAAGTATATATTTCACTACTTTGCCTTATTTAGTACAAATTTTTATCTAACAAAAGTCTGTAATAAAATCATTACTAAAATAATTGTAAAACATATTCCCATAATAATTGTCTTCCAAGGGATCTCTTTTGGTTTTCTTTCATATGCCTTTTGTTTATTCTTTTCTACTTTCGCTAATCTTTTTAATGCATGTTTTTCAACAAGCGTTTTACCCTTTTCATTCATGATTCAATGCTCCAATTACCTTTCGATAATTTTCAACCGTTGTATCTCCAGCAGTTAATCGCTGGTCATCAACAAATTCTTGCATCTTTTTTGTGTCCTCTAACGCTTCATTAACTCTCAATGCCATATCATTCACTTGATCATCTTCAAAAATACTATCTGGACTTACAAAATTAGGATTATGCAGAGTATTCTTAAAGCCAACAATTAACATATTTTGTTCAAATGCGCCACGAACAGCATCAAGAATTTCATTACCATGATTAATATCAAAATAGATGTCGCACGACTGATATAAATCCTTCATTCTCTTCGGTGTAGCATTAGGATACAAGTGAACATTATTGTATTTATCAAAATCTAAAAGCTTAGATGACATTTCTGTTATAGCTGCAATATGAAAATTAATATTAGGTAGTGCTTCAACTATTTCTTGCAAGTGTTCTATTTGGTCAGAATTAGTCAAAATGACAGCCTCTGGACGTAATTTATTACCACGTGCATGTGGATAAATCATCCCTAAAAAGCGAAAATCTAACTTACCATCTTTAGGTACCTTATTTTTCCACTTCTCCCAATCTAAATAATTTTCAAATACTACATGCTTAGTACGTGTACCATTCTTTGAGAGGTAGGTCATATTTCCTGGCAACTCTTCACCTAATTTTTCATGCCAAAACAGCGTATCCGAGCCTCCTTCATCCATGCCTAAACTAACGAACAGTGATTGATTCAAAGTATTATAAAAAATATGATCTACCTTATAATGGCGTACCTTTAAATAATATTGCATAAATTGGACCAAATTAGGGAAATGTCTTGTTTGATCAGCATCAAAAAGTAAAATATCTCCAGCTATTAAATAATGAACAATTACAGTTTTTCCCTCATTATCAAAGTACTTTCGTAAAGCTTCTTGCCCATTATTCAAATAAGTCTTGGCAAAAATTCTCCCCTCACGATTATAATGATCAATCCAGCTTAATTGCCCCTTATCGTCTAACCACCTTACTTCTTTAACTAAACGATTATTATCCGTAGCAGCAAAAACAATATCAGCTTTCTTTTGATGAAGATCAAAAATTTCACCTTTTTGCGCCGTAGCAACAATACGATAGAACTTTGGTATCTTAACTTTATCAAAATATAAGGGAGTATTTCGGTCGGTAACCTTACAATAAAATTTGATTGGAGAATCTACTTCTTTGGGTAAAAAACCATCATCATGAATAACGACTGAAGGAATATTAAGCCCAGCGAAAAGTTGCGACCTCAAGAAATCAGTTGATGCGACATCCAAATTTTCAAATAAGTTAATCATTTGTTAATTCTCCCAATACTTCTTTCCATTGCTTAGCTACGCGATCAGTTAGATAAGGTTCCGCAATTTGATATGATTTTTCATTAAAGGCTTTTAGATCACTTTGCTTAAACAATTTAATAATTGCCTTAGTCAATAATTCCACCTTGCGATACTCATTCCAATCCTCGTCATAAGGCAGTAAATACCCATTCTCATTATTTTTAATAAAGGTTGGATCTCCATAAGGAACATCAAAACCAATCATGGCTAATCCTGAGCCAATCGCTTCAAGTAATGATAATCCAAAACCTTCACTGGTTGAAGCAGCGATATAAGCTGGATATTTAACATAAATATCTTTTAAATCGTGTTGCCCCTTTAAATGAATATAATCTTCAGCCTGGTGTTTTTTAATCATTTCGTCAAGAGCTGCTCCTTCGCTGCCATTACCATAGATATCAAGCTTTAGTTCTGGAATTTGATTCTTAGCAGCAATCACAGCTTTAACAATCCAATCAAGATGCTTTTCTTTAGCTAAACGCGATGCAGTAATGAGTGAAAATGGCTCACGTTTTTTAACCGGATAAGTTAACTTCAACAGACTACCAACCGGGATACAATCAACACGGGGTGTAATATGATAATATTTTTGAAATTGTTCTTCTAGTACTTTCTTTTGTGCCGGCGTTGCCACTACAAAGCTTGCTACTTCTGAAGCATGTGAAAATTGATATTCATAAAAATTATTCCATAAAACATGCTTATCATTAGTAAAATGCTTATCATAGTGATCAGCATGCACAACAACAATAATTTTGGCTAAGCCATGATTTTCAAAAATTAACTGTCCATTAATTAAAGTCTTATCTTCATCCTCACGATCCAATATAATGACATCATTTTTAACAAAATGAAGTGCTTTGAGCATCTTTAAATATAATTCATCTTTAGAATAAATAATTTCACCATTTGTAAATTCATAGGTCTCTTGATCATTATTTAAATGCTGAGTATATGCAACGGACCCATCTTCATTATAAAATTCTCTGAAAACTACACGATTATTTTCAGCTGCACCTAAATAGTATTCTGCTGCATACTTAGTGTAAGAATAGAAATCGCGTCTTAAAATAGTATTATTTTTTTGATAGACAACTTGGTCAATAATATCTTTTTGCTCATCACACAATCTCGCAACAGCATAAAAATTATCTTTTAATTTATAAACAACTTCTTTTCCATTATTATTAACTTCTTTAGTGAAGTTTTTAAATTTCAGGCTAGCTTCAAACTTCGTTAAGGTATACGATGTCTTAGCAATCTTAATATCTGTAAAAAAGTTATATAGCCAAATAACACTTTGATTTTTAAAGCCCATATTAGCAGTCAGATCACCAATATTATTATCTAAAATCAAGTCTGAAAAAATAAACTTAGCATCAATTCCAGCTTTTCTAAAACTTTGATCACGATACTTCTGTGCATATTCAACACCAGAGCTGGCCCAACCTATTCCTAAATTCACATTGTATACTGTCATTATTTGCCTCAACTAATTAAATATAACAACCAATTGACCCTTTTCATTTATATTAATTTGACTCAAAAGCAAATTGTCAAAAATTGCTAGGGTAATCTTATCCCAAAACTGTAAATACATTTTAAATGCTGCTTGGTGTTGTAACAAATCTTGTGGACGACCTGAATTTGTCCAACCCTGTGCCTCAATTTTCAATTTTGAAATTTTATCCACTTCATCAATCCAGCAACCATCCATTGCAGCAATAATTATTTGACGATAGAAATTATTAAGTTGTTTCTTGTTTATTAAAGTTCCCTTTTTTTGATCAATAACTTTATTAATAATTTTATTCAAATATTTTTTATAATCTTGGATATTTTCTAAATTTTTTGGAAGCATAACTTTATTATAGGTTACATGTTCATTAATAAAGTACTTCAAGTCGTTTTTATTTTTAATTTTTTCTTTTTTAAAATAGAGATCTATACCTTGCACAATTACCTGATCAATGTCTGCCTGTAAATCCTTCTTTGCCATTACCCGGTCACGCATATCATAATAATTTTTTCGCTGCAGAGATAAAATTATTTCTCCTTTATTCGTTACAGTTCGCTGCAGGGCACTCATTGCTGCTACTCGATCACGCAACATACGTAAGCTAAATTTTGTAATTGGTGACTTTAGCGTTACTAAATCCTTACCTCTTTGCTTTTTTTTCATTAACCGACGATAATATTTTTTCTGTCTATTAGTGTTGTTACTAGAAATAAAATCATCTTCCAGTGAAATAAAAAACTGACTTGAACCCGGATCTCCCTGTCTTCCCGCTCTACCAGCTAGCTGCAATTCAACTCTTTTAGGAAGCATTTCAGTACCAATTACTGCTAAACCACCTAGTTCTTTTACACCTTTTCCTAACTTAATATCTGTACCACGACCAGCCATATTTGTTGCAATCGTAACTTCGCCCTTTTGTCCAGCACGTTTAACAATTTGAGCTTCATAAGCAACACTATAGGCGTTTAAAACATTATGGGGTATTCCCATATTTAGTAATAGCTCAGAAATAATTTCCGAATTTTCTACTGACCCTGCAACTAGCAAAACCGGCCTACCTGTCTGATGAAGTTTTACGACATAATCAATTGCAGCCATTAATTTATCTCGAGTTGTTAAAAATAAAATAGGCTTTTTATCTTTTCTGATAACAGGACGATTAGTTGGGATGCGAGTAACCTTTAAATTATAAATATCCAAAAATTCTTCTTCATTGACTTTAGCAGTACCACTCATACCACTTACCTTATTAAACAAACCAAACAAGGCTGGGAAAGTAATTGATGCAGCAGTTTTTTGAATATTTGTTAATTCAACTTTTTCTTTAGCTTCAATAGCTTGATGTAACCCAGTACTTACTTGAACGCCACGCTTTAAACGCCCACTATCCTCATCTAGTAGGATCACTTTCCCTTTAACGACTAAATAATCATGACCCTTCCGCATAATTAGATGAGCAGTCATTGCTAAAACAATATGCCGATAAACTGGCCTACTTTGCTCATCGAATAAGTCTTTCAATTTAAAAAAGCGTTCTGCCTTTTCAATTCCATGAGCAGTTAACCAAAAGATACCATCATCTTTGCGGAATTCATAATCATTTTCACTATCTAATAAATTAACAAATTTATCAGCTAAACCGTATAAGTTTGATTGAACACTTGGTTTAGATGACACCACAAATGGCGATTCAGCTTCATCAAGTAAAACCTGGTCTACCTCATCAATAATGACAAAATTAAATGGTCTTAAATATTGTCTATCTTTTGTACTACTTAAATTGTTAAACAAATAATCAAAAGCTAAAGATGAAGCAGTAGTATAAGTGATATCGCTTCCATACCATTTACGCTTCATTTGTGGTGTTGCCTTTTTTCCCTCATCATCAGCACTCAAAAAGGCTAAACTAACTGTTAAACCCAGAAATTCATAAACTGGCGCTAAATCTTTTTCATCCCGAGCAGCTAAATAGCCATTAGGCGTCACTAACATAGCTCCCTTTCCAGTTAGCCCATTTAAATAAAGAGGCATCGTCGCTACTAAAGTTTTTCCTTCACCAGTTTTCATTTCTGCAATCGAACCTTGGCTCAGCATAATGGCTCCTAGAACTTGAACATCATAAGGATAAAGGCCCAATACTCGATAATCCGCTTCTCTAACAGTCGCGAAAGCTTCGGGTAAAATATCCTCTAGCGTTTTTCCTTTTCTAAGAAGCTCCCTAAAAATCTTGGTTTGATTTTGTAATTGTGCATCGCTCATTTTTCTCATTTGAGGCGCTAATTTATTTATTTTTTTGAGAATCTTTTTTGGCTTTCTTAACCTAAGTTCATCTGTCAACACGCTTTATCACTTCCTCAAATATCGTTCTACATTATTGAGAACCTGATGTTGATCAAGCTTAACCATCTCTGGCAGAAACCACGGCTGTTGCCCTTGATTTTCCAAAGTATAATTCGAAGTTATAAATTCAAAATCATATTTTCTTGCCAATGAATTTTCTAAAATTTGATCAATTTGTTTATCACTACTAAAAATAATTACTGTCTGGTCCTTCTGTTTTTCTAACCAAGATTCTAATTTCAAAATAGGATTAAATAATTCTTGCCAACTAATATAACCCATAAAGACTTGCGTATCTTTAATAGTCGTTTTTAAGTCTTCTGGAAGTTCTCTGGCTCTTTTATTATCTGCTACTAAAATCAAGGCTACTTTCTTTACTTCTTTAGGTTGATTTAGTGGCATTACAAAGAATCCATCAAAAACATTTAAAGGTAAATCAGCTCTTCCAAGTTGAACTTTAGCAAAACTAATTTCACTGCATCCACCATTAACAATTTCGAAAGTATATGATACAGCTTGACTAGGATAGATAAATTCCTTTTCCATCGATGAAAATACAACTTTACTAATTTCATCGGTTTGTATATCAAAAAAACGTAAACAAAAAATTGCAGTATCTGCAGGAGTTACTTTCATATTTATTTTTATACGATATTTTTTACCACTTAGTAAAATTGGCAAACGCGGAACTTCTTTGTATGCCTGGTAATTAAGACTAGATGACCAACGCATAATTTTTTCACCTGGCGCCATTAAATTATTTTGGAAGAATACTTTTTCATCTATTTTCTTACTTAATTTTGTTCCATACATGTAGGTCTCATTAATTCGATCCCAATATATTTGATTAATAATTTTCATTATTCATACTTTCGTCCAAAATTCCCCATAATTTCATACAAACGATAAATAAACCAATAGTTAACAGCTGGATCATCATTATGTCGACCATCAAAACCTTTAATTGAAAACTGAATAGCCTTTCTTACAGCTGGTGATTTTTTTAGTTCAGTTACTGCATGATCATCATAATCATCATTTTTCATATAAGCTACAAAAAGTCTAGTTTGAGATAAGTCACTTTGATCAAAATCATGCATAGTTTTTTTATCTAATTCTGTTAGCTTTTCAAAAGATAAGGATCGGTTAATTAGCCCGTCAACATCAAAAATGGTGTCAAAGCCGCCCGGTCTCTCTAAAGCAGCTCGACGTGCTATATAACCTAAGTTCAATAAGGGCTTAGCCACATTAATTGCATATGGTTTTAATTTTGCACCATATTTTATTGCTGGATAAGTCCCCATAGAAATACCAGTCATTACTAATTGAGATGAATCAAATCCTAATTTCTTTAAAGTTTGCCTAATTACTTTAATAATTTCTTTACCAAAGTAACCATTTGCATCATCATAGAATCCTCCTACCTCCAATCGCATATCTGTAAATAAAAGCATTGGAGCATTTAATCGTTTCATTAAAAAATAGCCTTCGAAGCCCTCTCGACTACGTGCACCTGAGAAGTAAACATTTAATGGGGGCTTCAAATCACCAGGCATAAAGTAATAAGCAATATCTTCACGAGTTGTCGGATCAACAATACGTTTTCCACCACTGATAAAGTAACCAGCTCCATCACGTCCCCACCGTGCATGAAGTGTACCGATAATCAACTCGCCACTTCCCTTAGCCTCTAAACTAATAGTCGCGGTTCGATAATAATCATGTACTTCAAGTTGAGAAAAATATTCATCATTTTGAAACTTAGTTAAATCAATGACAACTTGATCCTTAACATCCCCATCTGAACCAGGATTTTGAATAAATATTCTCATTCGAACTTTGAAGTTATTATTTTTCATCGTCAACCAAAAGTTCATCCGCTTACTCGGGTCGACATAAATCCCTGTTTTATAGACTCCCAGATT
Source organism: Lactobacillus isalae (assembly GCF_947539375.1). Lineage (NCBI taxonomy): Bacteria > Bacillati > Bacillota > Bacilli > Lactobacillales > Lactobacillaceae > Lactobacillus > Lactobacillus isalae. The sequence goes on from NZ_OX443569.1 coordinate 1,330,686, forward strand.
GATCCATTGGTTATTGGTATCTAAATTCAGCTTCAATTCACCATGACCTAAATATTCAAAGCTGTGTATTTGTCGATCATTAAGCTTAAAATCAACAGCTGCAACACGACTCCCTGTTTGGCCTTCAAAATATCGCTCTTCTAATTTACTAATTAGATATTGGGGATCTTCAGTAATTTCTTGAGCAGCAATACTTTTCAAAAAATACTCTTCATTTTTATCAGCAGTTTCTAGAATCTTAGGTAAATAAAGAACCTGATACGGTGGAACCATACCTTTTAAATCAGCCCAATTCTTTTTAGTTAAATTGGTTGGACCTGTAATTAAAATTACATCATAATTTTTTATTTCAATCTTTTTTTTCTTAGGATCTTTTTTATCAACTTTTTCAACAGGAGGGAAATCATTGAAATGCCACTCTAAGTTTTTGGTTAACTCATACTTTTTAGACCAGTCGATCGATCCTAATTGTAAGACTCTCATTTTGCATCACCTAGTAATTCTTCCCAACGTTTCATAATGTTTTCTTCCGAATAACGATTTAGCATTTTAACGTTATATACAATTGCATTGTTCCAAGCTGTTAAATTGTTTAAATAATCATTAAGTGGCATATCAATTTCTTCAGATGATTGGCAAATGTACCCATTTTTTTGATGAATCACTGTCTTTGAAGCAAAATTTTGAATTTGTGGAATTCCAACACTTACAGCTACCATTTGCATTAATTCATCCCCGCTACCCCAACTTATCAGCACACGAGTCTTATCTAATGCTTTAAGCAACTGAGAAATATTAGTTAATCGTAATTCTTTTATTTTAATCTGTGGCAATACTTTAGTTTTACTTAAGCCAGTAATTTCAATATTTTCAACATTTTCTTTTTCATCGCCACTACTAATAATCCACTTTCCTTTATTGTCTTTCTTAATTTTGTCAATTACCTGATTTACCCAGTTATCCTTATCAAGGCTATAAGTGAAAATTTGAATACTTTTATTCTTAAAATCATGACTTACATATTCGCACAAATGCTTAATAATTTTTTCAATATCTTCTTGATTTGCATTTTCTGCAAAGAAAGCAATCCTTTGTACTCGCTCTCTAGAACTGTGGCCTAGTCTAAATTCAGAATTATAAGCGGGGATTACATTAACGTTAAATCGTTCAGGATATTGCTGCTCTAATTTATCAGCCAAGTCTATTTTGCTAACTAGTAAATTTCCTTGATTCAAATTTGATAGCTTTTCTTGATAAAATTGCTTTGGATTAATCATAAAAATTACATTTGAATGCTTAAGTTGTTTTAAATTTACCAAACTATCATTATCGAGGGTCACAATCAAATGATCGGAATTTTTTAAGTTCTTTTCTAAGTATTGCTGTAAAACTTCATTAATTAAATCTTTAATATTAGAATAGGTCGTTTTTTGATAAAAATTAAAATTAGGGTTAATTGTTATCTTTCCAGACGCTCTATCTTGCTTAAAACGCCAATTGCCGTACGGATCATAAAAAGTAACTTCATGTTCTGTATTTTTAGAAGAAATAAAGCCTCGACTATCCATGATCAATGTATAGTTTTCAGACGACGTATCTCCATGGTGCTCAATACGAATAACTTTTCCCGCAAAATCATAAAAGACTTTGGCAATGAATTTATCTTTATTTGCTATTATCGTTCTAAATGGAGTATAGTCAAAAATTGCATTCTTTGGCCAAGCAAAATCATTTATTTCAACGACTCTACTTTCTAAATTGTGGATGCCTTGTAAATAATCATAAATTGAAAACAGATGATCAGGATAATAATTCAATTGATTTAACTGCGTCATTAATCCAGGTTCATAATTAGTAATAATAACACCCACTTCATGACCATTATTTTGCAAAATACGCATGTGACTTGTTGCGTCTAAAATAGTAATCGATGGAATTGCAACAGACCAATCACTATTATCTTCATGCCAAGCCGGGATAAAATATTCCATTTTAATTTTCTCTTTCTAAGCGGTCATACTTATATGGAAACATGAGAGTTGCCACTTGATCACGAATTCCGCTCATAAACATAACTATCATTACAACATTCATCGGAATAACTGCAAAACCAGCATATCTTCCCATAAAGTGCGATCCATATAATCCTAATACCAATTGAGCAGCATTCAATATAGCTCCAGGAAACCCGAGTATCCAAATCAATTTTCGAAGATATTTTTGAGTGGGTCTACCTGGCTCGATACCTAAGATATAATTATGATTATTTCGCATTGACTTTGCTTGATCTTTAGGGTTAAAGGCCACAAACATGAAAAAATAAAATAGTAAAATGGCCATTACGGCTGAGAAAGTGACTGAAAACTGCCAACTATTGAGCACTTTATTAGACCTAAAATATGGTGCAATCATTACAGGTAAAGTTAAAATGGCCATCCCCACCATGTACATCATCATTGCTGACATGTTTAATCCGATTGGGACAAGCATAGCTTTACTTTTAGACGGTAAACTCGGATTAATAACTCTTAATGGATAGTAAGCTTTATTAAAGGCCATCCAAAAAAGAATAAATAGTAAAATAAATACAAACAATAAAGTAATCCAAATCCAAGCATGCTTAAACTTTAGTAACATTTTAATATTACTAAAAATATTTGGAATAGCCCCCGTCATAATACTAGTCAAAATAATCGGGGCGCTCGCACCAACTCCATATTTAATATTCCGATAGCAAAGCCAGACAACTAGGCAAGAACCAGCAATTAAAATTACTATCATCTCAAAGTCTCGCCGGAAATCTCTTTGTGGTGTCATACCGAAGACTAAAAGAACTGCTTGTAAAATTGTCAACGCAAGTGTAATCACCTGCATAAAAAATTCGATTTGCGGTTGAGATAAGGCATCAAAGCCAAAAAGTTTCGTCATCATTAACAGCTGCAAGATCAGCATTGAAAACATAAGTGGATTAAGTCCCACAGAAAAAATTGATATTCGAGCATAATTGGCTCCACTAAATATGCCTAATAAGGTAATCGGAGTATGATTAATGGTCTGTGCATATTCCTTTGTAATTTCAGCAAATGGTAGTGGAATATAAGTCCCCATTACGTAAATAAAGACAATCATTAAGCTAAAACTAACTTTTTTAATAACATTCAATAGGTTTTTACTTTTGATCAAAACTATTACCCCGTCATCATGCCTTAATTCTTAACTTATTTATTATACAATTATAGTCTATCATTTTTTCGAGTTAACATTACAACTGTTTTGTTTTTGATATATTATAATATTTTTTTACAAAAATACTCCTGTCTACTGCGACAGGAGTACTTAAATTAAATTACAAATTTTTTAAGTGCTTTTGCTATTCCATTATGGTCATTGTCATCTGTTACAAAGTCAGCTTTTTCTTTAATAGTTTCAATCGCATTTCCCATTGCAATTTTCTTAAAGCTTGGATTTTCAAACATCGAAACATCATTACCTTGATCACCAAAGACCATAACATCTTCTGGATTAATTTTTAACCGTTGAGCTAAATCCATTAAGGCATTACCTTTTGAAGCACCGATACCGTTTAACTCAATACAGTTATCTAAGCTGCGAACGATATCATAAGATTCAAAGGCCCAATATGGGATAGAATTCCACAGTTTTTCAATCTGGTCGCTACCTTTTGCACAAGTAAAACCAACCTTATTGAAAGTAAAGTCTTGCGGAATTTCTTTACGCTCACGGACTCTAATCTCGTTATCAGTTAAGGCTGCATTAATTTGCATTTGCACTGAAAGATCACGATCTAAAGTCCAAAAGCGTTCAGTCGTTTCAAAGTGCAGGTTCACATGGGCAAGCCGTTGCAAACGAAGCATTACTTCAAAATCACGGTAATCCATCTCTTGACTCATTAAAACTTTTCCCGATAAATCTTGAACCACAGCTCCATTAAAGACAACTGCGTATTCTTCTGGTCCTTCTAGTCCCAATTGAGTCTCAAATGGCATCACACCCGAAAGAGGACGACCTGAAGCAAGTACGACTTTAATTCCCATGCCATGTGCTACTTGCAAGGTTCTCAAGGTTTCAGGTGAAATTGCGTTTCCGCTATTGAGCAAAGTGCCGTCTAAGTCTACTGCAATTAATTTAATTGCCATACATACCCCTATCTTCCAAACATCATATAGAAAATTATATTTACTAACAAACCTAGCAGTGCATAGCAAGCTGTTGCCTCTGCTTTGATTTTTTCTTTCTTTACTAAATACACCAAACTAGCAATAAAGCCAAATAAAGGAAAAACAACATAAAAAATTACAGCCCATTCAGCAATCCCATTAATGCTTGTGCTTAAATGATGTACAAGATTTTTCATTTTTTCTCCTTATAAAAAATAGAGACTAACAAATTATTAGTCTCTATTTTATATTAACCAACATAAAATTCAATATGCTGCTTTAGATTTTCAAAATCAATTGGTAAATGACCACCAATTTCACCATCTAGGTTAACTGGAATTGGTTCCTTATCTTTACTATCGCCTAGCAGCTCTACTTTTAAGTATCTAGTCTTAGTATAGATAATTTGAGGATCATTAACATGATTTCCATTCAAGGCCATCGCCATTAATCGTAATACATCTACTGGATTTGCAGTTTTAACTACAATTAATTGGAACAAGCCGTCAGACAACTGTGCATCAGGCATAATACGCTCAAACCCACCGATTGAATTAGTCATCCCTAAAAGAAACATTGATAAGTCTCCTTCATAGACGCCATCATCATAAGTCAAACGCATTTTATTGCTGCTTATTTTTGGCAACATTTCTGCACCTTTAAGTAGATATGCACTATAGCCAAGAACAGACTTTACTTCTGAAGGAACACCATAAGTCAATTCAGTTAATGAACCACTAGCTGCAATATTCATAAAATATTGCTTACCGGCACGCCCAATATCCATCTTTTGAGTTTTACCTGCCAGAATTACCTTAGCTGCATCAACTAAATTATCTCTTGGAATTTTCAATGCTCGAGCAAAATCATTAGTTGTCCCTGCTGGAATAACAGCTAATCTAGGTCTTTTTTCTAGTGGAGCTACACCATTAACTACTTCGTTAATCGTCCCATCGCCACCAGCGCCTACCAGCAAGTCAAAACCAGCTAAGGCACATCTTTTGGCTTCATTTTGAGCAGACAAAGGTTCTGGCGTAGTTCTAAAGGCACTAGCTTCAAACCCAGCCTGTTCTAATACGTTTAAAATATCTGCAACATTTTGAAGCATTTGCTCGTGACCTGATACAGGATTATAAATTAATCTTGCTTTTTTCGTCATCGCCTCTCGCCTCCCTAAAATGATTAACGACTTTGAAGTTCCTTATTAAGCAATTGGTTAACAACCTTAGGGTTAGCCTTACCACGAGTTTGTTTCATGATTTGACCAACTAAGAATCCAATTGCACGGTCTTTACCATTCTTGAAGTCTTCAACAGATTGTGGATTATCATCAACAACCTTAGTTACCATAGGCCCAAGAACAGAAACATCTGATAATTGAACCATACCCTTGTCTTCAACGTACTTCTTAGGATCAGTTCCATTTTCAATAGATTCCTTGAAGACCTTCTTAGCAATCTTGGATGAAATAGTACCATCTTTGATCATCTTGATCATTTCAGCTAAGTGTTCTGGGGTTAACTTAATGTCTGCAATACCAACTTGGTTTTCATTCAAGTAACCATTAACTTGAGTGTTCAACCAGTTAGCAGCTAAAGTTGGATCGGCACCAGCAACTACTGCAGCGTCGTAGAAATCACTTGATTCCTTAGTTTGCAAAATAACATCTGCATCGTATTCCTTAATACCATATTCTTCAACGTAGCGCTTGCGACGTTCAAATGGTGATTCAGGTAGGCTTTCTGCAATTTCATCAATCCAACTTTGCTTAATGTGATAAGGAGCAATATCTGGTTCTGGGAAGTAACGGTAGTCTGCGTCACCTTCCTTAACACGCTCTAAGACAGTCTTACCAGTAGCTTCATCAAAACGACGAGTAGAAAGTTGAACTCTACCACCAGAAAGAAGTACTTGTTGTTGACGCTTTTCTTCATAAGCAAGAGAGCGACGAACGTGGTCAAATGAGTTCAAGTTCTTCATTTCAACCTTAGTACCGAGCTTTTCTTGACCAGCAGGACGGATAGAAATGTTGGTATCAACACGCATTGAACCTTCTTCCATCTTAACGTCAGATGCGCCAGTAAATTGAACAATTTGACGTAATTTAGTTAAGTATGCGTAAGCTTCTTCTGGATCTTCCATATCAGGTTCAGAAACAACTTCAAGAAGTGGAACACCCTGACGGTTTAAGTCAACGTATGAATAACCGTTAGCACCGTGAGTGTTCTTACCAGCATCTTCTTCGATGTGCATTTCGTGAATACCAATGCGCTTCTTCTTTCCGCGAACTTCAACTTCGATGTAACCATCGCGAGCAAGTGGTTGGAAGAATTGAGTAATCTGGTAAGCCTTAGGGTTATCTGGGTAGAAGTAGTTCTTACGGTCAAAGTGAGTTACAGGCAAGATATGTGAATGAGTTGCTAAAGCAACCATAATACCAAGACGGTAAACATCTTTATTTAAACGAGGTAAGACACCAGGCATAGCCCAGTCGATAACATTTGTTTCAGTGTTTGCTTCAGCACCATAAGTAACTGGTGATGGAGAAAAAATCTTACTCTTTGTTTTTAATTCGAAGTGGACTTCTAGACCAATAGTCGATTTAAAATTCATTAATTAATCCTCCATTCCTGTAGGTGTTTTTTCGTAGAATTTGTTATTACGTTCAATGAAGTCAGCAACCTTAAATACGTTACCTTCATCAAAACGCTTAGCCATAATTTGAAGACCAGCAGGCATACCATCAACTAAACCTGCAGGTACACTAGCTGCTGGAATACCAGCTAAGTTAGCTGAAATAGTTAAGATATCGTTGTTGTACATCTTGATTGGGTCTGAAATTTCTTCACCAATACCAAATGCTGGTTCAGTAGTAGTTGGTCCAACAATAACGTCATTTTCTTCAAAAATCTTTTCAAAGTCGCGGCAAATTAAGGTTCTAACTTGAGCAGCCTTCTTGAAGAATTCGTCATATGCACCTGCTGATAAAGCAAATGAACCAAGCATAATACGACGCTTAACTTCGTCGCCGAAACCTTCACTTCTAGATTTTACATAAACATCTAATAAGTTCTTAGTATCCTTTGCACGGTAGCCATAGCGAATACCATCATATCTTTGAAGGTTTGAAGAAGCTTCACTAGAGGCAACAATGTAGTAAGTAGGAACAACATACTTAGTATGTGGCAATGAAACTTCGTTAATAATTGCACCAGCATCCTTTAAAACATCAATTTGTTTTTGGATAACATCATGCATTTCGCCGTCAACAGCATCCATGTATTCCTTAGGAACAGCTACGCGTAAGCCTTTAACATCTTGACCTAAGAAACTAGTAAAGTCAGGTACTTCTTTTTCTGAAACAGTTGCGTCATGTTCGTCAGGACCAGCAATTACGTTTAACACTTCAGCTGAATCCTTAACACGCTTACTCATTACACCGATTTGGTCTAATGAAGAACCAAATGCAATAAGTCCCCAACGTGATACTCGACCATAAGTTGGCTTAATACCAAAAATACCATTGAAGGCTGCTGGTTGACGAATAGAACCACCAGTATCAGAACCAAGGGCTGCAACAATTTCACCGCTAGCTACAGCTGCTGCAGAACCACCAGATGAACCACCAGGAACTTTTTCTAAGTCCCACGGATTATGAGTTGCACCATAGTAAGAATGTTCAGTAGATGAACCCATTGCAAATTCATCCATGTTGGTCTTACCAACAAAAGTTGCTTGAGCCTTCTTTAACTTACTAATTACAGTTGCATCATAAACTGGCATGTAGTTGTAAAGAATATGACTAGCTGCAGTAGTCTTCATACCATTAGTGATGATATTATCCTTGATTGCGATTGGGATACCAGCTAATTTGTTTTTAGCAAAATCTAAATCTTCTGCTGGCTTTGCTTCATCATCAACAGTAATCCAAGCATTAATCTTCTTGTCTGTTTCTTTAATGTTTTTAACTGTTTCCTTAGCTAGGTCTTCAGCTGTTATTTCGCCATCTTGTAATTTTTTATTTAATGAGTCAATGTTTTCATTTAAGTAATTCATTATTCATTATCATCCTTATCAATAATTACTGGCACCTTAATGAAGCCATCAGCTTTTTCAGGAACATTCTTCATTAATTCTGCACGACTTTCCCAATGTTCAGGCTTGTCTTCTCTAAAGTCAGTCTCTCGATCAACAACTTGAACAGTTTCAGGAACTCCTTCAGTATCAACTTCGGCTAATTGATGTGCCATATTGATAATGTCACCCATTTGTTCAGTAAACTTATCAATTTCGTCTTCACCAAACTCTAGTCGAGATAGTGTTGCAACGTGATTGATTTCATCTTTTGTAATTTTCACCATTTGCCTCCTATTCACCGCCAAAGACGTGGACATAGTAGCTATCGTCTGCGGAATTCTTAGCGATTAATGCTTGCGTATCATTGACAGAATTAATCTTAATTTCTATTGGTGCATCCTTAGGTAGATACTTCTTAGCTGCTGAAAGCACAAGTCTTGAAAAACTTTCAATCTGTGCATAACCAAAGAACTGAGTTGTTACAGTAATGTTCATCTGTGTCAAAGTCTTATTTTGATAATGAACAGTTGCCGTTACCCCACTAATATTAGGGAAATATCCCTGAATAGCGGCCTTAAAATCACTAAATGAAGCTGCATCAGTAGAATTAATTGCTTTTTCACTTCCAACAGTCGGTAGAACCTGACTACGATTATTGACTGTTTTCCAATCATTTATTTTACTACTATTTGCATTAGCAATTCCATATGCAAAGTAATTTCCACCTACAAGAGAATCTTTACTGGTCTTACTAAAAAGTCCAACCAGAATTGGGATATCCTTTAATCCCTTCTTTTTACGTAAGTAAGAAACTAACTTGTTAGCTGCTTCCTTACCAAAAGTTTCCTGCTCTGCACGAGAAATATCTTTATGATATTGGGCACCGTCTTTAGTTTTTTGATAGTAATCAACTGAGTTAAGGGCTAAGCCCACACTCATACCACCCATTTTGTAACTAGAATTAGATTTAGTCAAAAAATCTTGTTCCAAAATTTGATCTAAAATAATTGGATTATAAGAATCTTTCTTAGTACTTTTTTCAGCATTTAAGCCTTGAGAGTTACTCTTTGACTTTCTTCCTAGCCAATCAGTCGCATCTGCAACTGAAATTTTTTGTCCTTCTTGGAAAACATACTTACTACTTGAAAAAGTGTTGTGCGATAAGTCAATTAAGCCAGACTCTAAGGCACGACCATCAACATTATTATCGCTAGTATTTTCAGTTGTTCCCTCAATTGGACTAGTTACATACTCGCCATCTTTTAAAAGAACATTGTAGCCATTTTTACTTGTACTAGTTGTTTGATAACTTTTTTTCTTAGTTGTTGAAGTTGTAGGATTATTAGCAAGATCTGAATTTTTTAAATTACCACACGCACTTAAACTTAATCCAGTAGCTACTAGCAGTGCTATTTGCAAAAATCTTTTCAATTTATTTTTCCTTCTTATTTCTTTATTTTTCAATTTTTGCAATTGCTTCTTGTTCAGTTAACATTGGAACTTGAAGTTTTTCAGCCTTATCTTTTTTCGAACCGGCATCTGCACCATAGATCAGATAATCTGTCTTCTTAGAAACTGATCCGGTAACTTTAGCACCAAGATCTTGAAGTTTCTTAGTAAACTCACTTCGAGTAAAGTCGGATAATTTTCCAGTTAAAACCACTGTCTTTTCCTTAAAGAAGTTATCTGGTGCCTGTTCTTCAACTGTTCCTAAATATTCCATATTCAATCCACTGTCACGTAACTCCTGTAAGAGTTTCTGTGCACTTGGTTGATCAAAATATGTTGTTAACGATTCCGCAATCGTCTCTCCTATTGTATCGATACTTGTTAATTCTGGCACTGTTAATTGACTAACCTTTTCCAAATTTTTATATTTTTCTAAAATCAGTCTTGCAGCTTTAGCACCAACATGATCAATTCCCAAACCATATAACAATAATTCAGCGGAATTTCGTTTACTATTTTCAATTGAAGTTAGCAAATTAGTAATCGACTTATCCTTAAAATGATCTAACTGGCTTAATTGATCACTAGTTAAATGATATAAATCAGCTACATCATTTACAAATCCTTTATCAATTAATTGTTTAACAATTCTAGGGCCAAGTCCCATAATATTCATTGCTCCCCGTGAAGCAAAGTGAATAATTCCTTCTTCAACTTGGGCTGGACACATCGGATTAATGCAGCGAAGAGCAACTTCATCCTGCAAGTGAACTAAAGTTTGTCCACAAGATGGACATACATTAGGAATTTCATAGGGCTGACTATCCTTAGGTCTTTTACTTAAAACAACGCTAGAGATTTCTGGAATAATATCTCCAGCTTTGTGCAACTTAACCGTATCGCCAATCCGCACTCCCTTTTCTCTTAAATAATCGGGATTATGTAGCGAAGCTCGCGACACAATGGTTCCTGCAAGTTGAACTGGATCCATTACTGCAGTCGGTGTTACTACTCCAGTACGACCAACTGTCCATTCGATCTCTCTAACTACCGTTTCTTGTTCTTCTGGAGGAAACTTATAAGCAATTTCCCAGCGTGGTACTTTAACGGTATTACCTAGATCATTTTGTAGACTTAAGTCGTCGACTTTTAAAACAATTCCGTCAATTCCATAGCTTAAATCATTCCGCTTAGCCGTATATTCATCAATAAACTTAAATACTTCGTCCATTGATTCAAAGCGCTGACCAGTTTGATTAGTATGAAAACCTAAGCGATTCATTTCATCAATTGCTTGATGCTGACTAGTAATATTCCTTGGTGGATTAACCCAAGTGTAGATAAAAGTACTTAAATTTCTCTTTTTAGTAATGCGCGCATCTAGTTGCCTCAAAGACCCAGCCGCTGCATTTCTAGGATTAGCAAATACCTGCTCACCTTTTTCATCACGTTCCGCATTCAATTTGGCAAATGCTGTCTTTTCCATATAGCATTCACCGCGAACTTCAGTTGTCAAAGGTTCTGGCAGAGTTTGCGGGATATCCTTTATAAACTTGGCGTTAGCTGTTACATCTTCACCAACACGGCCGTTTCCTCTAGTGGAAGCGCGAGTTAATTTACCATCGGTATATTCTAGCGACAAAGATAAGCCATCAATTTTTAGCTCGACATTATAAGCTACTGGATGCCCAACTAACTTCGTAATTCTTTCATCGAATTCTTTAAGCTCATCTTTTGAGAAAACATCCCCCATTGAAAGCATTGGAATAGGATGCTCAACTTTAGAAAGATCACTCTTGATTTCGCCACCAACTCGCTGCGTAATTGAGTCGGCTGTTACCAAATCAGGAAACTGATTTTCTAACTCTACTAGTTCTTGATAAGCCTTGTCATAAACCACATCTTCAACTACTGGAGCATCTTTTGCGTAATAGTCGTCTGCCCATTCATTGAGTTTTTTTCTTAATTCATCGACTTTCTGAGAAGCCTGATTGTGAGTTAAAACTGCCATTATCTCAGTCCTTATCTAAACCAAACTACTTCATTATATCTTTTTAATTGGTGCAAAGGCAGCTAAAAGACGCTTCACTCCTTGACTGGCAAAAGCAATATCTAATTCCATATCTTCGCCGCTGCCATTAACTTTAACAACAACGCCCTTACCCCAAGCCTTATGAGAAACTTGATCGCCAACGTTCCAAGACTTCTTGTCTGCACCAACTGCACCACTGGCTTTCTTAGCTGTCTCAATTCTAACCTTTGGACGGTAAACTTGAGAAGTTGCACGCTCTCTACTTTTAGCAAAAGGAATCGACATTGAAGAACTAGATTGAACTGGATTAACAAATTCCAGATCCTTATCTTCAATTTCATCAATAAAACGAGATGGTTGATTGTTTTGCGGGCGACCATACATCGTTCTAGAAAAAGCATTAGTGATGTAGAGTTTCTTTTCAGCACGCGTAATGCCTACATAGGCTAAACGTCGCTCTTCTTCAAGCTCATTCGGATCGCCTGCTGCTCTTGAAAGTGGGAACAAGCCTTCTTCCATACCAACTAAGAAAACAACAGGGAACTCTAAGCCTTTAGCTGCATGAAGGGTCATTAAAGCTACTTGATTATCTTGATTTTCTAAGTCATCTTGATCACTTAAAAGTGAGATTTCTGAAAGAAAATCTCCCAAGGCAGTTGAATCCTCATCTTCTGGCTCATAATTATCATCAAAACGTTTGGTAACAGTTAAGAATTCATTCAAGTTTTCCAATCTGGTGTCAGCTTCAATTGTATGTTCGTTTTCTAAGGCTTCTTTATAGCCAAAGTCAGCTAATAATTTTTCAGTCAAGCCAGTTACACTGTGCGTCTTACTATATTCAATTGCATCCTTTAAGGCAGTACCAAAAGTAGCCAAAGTTTTAGCTGGACGACCTGTAATTGGCGCTAAACTCAAGTTCTTAAAAGTCTCTTCAATTGTAAAATCATTATCATTAGCAAAACCGTTAAATTTAGCCATCGTGGTTGGTCCTAATCCACGTTTTGGCACATTGATAATTCGATTAAAACTCATCGAATCAGCAGGATTTGCTACCACCTTTAAGTAGGCCAAAATATCTTTGATTTCTTTTCGATCGTAGAATTTATGTCCACCAACAATTCGGTAAGGGATGTTTGATTTAACTAGAGCTTCTTCGACGTTACGGGATTGGGCATTTGTTCGATAAAGAACAGCAAAATCTTTGTAGTCTCGCTTGTGTTCTTTTATTTCTTCATTGATCTTTGAAACGATGAAGAGTGCCTCATCATTTCCGCTTTGAGCACGATAGTAATTGATTTTATCGCCATCACCCTTATCAGTCCAAAGCTTTTTAGGTTTGCGGTTTTGATTATTCTTAATAACCGAGTTAGCTGCATCTAAGATATGACCAGTTGAACGATAATTTTGTTCAAGTTTGATCGTATTAACTTCATCATCTTGATAGTCATGCTCAAAATTAAGAATATTTTCCATGTTAGCTCCACGCCAGCCATATATTGACTGATCTGCATCCCCAACTACACAAATATTCTTATATTGCGCAGCTAGTGCAACACAAAGCTGATATTGTGCTTCGTTTGTATCCTGATATTCATCAACCAAAATATAGCGAAACTTATTTTGATAGTAATGAAGAGTCTCTTTATCTTTTTTAAACAAGACCAAAGTTTGCATAATCAAATCATCAAAATCCATAATTTGATCACGCTTTAAACGATGTTGATATTCGGCATAAACTTGCGCTGTTACCTTTTCAAAAGGACTAGCAGCTTGTTCTTTAAAGTCTTTTGGCGTAAGCAGGTCATTTTTACCATTAGAAATCGCACCTAAAATTGCTTTTGGATCATACATTTTAGGATTAATATTAAGATCTTTTTCAATTCGCTTAATTAAAGTTAATTGCTCTGCAGAATCTGCAATCGAAAAATTGTTAGAGTAACCGATCTTTTCCGCATCACGGCGTAAAATTCTCACGCATAAAGCATGAAAAGTTGACATCCAAACGCTATCAGCAGCTGGTCCTAAAAGCTTTTGAACACGCTCTTTCATTTCAGTTGCAGCCTTATTAGTAAAAGTAATGGCTAAGACATTCCATGGGGCAACGCCCTTTTCTTCAATTAAATAGGCAATTCGACGTGTTAAAACTGATGTTTTTCCACTACCAGCTCCGGCAACTACTAAAAGTGGACCTTCAGTACACTGCACAGCTTTTTTCTGCTGAGGATTTAATCCTGCAAGAATTGTTTCTTCGCTCATTGCTTCTCCCTTTTCTGATAACTTAAACACTAAAATAGACTTGTCTATTATAACAAAAAACGACGATAGCTTTTAACCTAACTATCATCGTTTTGGAATTAATCATATTGCGTTAAATTAAACTCTTTAATTAAATCAATTAGCTTTTTAGCATAACCTGGATCAGTCGCATAGCCATCTGTCTCTAGAGCTTGCGCTTGACTAGCATAATCCTTAGCAGCTAAAACATGCTGATATTGATTTCTGTTCCAAGTAGTACCATTTACGAATAAACGGGTATGGGCTTGAATTGATTCTTCATAAGAATTATAAACTTGAAACCGGCCCGTCACAGTCTCCCAATGATCATTAACATATTCAGAAGTTGTTAATTCTCGACTAGTATTGGGATCAGTTCCCTTGACGCCAAATAAATTATTATACTTTCTAGAAAGTTCACTTTGACCAAAGTTACTCTCCAAACATGCCTGAGCAATTGTTACGCTAGGAAATAAACCATAGGGCTTATCTGCCCTTTGAGCAATTGGAGCTACTACTTTAATAAACTTTTCTTTACTTTGAAGAGCGCGTTCTTTTTCTAGTTGCGCCTGCCTCAACTGTTCATTAACTACAATTTCATGACGCCAGTACAAAAAGCCTGATAAGATGATTACTAAAGTAAAGCAAATAGCAAATGCTCTTGCAATTACGTATTGAATATTTTTTTGACGGCGTCTACGTGGCATCTTAACTCATCTTCCTTTTCATTACTTGCTTTAAAGGCATTGCAATTGCTGGAGTAAGAACAGCAGTAAAGATTGCTTCTACAACACCATTAACGCCTAAAACACTTAATAAAATTGCAATTAAAGGAGCAGAATTTTGAGTTTGACCTAAACTTTGCAGTAAAGTAGCTGGATTATTCATGAACCACAAGCTAGTGATGCTAATTACCAGTAAGGTATTAGCAAGCGAAGTACATAAGCCGGCAATTGTATAAACAACTGTCTTTTGAAGCCTTGATTCATCTTTTGCGGCTTGACCAATCATACCAGCAATAAAACCGGCAGCTGTACGTGGAACTAATGCAATAAAAATATTTCGGAACAAAAGCATGCTGACAATATCGCCAGGTTGCGTATAAGCAACAAATAAACTTAATAAACCCCAAAATAAACCAATTGATGCACCAAAGCCTGGCCCCATTAAACAACCTGCTAAAGCAACTGTTAAAGGTATCGTTGTAATTGAAGGCAAGCCCGGTAAAATCCGAATATAGCCAATATAAGGAACAAAAGTCTGAACCAAAATAATTGCAACAAAAATAGCACTAATGGCAATTCTAAAAGTCTTTTTATTAATCATAGTCTTTCCTACTTTATTAATTATAACTTTAACAAAAAAGGAAGCCGCATGTGCGACTTCCTTTTCTTAGTGGTGCGGGCGAGAAGACTCGAACTTCCACGATCTAAAAGCGATCACAAGATCCTTAGTCTTGCGCGTCTGCCATTCCGCCACGCCCGCGGTACTTAACTAATATACCAAATAATTTTTCTTTTAGCAAATGGAAATTCAAATTTTTTATTTATTTTTTCGAATTAATTTTAATCTTCCTCCGCACCGTCCGCAACGATATTTTCTGGTATTTACTCTGCGAACACGCGGATACCGAAAATGGCAATTTTCGCATTCATAAAGATAATTGCGAGTCTGCCGACGCCTTAAACCAATATCAGGCGTATACCTACTGCCTCCAACATAGGCAAGTAAATTTTTAAAATCACGCTTGCGATGCTGATAACCTCGCCCTGCTAAGTGTAAATGATAATGCGTCAACTCATGTTTAATTATTCCTATTAAATCTGCGCGATATTTTTCATCTAAAAAATGACCATTAATATCAATATGATGGTCATTTAGAAAATATCTTCCTCCAGTTGTTGTCATTCGATTATTAATCTTAACTTCATGTCTAAATGGAGCATGGAAATATTTTAAAGAAATTTCTTCTACTAATTTTTGTAAGTCTGTTTGATTCATTTTCGAATTAATTTTTGATATAAACTAGCCTGCCTTGGAGAAGATATTCTTCTCTTTAGACCTGTTACAATTTTTTGCTTTACTGTCTGCTGTCCATCTATCCAAGTACCAGTAAATAAATGAATTGAATACGAGTCTTTACTTGGATTACATAAAAAGCCATCTGGATAAACATGAACTCCGTCTTTTAAAAGTTGCTCTCTATTGCCTGTTTTTAAGTCGTATTTTTCTTTTAAGATATCAGTTACAGACAAACTGTTTACGCCAGCCATTTGATTATTTTTGTCAAAAGTAAACTCTCTATCCTGGTAGTAATCGAGAATGTCTTTGATAAAGGGATGATGTACTTCTGCACCAAAAATAGCAGCTGATAAGTAGTCGTTGTTTTCAAAGCCGATAAAAGCTTGATTACTTAAAAGTGGATCTAATTTTTTAAGAACTCTAACGTCTGTATCTAAGTAAATTCCGCCTTGCTCATAAATCGCACGAGCCCGGATATAATCAGACACAAAAGCCCATTTTTTAGCCTGGTACGCTTCTTCAAGATAACAATTCTCATGCATATCAAAGTTATCTTCATTCCACTCAATAATTTCATAGTCAGGCAATTTCTTTTTCCAAGTTGCAAGACATTCCTCAATTAATGGCGACTTAGGATTATGCCCTACCCAGACGTAATGAATTTTTTTAGGGATCATCTTTTTACCTTTCTAAAAAATCGTGTCATAAAGTCCATAATATCTTGATTAAAGTCTAACTTCATCATAAACATAATTCCAGCATAAATAATTAACATCAAAATTGATTTAACTGTCATGTTCAAAAAACTTGAACTAATTAGGTTAGGCATGAGCATCCCTGCAATCAACGTAATCATTCCAATCAAGAAATATTTTGGTACGTCGCTAAATGCATCTTTAAAATTATAGTCATCTCTTACAATCCAAAGTCGTAAAATTAAGACTACAAACTCTGTAATCAAAATTGCCACGGTTGCCCC
This sequence comes from Lactobacillus isalae, assembly GCF_947539375.1. Lineage (NCBI taxonomy): Bacteria > Bacillati > Bacillota > Bacilli > Lactobacillales > Lactobacillaceae > Lactobacillus > Lactobacillus isalae. Next base: position 1,347,697 of record NZ_OX443569.1, read on the forward strand.
GCTAGCTCCATATGGCCGATCAAGCAAGGCTGCTAAAACAACCTCAATAATTGCTCCAATAACTACTGGAATCGCATATTCCTTGTCTCTCCGATTAGCTAGCGCAAATTGGTTAGCAAATACCCCACCCATCGGAATCATAATGATTGTTAATGCAAAGAAGAACATCAAAGGCGTCATGGGGATAAACTTCTTACCAAAGAAGAATGGCACGAATTGCTTGGTATTAGCCATAACAATGACTGCAAATAAGGTTCCAAGCATTGTGGTTGCTTCAAGTGACTTCTTTAAGACAACTTTCTGCGTCTCCTTTTCTTCGCTAGCCATTTTCGGCATGATAACTAAAGAAATACTAGTAATTACTCCTAAGATCATATTAGAAATTCGTTGCGAATTATCATAAAAAGCAACTTGGGTAGAATTGCTAAAAAAGCCTAGGATTGGTTTATCTAGCGATGTATAAATCTGCGTTGCTATCTGGGGAATCATTAATGTAACGATTGAGACAATAGTTGTCTTGTATTTATAAAAATGACCTACTGGCTTTCCTACATACCTATGTATATCAAGCCAAAAGACAAAAGATCCCAGCATTGTCGAAACTGACATAATTAAAAAGTACTTCCAAAGATCAGCTGGCGATTTAATTAATAGTAAAATCAAAACCACACTAGCTAATTTAACGGCAGTATTTTTTAACACTACTCGGCCAAAGTCAGCTAAGCCTTGAAAGAACCAAGAAATATCAACTTGAGCCGAGATTAAATACGGAACCATTAAGATCAAATAATTCCAATACTGAATATGAAAAATATTAGTAATCAGTAATGTAATTAGAATGGTCACTAAACCAGCAATTGCCTGAAAGTACCATAAGCCCCAGAAGGCTTCAGTTAACTCTTGCGGGGTACCATAAGTTCTAGTTCGAGAAACTGTTCGAATTCCAATGTAAGAAACTGACAAGGTACAAAATACCATCAGAAACTGCACAGTATTATTTACACTGCCATAAATACCATAAGTCTTAGGTCCTAAAACTCGAGATAGATATGGAACTGTAATTAGCGGCACTAAAACTAAAAAGATTTGATAGACCGCATTATATAGAATATTAAGAAAAGTTCGTTTCACTACTTTTTCCTCTAAAATTTCTTTGTCATGTAATTAAAGATAGGCTCACAAGAACCAATATCATCAGTTTCATCAATTAAACTCCGCCAATAAAAACGTTGTTCTTTGTATTGATCATCGTCAAGATACTTCAAAACTTGCAGAAGTTCTTTTTGTGAGTTAACACAAGGCCCAGGTGTAACATCTTCATACGGGCTTAATAATAAGCCACGGACCTTTTCGTATTGCTTTAGATAATTGGTAATGAAAATGATTGGCTTGTCTAAGTACAAGTAGTCAAAATAAATTGACGAAAAATCAGTAATTAGGAAGTCAGTATTTCCTAATAGTTCGTATAAATCGAGATCATTTTCAAATAAATAATCATTATTTAAGAAGGCAATATTTGAAAACTGACTGTTAAAATTCTCAAACATTCGCATTTCATAAGGATGAAGCTTCACAATTAAATATCGATGATTTACCTTTAAAGCATCATTTAACTTATATGGATCAAAATCTATAAATGCAAAGTAGTTACCCTGCTTTATTTTTTTCATAACAAACTGATCTTCTAATTCATAGCGGAAAGTTGGCATATAGATTCCTATTTGAGCTTGATCATCCCTAGTTTTAAACAAATCTGCTAGTAATTTTTCTTTAGAGATTGCTGGATGATTAATGTAATCAATTCTAGGGAAACCAAGCTTTTGATATTTTTTACCTTCAATTGCCATACAGGCACTCATTAAACTTTCATAGAGGTCGGAGCTTGACGTTACCATGTCTGCATTTTTATGCCATAGCTTTTGATTACGCTTATTGTCTCGGTAGCGCGTATTATGAGCCATAAATCCCATACGTTTTAAAGGTACACCATGCCAAAATTGAATATTAACTTGATCTCGTCGTACTTTAAAAGGCTGGTGAGTAGTAATCACATACTTAGCAGCGCCAATTTTTTTCCAAGTTTCCCATGATAAATGAGAAGATGGCCAAGGCTCAACTAAAGTAATGTTGTAGTCGGGATGCTTGGCTCTAATGTATTTATAAAATAAATAGCCATTTGAACCAGATCTACCTGAGCCATTCAAGACTACAATATTCTTTTCTTTAATTGGACGAAGACTTGCAAGGAAGCTTATTCCCCATAAGTACAAGCGAAAAAATAAACTTTTCATTTAGATGTTCCTTAATAAAAATTATTCATCATAGTACAAATCCGTTAGCACTATTATTTTTATGCTATCTTTATATTATTAAGGGTATAAAAAAAGCTTGAGTAAACTCAAGCTTTTTTTAATTATTTGATAAAACTTTATTTTCTAGCAGTGCGTCTTTCAAAGAACTTAACAATTTCAACAATGATAATCATTAAAAGTCCTGCAACAATAACTACTAACCATTGCATCCCATCTAATTCGGTCACATCAAAAATCTTAGTTAAAAATGGAATTTCTACTGCAGCCATAACTAAGGCTGAAATAAGAATTGCTCCGTTGAACCACTTATTTTCAAATGTCTGTGCTCTAAAGATTGACTTGTGAATAAATTTAGAGTTAAAGGCATGAAACAATTGAATTAATCCTAAAGTAAGAAAGGCCATTGTTAAGGCATCCGCATGCTGCATAGCTGCGTTTCCAACATGAGGACCAACATGCAAGCCAAATTGATATGCACCTAAAACTAAGATACCTTCTAAAATACCTTGATAAATAATTGAACTTGCAACACCACCACTAAAGAAGTTGGACTTTCTACCACGTGGCTTCTTCTTCATAATTCCTGGTTCAACTGGTTCAACACCTAAGGCAATTGCTGGTAATGTATCAGTAACTAAGTTAATCCACAACAATTGCACTGGCATTAAGATATCCCAGCCAAGCATGGTCATCATGAAGACTGTTAAGACTTCACCAACGTTACAACTCATCAGATAAAGAATTGCCTTTTGAATATTGGCAAATACCTTACGGCCCTGCTTGATTGCCTCAACTATTGTCGCAAAGTTATCATCAGCTAACACCATATCAGCAGCACCTTTTGATACTTCAGTACCAGTAATCCCCATACCAATACCAATATCAGCTTGCTTTAAACTAGGAGCGTCATTTACACCGTCACCAGTCATAGCAACAATCTTATTATTTGCTTGCCATGCTTTAACAATTCTAACCTTGTTTTCAGGCGATACACGTGCATAAACGCTATAGTCCTGAACGTGCTTGTTAAAGTAGTCATCCGACAACTTATCAAGTTCAGCGCCTGTAATTACGGCTTTATCCTTGTCTGGACTTTCTTCTAAAATACCTAAACGAGAAGCAATCGCAGCAGCAGTAATTTGATGGTCACCAGTAATCATGACTGTTCTGATTCCAGCACTCTTGGCTTCTGCAACAGCAGCTTTAGCTTCAGGTCTTTCTGGGTCAATCATTCCGACTAAACCGGCAAAAATCAAATCTTGCTCAACATTATTCGTGGTTGGATCATCGTATGCCTTATCTACAACCTTGTAAGCAAGTCCCAAAACACGCAAAGCTTGTTCAGCCATATTCTTGTTTGAAGCTAAGATAGTTTTTTTTTCACTATCGGAAATTGGCGCAACTTGCCCATTAATTTCAATCTTAGTTACGCGTTTCAATAGTTCATCAGGTGCACCCTTTACAGCAACAAAGAATTTATCGCCATAATGGTTAACTGTCGACATTAACTTTCTTTCTGAATCAAAAGGAACTTCTTGAACACGGCTATCTTTCTTGAGTAACTCTTCAACTTTAATGTTTTGATCAAAAGCATATTGAATTAAAGCTGTTTCAGTTGGATCTCCTAATAGTCTTCCGCCATCTTCAATCTTAGTATCATTAGCCAAAATCATGGCCATCATAGCTGGATTATCTGCTTTAATTGTCTCTTCATCATTGTGAAGTTCATTATCATAATAAACTTTTTCAACAGTCATTTGATTTTGCGTTAAAGTACCAGTTTTATCAGAACAAATAATGTCCGTTGCACCTAGAGTTTCAACAGCTGGCAACTTTCTAACAATTGCCTTGTGCTTAGCCATTGTTTGCGTACCAAGAGCTAAAATGATTGTTACAATTGCTGGCAAGCCTTCTGGAATTGCAGCTACGGCTAAAGAAACAGCAACTAAAAACATATCAATAATTAGCTTGTTAGTTGGCTCGCTTCCTTGCTTGGTAAACATCCCCACGATAAAGACAATCACACAAATTGCTAAAATCATGATTGTCAAAGTCTTACCAAGCTGATTTAAGTTTTCCTTTAATGGAGTAGCTGTTTCATCGGCATTGTTTAACATTGTCGCAATTTTACCGACTTCAGTCTTCATTCCAGTTCCAACTACGATACCTTCTGCTCGTCCATAAGTAACATTAGTATTGGCATACGCCATATTAACTCTGTCACCTAATGCCACATCATCAGCTTTTAAGACCTCGCTATCTTTTTCAACTGGGACAGATTCTCCAGTCAATGCGGACTCTTCAACCTTTAAACTCGCTGTCTTTGCTAAACGCATATCAGCTGGAACCACATCACCAGCTTCAAGCAAAACAATATCACCAGGCACAATATCAGTACTTGGAATTTCTAAAATTGCGCCACCGCGCCTTACATGAGCATTCGGCGTCGACATTTCTTTTAAGGCATCAATTGCAGCTTCTGATCTTGCTTCTTGAATCACACCTAAAATTGCATTAAGCAAGACAACAATCATAATGATTGCCGCATCAGTCCACTCATTTGCCACAACTCCTGATAAAATTGCAGCTACAATCAAGACAATGATCATAAAATCCTTAAATTGATCGATAAAGCGCATGAACATACTACGTTTTTTCTTCGACGCTAAAGAATTCGGACCTTCAGTTGCTAATCTCTTCTTAGCCTCATCATCAGTCAAACCATTATCTAACGATGTGTTCAACTCTTTCTCAATTTGAGAAATATCTTGAGCATAGTACTTCTCTTTCACCGTCAAAACCCTCCAATAACTAAAAAAGACTTATGACCAGTTATCAGTCATAAGTCTCACTAATTAAGATAAGTCCAGAGATGTTATCTCGGTTGTTGAACTTATCGCAATAACTTGCCGTTACTCTCTTATGCAGTTTTATTATATTAAACTATCAAGTCCGATACAAGTTTAGTTCTTTTTATAAAAATCATCAAAAATAGTTACTGGCAAGTGACGCTTGTGTTCACTCTTCTTCCATAACTTTTCAATTTGTTCAGCAGCTTTTTCGCTTACTTCTTTACCTTCCAAGTAGTCATCAACTTCTTTGTAAGTTACGCCTAAAGCTACTTCATCTGGTAAATCTGGCTTTTCTTCTTCTAAGTCAGCAGTTGGCGCCTTTTCATATAAATGCTTAGGACAACCAAGTTCCTTGAGCATTGCCTTTCCTTGACGCTTGTCTAGACGGAAAAGTGGAGTAAGATCTGCTGCACCATCACCATACTTAGTATAAAATCCAGAAAAGTTTTCAGCTGCATGATCAGTTCCTACAACTGCTCCATTATTTGCACCAGCAATTGCATATTGAACAACCATTCTTTGACGTGCCTTAATATTACCCTTATTAAAGTCAGTAATCTTTTGACCAGTTGCTTCAACTACTTTAACCATTGCGTCAACTGGCTCCTTAATATTCACGATTAGATCTTGATCAGGCTTTTGAAAAGCAATTGCGTCTGCTGCATCACTTGCATCAGCTTGAACGCCATAAGGAAGACGAACAGCGATAAATTGGTAAGAATCGTCACCAGTTTCTTTACGCATTTCTTCAATTGCCATTTGGCAAAGCTTACCAGTTAAGGTTGAATCTTGACCACCAGAAATTCCCAAAACATAGCTCTTTAAAAATGGATTTTCTTTTAAATAGTCTTTTAGAAAATTAATTGATTTACGAATTTCTTCTTTAGGATCAATTTCCGGTAATACATGTTCATAAGCAATAATTTTCTCTTGTAATGGGCGCATTCTAATATCCTCTTTTCACAATTCGATTGCGGATGTTGTTAATCAAGTTCATCTTGTTGTCATACAGCTTTTGCGATAAATCTACTGGATAGTCTTGTGGATTCAAGCTACGCTTATATTCATCCCATAAGCCATCCAAGTTATCTGCAGCAAATTCTTTGGTTTCCTTAAGAGTAGGTTCTTGATAAATTAATTTTCCTTTATGGAAAATTTCGTGCAACAAAGGACGAGCTGTATAGTCAGTAACAACCTTATTGATATAAGTATATTGAGGGTGGAACATGAAAAGTGCATCAAATTTTCTTGGATCTTCATCATAGCGTGAAACCCAGTCACCTTCATTTTTCTTTTCAGAGTTAGCTTGGATTCTCCAAACTTGCTTTTTACCTGGAGTAGATACTTTTTCCGCATTTGAAGAAATCTTCAAAGTATCACGCATATTGCCATCCTTATCTTCAATGGCCACTAACTTGTATACACCACCTAAGGCAGGCTGGTCAAAAGCAGTAATTAATTTAGTACCAATTCCCCAAACATCAATTTTTGCGCCTTGCATCTTAAGGTTTTGAATGGTCTTTTCATCCAAATCATTTGAAGCATAAATCTTTGCATCAGGAAAACCAGCATCATCCAGTTGCTTGCGTACCTTTTTAGAAATATATGCCATATCTCCTGAATCAATACGAACGCCTTGGAAGTTGATCTTGTCACCCATTTCTTTAGCAACCTTAATGGCAGTCGGAACACCACTTCTTAAGGTATCATAAGTATCAACTAAGAATACACAATCCTTGTGTGTTTCTGCATATGCCTTAAAGGCATCATATTCATTATTGAAAGCCTCAACCAATGAGTGAGCATGGGTTCCAGCAACAGGAATATCAAATAACTTTCCTGCTCTAACATTACTTGTAGCATCAAAACCACCAATGTAAGCTGCACGAGTTCCCCAAATAGCTGCATCAGTTTCTTGAGCACGACGTGAACCAAATTCCATCAAGCCATCATTGCCGACTGCTACCTTAATTCTTGCTGCTTTAGTAGCAATTAAAGTTTGGAAATTAATAATATTTAAAATTGCAGTCTCAACTAATTGAGCCTGTGCTAATGGTCCTTCGATTTGCATAATTGGTTCATTGGCAAAAACCAATTCACCTTCTCTAGCACTGCGAATAGTTAACTTCAATTTCAAATTACGTAGGTAATCGATAAAGTCATCATCGTAGTCGCAAGTTTCTTTAAGATATTTTAGATCACTTTCTTTAAAGCGAAGATTATTTAAATATTGAATAACGTGACTTAAACCAGCATTAACTGCGTAGCCATTGCCAAAAGGTTCTTTTCTAAAGAACACTTCAAATACGGAGTTTCTTTCACTTACACCCTTTTTAAAATAGGTATACATCATATTAATTTCATACAAGTCTGTATGAAGAATTAACGAATCATCTTGATCAATTTGTGGGTAAAACATTTTGTCCCCTCATTACTAACTAAATAATTTTTTTCTTGTATTTTATTATAATCAAAGAAGCGCAGATATCAAAAAGAGACACCAAATTTCGATGTCTCTTTAAACTTTTCACCCTACTTATCCACAACTTTTACATAATCCCGAATAGTAAAAAATTCTAAAATTTCCGCCAGTTTCTTTTTGTCATTTTTATTTACCTCATAAATAGTTGTCCCCTGACTAATTATTTTCATTAAGTCATAGTAAAAAGGCGTTAGCGTATTTTGCTCAAGCTTTTGATTAAATTCTTCGATATCTGCTCCATGATAAATTTTAAGATCTTTTGGAATCAATATTTCAGCTTTCTTTTTAGAATTATAATTATTGCTAAAATCAACAATTGTTTGTAAGTAAGGATATTTAATATCATTAAATCTCATTTCAACGAGTAGTGGTGTAATTTCTTTTAATGAAGTCCTACCTTGCTTAAAAATTATTGGACAAAGCGAAGCGATATGGAGCTTATTAAATGCATAATAAACAGCAGCTTGTATGCGATAGGCAGGAATTTTGATTTTACTTGCAATATGGTGCAAGGTTCTCAATTCAGTAGATAATATTTTTATCGGATCTTCACTAGGCATTTTATCTACTATTTTCTTCTTTTTAGTAACTCGATACTTTAAACCAACGAAGTTTCCATTTACCACTCTTAAACCAAGATTAGTTTGAGCATTATACCAAGAAGGCATCCCATTTACTAAATAATTCTCACGGACACTAGTTTCAAATACTTCTCTACGCCAAAAAGCATAATTAGTATAAATATTTTGTCCAAATCCCAACGCTGTTTTTACTAAGCTAAGTCGATTGCGATAATATGGTCTAACCAAGTGTAACTTTCCATCCTTCAAGCGCTGGTACATGGCACGGATTCCAACAAACATCCCATCGCATTTTTCACCATAAAGCGTGCTAGCTGCCCGATAAAAAACATTTTGATTAAATAAGATTTTGTCTGCATCTAAAACAAAAATTATTGATCCTTGAGCAAACTTCATCCCATATTTAATCGCATTCAAATAATTATGTTGATCTTGCTTATGATACTTAACTAATAAAGGGGTATTTTCTAAATAGCGCTTAACAATTGTTTCGGTTTCATCGTTTGAACCATCATTAATTAAGATTATCTCCCAATCTCGATATGTTTGATTTTTAATAGATTCTAATGCCTCAACAATTGTATTAGCACTATTATGAGCCGGAATTATAACTGAAATTTTGCGCTTATTTCTATCTAATTCAATATTACCGAAGACATTAACTATACATAAAGTTAAAATAAATACTAAAACTAAGTAACTAGTGTTAATCACATTAGATTCAGTAATAGTCACGCTACCTTCATTAATAATTAAGAAGATCAGGATCCCTAAAACCAAATGACTGTTTATGCTTAAATGTCTTCTAAGTCTTAAATCGATTATTGCCCCAACTATTCCTAATAAGATAGAAATTACTTCAATACTCCAGGAAAGATTTTTTAGTACAAAATCAGGCAATTCAGGCGTATACCAAACGAGCGATATAAGTAAAACAATTAAATACACACATAGTAAAAACGGTCTTAATTGTTCGCTAAAAGTAACTGCCACCCTAATTAAATAGAAAATAAAAGTTAAAACAGAGATAGTCAAAATTATGACTGTAGCCGCCCTAACTGGTAGCTGAGCTAAAACATTCAAATTCAGTAACAATAATACTAAATTCTTGGTATTAAAATGCCGGTCTAAAAAATATAAGTTTCCCATATAGGCAATGATTGCCAATCGATATAGAGCACCAATTTCAGTTAGTGGCAAGATACTTGCCTTATTCAAAATCGCCGTTAAAGTTAGAAAAACAGATAAATAACTTAGTGCCTTTTCTGCAAACCATTGATCTAAGTCTTCAATGTTAATTGATAAAACAAGTAAAAGCAGAATTAAGCCATAAGCTGCACTAACGATAAAAAAGCCATTGTCACCCTGCCAAATGTTGCTGCTTAATTCAAAAATCAAGGGCAAGATTCCAATCAAAATTGCTAGAAGACTACTTTTATGATAATTTTCCACTATTTTTCACCCAAAACGAGTTTGTAATAATTTTCAATAGCTACCAACTGATTCTTCATTGAGAAAGCATGCATCAAGTATGTTTTTTCTTTTTCAGCCATTTTTTCAAGATTTTCTTTACTACTTGAAATTGCTTGACTTAGCTTTTCGCTAATATCATTCAAATTACCGATTTTTGCAACAAAGCCATATTTTTCACTAGGGATCATTTTTTCAATATCACCTACATCAGTTGACATAATTGGTACTAAATTATCGCTAGCTTCAAGCAAGACTAAAGGGAAACTTTCTGAATATGAGGTTAAAACTGCCAAATCCATCTTTTGATATAATTTGCTAATTTCTTTATGATTCAAAAAGCCATGAAAAGTTACCTGCGCACTAATTCCTAAGTCACGTGCCAAGGCTCTTAAATTGTTAAATTCACTTCCGTCACCAGCAATATGTAATCTAACATTTTTATCATTGATTTTCTTAATTGCTTTTAACAGTAAATCTTGTCCCTTAACTTTCTCAGTTCGGCCTACATTAATAATATTGAAATAGGGATGAGCATATTTTTTAGGAATTTCTGCATTCTCATGGAAAAAGATTCCATTATAAATTACACAAATCTTAGTCTTTGGAATACCAATCTTTTCAACTAAAAGATCAGAGAAATTTTGCGTAATTGCGAAAATTCCATCAGCTTTTTTTAAAGCAAGGATATTTAATTTAGTAAAAATATTTCCAACCATTCCTCGTCCTTCGAAATCTTTCAAAGGATCAGAATGAACTGTAATAATCCATTTTGCCTTAATTTGCTTTTTAATCATCGAAACAAATAAATTAGCTCGTGCACCATGAGTGTGAACTATATCAAAGTTTCCATTATTGATGAATTTAGTAAGTCTTTTCAAAACGGTTAGGTCATAACGGCTTTTCGCTCCTAAAATCGTTGTCTTAATTCCTGCTTTTTTAGCAGCGATTGCCACAGGACCATCTGCTAAAGTTAACAACTCAAAATCGGCATCTTGCTTTTTAGCTTCGATTAATAAATTAACAATATGCGACAGGCCCCCGCCCTTTTCTAAACCAGCGTTAACATGTAAAACTTTCATTTAATTATTTCTTTCTATTTATTTTGTTTCTTAGATTTTTCTACTTCAACTACAAATTCTGGCAATGCTAGCATCCGTTTAAAACGAGTTGGATTAGTAATCAAGCGATAAAACCATTCAAGATGAGTCTTTTGGAATACTTCTGGAGCACGCTTAACTGCACCGGAAAAGACATCAAAGCTTCCTCCAACTCCCATCATGATTGCTGGCACGTCTGCTTGACGCAATAAAGAAATCAATTCTTCCTGTCTAGGAAAACCAATCGCTACAAAAACCATATCAGGCTTTGCACTTTCGATTCTAGTAGCAACAGTTTGAAGATCATCCTTAAAATATCCATCTTCGGCACCTACTAATTCTATTCCAGGATATTCTTTTGCAACTTTTTCTTTAGTAGTTTTCATTACAGCAGGCGTTGCACCAATTAGATATACACGTAAATTTCTCAAGTTGCCCACTTGAAGCAGCCAAGTAAAGAGATCATAACCGGTTACTCGCTCTTTTACTGGTGTCTTCAGCATCTTTCCACCTAGAACGATTCCAATTCCATCAGCCGTAACTAAATCTGCATCCCTTTTTATTAGTTCCATAAATTTAGGATTTTTGTTGGCGGCCATCACGATTTCTGGATTTGCAGTCACAACCATCGTCGATAACTTGTTGTTCAACCTGTTAATTAATCTATCTTTAAATTCATCTAAAGAATAATTATCAAATTCTATTCCTAAAATACTAACTTTATTCATGCTCTGCTTTTAACCATTTCTAATTGAAATAATATCTTTACTTACTATTTTAACAAAAAAGTACCTAGAACTTTTTTCAACATAAAAGTTTCACTTTTTTCTACTTCTGCTAGAATAGTAACTATTATAAGGGAGTATTTATTATGAAGAAAATTATTACCTACGGAACCTTTGATCTGCTACATTACGGGCATATTCGCTTGCTCAAAAGAGCGCGTGCTTTAGGCGACTATTTAATCGTAGGGTTATCAACAGACGAATTTAACGAATTTAGCAAGCACAAGCAAGCCTATAACAGCTACGCAGAAAGAAAATATATTCTTGAAGCAATCAGATATGTTGACCAAGTTATTCCAGAAGAAAATTGGGATCAAAAAATTAGCGATGTACAAAAATATGATATTGATACCTTTGTAATGGGTAATGACTGGGAAGGAAAATTTGACTTTCTCAAGCCTTATTGTAAAGTTGAATATCTTGAAAGAACTCCTGGAATTTCTACAACTCAAATCAAAGAAGACTTAAAATAAAAAAATGCATAGTACAGTTAACTTTTACATGAAACTGCACTATGCATTTTATTTTTCAAAAGTAAATTCAAATCTTTCTGCTACATAAGATGCGCGAACATATTCAAAAGGATAATGATCATTAAGTTCTGTAACTTGACGTCTAGTTACTAGTGGTTCACCCTTCTTAACTGACAATAAACGAGCTTCATTTTCATTTGCGACTGCCGCTCCAATATTTTCAACCACACTACCAATCTTATAGCCACCGTTTTTCTCAAGCGTTTGGTATAAGCTACTTGAAATTTCATCCTTAGAAAAGCGAGAAACTAGTTTGTAAGGAATTGTAGCTACTTCGTAACAAATTGGCACATTATCCGCAAAACGAACTCGTTCCATTCTTAAAACATTATCTGTATCCTGAATCTTTAGCTTTTCTTTTTCCGATAAAGACGGCTTAGTAACACGGTATGATAATAATTTGCTAGAAGGAACTTGACCATTAGCACGAGTTATATCTGTAAAACTCATGATTCCGGACATTTTTTCTTGAACCTTTTGGCTAGAAACGTAAGTCCCACTTCCCAAGCGTCTTTCTAAGATTCCTTCATCTTCTAATGTTTTAATTGCTTGACGTAAAGTCATTCTCGAAACATTAAATTTTAAGGCTAATTGCCGCTCAGCAGGGATCCGCTCTCCAACTTTATATTTTTTATTTTCAATATCACGCTTTATTTGATTGTGAATTTTAATATACATCGGTTCTTGCATGATAACCCCTCACTTCATTATCCTATCAAGTTTATTTTAGCTTAAAGTCGTCAATTAGTCATTGTTCTTCTTTGCTTCCCAGCGCATTCCTAAAATATTAACATTAGGTCTACTGCTGCATTCAACTTTCAAATCCTTACCACTACTTGAAACAATATTCAGCTTAATCTTAGCATCGTCTTGAACAGCTAGAGTGCTGCCATTAGGATTAATAATTAAGTCTCTACCACCTAAACTAGCGTGACCATTTAAAGCTAAAAAGTATTCAAAGTCATCCCTACCAGAAAAAGCAACTCGTGTTGCATCTGCACTTGCCTTATCTTGAAAATCAGCATGACTAACAATACTTGAATTGTTTAGAGTAACTTTAGCATTATCACAAGCAATTAGACGATCTATCTTACTATTTTGAATCAAAGTACGAGTATTTTTATCAAGAAAAATACCACCTTTAAACTCAGACTGCAAAATATTTACCCAAGAATCATCTGAAATATAAAAGCTCGAGTCTTCATTTTTTTCAACCGTTGTATTAAGCATATTTACCCATGTCTGACCATGAATTAATCCATATGAAATAGAAGAATTATTTAGATCAAGTTCTGCATTTGAATTAGGATAAGTGCTTAAATTTCCATGAATTACACTATTAGAAATAATTGCAGTTCCCTTTCCCTGGATACCCAAGGCCGCATAGTTTTCAGAATCGTAATCAATTAGAGAACCAGTCATGGTAAGACGAAAATCAGCTTGAGAAAATAAAGAGACACTAGAATTCATGATCTTACTCGAAAATAATTCAAGCGTACATTTGCCATTTACCGCAATTGCGGCCATATCGTTTTCATCACCGTAAAGATTAGTATTACGCAAAGTTAAATATGTATCTGCATCTTCTTCAACATAAATGGTATTATGATCAGATTTTGTTTGCAAACATACATTTTCTAAGGTAAAAAAGCTACAATTACTTTCTAAGACAAAAAAGCCATTGATTACTGTCTCTTCCGGGTTATTACCTGTTCCTTTGATAGTAACATTATTTACTTCTAAACCTTGATCTAATTCATAAAAACCGGGAGCAAGGAGTAAGACATCATCAGGTTGTAAATTTTTTAATGCGCTCTTCCAATCAGTCCCATCTCCGCGACCACTAACCTTAACAAGACGTGTCATATATCAGTACATCCCCTCTACACAAAAATTTCACACATTATTCCCTTTATTTTCAACTTTTTCTGCTTAAATATAATTATCAATGGAGGTAACTATGATTAACATTACTACAAATCAATTAGCAGAAATCTTAGCAAAAGATTCGACTATTAATTTATACGATCTACGAACACCAATTGAATTTGCATCAGGACACATTCCTGATAGTCATAATCTTCCTTTTGAAGAATTAAAATACTTCAATGATCCCAAGCACGAGACCTACTACTTTATCTGTCGGTCTGGCAATCTTTCTCATCACGTCTGCCAAACTCTAAAAGCTAAAGGCTATAAACATTTAATTAGTGTCAATGGTGGCATCATTAAGTGGAAAGGCCAAATTCAAAGTTTAAATTAAAAATATAATACAACAAAAAAGGTCATCAGATGATGACCTTTTTTCGGGTTGGGTGTTCTTTCGAACTATTGGGTTAGCTGGATTCGAACCAGCGCATGATGGTACCAAAAACCATTGCCTTACCACTTGGCTATAACCCATTTGATTGAACTTTTACTTGTTGTTCAATGCAACCAGCTGGAATAAATCCAGCAATGGAGGCCAGTGGATTCGAACCACCGAACTCAGAGAGAGCGGTTTTACAGACCGCCGCGTTTAGCCACTTCGCTAGGCCTCCGAAACGTTACTTAATTATAATAACGGACCACCTAGTAAAAAGCAAGCAAAAAAATAAAAAAAGTTGAAAAAAATCCAACTTTTTTTATTCTACAATGTTTCTATTTTAATTGAGCAATATGTTTCTTGATAATATTTGCTGATTCCTTCAGTTTTTCATCTTCTTCAGCAGTTAACTCCAATGGAATAACTTTTTCTACCCCATTTTTACCAATAATTGCTGGATAACCGATATAAGTTTCTACTTCATCTAAATAAACAGAAGTTGGGGCAAATAACTTTGCATCACTAAAGACAGCCTGAATTAAGCGAACTCCACAAGTAGCAATCGCATATGAAGTATAGCCCTTACCAAAAGCTACTTTCATTGAGTTTTTATTTGGTTGTGCACTTAACTTCTCTTCTTGTTCTTCAGTAAATAATTCTTTAGCAGACTTACCATTAACAGAAACTGTTGACCAAGCAGTAAATTGTGATGCCCCATGTTCTCCTAGAACAAAGCCAGCAACATTTCTTGGATCTTCATCCAATTCTTCTCCCACAATTCTCTGCATTCTAGCAGTGTCTAAGAAAGTACCGGTTCCAAAAACTTGTTTTTTAGATAAACCGGTTGTTTCTTGTAAAATAGTTGAGATTGCATCACATGGATTTGAAATATTAATTAAAATCCCATTGAATCCAGATTCTTTAATCTTTGCTCCTACTTCTTTGGCATTTTTAGCATTAATTTCAAATTCGCCAAATCTATCACCGGTCTTAACTGTTGCGGCAATATCACCAAAAGAAGTCACAATAATATCCACATTCTTTAAGTCATTATAGTCGCCTAAAAAGACATTGACATGGTAATCATTTCTAGCTAAAGTATCGCGCAAATCATTGTATTCTGCTTCAGCTTTTGCTTGATTTTTATCTAATAAATACAAATTATCAACAATTCCATGTGTGAACAAAGTAAAAGCAACTGTTGCACCAACATGCCCCATACCAATTACAGCTACATTTCTCATTGTAATTCCTGCTTTCTATAAAAATTCTTACACCTTAAGGATAATCCACTTGAGACAAGTTTTAAATTCATTTTATATTTTTTGGCTAGAAACAATTTTTTCATGCTGCTTGATTTTCTCAATCCGCTTTTCATTTCTTTTAATAAGTAATAAAAAGAGGGCCTCAATAACAGTAAAAGCTGCTACCCGAGAAAAGTAATATTGATTTTGTAAAATTGTTTGTCTTACCCCAGTCTTTAAATGATAGTCACTAGCCATAGCTATTGGAGAATCAGCTGTTTCAACATTTCCACCAGAAGCAAATGACAGTAAACCAATCTGATTAAATTTATAAACAGCATCTGCAGCTACTGGATAAGTATCTCCTTCGGCACTTATTTGAATAACTCTACTATTTTCAATAATTGAGAGGATTTTTTCTAATTTATTTGTTGGAATTTCGCCTAAGGTAGCCTGAATTTCGCCAATTTTATTTTTTTCAATTTGCGCTAAAGCTGCTTGAATATCATCTTTGGGTAATTCTTTTAACGATTCACTCTCCTTTTGTCCGATGCTTTGTGCCAGTAAAATTTTCAGTTCATGAAAACCAGACAATGACAAATTTCTACAAAAACGAGTTATAGATGCGTCACTTACCTCTGCCTTTTTGGCTAACTGAGAAATAGTAATATTAATAATTTGTTCTGGGGCTTTAAGAATAGTCTTAGCTATTTTTTAATCTGAAGCCGACATATATATCGCTACTCCCCATACTTTCCACTATGACTACATCAAAAAAGCTTTAAATGCCGGTAAGCATGTTTTCTGTGAAAAAGCTATTCCAGTTAATGCAGATCAATTTGATGAGGTAGAAAAGCTTGCTAAGGAAAAGCATTTAATCCTCTCTGAAGGTTTTACCCTCTACTACATGCCAATTTATCAAAAAGTTAAAAAACTGATCGGTGAGGGTAAATTGGGACAAATTAAGCTGATACAAGTAAATTTTGGTAGCTTAAAAGACTATGATCCCAATAACCGTTTCTTCAACAAAGACTTGGCTGGCGGCGCGCTTCTTGATATCGGAGGGTATGCAACTGCATTTGCAAGAATGTTTTTATCTAAACAACCAGAGAGTATTCTAACAACAGTTAAATTTTTTGAAACTGGCGTTGATGAGCAATCCGGTATCATTTTGAAAAACAATAAGGATGAGATGGCAGTTATGGCCCTTTCAATGCGCGCAAAACAGCCGAAGCGAGGGGTAATTTCTGGAACTAAAGGTTATGTAGAAATCTCAAACTATCCACGCGCAACAGAAGCACAAATTACTTATACAGCAAGTGCCCATGAGGAAAAACACGAGACGCTAAACGCTGGTAAAACTTCTGAAGCATTAGAATATGAAGTACAAGATATGGAGCGTTATGTTGATCAAGGACACGATGATGGTGAATTATCTATTTCACGAGATGTAGCTCATATTTTAACCAGTGTCCGTACATCATGGGGAATGAAGTACCCATTTGATGAAAAGTAATTATACATAAAAAAACTAGAGATCAAATTGATGATCTCTAGTTTTTCTTTTCTAACTAATAAAAATTGTATTTTTTGCCTTCCAGTCCCTAATTTTTATTCCAACCCAGAAGCCATAAATGCCTAGTGTAATTACTGTCAAAAGAAGCCACTTTATCCAATTACCAAATAAGCCAAATGCACTTCCAACAAACTTCATCCTGTGTCCTTCAATTACAGTATGATTAATTTCCCAACCATAAATCATACAAACTGCCCAAGGATAACAAATTCCTAAGGTACAAACGGTGATGATTGTTCCTAAAAGATGCCAGCCAATAAAGGATAATAAACCGCCATCAAAAAACGAATTACGTCCATGTCTAGTTTCCATGAAAGTTAGCCTCATTTCTAGGTACAAAAAAAGCCAGGTAACAACCTGGCGTAACTATTGGGTTAGCTGGGTTCAACCCACTCTATCAAAAAGCGCATAATATCAGGCTTTAAAAAATTATTTTATTAAATATTGCTACATATTTTGCTACAAGAGAAAAAATACAGTTAAAACTTCCACCAAGAGCAGGAAAAAATTTGCTACACCCTTAAAAATATTGCTACAAAAATTATAGGCTTTGAGCATCAAAAGGTAAATAACTCTCAAACTTTTCTGTATCTGCTTTTCTTAAATCATTAGTAGTTTTAGCATACCTATCCATCGTGGTTTTAATATTGGCGTGCCCCATCTCTTCTTTTAAGTGGTTTGTATCAACACGAGACGAAACCATTAAAGAAGCATAAGTGCCCCTAAAATCATGCACCCTGATATGGTCTAAGCCTGCCTTTTTAGCTATTTCAACATTCCACCTGTCTAATGTTGTTGTTGATATCGGCACATCATACGAGGGACGCATATTTTTATAGCCGTTAAAAACTAGCCTATCAGCTACTAAACTAAAAACTTTTGTTTCTTTTTGCTGAAAAACACGCCACTCTTTTAATAGTTCAACAGTTTGAAAAGGCAAGCTTACCATCCTTGCACTGCTTTTGGTTTTAGGGCTATCAATATAATTTCTATTGTTCAAGCCGACTGTGTAAGTCCTATTAACATATAAATAGCCTTGATCTAAATTAATATCAGACCACTTCAAGGCTCGTAACTCTCCACATCTTAGCCCTGTTGTTCCTGCTAAGAAAAAGAAAGCATATGCTTCTTTTTTATAAATACGTGCAACTTCTAAATATCTTTTAAGTTCATCCCTTTCATAAAAAGAGCTTTTAAATGGTTCACAATCCACTGGCGGGATTATTACTTTATCCATTGGGCTTTTTTCTATATAGTCTAATCTCTTAGCTTCATTAAAAATCTTTTTTGTATACCGTGCATATTTACCAAAGGTTTTAGGCGCATCGTTTTTCCACTTAAATACAGCATTTTGACACTGTTCAACAGTAATTTTATTAAGAACCATATCTCCCAATATAGGCAAAACATGCTTTTCTATCATGCGTTCGGTAGTTGCTAACGTGCTTTCTTTAATCGTGCCTAATTGATAAATCTTCAACCATTTTTCATACATCTCTTTAAACGTAATATTCTGGGATAAATTCCAATACGTGCCGTTTTCAAGCTGGTCAAGCACTTTGATACATGCTTTTTCTGCTTCCTTATAGGTCTTAAAACTCTTTCTGTATTGGAGCGGTTTCCCCTTTTCATCTCTTCCCAGATATATATTAGTCTTATATCGTATCTTACCCTTTGCAGTTTGATATTCTTTTATCTCTTTCATTCTTGTCTTCATGCTAAATCATCCTTTTTATTCCTTTTGAGCGTAAACGGGCTATTTTAAGGCTTTTAACATGATTAACTAATGGTTAAATAGTACGAAACAAGCACAGAAGCTCGATATCAGCATAAAAATATTTAAGCATTGTCGTTTTAACTCGATGATGCTTTTTTGTTTGGAGTTCATCCCCTGAAAATAAGAGTTTGGTTGCAAGCGTAGTTATAACTACGAACATATAGCAACAATAAAACATCTCTCCAAAATTGGGGACATCTCACGGCTGAATTTTCAGCCACGAAATAATACAACACATTAACTACATCAATTCCTTTAAATGGAGCTAAGCCACTTAGAAAATCTTATAAGGGATGCTAGCAAGCTAAATCAATTACATAGCTTTTAAAAAGGCACAAGTTTAAGGTAGTCGCCTTTCACGACTTTAAAGGGACTTATATGCGCACCAATGCAATACAGTCGCAAAACACGACGGTAAAGAACTATTTCACAGAAATACAAGAAAATTATTGGTGCTTTTCGTTGCTCTTATCGAATTTAGAACTGTGATAAAGCATATTAGTAAAATTCAATAATGCGTCAAGCAATGACTCTTTTACTTCTGTATCAGTATATGAATGAGTAGCATGTAAAAGTCTTTGACCTTCTGGCATTTCGAATAAAAAGCCCATTTTATCAGTGAAAAATTTTACTCTTTCTTTTTCATCTTTTGGGACTTCTAAATTCATTAATTCGGCATACAAATCAATAACCTTTTTCAAGTTTCCATATTCTTTCTGAAACTCAACCATATTTTGCATCGTTTCACTACCTATACTTTTAGCAATAGAAGCTAAAATATTGTTTTCGTTTTCCCTTGAATGCTGATACGTAAAGCCTTCATTGTATCCATCACTTAAAAGCTTAATAATATCTTTTTTGCTTGATGTGCCTTGTAAATATGGAACAGAAACATTATAAAAACGTGCTAATGCTTCCCAAACAGAGGCTTTTGGGTTTCTTTTACCACGTTCATATTTTGAAAGCGCATCAGGGGAAATAGAAACGTTACACTGTTCCTTAATTGCAGAACTTAAATCTTTAAAAGTTAATTGCTTCTTGTCTCTCATTTTTTTCAATCGGTTCATACATATCACCACCTTTTTATAAGTAATAATACCATAAAACGACAGTTTATAATACAAAAGTATTTATAATACTTTTGTATTGAGATACATTTGAATCATAGAAATACAAATGTATTAAGAAAGAGAGTATGAAAATATGACTAACCAATATTTGAATTTTAAAAATGCCAGCCAATATTTAGGATTTAAATCCATGAAAACATTAAAAAAATACATTGATGCAGGCTTGCCAGTTGTAATTGTGGGTAAATCTAAAAAGATTCGTAAAACTGATATTGATAACTTTATGGCTAAGCATATAACAACTGCTAAGCCACAAGAAAGCAAGTAAACAAAATAAAAAAGCAGTCTGAAAGAGGTAGAAAAATGACAGCTCTTAATACATTCCTTTACTTAAAAGAAAGAGAACATTTAAATCATGCAAAACTTAAACCGCTTAACAAAAGCCGAACGAAAATTTTATTTAAGCATCCCTAAGGGTATCGAAAACGCAATACCAGCAAGAAGACTAACCCAAATAACAGGGATGAGTGCCAGAACATTAACCGCCTGCGCTAATGGATTAAGAAATAAACATTTTTCTATTGGTTCTAGCAGGTCGAATGTTGATGGTGGCTACTATATCATTACTAACGATGAAGAACTTAACTCAACAGTTAGAGAGATAGAAGCCAACGCACGCAAGCAACTTCAAACAGCTTACAACCTAAAAAAGGGATGGAAAGACAGAAAGAAGATGAATAAATGAACGAGCAAGAAAACATCTTACAGTTACTTAACGACCAGCAAGCCGAATTAAATGCGGTTATGAGCTATGAGTTAGGAAGCTTTAACACTGTCGGAAACCTTTACGAGCATCTTATTTATGAACCAGATAAAGGCGACAGTAAGCGCACAATAAGCGCAATTAAAGCAACTATTAGGAATTTAGACAGCATTAAAGAAAATGCTAGCGGGCTAAGGCGTATCCTTGCCCATTTACAGGAGAAAATAGAACAATGAGACGACTATATAAAACATTTAAAGACTGGCTTTACTTGCCAGATGGTCGACAAGCTGAACCGTTTAACCTTTTACTATTCGGCATTCTTGCCTTGTCTGCCCTTGTTGCAATCGTTAGCTTTACCAGAACACTAGCGCTGTTTCTGGCATTAACCAGATAGGAGATTTAAAAGAATGGAAATCATTTACCCACCGTTAGTAGAACAAGCTTATCAGATGATGAAGAAACTTAATAAGAATTTATCTAAACAAGAAATCTATAAAAAGTTAATTGAGATTAATATGATTGACCAGCACGGCAACCCGACCAAGTGGGCGCTTGATAATGGACTAGTTACAGAAGCCAGTACGATCGAGGAAGCAAGAAGCAAGCTTAATCAAATCAAACCACAAGAAATTGAAGACCAAGCAGACGCAGACCTTAAAAATGTTTTTAGCCGTATGCCAAAAAGCGCATTTAATTATTTAAATGACAATGACGAGTACGCAATGGATAGTAAAGAGCTTAAAAGGGCTATTCAATCAGCGTTAAAAGATGGTAGTTTGTCCCGTGCTGGTCGTATAAAGTGGCAAAAAGTATTAAAGGATATTAAAAGACAGGAGCAGAATAATGACTAATCAAGAAAAAACATTGCATCAAGCCAACAAGGTTGGAGAATTAACTTTTTTAATTGAACGAATTGCCGACCTAGCACAAGCTACAACATGGCTATTAACACCATTAGAAGACCAAGAAAAAGATATCCAAGTAGCAAGCACACTCGCATCTACTAGCTTAGACTACTTAGCCCAAGCCGAAAAACTAGCTACTCAATTAGTAAAAGATGCAGAAGCCAACGCATCCCAAAAGGATAATAAACCAAAAGAAGAAAGATGGTGGAAAGAATGAGCCAAGCAATCGGGTATGAAAATCAAGACCAGATACTAAACCGCAAAAGCCTAGCCGAATATTTTCACGTTAGCCCAAATAGTATAGATGACTGGGTTAATTTAGGGATGCCGTATATTCAACTAAGCAAGACAAAAAGGTTTAGTACTAAGAGCGCCCTTAAATGGTTGCATGGGCATGAAGAAACTAAGCAAAACAAAAAGCGCCCTATCCATGTGATAAATGAATAAAGGCACTTAATAAAATTAACAACAACACAATTATAGCAGTTTATGAGCGTAAACGGGCTATTTTAGGGCTTTTAAATCTCTCAATCGCCAAACTTTAATTTTACTTTATTCCCTTTATTAGCTTAGAAATAAGGATATTTATTAGAACGAGAAAAGACAACGTAATAAATCAATTTTAAAAGAGCAGGCTCTAACAGCTTGCTTTTTTATTTAACCCACTTTAACGATTTTTAAATTAAGGATGACAATATGACGAGAATAAAAAAACAAAATTCGGTGAAAAATATCCACCATCAAAATAAGGCAAAAACTAACTATTCTAATAAGCAAGTTAAAGGTACACTTTTTGGACCCTATGGAGAGTTAAAAAAGAACATTTGCTTAGTTAAGTGGGACAGAATTACATTATCAGGAACTCTATTAGCTGAATTGAATAGATCCACGTTATTAAAATTAGGCTGGAAAGAAAAAAATAATATTGATGGATACGCCCAGCAATTTAAATTAATGAGAAAGAGAAAAGAAGTAGCCGTATTGATAAGAAATGAACATCGTGGGCGCAATTCATGGCGTTTAGATACATCTAACCATCTAACTAAATCAGATAAAGAAAAGCTAACAAAAACAGCCCAGTTAATGCAAGACAACATACATATAACTAGACTGGATTTAGCATTTGATTTTATTAATTGTGAACACAGCGGTATGAAGCACAAATTTTATAAATCAGGTACATCACAAGCGCTATTTTTAGATAGGCGTGGCATACTTGAAACCCTATATACTGGCAAGCAGTATTCAAGCATCCGCTATTGCTATTATAACAAATTGAAAGAACGTAAAAAAGAACGTGCTAGCATTCCTAAGGACTATAAGACGTGGGAACGTATCGAATTACGGTTAAAAGGTCAAAAGGTTAATGAATGGATCACACAAGCTACAAAGATGTTGAAATGTTTTAAGTTGCCAACCATTGAAACCAATAGCCAACTAAAAGGAACAACTAAACTCATACTAATCCGACTTATTGAACATCCAAAAGAAATAAACGAACTAAAAAGCAAAAGTTCACGTTCAAAATATCGCAAACTAATTAAAAAATACAATGGTTTTAATACAGACTTGCAAGAGCTGGCACTAAATGAACTTAACAAGCGTATCCCAGAACTTAACAAAGAACTTCTAGACTTTGATAGTAGATTAATAACGCAACTATTCAGCATTGATTAAGAGGTTAAGAAAATGACACAAGAAAAAGAAATACATTTCACAGGGTATGAGCATCAAATAAGTACTTGGAGAGATTTAAACCCAACTGAACGTTTTACCTTACTGATACTTCAACAGCTAGCAGAAGTTAGTAAAGACCCACGAGGAACATATATTACTAATGAACGCATGTTAGTACGCCTTTATCCTTACCATAAAAAACTATACAAATCCTTATACATCAATAGTTTTAGCTTGATATTTAGCACAATAAAGCTAAGTATTAAGCTTTTTATTTTGTGTACTTATAAATCATTAGTTGATATTTACTTTATTAACTTACCTAATCCTATTGCTTAACTTAGATACATAAAAAGCATTTAGATATTTCAGCAATTACGTTTCATTGAAGTGATAAACCTACACCAACCTAGCTTATATAAAGTAACGTTTCGTGACGTTAGAATTTGTTGAGATAAACCTACACCAACCTAGCTTATATCCTTAAGGGATGCTAACACCTAACGGGTATAACTAAGCCTTTACCCTATTGATTACATTGCTACCTTATCGCATACCTAACCATAACCAACACTAACACACATCACACTACTACCAGCAGACTACACTAACACCACACGACAGCAAGCACACAGCAACACTGCTACTGTATCATGTTGCATCACATCATCTTACTAACAACAAACAAAGAAACAAAAGCAAAACAACATCAAGCAATAGCACGACAGACCAACCACGATGCACGACCATGCAACAGCTAACCATCTACCTACCTGCTTACTGTATCCATATCCAACCTAACTACTAAAAGCAAGCTAACGCATGCAAGCATGTACTACACCAGACGAACAGCATAGATAAAACCAAACCTTTTGCAAGATAAACAACAACCAAATAGCAAACCACAATCACATTAAGCAACTGCATTGCATCAAAGCCTTTTAATTGACCTTTTAAAATAGCTTTTTAGTAACTGATTAACTTGTTAATGGTTATATCCTAGCTTACAAGTGTGCAACCTTGTACAGTTGTTATAGTTCTCAACCATAACCAGAACAGCATAAAAGATAAAACATTGAACGAGATTAAAATTATTTTGCCTTGATACCTGCAATATATCCCCCCCTACTGGCTAAAAATATTTTGGTATTGAATGCAGTGGAGCGGTGCAGGTCCACACTTCACAAAAAATGCGCTTTATTTTTAAAAAAAGTTGCCGATTTAAGGCATACATGAAGCACCATAATATTAAAAAATTTAGGCGCACACACATACTTCTATAAGCCTTGATATTAAAGGGATGATAGCAATTAAACAAACACATTATATTGGAGTTAACTAAACAATGATTTATATATAAAAGTGCAGGGGTGAAATTAGCCTTTTTTAAGCCGTTTTAATTATGTTAAGTATGATTACGCAAGAAGCAATTAAAAACGCTTTGAAGTAGTTAAATTTTAAAAATAAACGTATGTTTGGAGCAAAAGAACAGAGAGCAAAATAAAAACGACAAGAAAATTAATTCTTATCGCTTAGAGCTGTTTATTAAATTCAAGAAAAAGAAAACCATTGCGTTCCTTAACTGGCTTCTTTAATTATATTTTACCATTAATTATAGGTATATACCAATTAACTTAGTGGGATGCACTTAATAGCCTGCGCTACCATCTCGGTACTTCGCATTGCTTTAAGTAAGAGCTAAACACATCTCTTTGAACGATCTGAATATTAACTAGTCCAAAAATAGGCTTGTTAACCCTTTCATCCCTTAAACAACAAACAAAAAACGACCTAGCACAATGCTAAGCCGTAAAAGGATGATTTAGTATTAATCTATAAAGGAATAATTTTATTTTACTTCAAATTTCAAAAAGCTAAAAGCTTTAAAATAACCCGTTTATGCTATTACTAAATTAAATTTTTATAATTCCATAAGGCGGGCACGGGTCAATTAGACCAATTTATAAAATGGTTCACTTGATGGATTTTTTTACTACAAAAATTGCTACAAGTTATTAAATCTGAAAAAATCACAAACAATCTAAGAAAACAAAAAAGCCTTAAAATCAACGTTTTAAAGCATTGAGATTAAGACTTTTTAAATTAATTGGGTTAGCTGGATTCGAACCAGCGCATGATGGTACCAAAAACCATTGCCTTACCACTTGGCTATAACCCATCCTTCAAGCCTTTTACTTGTTGGCTCTATTTGAATGAACTTAATCACTCAACGATTAATATCATATTATAAATGCGGACTTCTGTCAACAAAATTATTCTAAATAATATTTTTATTTTTTGTTTACTTAAAATCATAAAAAAAGATCGCCAAAAAGGCGACCTTTTAATCTTTAATTCAGTTGATATTAGTACCAGCCGTTAGTTTGCCAGAACTTTTGAGCACCAGTCCATGAACCGTAACGTGATTTTACGTAGTTATCTGCTACACGTTCTTGGTTTGCTGCTGAGTAATCTCCACCAAGGTATGATGCTGATAATTGGTATTTACCAATGTATTGACCATTTCTTGCTGAGTATGAACCACCTGATTCACGTCCTGCAATCCAAGCCTTAGCTGCTGCTTCAGAACCAGATACGTTTGAAGTGTAGCTAGTAGTTGCTTGAGTTTGAGTATTTTGTGCTACTTGAGTAGTTTGCTTTTGTGCTGGAGCGTAGCTGTAAGTTCTTTGTTGTTGCACAGGTGCTGAGTAAGTACGTTGTACATTGTAGTTGTAGTTAGTCTTAGGAGCTTGTGCAACAGTTTGATGTTGAGCTGGAGCTTGTGCTTGTTGTGCAGGAGCTGCAGTCTTAGCTTGAGTATTTTGTGCTGAAACTTGTTGTGAAGCTACAGTAGTAGTTTGCTTTTGTACTGGTTGTTGTACTTGAGCAGTTTGTTGTTTTTGAACTGGAGCTTGTACTTGAGTTTGAGCTTGTTGTACAGAAGCTTGTGCTTGAGGAGCTACAGTAGTAGCAACCTTAGCAGTAGCAGCATTTCCACCTTCTACAGTGTACTTAGCCATAATCCATTGGTTTGCACCAAGGTCGTACCACTTGTTACCCATAGCATCGTAAGCAGTTCTTACAACTTTCCAAGTAGTACCGTGTACTAATTCCTTACCAGTAAAGTTGGCATTTTCAATACCATCCCAAACGGCAACAGTAGAATTTGCATTGTTAATAGTTACAACATTAGTATCATTTTGAACAATAGTAGCAGCTTGTGCGTCATTAGTATTTTGTGAATTTAAAGCTACCAAACCAGTTGCGGTAAGAGCAGCTGCTGCAAGTGACTTA
Organism: Lactobacillus isalae; assembly: GCF_947539375.1. NCBI lineage: Bacteria > Bacillati > Bacillota > Bacilli > Lactobacillales > Lactobacillaceae > Lactobacillus > Lactobacillus isalae. The sequence goes on from NZ_OX443569.1 coordinate 1,374,426, forward strand.
GTTAAGATAGATTGAAATTTCAAGAGAAATTCTTCCTTTCATATTTGTCAGTCATTTAATTTACAAGTTACATAATACAATCTCAAAATGTCAAAACTATAACATAAATGCTACTACATTATTAAATAAAAGTGCCTTATGTTACAGTTTGCGTAATATTTGTAATTTGCACACGCTTTCTTGTAATATTCGGGTACAAAAAAAGAGATGTCATTGAAACATCTCTTTTTTCACCTATTCGCTATTTTTTAGTACCAGCCGTTTGATTGCCAGAAACTTTGAGCATTAGTCCATGAACCGTAACGTGATTTTACATAGTTATCTGCTACACGTTCTTGGTTTGCTGCTGAGTAGTCTCCACCAAGGTATGATGCTGATAATTGATACTTACCAATGTATTGGCCATTTCTTGCTGAGTATGAACCACCTGATTCACGTCCTGCAATCCAAGCTTTAGCTGCTGCTTCAGAACCAGATACGTTTGAAGTATAGCTTGATTGTGATTGTGCAGGTTGTGCTTTTTGTACTGGGGCTTGTTGAGTTTGAGTACTTTGTACTGATGAGTAAGAACCTACTGAAGTCTTAGGAGCTGAGTATGAACCTTGAGTAGTTTGAGTTTGTGCTGCAGTATTGTATGAGCTTGCTTGTGAAGTAAACAATTCTGAAGCAACATTAGGGTCAACAGTATCTTTACCTAAGCGAGTGTACTTAGCCATTACCCATTGGTTTGCACCAAGGTCGTACCATTTGTTACCTGCATCATCGTATGCAGCTCTGATAACTTTCCAAGCAGTTGCGTGTGGTAAGTATTGACCAGTCATTTGCTTATCAGGACCGTATGAATTCCAAACAGCAATGCTCTTATGTGGAAGATAGTTAATTGTAACAACTTTTTCTTGTTGACCAACAGTAACTTCTGCGGCCTTTACAGTGTTTTGAGTATTATTTACAACTGCTACACCTGCTAAAGTAAGAGCAGCGGCTGCAGCGGTTTTAGTTAAAGTAGATTTCAAATTTTTATTAAGCATATCCAAAATTAAATTCTCTCCTTGATAAATTTGATTTGAATCATTTATTTTGTCAATTTCAATTTACAGGTTATATAATACATGCCCAATATTGCAGAACAGTTCCCAGAAAATTAAGGATATATTTCATCTTGTTACATTTCTGTAATATTTCTCTCTTAAATTACAATAATGTAACGATGTAATCGTTCTGTAGCAAAAAAGGCAAAAAAATAGGAGCTAGAGTTTTTAGCTCCTATTTTCTCTTCTGCTTATTAGTCTATGTTTAACTTCATTAAAATGCCTTACATCTGTAAATTTAAGATGAGGAAAGCTAGTTAACAACCTTTTTTGATTCCATGAAAATGATTCTAGTAGTTTATCAAAGCGATCATTAAGCTTGTTCTCATCTACTTTTAGCTGTGCATTTAACCGTTCATCCCAATGTTTAGTACTAAGATGAAGCTTCTCTACACTGATAATGGTGAGAATAAAATCAGTTCCCATGACTAAAAGTATCATTAAAGCCAAATAACCATGTGTTTTTGCTTCTTCCCAATTAATAATTTTCTGAATAAAAGGTTGAACTATTTTTACTAAGAAAACAACCCCTAATCCCCAAAATAAAGAAATAATTGGAGCAACCCTTCCTTGAATATTTCCCCATAAATGAGAATAATCCCACAACTTCATATTAAACACATACTGTAAAAACACGCTAGCGCAATACTCAAAAATAGTCGCTACTATCACTCCCACTACATACAATAGGAAGAGATTGTCTTGAATTCGATATGTGCAGATTAAAATTGTGGTTACTGCAAAGCCATAAACAGGACAATACGGACCGAACAAAAAGCCACGATAATCATAATGATGGTCTTTAATTGAACAATAAATTGTCTCCCATATCCAGCCAATTACAGAATATGTAAAAAAGAGAACAACAATTTCTGAAAGAGTAAATGGCATTGTTCCTACCTCATAGATAATCTTTAGATAATTCTTCTATCTTAAAGATATCATGTTTTCTATAAATTATGACGTAAAACAGCTCTGGAAAAATTGACTAAAAAGCGTAAAAATATTCTTATCTATCTGTGAAAGGGATATATTATAATGAAGAAAATAAATAAAACAGCTAATAAATATGCCAATTTTCTCCGCTTCTTCATCATGGTTGCATTGGGAATATTAGGAGCACTACTAATCTTTCTCATGTTTGGGCAACTATTTGCAATTGGTCAAATAATGATTAAAAACAGTCTCATTAACATACCAACTAAAATTCTAGATGAGATAGTTACCTTCTTCTTGTTTTTTGAATTTTCAGCAATGATTATTGCCGCCCTTAAACATATGGGACATACTAGTCTAAACTTTTTAATGAGTTTAGGTATTACTGCCCTATTACGAAACTTAATCACTGCACATGGCGAACCGATGCAAATTTTAATTCATGCAATTGCAATTTTATTATTAATCATCGGAATAGTTATCTTGAACAAGCATATAAAACTATAAATTTAATTCATATGCTATTCGACTAGGATCAGCTGGATCCTCTTCCACTTGAATAATTCCACGTTCAATAAAATTATGTTTTACAACCAAATGTTGCATAATCTTATTTTTACGTGAAGTATCAATTCTAAAATTTCTAATTTCCTGACTAGCCATTATTGAAATTAAATCTGAAAACACAAAATTTGCCAGATGCATACCACGATATTTACTACTAATTGCTAGTCGATGAAAAGTTGCATAATTATCATTATTATTTTTCCAAGCACCATCAATATTTTGATATGTTGCTTCTTTACCCACTATACTTGCTACGTAGCCAGCAACTTGATTATCTACCATTAAAACTAATGCATTCATATTTTTAATATCAGTTTGAATTGTATTTTCATTAGGATAATTTCCTTGCCACTGGCTACTGCCACTTTGTTTTAAAAATAATTTTGCTTCATTAATGATCATCATAATTTCAGGTAAGTCATTATCGTCAGCATAACGTGTATAAATCAAGGTCATTTCTCATCACTACTTTCATTTTTTTACTAGTATACCTAAAAAAAGGCAGAACAAGCGCTCTACTTTTTATAACTTTCCTTCAACTACTTAAAATATCAGCGTAATCTTATTCTAATCGTTGAAAGATTTATTTATCATTTCACGAATTCTTTTAAAGACAAAATCAATTTATCTATTTCTATAAATCTTTCATTATTTAAAACTATGAAAAAAGTCCTTCAAATAAAGTTTCATTGAACTTCTTTGAAGGACTTCTTTTAGTTAATACCCTGAGTGCTGAATGCCAGGATCGAACTGGCGACCTCTTCTTTACGAGGGAAGCGCTCTACCAACTGAGCTAATTCAGCATTAACACTAGAATTATAACAAAGATTTTCTTCTCATGTAAAGGATCTAAGATATTTTACAAACAAAAAGTCGAAGTAGCATTCTACTCCGACTTTTGATTAAAAGTTAGCTGTATCTGGATCAGTAGCTAATCCACTAACTCCATGTAAGCTATCTAATTTTTTCATTTGTTCAGAATGCAAGTTAAAATCAAATACTTCTACATTAGCTGCAATGTATTTGTCATGAACTGATTTAGGTAGCGGTAAAAATCCATGTTCTAAAGACCAACGAATTAAAACTTGAGCTGGAGATTTTCCTACTTCCTTAGCTATTTCATTAACAGTTTCATTATCTAATAACCCACCAGTACCTAATGGACTATATGCTTCGCTAAGCATACCTAATTCATCATTAACTTTAACAACATCCTCTTGAAGACCGCTAGGATTAAGCATAATTTGATTAACCGCAGGCTTTATTTCAGCTGTTTTAAGGAGTTCATCTAAGTGATGTTTCCTAAAGTTAGATACACCAATCGCTCTAATTTTTCCAGCTTTTACTGCTTCTTCCATAGCACGCCAGCTTTCAGAATTTGCTTCAGCCCAGTGATCACGCATAGCAACTGGATTAGGCCAGTGAATTAAGTACAAGTCTAAATAATCAACCTTTAAATTTTGTAAACTCCTATCAATGGCTGCCTTAGCTGATTTATAACTATGATCTGCATTCCAAAGCTTAGTTGTAATAAACAAATCATGACGATTTATTCCACTATTTTTAATCGCTTGACCAACACTTTCCTCATTACCATAAGCGGCGGCCGTATCAATATGCCGATAGCCTGACTTAAGTGCTGCTTCAACTGCATGCTTTGCAATATCTCCGTTAGGTGTTTTCCAAGTTCCAAATCCAATAATTGGAATCTTTACACCATTATTTAATGTATATGTATCTTCGAATGAATTAAAATTCATATAGCTACCTCATTTCTTAGTTTGCTTACATTATATAAGCAAGTTATGAAGACTTTATGAGGGTCGTTTTTTATCCCACTACTTAAATAACTCATTAAAGGCTTCTGACATAGTAGGATGAGTATAAATTTGATCTCTTAAAACTGTGTAAGAAAGATGAGCCTTCATTGCTAAAGAAATCATATTAATTAACTCATATGATTCAATTCCATATAAAGTTGCACCTAAAATTTCTTCAGTTTCAGGATCAACTAAAGCCTTAAATAATCCTCTGCTATCTTTAGCAACTTTTGCTTTAGGAATAGCCGCAACAGATAATTTAAATAATTTATACGTTTTATTTTGTTTTTGAGCCTGCTTTTCATTTATGCCGACTTGAGACAAAGCTGGTGAAATAAAGACACTATATGGAACTACTTTTCTATCGCTGATCATTCGTGCGCCAGTACCAAATAATTGATCTTTAATAATCCTAAAATCATCTAAAGAAATATAAGTAAATTGAAGACCACCCTTAACATCTCCAATTGCCCACACATTATCAACTGTTGTTCTCAAAAAGTCATCTACTTTAATTGCACCTCGATCAGTTACTTCAATTGAAGTATTTTCTAAACCAAGTTCTTCAATATTAGGCTTTCTTCCTATTGCAACTAAAATACGATTTGCACTAATTTCTTTTTCTTGACCATTTAATTGGTAATAAACTTTTGCTTCATTTTCTTCATCAGAAATTTTTATGATATCAGCACCAAGTTCAAAATGCACACCAGCATCTTCTAAATCTTTCTTTACTAACTGACTAATATCCTCGTCTTCTCGACCTAAAAATTCCTTACTATGGTCCAGCACAGTTACTTTACTACCATATTTTGCAAACATACTTGCAAATTCTAGTCCAATGTAGCCAGCTCCAATGATTGTTAGGTTCTCTGGCATCTTCTTTTCATCCATTGCTTGGGTAGAATCAAGAATATACTTACTTTCCTTTAGTCCCGGAATCGGTAACATTACTGGAACTGCCCCCGTATTAATAAAAATACGTTCGCCTTTATATTGTGCTTTTTCACCATTAGGCAAATTTACTTGAATTTCATGATCTGAAATAAAATGAGCTTCCCCATCTAATACAGTCACAGTCTTTTCATCTGCAAGCATATGGTAATTTTTATCTCGCAATTGCGCTGTCATCTCATTTTTTCCACTTACAGCATCTACATAAGAGACACCATTTGCTGCTTCAATAATTAATCTTTTTGATGGTAAGCAGGCGATATTAATGCATGTACCACCGTACATCTTATTAGATTTTTCAATTACTAATACTTCCTCACCCTTTTGAGCTAAAAATTTAGCGAGAGTTTTTCCACCTTTACCAAAGCCAATAATAATATTTTTGATTGTCTTCATATTTTTATCCTCTTACTTTTTATAAGTTCAATTCTTTACTTATTATTTTAAACATATAATATTAATTTGCACTATTTTTGCCTATAATTTTTTAATCGCACTATATACAGGTATAAATTTTTAAATCAGAATTTTAAAAATAAGTTATTGTGATAAAATTAACTTGATTCGGTTATTATTTAATAAAAAGGAGTAACTAGTTAATGCGAGTATTAGTTATTGGTGGTGCCGGTTATATCGGCTCTCATGCTGTTAGAAAATTAATTGAAGAAGGAAACGATGTTGTTGTCCTTGACTCTCTCTACACTGGCCATAGAAAGGCCGTTGACAAGAGAGCTAAATTTTACCAAGGCGATATCGAAGATACTAACTTAGTAAGCAAGATTTTACGTGATGAAAACATTGATGCTGTTATGCACTTTGCCGCTTACTCTTTAGTTCCTGAATCTGTTAAAAAGCCTTTGAAGTACTATGACAACAATGTTTCTGGTATGATTTCTCTTCTTCAAGCAATGGATGACGCTAAAGTTAAATACTTAGTATTTTCTTCATCCGCTGCTACTTATGGTATTCCAAAGACTTTACCGATTACTGAAGATACACCACTTGATCCAATCAATCCTTATGGTGAAACCAAGATGATGATGGAAAAGATTATGCACTGGGCTGACAAGGCTGACGGCATTAAGTCTATCGCTCTTCGCTACTTTAATGTTGCTGGTGCCTCAAGCGACGGCTCAATTGGTGAAGATCACGGTCCTGAAACTCACCTAATTCCAAATATCTTAAAGAGTGCTATTTCTGGTGATGGCAACTTTACTATTTTTGGTGACGACTATGACACTAAAGACGGTACTAATGTCCGTGACTACGTTCAAGTTGAAGACTTAATTGACGCCCATATCTTAGCTCTTAAGCAGGTAATGGAAACTAACAAGTCTGATGTCTTTAACTTAGGTACTGCTCAAGGTTACTCAAACTTAGAAATTCTTGAAGCTGCTAAGAAAGTTACTGGCATTGACATCCCTTACACTATTGGACCAAGAAGAGGCGGAGATCCTGACTCATTAGTTGCCGATTCAAGTAAGGCGCGTAAAGTTCTAGGCTGGAAGCCAAAGCATGAAAATGTTGATGACGTTATCGCAACTGCTTGGAACTGGCACAAGAGCCACCCAAAGGGCTACGAAGATAAGTAAAGAATAAAGCAAAAAATAACCATTCAGTTAGTTGCTAGCTGAATGGTTATTTTTTATCTTAAATTATTCACACAATTTTTCATTTCCCTGACATCTAAGATACTGTGTGCGAATTCCTTTCTTACTAATTCATCTGGTAAATACTCATCATACTTATCAAAAACAGGAACTTCTTTCGGATAGACTAGCTCTAAAGGATCGAACTCTTTATTTGCTTCTTCTCTTAAAATTTCTAGAAATTCATCCTTACTTACATCCATTGCAAACTGCATAAAATATGGACGGCTAGAATTGAAGCCTCTTAAACCTATCCGTTTAGCACATTTAATTTTAATTAATCTTTCTAATGATAAGAAAGCATACGTTCCAGTCCACGGAAAAAGACACCACATTTTTCCGCCAAGATTAATTAAATTACTTTCTAGCATCCCGGAAGTGTTTGCTGTATCTCGTACTTCTCTCAAGCGTGCTATTGCATGTTCCATTAAATACGGATATTTTGTCTTTTCGCCTAAAATCTTTTTCATTCTCTGCAAAATTTTAGGTTGAATATCACCTGCTACATCCCCAAAATAAGCAGGAATTCGTCCTTTAACAGGATGGCAATAGACCTGATGTCTTTTTCGATCCACATCTTCTACTACCCAAACACGGCCTGCAATAGCTATTTTATCTCCAACTGGAGGTGGCTTAACAATTGTTCCGAGTTCTTCCGATTCAGATTTAACAGAATATTCTTCATTTTCCTGAAAAACAGCATAAAACTTAAAGTTATTTACTACGCGCTCTCCAGCTAATCCAACAATCAATCCGCCATTTTCGGTTTGTTGAATATGATCTTCCTTGATCAAATGTCGCAATAATACTCGATAATCATCTTGACTAACATTATGAAAATAATGAAGCGTTAATACCCTGGACGCTAGTTCAGCCGGTGTCATTTCTCCATTTGAAGCTAAGGTGGACATTGTTTGATGATATAAAAGGCTATATGGCAACCTATTTAGTTCAGGCAGCTCCACCCATTTTTCTTCTAAGTAAAGCTGAACTAAGGCGATTCCTTGAAGCAAGGACCAAGGGATAATTTCCGGGAGCATTGCACGAGACTCAGGGTGTGATTCCCGCATCACAAACCACATTTCCGACGGATTACCTCTTCGACCAGTTCTCCCCATTCTCTGTAAGAATCCCGATACTGTAAAAGGTGCATCAATTTGAAAGGCACGTTCTAATTTTCCAATATCAATTCCTAACTCAAGTGTTGCTGTTGCACAAGTTGTCATCAGAGAATCTACATCTTTCATTTCTGCTTCCGCAGTTTGCCGATATGCAGCTGATAAATTACCATGATGAATTAAAAAGCGATCTGGCTCATGATTTACCTCGCAATACTGTCTTAGAACTTGACACACTGCCTCACATTCTTCTCGGCTGTTAGTAAAAACTAAGCACTTTTTTCCGCGCGTATGTTCAAAAATATATGCCATTGACGGATCGGCCATTTGGGGAGCTTGATCACTTTTTTCATCTAAAACAGGTTGAGCTGGATCAAAGCCATTACTATCGGCTTGTGGACCATTATCATAAAAATGCTCCATTGATAGTCGCCAAACTTGACCACCGCCTTCTGCCTTAGGAACTACCGTTTTATGCTTAGACCCTGCTCCTAAAAATCTAGCAGCAGATTTGGTATCACCAATTGTCGCAGAAAGTCCAACACGTCTGGGATCAACTCCAGCCATTTTGGATAATCTTTCAATTAAACAAAAAGTCTGCCCTCCTCGATCTGATCTTAAAAAGGAATGCAATTCATCAATGACTATATATCTTAAATCATGAAATAAATTTGGAATATCCATATGCTTATTAATCATCAATGATTCCAATGATTCTGGCGTAATCTGTAAAATTCCTGAAGGATGCCGCAATAGTTTTCTTTTTTGAGTTTGTGCTACTTCACCATGCCAGCGCCAAACTGGAATATCAACATCTTGACATAGATCCGTTAAACGTTCATATTGGTCATTAATTAAAGCTTTTAATGGTGAAATATAAAGCACTCCAACTGACTGCGGAGGATTTTCATATAAGTCAGTTAAAATAGGGAAAAATGCGGCCTCAGTCTTACCGGAAGCCGTAGAAGCAGCTAATAACACATTATCTTGACTATTAAAAATCGTCTCTGCTGCTCCAACCTGAATTGAACGTAAATTTTTCCAATCATGTTCATAAATATAGTCTTGAATAAAAGGCGCAAAACGTGTAAAAATATCCATTTCTCACTCAAATTCTAAATTCAGCAAAATTATTATCCGTTTCATCCGAAACAGCTTCTGATTCAGTATACGCAAACTTATCAGAATTTAGTAGCTGTTCAATATCAGTCTTCGGATTTTGCCAAACAATATCTAATAATTCAATAAAATCACGAATAATCTCACGTGGCGTAATATTAGAAGAAGCACCTACTCGAGAGTATTCAATTTTAATGAACTTTTCTAAATCACTTTCGGTAATTGTCTTTTCGTATCCATATAAATTGGCATGCATATCGGCTAATTTTTCAGCTAATACCATCATTTCTTCTGGAGTAAGCGGATCAAGCTTGATAACTGGAGCATACATATCACGGTTGCCAGTTTCAGAAAATTTTCCACTAGCAAGACGTGAACGCAAAGCCTCATATGAATACACTCCTCGCCTTTTATCTTCTAGAGCCTGAGGAGTACCACACATAATAATTCCAAGATACTTTGACTTTCCTTGTAATGCGTCATTGTACATCGTTAATATCTTTTCATAGTTATATTGTCGACTAATACTATTAGGAATTTTATAAATATTAACTAATTCATCAATCATGATCATTAAACCGGCGTAGCCTGCTTGTCGGAAGAAGGATGCAAATAGTTTTAAGTATTCATACCAATCATCATCTGAAATTACGATATCTACGCCCAGCTCTTTTTTAGCCTGACTTTTATTTGCGTATTCTCCCCTGAACCATTTAATAACCTTAGCTTTTGTTTCTTCATCATCATTAATATAGGCTTGATAGTACATCTCCAATAATTTAGCAAAGTCAAAACCATGCACTAATTCAGAAAGACTAGAGATTACAGCATAGATTCTTTTATTAACTGCTTCTTCAAAAGCTGGGTCGTCCGCATTTAAGCTAGTATCTGTTGCAACCTGCATTTGAATTGAATTAATCCAGCGATCAAGAATTAAAGTTAACGCTCCACCCTCTGGTCTAGTCTTAGTAGAAAGATTTTGAATCAACTCACGATAAGTAGCTAATCCTTGTCCTTTTCCACCTTGCAGACGTCTTTCAGGTGATAAATCTCCATCAACTACAACAAAATTCTTATCCATCACATAATTTCTAATAGTTTGAAGCAAAAAACTTTTTCCAGAACCATACCGCCCAACAATAAATCTAAAAGAAGCTCCACCATTTTCGATTAATTCTACATCATGTAACAAAGCTTCAATTTCAGACTTTCTTCCTACTGTAACATAAGGCAAACCAATTCTCGGAACTACTCCCCCTTTTAAGGAATTTAAAATAGTTTGAGCTATTCTTTTAGGCACTTTGCGATTTTTGTTAATAGGCATCTTTATTCTTTTCCTTTCAAAAACATCTCTTCCAAATCTTCCTGATAGTCTTCAACTATAGTAGGTGTATCGTCAATGAATTCAATCACATTATCGCCAATTTCATCAAAAAGCTTTTCATTTATATTATCAATGAGAATTGCTGCCATTAAATGCTTGTCCTTAAGGTATTGATTTGGATTTTCTCCCTTTAAAAGCATAATTACCGTCTTTATTTCGTCAGCACTTAAACCATAGTCTTCAAAATCCTCATCACTATTTTTCGTAGAAATCTCTTCTGCCTCAAGCTGTTTCTTTTCTTCTTGTTCAGCCTGCAATTCTTCTTCAGTTAGTAAGCTATCTCTCGTTCCCGCAGCATCTTCTCTAATAGTAGACAAATGAGTTAAATTAATCTCAATTTTTGGTTGTTTTTGCTTGTACTCTTCAAGTTGATATTCTTTAATTCCGTCTTTTATAGCTTGAAGATAATGTTTTTCGATTTTTCTAGGTTTTAAATTTCGTCCTAAATTAAAACTCAATCTTATTTCACGATCTATTTCGTGTAATAAATTTCCAACAATACTCTTTCTACCAGCCAATCCCCAGTAAGATTCACAATACCAGGTGCCTTTTTCTTGATCATAAAAATACCTTCTAATTTGATCAATTTCATAATTGGTTGTTTTAGGAGAAAGAGCATGATTAAATACGGCTGCAGAAAATAGTTGAACCGTCATTTGATTTTGATAGGCAATATAACTAGTAAAAAAGTCAAAACCATCCTGACGCAAATCTAAAACTTTTTTCCAAATTAAGACTAACAAATGCTCAAATTTTTCCACGTCCTTCTTATACATCGGGCAATTTATAATCTTATAATTAGATAACTTCAACAAGCTATTTGCAACATCATGATCAGAGAATTGTTCTGGATATAGTAAATATTCGTAGTTTTGATCTTTATCTCGCTCCTTAATAAAAAAAGCATTGTCCTGTTCATTTATATTATTAAAAATAATATAATCTCGAATCCAGCGATCAATATAGGCAGTCATTTCTAGAGAATATTTTTGAGCATAATTTTTATTGAAAGCTATTAACTTGTCTAAGCCCTCTTGAGCATTCTGTATACCTATCCCATTTAGTAACTCATACAAATAAATATAAGCATATGAATCAGATACTTTTTCATAAGCATTATTTCTAATCTTAGTACGCCAAGTAAAATATGCTCTTGCTTGTCCAACTGTTAAATCATGGTATGTTGGATAATAGCGAAAAAATGACTGCTTCTTTTGATAATTATCTTCATAAGCAGCCATTAACTTACCTTGTAAATAAAAATTCTGTTCTCTCCGAATTGAACCAGCTAAATCATAGCGATATGACTTAACCATTTTCTGAATTTGCTTAGGAACGGGAGCCGTATTTTCAAAATTTAACTCGATTTTTTCTTCGTTAGAATTAGTCTTTATCTTCGAATTTCTATCATTATTAGATCTTTTCCAATTGTTAAAATCAATTTTCTGCTCATGATAAACGTTTTGTTGATTATTTTTATCGGTATCAGGTATATAAATTAATTTTTCAGGATTGGGGCTTTTACTTGACATAAGTACTACTTTGAAGGCATACTCTAACGCTTTTTTTATCTTTTGATCGCTTAAGAGCAAACTCACTTCAACCCACTTATCATCATTAATTAAGGAAGCCGGCGAAAAACCTGGTAAATCTTTAATAGTAGATGAAAATTCACCACAATTAATATTTAACTTTTTATTTTTTGGAGCCAAATCTAATAGAGCAAACCAATTTTTAGTAATTGGTGAACTAAAAGCTATTAAATTAGGCTGATTTTGAATTTCAGTGACACTGTTCTTTCCAAAATGTCTTATAGCATAGCTTAAGAGTTCATCGCTATTCATGGCTTCAGCTCCTTTCGAACGTATATTCTACTATATTTTTTATCGTCTATCTATAACCATACAATAAAAAAGACACTGAAATCATTATAATTTCAGTGTCTGAAAAAATATTATCTGTTTACTTTACTTGATTAATTACATTAATTGCATTTAAGCTACGTGGATAACCGATAAATGGTACATTGGCTAAAACCACCTTTGTCAAAAATTGCTGGTCATTTCCTAAACCAACATTTGCCTTAGCATGAGCTAATAATTGTGGTTCACAACCACCTTGAGCAGCTAAGTAACAAAACGTGATCATTTCTCGTTCTTTGTCATCAAGACCTTTTCTTGTGTAATAATCTCCAAAACAATTATCTACTAACCACTTGTTAATAATTCCCTTTTTGGCAAAATCTTTCATTTGAGGTCCAAATAATCTCATTTGAGTTTCTTCGCCTTTTTCAAGTCTGTCATCCATGGTGGTTGTGGCTTGTTTTGGTAAAGGTAATTTTTCACCACGATCAAGCAAAATTGTATTGGTTACTTCAAAAAACGGCATTACTCTTCCTAAACCAAGATAATCTACTGCTTGATAAACAACTTCCTTTGCCTCAACTGGACTTACGCCATTGTCTAATGCAACTGGTAACATTAAACGATATTCTTCTAAACCTTGCATCCCCAGCAAATATGCTAAATTAGAAAGTAATTTGGTTTTATTTGGCAAATCAACATCATCTTGTACCTCTTCAAATGTAAAATGACTAATTCTTTCCCAAGCTTCAGGATCATTATCTTTTAAAATTTTCTCATGAATATTTTTTGCATCTTCTCTAAACATTATTTTTACGCTTCTTTCTTATAATCTATATTATAAATACACCTATATCAGATGAAAATTACTTTATATCTATGTAGAAATATACAATTAAGGCATGGAATAAAAAATAACAAGCATATAAATCAGTAATTTGATTTAAGCAAGTCGTTATTCTTAAATTTATAGTGATATTAGATATTTCAAGCCTATACGATTGTTTCATAAAATAACATCTTATTCTTGAAAATACATGTATTAGATCTTATAGTAAAGATGATTAAGTTAATAGAATGATTTTAGGAGGTATATTGTTATGGCAGATTATGCAAAAAGAGAACTCAAAGCATTAGATAGAATCGCTAAGAAGATTTCAGATGCAGAAGGTCACTTAACAAAGATTGAAGATAGTATTGATGATAAGAAACATCGCACCGCTCAACACGAAACAATTAAGGATATTAAATCAATTCTTAAGCACGCAAGAAAAGTCGACAAAGACGAAGACAAGATCGAAGAATTCAAGGGTGAAGGTCCTAAAGATTCAACCGAAAATCACTACGTCTATGAACAAGAAGAAGAACCTGTTATCAACGATTTAAAGAAAGACTTTGAAGAATTAGATGACAAGCTTGCTAAATTAAACGACTTCAACGGTGGCGATATTGATGCCTTTAGAACTGAGCACCACTACTTGGAAAAGGCTCAAGACATCTTGAAGAAAGCCGGTAAGTTAAATTAATTTAATTTCTAATCAATGATTTAATTTACATACACATCAATAAAAAGGAGAAGCAAAATTGCTTCTCCTTTTTTGTGCGAATTCATATTGATATTTAAATGAGATATAGAAAATGGAATTTTTAGGCTTCTATGCCCTTTCCTGTATAAGTTTCTTTCATCAAATCCTTAATTTCGCTAATTAACAAAGCAGAAGGATTAGTTACTACATTTTGATCTCCATAAGCTTCTACAGCCATCTCTTCAACTTTATTATTAAAGTCAGCTTCACTAACTCCATTAGCCTTAAGGCTCAATTTCATTCCTACGCCATGTCCAAGTTCAACAACTTTCTTGATTAGGGCATCAACTAATTCTTGATCAGTATTACCCTTCAATCCTAAGCTACGAGCGATTTCAGCATAATCTTTATCAGCTCTGAAAGTTGAATAATGTGGACGCATAGCAAGCTTTCTTGGCTTCTTAGAATTAAATCTAATTACATATGGCATTGCAATAGCATCACTCAAGCCACTAGGAATACCAAATTCAGATGATTCAGTATGAGCAATTGCATGTCCTACTCCTAAGAAGGCATTCGCATATGCCATTCCAGCTAAGGTAGCAGCATTATGCATTCTGCTTCTTGCGCTTTGGTCGCCATTATATGATTTTTCCAAGTTTTCAAAAATCAATTTAATAGCTTCCATTGACCAACCACGAGTAAAGTCAGTAGCCATTGTAGAAACATAGCTTTCTACTGCATGAGCCAAAGCTTCAAAACCAGAACGAGCAATTAATTCTTTAGGCATAGTTTCTACAAATTGATCATCAACAATTGCAACATCTGGATTCAAAGAATAATCGCAAAGAGTGTGCTTAATTCCAGTCTTAGCATCTTTAATAATTGAAAATGGGGATACTTCTGAACCAGTACCTGAAGTAGTTGGAATACATACTAATTGAATAGCATTATATTTTGGAAATCTTACTGTTCTTTTTCTAATATCCAAAAATTTTGAATAGGCATCTTCAAAACTCATATCTGGATTTTCATAGAACAACCGCATTGCTTTAGCTGCATCCATTACAGACCCACCACCAACTGCAATAACTACATCAGGCTTAAAGATATTCATTCTGTGAACACCATCTGCAATTATATCAGTGTCTGGATCCTTAGTTACTGCTTGAAAGACTTCATAACTCTTCTTTCCACGACGTTGACTAATAATGTCAGTAATTTCATTAATATACTTACTTGCTACACCTTCATCAGTCACAATAAAGAATCTTTCAACATCAGGCATATGCTTTAAATAGTTAGCTGCATTGTGTTCAAAATATGTTTTCTTTGGTACCTTAATCCATTGCATATTATCGCGACGCTTTGCAACTGTTTTAATGTTAAGCAAGTCTCTAGCACCAATATTGTGTGAGAAAGTATTTGCACCGTATGAACCTGTTCCTAAAGTAAGAGAAGGAAGCATGTTGTTGTATAAATCACCAACACCACCAACTGAGGCAGGAGAGTTTACTAAGATACGACATGCGTCCATCTTCATTGAAAAGTCATCAATTACCTTTTCATCTTGAGAATGAACACCAGCAGTATGTCCACGACCACCATAATTTAGAAGGTCAGTACAAATCTTATAAGCATCTTCATGATCCTTAGCCTTATACATAGTAAACACTGGAGAAAGTTTTTCAGCAGATAAAGGATACTTTTTACCTACACCTTTATATTCAGCAATGATTACCTTAGTATCTTCTGGAACATCTACACCACATAATTTGGCAATTTGATAAGCTGAACGACCAGCAACAGGACCAGCAACTGTGCCTCGCTTAGGATCAATAAACTTTTCTTCAAACTTCTTGATTTCGTCTGGTTTTAAGAAATAACAATTCCAAGACTTAAATTCATCTTTTACTTTGTTATAAATTTCTTCATCAACTACTACAGAGTTTTCAGATGAACAAATCATTCCGTTATCAAAAGTTTTAGATAAAACAATGTCATAAACAGATTCCGGAATATTAGCAGTCTTTTCAATGTAAGAAGGACCATTACCAGGACCAACACCAATAGCAGGTTTTCCAGATGAATAAGCTGCCTTAACCATTCCAGGACCACCGGTGGCCAAAATCGTTTGAACATTTGGATGATTCATTAAAGCACTAGTTGCTTCAAGGCTTGGATATTCAATCCATTGAATAGCATCTTTAGGAGCACCTGCCTTAACTGCAGCTTCACGAATGATTTCACCAGTTTTTACACAACTCTTTTGTGCTTGTGGGTGGAAACCAAAAATAATAGCATTTCTAGTTTTTAAAGCAAGCATTGCTTTAAAGATTACAGTTGAGGTTGGATTAGTAACTGGAGTTACACCAGCGATTACACCTTTAGGTTCTGCGATTTTAACTAATTGCTTTTCTTTATCTTCTTCGATAACACCTACAGTTTTTTCATGACGAAGACTATTCCAAATATTTTCACTAGCAAACATATTTTTAATAGTCTTGTCTTCTACTACACCACGACCAGTTTCTTCAACTGCCATCTTTGCAAGTAAGTAGCTATTTTGTTCTCCTGCACTTGCAATTGCTTCACAAATTTTATCAACTTGTTCTTGATCGAAATCAGCCATCTCATCTAAAGCAACATGTGCTTTTTCAACATAGCCATCAATCATTTTATTTACATCAATTGTTTTTCTTCTTTTGTAGCCTTTTTATCTTGCACCATTTAATTTGGGCCTCCTACTCGGAAATCTAGGCATATTTTTGTGAACAATGACAGTATAGCGCCTTAATCTAAGGTTTGTAAATGACTTTGTGCAGTTTTTTACAAATTCACAATATGATAAAAAGTAAGAAATACCTGTTTTCAATAATGATATCGTTTACATTTTCGATAATATTGAAAAATATTTCACAATGAATTTTATATAACAACCTTATAAAAAATATTAAAACCTATACGTTTTATCGGTTATCATAGATTTTTATGTTAAAATTTTAATAAACTATGAAAGGAGTTTTATATTTTAATGTCAAAAAATAGCTCAGAATCATCTGAGGTTAAAACTATGAAGCGTAGTTTAACAAATGCCCATATTCAACTAATTGCATTAGGAGGAACCATTGGGACTGGGCTTTTTCTGGGAGTTGGCAACAGTATTGAACTGGCTGGCCCAGCAGTAATTTTTATATATTGCTTAGTAGGTTTCTTTCTTTTCCTTTTAATGAGGGCGCTGGGAGAATTGATACTTTCAGATATTAAAAAGAACACATATATTGATTTTATTACAGAATACCTAGGAAAAAGCATTGGAACCACGACAGGATATTTGTATTGGTTCAGTTGGCTTACACTAGCGATGGCTGAAATCACGGCTCTAGGAATTTATTTTCAATATTGGTGGCCTCATCTACAAAGTTGGATTCCTGGATTAATTACATTAATAGTTTTACTAGCAATCAATCTAATTTCCGCTCGTGTATTCGGAAACTTAGAATTTAGTTTTGCAATTATTAAAATAGTAACAATTATTGCATTTGTTATTTTAGTTTTTTATTTATTAATAACGAATGCTTCCACAAAATATGGTCACGTTGGTTGGAACAATATGATGGTTGACGGTGGTATCTTTGCAAAGGGACCTAAGGGCTTTTTATTAGGTTTCCAAATGGTAATCTTTAGTTTCATTGGCGTTGAACTAATTGGTTTAACTGCTGCTGAAGCAAAAGAACCTAAAAAAACCATTACTCGTGCAATCGACCAATTACCAGTCAGAATTATACTATTTTATGTTCTTGCTATTCTAAGTATTCTTTTAGCTATCCCTTGGGATAAAGTTACAACTTCTAGTTCACCTTTTGTTCAAGCATTAGGCGCAACAGGAATTAAGAATGCAGGTTCAATAATTAATTTTGTTGTAATAAGTGCTGCGATTTCATCAACAAATAGTTTTATCTATAGTGCAGGACGTCTATTATTTTCAATAAATTACAATGGAAAAAACAAATTAAGTAAACATTTGGGAACTCTGAATCATCGGCAGCTACCTAAAAATGCTTTAATTTTTTCAACAGTTTTAATTGCTTTGGCACCACTCTTAAATTTCTTTTTAAAAGATGCTTTTACCTTTATCTCTGCTACCGCAACGAGCATGTTTTTACTAATTTGGTCAATAATGATTATTACTCATATGACTTATCGTAAAAAGACACCTAAAGATGAATTACCTTCATTTAAAATGCCACTTTATCCTTTATCTGATGTAGCAGTTTTAACGTTCTTTATAGCTATGATAGTTGTATTATTAATATTCCCAAATTATCGTATTCCAATGATTAGCGCAGGAATAATATTTATAATCCTAGTAGGTATAACACACCTAATACAAAAAAAGAATTAAAAATAAAAAAGTCTCTAGTTAATTACAACTAGAGACTTTTTTATTTCATATATATTTTTGAGACTTATGAAGAAATAAAAAAGGAAGAACAAAGTATGACCTTCGTTCTTCCCTTTAACTTTCCTCTTTACTCCGGCTGTCAGACTCGAACTGACGACAACCTGATTAACAGTCAGGTGCTCTACCAACTGAGCTAAGCCGGAATATTAAAAAAGAGCACGGCGACTGCCTACCCTCGCAGGCAGTTTCCCACCAACTACTCTCGGCGTTAAGAAGCTTAACTTCTGTGTTCGGCATGGGAACAGGTGTATCCTTCTTGCCATCGCCACCGTACTCTTTCTGAGCTTTTACACTCAAAACTGAATATAATCTCTTGCTTTAAAAACCTTTGAGCTTTGGTCAAGTGCTCGACTGATTAGTACTAGTCCGCTCCACATATCACTATGCTTCCACTCCTAGCCTATCTACCTCATCGTCTTTAAGGTGTCTTACTGCTTGCGCATCGGAAATCTCATCTTGAGGGGGGCTTCGCACTTAGATGCTTTCAGCGCTTATCCCTTCCATACATAGCTACCCAGCGATGCCTTTGGCAAGACAACTGGTACACCAGCGGTATGTCCATCCCGGTCCTCTCGTACTAAGGACAGCTCCTCTCAAATTTCCTACGCCCACGACGGATAGGGACCGAACTGTCTCACGACGTTCTGAACCCAGCTCGCGTGCCGCTTTAATGGGCGAACAGCCCAACCCTTGGGACCGACTTCAGCCCCAGGATGCGACGAGCCGACATCGAGGTGCCAAACCTCCCCGTCGATGTGAACTCTTGGGGGAGATAAGCCTGTTATCCCCAGGGTAGCTTTTATCCGTTGAGTGATGGCCTTTCCATGCAGTACCACCAGATCACTAAGCCCGACTTTCGTCCCTGCTCGAGGTGTACCTCTCGCAGTCAAGCTCCCTTATACCTTTACACTCTGCGAATGATTTCCAACCATTCTGAGGGAACCTTTGGGCGCCTCCGTTACATTTTAGGAGGCGACCGCCCCAGTCAAACTGCCCACCTGACACTGTCCTCCAGAACGCTCAGCTCTGCGAGTTAGAGGATCCATCAAACAAGGGTAGTATCCCAACATTGCCTCCGGTAAGACTAGCGTCCTACTTTCTCTGGCTCCTACCTATCCTGTACATGTTTAACAAATACTCAATATCAAGCTACAGTAAAGCTCCATGGGGTCTTTCCGTCCTGTCGCGGGTAACCCGCATCTTCACGGGTATTATAATTTCACCGAGTCTCTCGTTGAGACAGTGCCCAAATCATTACACCTTTCGTGCAGGTCGGAACTTACCCGACAAGGAATTTCGCTACCTTAGGACCGTTATAGTTACGGCCGCCGTTTACTGGGGCTTCAATTCAAACCTTCGCTTACGCTAAGCTCTCCTCTTAACCTTCCAGCACCGGGCAGGTGTCAGCACCTATACGTCATCTTACGATTTTGCAGATACCTGTGTTTTTGATAAACAGTTGTTTGGGCCTATTCACTGCGGCTGATATTTTACTATCAGCACCCCTTCTCCCGAAGTTACGGGGTCATTTTGCCGAGTTCCTTAACGAGAGTTCTCTCGCTCACCTGAGTGTTCTCCACTCGACTACCTGTGTCGGTTTGCGGTACGGGTAAAATTGCTCTGGCTAGAAGCTTTTCTTGGCAGTGTGACATCATGACCTTCGCTACTTTTATTTCGCTCCGCGTCACAGCTTGAAATCTAAAGACAAGCATTTGACTCATCTTTTTTCTTACTGCTTGCACATGTATTTCCAGCAACATGCGTCATTAGCCTCCTGCGTCCCTCCTTTGCTCATATCGAACAATTTCAGTACAGGAATCTCTACCTGTTGTCCATCGGCTACGCCTCTCGGCCTTACCTTAGGTCCCGACTTACCCTGGGCGGACGAGCCTGCCCCAGGAAACCTTAGTCTTTCGGCGGATAGGATTCTCACCTATCTTTCGCTACTCATACCGGCATTCTCACTTCTAAGCGCTCCATTAGTCCTCTCGATCTAACTTCGCCGCACTTAGAACGCTCTCCTACCACGCATATAATATATGCATCCACAGTTTCGGTACTATGCTTAGCCCCGGTACATTTTCGGCGCAGCGTCACTCGACTAGTGAGCTATTACGCACTCTTTAAATGGTGGCTGCTTCTAAGCCAACATCCTAGTTGTCTACGCAACTCCACATCCTTTTCCACTTAGCATAGATTTGGGGACCTTAACTGGTGATCTGGGCTGTTTCCCTTTCGACTACGGATCTTATCACTCGCAGTCTGACTCCCGTGCATTGATATCTGGCATTCGGAGTTTATCTGGATTCAGTAACCCCTGACGGGCCCCTAGTCCAAACAGCGCTCTACCTCCATTATCATTCACACGAGGCTAGCCCTAAAGCTATTTCGGAGAGAACCAGCTATCTCCAAGTTCGTTTGGAATTTCACCGCTACCCACAACTCATCCCCGCGATTTTTAACTCACGTGGGTTCGGTCCTCCAGCGTGTTTTACCACGCCTTCAACCTGGTCATGGGTAGGTCACTTGGTTTCGGGTCTACGTCATGATACTCTTTCGCCCTATTCAGACTCGCTTTCGCTCCGGCTCCGTCTTTTCTGACTTAACCTTGCACCATAACGTAACTCGCCGGTTCATTCTACAAAAGGCACGCCATTACACTTTAATGTGCTTTGACTACTTGTAGGCACACGGTTTCAGGTTCTCTTTCACTCCCCTTCCGGGGTTCTTTTCACCTTTCCCTCACGGTACTGGTTCACTATCGGTCACTAGTTAGTATTTAGCCTTGCGAGATGGTCCTCGCGGTTTCAATCGGGATTCCTCGTGTCCCGACCTACTCAGGATCCTGCTAAGTCTCTCCGCAATTTCGCTTACGGGGCTCTCACCCTCTCTGGCTTATCTTTCCAGATAATTCTGCTATCGCTTCAAGTACTACATCGCAGTCCTACAACCCCAACTGGCAAGCCAGCTGGTTTGGGCTCTTTCCTGTTCGCTCGCCGCTACTTGGGAAATCGATTTTTCTTTCTCTTCCTGCAGCTACTTAGATGTTTCAGTTCACTGCGTCTTCCTTCATTAACCTTAACAGCTAATGATAATACCTCGCGGTATTGGGTTCCCCCATTCGGATATCTCCGGATCATTGCTTACTTACTGCTCCCCGAAGCCTTTCGTGGTTCGTCACGTCCTTCATCGGCTTCTAGTGCCTAGGCATTCACCATGCGCCCTTTTCTACTTGACCTATTTTCAAGTTGAGTTTCTCTCTCTTCTCGGTCGCTCTTCAATCTGTTCTTTTCGATTGTCTCGGTTTTTTTGCTTTCGATTATATTCAGTTTTCAATGTACTAACTCTTGAGGTATTACCCTCAAAACTAAACAAAGTTTCTCAGTGTGCTTCCGCTTGGCTTTCTCGATGACTTCTCTTTAGTGCTCTCGCACTCTCCATCATCTTTCGCCTTCCTTAGAAAGGAGGTGATCCAGCCGCAGGTTCTCCTACGGCTACCTTGTTACGACTTCACCCTAATCATCTGTCCTACCTTAGACGGCTGACTCCTATAAAGGTTATCCCACCGGCTTTGGGTGTTACAGACTCTCATGGTGTGACGGGCGGTGTGTACAAGGCCCGGGAACGTATTCACCGCGGCGTGCTGATCCGCGATTACTAGCGATTCCAGCTTCGTGTAGGCGAGTTGCAGCCTACAGTCCGAACTGAGAACGGCTTTAAGAGATCCGCTTGCCTTCGCAGGTTCGCTTCTCGTTGTACCGTCCATTGTAGCACGTGTGTAGCCCAGGTCATAAGGGGCATGATGACTTGACGTCATCCCCACCTTCCTCCGGTTTGTCACCGGCAGTCTCATTAGAGTGCCCAACTTAATGATGGCAACTAATGACAAGGGTTGCGCTCGTTGCGGGACTTAACCCAACATCTCACGACACGAGCTGACGACAGCCATGCACCACCTGTCTCAGCGTCCCCGAAGGGAACACCTAATCTCTTAGGTTTGCACTGGATGTCAAGACCTGGTAAGGTTCTTCGCGTTGCTTCGAATTAAACCACATGCTCCACCGCTTGTGCGGGCCCCCGTCAATTCCTTTGAGTTTCAACCTTGCGGTCGTACTCCCCAGGCGGAGTGCTTAATGCGTTAGCTGCAGCACTGAGAGGCGGAAACCTCCCAACACTTAGCACTCATCGTTTACGGCATGGACTACCAGGGTATCTAATCCTGTTCGCTACCCATGCTTTCGAGCCTCAGCGTCAGTTGCAGACCAGAGAGCCGCCTTCGCCACTGGTGTTCTTCCATATATCTACGCATTCCACCGCTACACATGGAGTTCCACTCTCCTCTTCTGCACTCAAGTTCAACAGTTTCTGATGCAATTCTCCGGTTGAGCCGAAGGCTTTCACATCAGACTTATTGAACCGCCTGCACTCGCTTTACGCCCAATAAATCCGGACAACGCTTGCCACCTACGTATTACCGCGGCTGCTGGCACGTAGTTAGCCGTGACTTTCTAAGTAATTACCGTCAAATAAAGGCCAGTTACTACCTCTATCTTTCTTCACTACCAACAGAGCTTTACGAGCCGAAACCCTTCTTCACTCACGCGGCGTTGCTCCATCAGACTTGCGTCCATTGTGGAAGATTCCCTACTGCTGCCTCCCGTAGGAGTTTGGGCCGTGTCTCAGTCCCAATGTGGCCGATCAGTCTCTCAACTCGGCTATGCATCATTGCCTTGGTAAGCCGTTACCTTACCAACTAGCTAATGCACCGCAGGTCCATCCAAGAGTGATAGCAGAACCATCTTTCAAACTCTAGACATGCGTCTAGTGTTGTTATCCGGTATTAGCATCTGTTTCCAGGTGTTATCCCAGTCTCTTGGGCAGGTTACCCACGTGTTACTCACCCGTCCGCCGCTCGCTTGTATCTAGTTTCATTTAGTGCAAGCACTAAAATCATCTAGGCAAGCTCGCTCGACTTGCATGTATTAGGCACGCCGCCAGCGTTCGTCCTGAGCCAGGATCAAACTCTCATTTTCCTTTTTGAAAATGAGCTTTTTATCGTTTAGCTCTAAAACTTTCTTTGAGTTATCTCAAATTTATTGCTTGCGAATTGACTTCGCTTTTGTTTGGGATTTTTATTTATCCCGCACACTTTCAGCGAAACTTTGTTCAGTTTTCAAGGTACTACCGTTGTCATGTGACAACTTTTATATTATATCATGTCTTTTGATCTTTGACAAGAACTTTTTAATCTTTCTCATCTCTCTCAAATGACAGCTTTATAATATTATCATCTTTTCCCTGCTTTGACAAGATCTTTTTTAACCTTTTTATTGGCTCTTTTTGCTCTTGCCTCAAACAGCATGTATTACTTTACAGACTTTATCAAAGGAAAATAAAATGCTTCATTATTATTTTAATGAAGCACATCTGCAAAGCGGAGATTGAGAGATTCGAACCCTCGCGCCGGTATAAACCGACCTACACCCTTAGCAGGGGCGCCTCTTCAGCCACTTGAGTAAATCTCCAATGGGCCTAAATGGACTTGAACCATCGACCTCACGCTTATCAGGCGTGCGCTCTAACCAGCTGAGCTATAGGCCCCTTTTCCTTTGAAGCGGGTAACGAGAATCGGACTCGCGACTAAAGCTTGGAAGGCTTTCGTTTTACCACTAAACTATACCCGCAACTTTTTTGCTTCCTTAATGGCGCGAGACGGAATCGAACCGCCGACACAAGGAGCTTCAATCCTTTGCTCTACCAACTGAGCTATCGAGCCATTACGGTCCCTACCGGATTCGGACCGGTGATCTCCTCCGTGACAGGGAGGCGTGATAACCCCTACACCAAGGGACCATATTGCGGGAACAGGATTTGAACCTATGACCTTCGGGTTATGAGCCCGACGAGCTACCAGACTGCTCCATCCCGCGATGTTTTTATATAAAAAAAGCCAAGATCCTATGGACCTTGTAGGACTCGAACCTACGACCCGACGGTTATGAGCCGTCTGCTCTAACCAACTGAGCTAAAGGTCCAAGCTTACCTCTATAGCGGCGGGGGGGATCGAACCCTCGACCTCCCGGGTATGAACCGGACGCTCTAGCCAGCTGAGCTACACCGCCATCCTGTAACTTCCTTTTTATTAAGCTACAATCGGGAAGACAGGATTCGAACCTGCGACCCCCTGGTCCCAAACCAGGTGCTCTACCAAACTGAGCCACTTCCCGAAGTGTGCACCCTGAAGGATTTGAACCTTCAACCTTCTGATTCGTAGTCAGACACTCTATCCAGTTGCGCTAAGGGTGCATCATTATATGCCGAGGACCGGAATCGAACCGGTACGGTTGTCACCAACCGCGGGATTTTAAGTCCCGTGCGTCTGCCAGTTCCGCCACCCCGGCATGATAATGATAAGCGGAAGACGGGATTCGAACCCGCGACCCCCACCATGGCAAGGTGATGTTCTACCACTGAACTACTTCCGCATTTTTTATTCAATTTTAATGCCGATTAAAGGACTCGAACCTTCGACCCCCTGTTTACAAGACAGATGCTCTACCAACTGAGCTAAATCGGCATGGTACGGGTGGTGGGACTTGAACCCACACGTCCGAAAACACTAGAACCTAAATCTAGCGCGTCTGCCAATTCCGCCACACCCGCTTGAGTTTTTCTGGGCCAATGAGTCGTGGCAGGCTCGAACTGCCGACCCTCTGATTAAAAGTCAGATGCTCTACCAACTGAGCTAACGACTCAATGGAGGATACAGGGCTCGAACCTGTGACCTCCTGCTTGTAAGGCAGATGCTCTCCCAGCTGAGCTAATCCTCCATTAGCACGGCGACTGCCTACCCTCGCAGGCAGTTTCCCACCAACTACTCTCGGCGTTAAGAAGCTTAACTTCTGTGTTCGGCATGGGAACAGGTGTATCCTTCTTGCCATCGCCACCGTACTCTTTCTGAGCTTTTACACTCAAAACTGAATATAATCTCTTGCTTTAAAAACCTTTGAGCTTTGGTCAAGTGCTCGACTGATTAGTACTAGTCCGCTCCACATATCACTATGCTTCCACTCCTAGCCTATCTACCTCATCGTCTTTAAGGTGTCTTACTGCTTGCGCATCGGAAATCTCATCTTGAGGGGGGCTTCGCACTTAGATGCTTTCAGCGCTTATCCCTTCCATACATAGCTACCCAGCGATGCCTTTGGCAAGACAACTGGTACACCAGCGGTATGTCCATCCCGGTCCTCTCGTACTAAGGACAGCTCCTCTCAAATTTCCTACGCCCACGACGGATAGGGACCGAACTGTCTCACGACGTTCTGAACCCAGCTCGCGTGCCGCTTTAATGGGCGAACAGCCCAACCCTTGGGACCGACTTCAGCCCCAGGATGCGACGAGCCGACATCGAGGTGCCAAACCTCCCCGTCGATGTGAACTCTTGGGGGAGATAAGCCTGTTATCCCCAGGGTAGCTTTTATCCGTTGAGTGATGGCCTTTCCATGCAGTACCACCAGATCACTAAGCCCGACTTTCGTCCCTGCTCGAGGTGTACCTCTCGCAGTCAAGCTCCCTTATACCTTTACACTCTGCGAATGATTTCCAACCATTCTGAGGGAACCTTTGGGCGCCTCCGTTACATTTTAGGAGGCGACCGCCCCAGTCAAACTGCCCACCTGACACTGTCCTCCAGAACGCTCAGCTCTGCGAGTTAGAGGATCCATCAAACAAGGGTAGTATCCCAACATTGCCTCCGGTAAGACTAGCGTCCTACTTTCTCTGGCTCCTACCTATCCTGTACATGTTTAACAAATACTCAATATCAAGCTACAGTAAAGCTCCATGGGGTCTTTCCGTCCTGTCGCGGGTAACCCGCATCTTCACGGGTATTATAATTTCACCGAGTCTCTCGTTGAGACAGTGCCCAAATCATTACACCTTTCGTGCAGGTCGGAACTTACCCGACAAGGAATTTCGCTACCTTAGGACCGTTATAGTTACGGCCGCCGTTTACTGGGGCTTCAATTCAAACCTTCGCTTACGCTAAGCTCTCCTCTTAACCTTCCAGCACCGGGCAGGTGTCAGCACCTATACGTCATCTTACGATTTTGCAGATACCTGTGTTTTTGATAAACAGTTGTTTGGGCCTATTCACTGCGGCTGATATTTTACTATCAGCACCCCTTCTCCCGAAGTTACGGGGTCATTTTGCCGAGTTCCTTAACGAGAGTTCTCTCGCTCACCTGAGTGTTCTCCACTCGACTACCTGTGTCGGTTTGCGGTACGGGTAAAATTGCTCTGGCTAGAAGCTTTTCTTGGCAGTGTGACATCATGACCTTCGCTACTTTTATTTCGCTCCGCGTCACAGCTTGAAATCTAAAGACAAGCATTTGACTCATCTTTTTTCTTACTGCTTGCACATGTATTTCCAGCAACATGCGTCATTAGCCTCCTGCGTCCCTCCTTTGCTCATATCGAACAATTTCAGTACAGGAATCTCTACCTGTTGTCCATCGGCTACGCCTCTCGGCCTTACCTTAGGTCCCGACTTACCCTGGGCGGACGAGCCTGCCCCAGGAAACCTTAGTCTTTCGGCGGATAGGATTCTCACCTATCTTTCGCTACTCATACCGGCATTCTCACTTCTAAGCGCTCCATTAGTCCTCTCGATCTAACTTCGCCGCACTTAGAACGCTCTCCTACCACGCATATAATATATGCATCCACAGTTTCGGTACTATGCTTAGCCCCGGTACATTTTCGGCGCAGCGTCACTCGACTAGTGAGCTATTACGCACTCTTTAAATGGTGGCTGCTTCTAAGCCAACATCCTAGTTGTCTACGCAACTCCACATCCTTTTCCACTTAGCATAGATTTGGGGACCTTAACTGGTGATCTGGGCTGTTTCCCTTTCGACTACGGATCTTATCACTCGCAGTCTGACTCCCGTGCATTGATATCTGGCATTCGGAGTTTATCTGGATTCAGTAACCCCTGACGGGCCCCTAGTCCAAACAGCGCTCTACCTCCATTATCATTCACACGAGGCTAGCCCTAAAGCTATTTCG
The DNA here is from genome assembly GCF_947539375.1 of Lactobacillus isalae. NCBI lineage: Bacteria > Bacillati > Bacillota > Bacilli > Lactobacillales > Lactobacillaceae > Lactobacillus > Lactobacillus isalae. The sequence continues at coordinate 1,401,983 of NZ_OX443569.1, forward strand.
GAGAGAACCAGCTATCTCCAAGTTCGTTTGGAATTTCACCGCTACCCACAACTCATCCCCGCGATTTTTAACTCACGTGGGTTCGGTCCTCCAGCGTGTTTTACCACGCCTTCAACCTGGTCATGGGTAGGTCACTTGGTTTCGGGTCTACGTCATGATACTCTTTCGCCCTATTCAGACTCGCTTTCGCTCCGGCTCCGTCTTTTCTGACTTAACCTTGCACCATAACGTAACTCGCCGGTTCATTCTACAAAAGGCACGCCATTACACTTTAATGTGCTTTGACTACTTGTAGGCACACGGTTTCAGGTTCTCTTTCACTCCCCTTCCGGGGTTCTTTTCACCTTTCCCTCACGGTACTGGTTCACTATCGGTCACTAGTTAGTATTTAGCCTTGCGAGATGGTCCTCGCGGTTTCAATCGGGATTCCTCGTGTCCCGACCTACTCAGGATCCTGCTAAGTCTCTCCGCAATTTCGCTTACGGGGCTCTCACCCTCTCTGGCTTATCTTTCCAGATAATTCTGCTATCGCTTCAAGTACTACATCGCAGTCCTACAACCCCAACTGGCAAGCCAGCTGGTTTGGGCTCTTTCCTGTTCGCTCGCCGCTACTTGGGAAATCGATTTTTCTTTCTCTTCCTGCAGCTACTTAGATGTTTCAGTTCACTGCGTCTTCCTTCATTAACCTTAACAGCTAATGATAATACCTCGCGGTATTGGGTTCCCCCATTCGGATATCTCCGGATCATTGCTTACTTACTGCTCCCCGAAGCCTTTCGTGGTTCGTCACGTCCTTCATCGGCTTCTAGTGCCTAGGCATTCACCATGCGCCCTTTTCTACTTGACCTATTTTCAAGTTGAGTTTCTCTCTCTTCTCGGTCGCTCTTCAATCTGTTCTTTTCGATTGTCTCGGTTTTTTTGCTTTCGATTATATTCAGTTTTCAATGTACTAACTCTTGAGGTATTACCCTCAAAACTAAACAAAGTTTCTCAGTGTGCTTCCGCTTGGCTTTCTCGATGACTTCTCTTTAGTGCTCTCGCACTCTCCATCATCTTTCGCCTTCCTTAGAAAGGAGGTGATCCAGCCGCAGGTTCTCCTACGGCTACCTTGTTACGACTTCACCCTAATCATCTGTCCTACCTTAGACGGCTGACTCCTATAAAGGTTATCCCACCGGCTTTGGGTGTTACAGACTCTCATGGTGTGACGGGCGGTGTGTACAAGGCCCGGGAACGTATTCACCGCGGCGTGCTGATCCGCGATTACTAGCGATTCCAGCTTCGTGTAGGCGAGTTGCAGCCTACAGTCCGAACTGAGAACGGCTTTAAGAGATCCGCTTGCCTTCGCAGGTTCGCTTCTCGTTGTACCGTCCATTGTAGCACGTGTGTAGCCCAGGTCATAAGGGGCATGATGACTTGACGTCATCCCCACCTTCCTCCGGTTTGTCACCGGCAGTCTCATTAGAGTGCCCAACTTAATGATGGCAACTAATGACAAGGGTTGCGCTCGTTGCGGGACTTAACCCAACATCTCACGACACGAGCTGACGACAGCCATGCACCACCTGTCTCAGCGTCCCCGAAGGGAACACCTAATCTCTTAGGTTTGCACTGGATGTCAAGACCTGGTAAGGTTCTTCGCGTTGCTTCGAATTAAACCACATGCTCCACCGCTTGTGCGGGCCCCCGTCAATTCCTTTGAGTTTCAACCTTGCGGTCGTACTCCCCAGGCGGAGTGCTTAATGCGTTAGCTGCAGCACTGAGAGGCGGAAACCTCCCAACACTTAGCACTCATCGTTTACGGCATGGACTACCAGGGTATCTAATCCTGTTCGCTACCCATGCTTTCGAGCCTCAGCGTCAGTTGCAGACCAGAGAGCCGCCTTCGCCACTGGTGTTCTTCCATATATCTACGCATTCCACCGCTACACATGGAGTTCCACTCTCCTCTTCTGCACTCAAGTTCAACAGTTTCTGATGCAATTCTCCGGTTGAGCCGAAGGCTTTCACATCAGACTTATTGAACCGCCTGCACTCGCTTTACGCCCAATAAATCCGGACAACGCTTGCCACCTACGTATTACCGCGGCTGCTGGCACGTAGTTAGCCGTGACTTTCTAAGTAATTACCGTCAAATAAAGGCCAGTTACTACCTCTATCTTTCTTCACTACCAACAGAGCTTTACGAGCCGAAACCCTTCTTCACTCACGCGGCGTTGCTCCATCAGACTTGCGTCCATTGTGGAAGATTCCCTACTGCTGCCTCCCGTAGGAGTTTGGGCCGTGTCTCAGTCCCAATGTGGCCGATCAGTCTCTCAACTCGGCTATGCATCATTGCCTTGGTAAGCCGTTACCTTACCAACTAGCTAATGCACCGCAGGTCCATCCAAGAGTGATAGCAGAACCATCTTTCAAACTCTAGACATGCGTCTAGTGTTGTTATCCGGTATTAGCATCTGTTTCCAGGTGTTATCCCAGTCTCTTGGGCAGGTTACCCACGTGTTACTCACCCGTCCGCCGCTCGCTTGTATCTAGTTTCATTTAGTGCAAGCACTAAAATCATCTAGGCAAGCTCGCTCGACTTGCATGTATTAGGCACGCCGCCAGCGTTCGTCCTGAGCCAGGATCAAACTCTCATTTTCCTTTTTGAAAATGAGCTTTTTATCGTTTAGCTCTAAAACTTTCTTTGAGTTATCTCAAATTTATTGCTTGCGAATTGACTTCGCTTTTGTTTGGGATTTTTATTTATCCCGCACACTTTCAGCGAAACTTTGTTCAGTTTTCAAGGTACTACCGTTGTCATGTGACAACTTTTATATTATATCATGTCTTTTGATCTTTGACAAGAACTTTTTAATCTTTCTCATCTCTCTCAAATGACAGCTTTATAATATTATCATCTTTTCCCTGCTTTGACAAGATCTTTTTTAACCTTTTTATTGGCTCTTTTTGCTCTTGCCTCAAACAGCATGTATTACTTTACAGACTTTTTTCCTTTTCGTCAACACGGTTTTTAACAAAATTGTGAATCACGAATATTAATTATATCTTTAATCCAATTGTATGATTTCTATGATTTTGCTATTGAATTTGAAAGAAAGATTCAAAACTAAAATTCGGATATTAAAAAAACTGTGTTAAGCATAATCACTTAACACAGTTTCTAACTACTTCTTTAGTTCCGGAGCATCAGTCTTAAAATCATTTTGCGTTGTTTTCTTGCCATTCTGATACCAGACACTATTCTTGCTCTTCTTTTCTGCTTTTCTTAACCGCTTTAGCGAATCAGATTTCTTATAAGAGTAATTCTTTCTCTTTACGTATTCAAAGCCATCTGGCTTATAGAAGCGCAGAAGATTCCCTGTTATTACACGATCTGATAATGACAGTTCTGTTGTCACCGTATTAGAAATCGACGCTAATTGGCTTTTTACTTTTTTACTTGGATGCGTTATACGTTTCCCTGATTGAGTATAGTAATAGCTTCCTTCTACCTTACTATATTTAGGAGTAATAAAGTCTCCGTTTCTTTGAGCAACAATTTGTGGCGCATTCTTAGATAAAAGGCTATGTCCAAACTGAATCATATTTTGATCATTAATTCCTAAAAGGTTAAATAGAGTTGGTCGCACATCAATTTCGCCACCATATGTATGATTAATACCACCCTTAAGGCCTGGCATATGGAACATTAATGGTACACGCTGAAATTGAAGATTATCAAAGTTATTAAAACTATCTTTGTTTAGCAACTGAGCGGATGCTTTATGGTGGTTCCCAGAAATTCCATAGTGGTCACCGTAAAGCATAATTAATGTATTTTTCTCTAATCCAGATTTCTTTAAGTAGCTCATCAATTCCCCAATTGCTTCATCAAGATAATGAGCAGTCTGGACATATCCGTCTACAGTCTTATCGCCAGTATCAGTTTTATCTATTGATTGATTCTTCTTGTCTAAATCATATGGGTAGTGATTAGTTACAGTAATCATCTTTAAATAAAATGGTTGCGGTAAGTGTTCTATATATTTAATAGATTGATCAAAAAATAGTTTATCTTTAATTCCGTATCCTAAATAATAGCCCTTTTTATTTTGGTAATAAGATAAAGGCATAAAATAATCATAGCCAAAAGACTTATATGCATTATCGCGATTCCAGAATGAACCTGCACCACCATGCATTACTGCACTAGTATAACCGCTCTTTTGCCCTAAAATAGCTGGTGCACTTTCAAATGTATTAGAAGTTCCATAACTTGACATTGCTGAACCTGATTGCAAGCCAAAAATAGAGTTTTCTAGCATCATCTCAGCATCTGAAGTTTTACCTTGACCTACTTGATTAAAGAAATTGTCAAAACTAATCGTATCATTTGCGTGATACAACTTATTTAAATTAGGAGTAACTTCTTTTCCTTGCCACTTGTAGTCAATTAAAAATTGTTGGAAACTCTCTAGGTGAATAACCAATACATTTTTATTTTTTGCTACACCATAATATTCAGGATTTGGAGCAATATAATTTTTCTTGATGTAAGACTGAACAGTCTTTAAATCACTATGGTTCGCTTTTGCCATGATTGCATTATTTTGTGCTGTCTTCACGCCATCATATACAGCAAAAGCATTCAAGCCTAAATACTTAACAATGTAGTTATTATCAAAAGTTCTAGTTAATAAGCCAGAGCGATCCTTTTGAGCCATAGTCAAGTTAGTACCAATTAGTACTACTGCCAAACCTTCAATTAAAAGCGATACTTTCAGCTTTAGACGTCGAATATCAATTTTAAAGACTTTAAAAGCTATTAGCAGCACAATAATGACTACATCCAAAAATACTAGGAAATCAGTACCTTTTGTAATTCCAGCAATACTTTTTCCTAAATTATCAGAAGTAGAACCTGATGTTTTAATGATAGAGGTAGATAAGAAATCAGAAAATTCTCGATAATACAAAATATTGGAAAATAGCCAAAGAGATAAAAGAAAATCAATTATGACCATAATCCAGTAGGATTTCCTACCTTTAAAAAATAATCCAATTCCAATTAATAAAATAGCTGTGGGCAGTGGATTGATCAACAGCAAAAACTTTTGCATGGATCCAACTACACCCAAATTAAACTTAGTTATATAAGTTAAGTATGTTTTTATCCAAAAAAATACAACAACTACAGTGAAAAAGCCTAACTTAGTTTTAGTTAACCAATTATATGATGCTTTTAGGCGTCCCATTTAAGTCCTCCTCAACTTTGTTCTTTCATGATATTACTACTAAAAAATAGTTTTGATAAATTAAAATAGTAAATTTAAGGAATTTTAATGACTTTTTACTTTCTTAGGCTTAAATAGCCAACCGAATATTCCTAGAATCATTCCAAAAAAGTAAGTGGTAAAGCGCCACAAAAACATCCCTAATGTTAATAGAATATTTGAATGGATAAAAGTAGAAAATAGCGTTTGAAAACTAAATTCCGCACCGCCAGATGCACCTGGAATTGGAACAATTGCCATAAACATTATAATCATAATATTCATTTGCGTAACTTCCAACCAAGAAGGAGTTAGATTTAAAGCTAGTAAAATCAAATATGGAATTGAATAGAAACACAGCAATTGACCAATAGTAAGAATACTTGCACCAATTAATTTTTTCTTTTCACGTTTTAAGTTCTGGCCTTCTGCATAAAAGGTTTCAATTTTTTCCATAGTATTTTTACGCCATTTTTCAACAGTGTTTTTATTCATAATTTTTTCTAATAAATCCATGATCCAATTAGTAGCATTTTTTGTCCAATTATAGGCAAACATAATTGCTAGGAGGAATATGATAGAACTTACATGAAGTATAAAACCAATTAGAATAAATAGCGCTAAGCCAGAAAATTTGGTTACTACCATATGAAAGCCAAAAATAATTGTTGAAACATAGGCAAACAACACACAGATTTGATAAATTATAAATTTCATTAGCAAAATAGACGTAGCACGGCCACCTTCTATTCCCATTTGAATCATGGCTACTAATTGTGAGGGTTGTCCTCCAGTAGACAAGGGAGTTATAGCATTAAAAAGTGCTTGAATAATTGGAATTCTAAAAAAAGACCATGCAGAGCGGTGGGGTTTCCCTTTTCTGTGCTCTAAAATCCATATAATAGCGGCCTCACACACATAAGACAAAATCATCACTAATAAAACTAATAGCAAAAAGCTTATATTTAACTTTTTACTTGCCCCCCATAAGGCTTTAATCGGTGTCTTTTTTAGTTCTTGCCAAATAACAAAACCACTAATTAAAAGAACAATCAGCATTCCTATAAAATGTTTTTTGTTCATTATTTAATTTGTCCTAACTTTCTACCAATTTCGTACTGTTCCATATAAAAATCATGCCAGATCTGAGCTAAATGATCTTCTGAATATTCTTGACTAGCTTTAGCAGATAAACTGCGGTATTTTTTTAATTTTTCCGGATTTGATACTAAAGATTTAATTTGAGAATTCAGCTCGTCAAAATTTTTACCTTTCATGTAGTATCCATCAATAATGGCCTGGTACAGTTCTAAATCACGCAATAAAACAGGTGTATTGCATGAAAAAGCTTCTAAAACAGACATTGGGAACAACTCATCAAAAGATGGTAGTAAAAACAAATCGGCAATATTTAAGTAACTAACTAGCTCTTCACGAGGAACAATCCCAGTAAATTTCAAATTTTTTGGTGGATTATCAATCAGTTTCTTAAAATGAGCATATCCATCAGTCATTTTGCCAAATGAAAAACCACCGGCCCAAATAAACTGAATATCTGGATTGGCTTTTGCTAATTTAGCAAAATCATCCACACCTTTTCTTTCTTGAACTTGTCCATCCCCGACAATTACAAATTTATCTAAAGGAATATTTAGCTTATTTCTAAAGGCGTTTTTCTGCACCTGACTTTGCTCATAAAATTCGCTTTTAGCCACAAAATTAGGAATATATTTTACCTTATCCTTATTAATTCCATACTTTACCAATTTATCAATAAAAATAGGATTAACTACTACTATCTGATCCATTCTCTTATAAAAATCAATCACATATTTATAAAAGATACTTTTTGCTGGTTCAGGTAACTTAACTGAACCTTCTAAAGTTTCTGGTAAAAAATGAACGTAGCCAATTTTTCTACCGCGACTAGGTAAAAAACTATTAGCAAAGTAAGTGGGATTTATTGTATGGTAATGAGTTAAATCACTTGTTCCATATTTATTAATAGTTACATAGAAATCATCTACTAATCGTGTTCTAAGTAAACGAACTAACTCTTTATACGCTGATCCCACTCCTTGTCCCTGAACCGAATCAGCCTGGGAAAACATATTAATTCTAATCATAATTTACCTCAGTTTTTTGTTTATTTTTAATAGCATCTTGATAAAAATCTTCTATTTTATGTGCAAAAGTAGCAGCCGATACATCAATTAGCTTCTTTTCCTTTATATCATCAGGGATAGTAAATTGATTTTCATTTAAATAATCAATAATTTCATTTTTCATTTCACTTTTAGTAGTGAAAGTACTCCCCAATTCTTTATTATCAAAAACATGCTCCGTATAGTCGGTACTGTATACAACACTCTTTGTTCCCGCAGCTAATGCTTCTATATAAGTCAATCCTTGTGTTTCAGTATCACTTGCAGATACAAATAAATCAGCCATTCGATAGTAGTTTCCTACATCACTATGCTCCACACTACCTGCAAAAGTTACACAGTCTTCTAATGATAGTCTTGCAACCTGATCTTTTAATGGCTGCATATCTGGACCGTCACCTGCAATAACAAATTTCACATTAGGTTCTTTTTCTAAAATTTCAGGTAATACATCTAAAATCTGATCTATCTTTTTTTCGGCCGCAACTCGACTCAAGGTAAGGATAACTTTATCCTCTGAGCTAAGCCCTAATTCTTTCCGAACATCACGACGCGGATTTTCATTAATAGCAGTTAAATCAACACCAGTCGGAATTACTCTCATTGGAATTGTAACCCCATAACGTGTTAATGTTTCTTTAACACGTTCACTTGGGGCAACGACACCATCCATTTTGTGAAGATAAGCCTTAGTAATTTGTTTAACATGATACGGCTTTAACAAATGGCCATTCAATACATAATGTAGATAGTCTTCATACATAGTATGGTAAGTATGAATAGCGGGAATATCTAACGAATGCGCAACATATTTTCCTATCATGCCCATCCCAAATTCAGTTTGAGTATGTACAATATCTAGTTTCACTTCTTTAGCAATCTTGGTTGCTTGAAAAAGCCCACGAACTGGAATTCTTCTATCAGTAAAGGAAACAAAAGGCACGCTGCTAACTCGAAAAATATTTGGCTCAATAGTTCCCTTGCCTAAGTGAGGATCAGTCGTAGTAAAAATAAAAACTGAATGTCCGTCTTTCTCAAGAGCATTCTTCAAAGTTTGAATTGAAGTGGCCACCCCAGAAAGCTGAGGGAAATATGTATCGGTAAATAACCCAATATTCATGTAAAATACCTCCATTAAAGAACATTATAAAGTTAGTAGAAAGGAGTTGCAATTTTGGATAAAAAAAAGACGTGAGAATTAACTCACGTCTTTTTGCCAGAATGTCTGAATAAATAGCGGTGATCGGGGTCGAACCGATACGTCCCAGGGGACACCAGATTTTGAGTCTGACGCGTCTGCCAATTCCGCCACACCGCCATAAATGAAATTAATCAGGAAATTCAGGCGAAGGCGGTGATCGGATTTGAACCGATGATTAGGGTTTTGCAGACCCGTGCCTTACCACTTGGCTACACCGCCAACCTCTGATCATTAACAAATTGGGATAGTTGGATTCGAACCAACGCATGATGAAGTCAAAGTCCATTGCCTTACCGCTTGGCTATATCCCAATGTTAGGGCGGAATGTGGGGATCGAACCCACGCATGCCGGATCCACAAACCGGTGTGTTAACCACTTCACCAATTCCGCCATAATATTAAAAACAGGGATAGTAGGAATTGAACCCACACTAGCGGTTTTGGAGACCGATGTACTACCTTTATACGATATCCCTATTTAAATGGAGGCCAGTGGATTCGAACCACCGAACTCAGAGAGAGCGGTTTTACAGACCGCCGCGTTTAGCCACTTCGCTAGGCCTCCAGAATGGCGCGAGACGGAATCGAACCGCCGACACAAGGAGCTTCAATCCTTTGCTCTACCAACTGAGCTATCGAGCCATTTACGGTCCCTACCGGATTCGGACCGGTGATCTCCTCCGTGACAGGGAGGCGTGATAACCACTACACTAAGGGACCATATTGCGGGAACAGGATTTGAACCTGTGACCTTCGGGTTATGAGCCCGACGAGCTACCAGACTGCTCCATCCCGCGATGATTAAGGAGGATGTGGGATTCGGACCCACGCGCGGGCAGAACCCGCCTGACGGTTTTCAAGACCGTTCCCTTCAGCCGGACTTGGGTAATCCTCCGATATACCATCTTTAAATATGGTAATGACCCGTACGAGATTTGAACTCATGTTACCGCCGTGAAAGGGCGGTGTCTTAACCACTTGACCAACGGGTCATACGTTTTTAACGTACTTATTAATCATACCTGACTTGGAAAGTGATGTCAAGAAGTTTTTTCAAAAACTTTTTTGACGCTTTGCTTTGTGTTACTCTCCGCATCAGCAATAACTATATTACTAAAAACATTCCGATGATGCAACCCCTAATTTAAACTTTTTTTCTTTTATTGCATTTTCTTATCTTTCTACCCTTATAAGGTGCTAAACTATGCTATATGGAGGTATTTTTATGTCCAAAGAAAAATGTATTATCGATAATAAAAACAGTCAAAAACTTATAAAATTAGCCGATGGAAAATCAATTTGTGAAAATCATGCTAAATTAACCCCATGGCAAAAAGAGGAACTGATTGAAAAGGATGCGAATCAGGTTAATGCTTATATCGCAAAAGTAACCAATGAGCATTTGTCAAAATATGGATTAAAAGACACAGAAAAATCTTATAAACCACTTCTTCATACTGCAGCAGAAAGTGATTTGATGGAAAATATTTCTCCAAATGAAACAATAAAAATTCAAAATTGGATCTTAATCAAACAAAATAACGAAATTATTAATCTACTTAAAAAAATTAACGCTAAAAATTAGTAGTTTATCGTTCTATATCTATAACATTCGCTTTGACTCAAGCGAATGTTTTTTTGTTAAATAGCTATTTTATAAATAATCTCTTTCATGCTCTATAAGCCTATTTTGATTTTTAGTTAAGGGATATACCCAGTAGAGCCATAAAAAGCTATTTAGACGCGTATTTAGTAGATTTTACAACAACTAAAATAGTGTATTGGCATATGGTACTCACGATCAATAAAAGGCCATTTTAATTTTGAAAATAAAGATGCCAAGCCTTAAAGTCCTTCTTCAATAGATTCTTTCAAGTTTACTGGGATTGGGGGGGGATTGCCCTCTTTTAACAAAAAAGTTTATCAATGGCAATTTTTATAAGACCTACTTAGCTAAACTTATTCAGCTTGCTTATCATTATACTTCTAACATGCAATTTATCACTGCTGATGCTAATAAGCTTATTACCATCAAGCTTATTCTTTGCAATAACTGCCTTAAAAGATCTATGACTCATTCATTCCATATTAATAAATAGAGTCAACATATCTAATGTATTTAGCGCAAAGCATTGTCAAGTCCTATAGAAGATCGTTCTAGGATAAATGACTATCTTCCTAAAGACTTGTTTCCGATGAATTTAAGGGCATGCACCAGGAATTCTACTTATCTGCTATCCTATCGTTTTTCCAAATGTTCAGATTTTTATTGATCCTTTTCATCTTACTCAAATGCTTATCAGCATTTGCAATAGATTAAGAATTCAAACTATGGAACAAAAAAAGCACATTGGCATATCACCAATGTGCTTTCATTCAAAGCGGAGATTGAGAGATTCGAACCCTCGCGCCGGTATAAACCGACCTACACCCTTAGCAGGGGCGCCTCTTCAGCCACTTGAGTAAATCTCCAATGGGCCTAAATGGACTTGAACCATCGACCTCACGCTTATCAGGCGTGCGCTCTAACCAGCTGAGCTATAGGCCCCTTTTCCTTTGAAGCGGGTAACGAGAATCGGACTCGCGACTAAAGCTTGGAAGGCTTTCGTTTTACCACTAAACTATACCCGCAACTTTTTTGCTTCCTTAATGGCGCGAGACGGAATCGAACCGCCGACACAAGGAGCTTCAATCCTTTGCTCTACCAACTGAGCTATCGAGCCATTACGGTCCCTACCGGATTCGGACCGGTGATCTCCTCCGTGACAGGGAGGCGTGATAACCCCTACACCAAGGGACCATATTGCGGGAACAGGATTTGAACCTATGACCTTCGGGTTATGAGCCCGACGAGCTACCAGACTGCTCCATCCCGCGATGTTTTTATATAAAAAAAGCCAAGATCCTATGGACCTTGTAGGACTCGAACCTACGACCCGACGGTTATGAGCCGTCTGCTCTAACCAACTGAGCTAAAGGTCCAAGCTTACCTCTATAGCGGCGGGGGGGATCGAACCCTCGACCTCCCGGGTATGAACCGGACGCTCTAGCCAGCTGAGCTACACCGCCATCCTGTAACTTCCTTTTTATTAAGCTACAATCGGGAAGACAGGATTCGAACCTGCGACCCCCTGGTCCCAAACCAGGTGCTCTACCAAACTGAGCCACTTCCCGAAGTGTGCACCCTGAAGGATTTGAACCTTCAACCTTCTGATTCGTAGTCAGACACTCTATCCAGTTGCGCTAAGGGTGCATCATTATATGCCGAGGACCGGAATCGAACCGGTACGGTTGTCACCAACCGCGGGATTTTAAGTCCCGTGCGTCTGCCAGTTCCGCCACCCCGGCATGATAATGATAAGCGGAAGACGGGATTCGAACCCGCGACCCCCACCATGGCAAGGTGATGTTCTACCACTGAACTACTTCCGCATTTTTTATTCAATTTTAATGCCGATTAAAGGACTCGAACCTTCGACCCCCTGTTTACAAGACAGATGCTCTACCAACTGAGCTAAATCGGCATGGTACGGGTGGTGGGACTTGAACCCACACGTCCGAAAACACTAGAACCTAAATCTAGCGCGTCTGCCAATTCCGCCACACCCGCTTGAGTTTTTCTGGGCCAATGAGTCGTGGCAGGCTCGAACTGCCGACCCTCTGATTAAAAGTCAGATGCTCTACCAACTGAGCTAACGACTCAATGGAGGATACAGGGCTCGAACCTGTGACCTCCTGCTTGTAAGGCAGATGCTCTCCCAGCTGAGCTAATCCTCCATTAGCACGGCGACTGCCTACCCTCGCAGGCAGTTTCCCACCAACTACTCTCGGCGTTAAGAAGCTTAACTTCTGTGTTCGGCATGGGAACAGGTGTATCCTTCTTGCCATCGCCACCGTACTCTTTCTGAGCTTTTACACTCAAAACTGAATATAATCTCTTGCTTTAAAAACCTTTGAGCTTTGGTCAAGTGCTCGACTGATTAGTACTAGTCCGCTCTACATATCACTATGCTTCCACTCCTAGCCTATCTACCTCATCGTCTTTAAGGTGTCTTACTGCTTGCGCATCGGAAATCTCATCTTGAGGGGGGCTTCGCACTTAGATGCTTTCAGCGCTTATCCCTTCCATACATAGCTACCCAGCGATGCCTTTGGCAAGACAACTGGTACACCAGCGGTATGTCCATCCCGGTCCTCTCGTACTAAGGACAGCTCCTCTCAAATTTCCTACGCCCACGACGGATAGGGACCGAACTGTCTCACGACGTTCTGAACCCAGCTCGCGTGCCGCTTTAATGGGCGAACAGCCCAACCCTTGGGACCGACTTCAGCCCCAGGATGCGACGAGCCGACATCGAGGTGCCAAACCTCCCCGTCGATGTGAACTCTTGGGGGAGATAAGCCTGTTATCCCCAGGGTAGCTTTTATCCGTTGAGTGATGGCCTTTCCATGCAGTACCACCAGATCACTAAGCCCGACTTTCGTCCCTGCTCGAGGTGTACCTCTCGCAGTCAAGCTCCCTTATACCTTTACACTCTGCGAATGATTTCCAACCATTCTGAGGGAACCTTTGGGCGCCTCCGTTACATTTTAGGAGGCGACCGCCCCAGTCAAACTGCCCACCTGACACTGTCCTCCAGAACGCTCAGCTCTGCGAGTTAGAGGATCCATCAAACAAGGGTAGTATCCCAACATTGCCTCCGGTAAGACTAGCGTCCTACTTTCTCTGGCTCCTACCTATCCTGTACATGTTTAACAAATACTCAATATCAAGCTACAGTAAAGCTCCATGGGGTCTTTCCGTCCTGTCGCGGGTAACCCGCATCTTCACGGGTATTATAATTTCACCGAGTCTCTCGTTGAGACAGTGCCCAAATCATTACACCTTTCGTGCAGGTCGGAACTTACCCGACAAGGAATTTCGCTACCTTAGGACCGTTATAGTTACGGCCGCCGTTTACTGGGGCTTCAATTCAAACCTTCGCTTACGCTAAGCTCTCCTCTTAACCTTCCAGCACCGGGCAGGTGTCAGCACCTATACGTCATCTTACGATTTTGCAGATACCTGTGTTTTTGATAAACAGTTGTTTGGGCCTATTCACTGCGGCTGATATTTTACTATCAGCACCCCTTCTCCCGAAGTTACGGGGTCATTTTGCCGAGTTCCTTAACGAGAGTTCTCTCGCTCACCTGAGTGTTCTCCACTCGACTACCTGTGTCGGTTTGCGGTACGGGTAAAATTGCTCTGGCTAGAAGCTTTTCTTGGCAGTGTGACATCATGACCTTCGCTACTTTTATTTCGCTCCGCGTCACAGCTTGAAATCTAAAGACAAGCATTTGACTCATCTTTTTTCTTACTGCTTGCACATGTATTTCCAGCAACATGCGTCATTAGCCTCCTGCGTCCCTCCTTTGCTCATATCGAACAATTTCAGTACAGGAATCTCTACCTGTTGTCCATCGGCTACGCCTCTCGGCCTTACCTTAGGTCCCGACTTACCCTGGGCGGACGAGCCTGCCCCAGGAAACCTTAGTCTTTCGGCGGATAGGATTCTCACCTATCTTTCGCTACTCATACCGGCATTCTCACTTCTAAGCGCTCCATTAGTCCTCTCGATCTAACTTCGCCGCACTTAGAACGCTCTCCTACCACGCATATAATATATGCATCCACAGTTTCGGTACTATGCTTAGCCCCGGTACATTTTCGGCGCAGCGTCACTCGACTAGTGAGCTATTACGCACTCTTTAAATGGTGGCTGCTTCTAAGCCAACATCCTAGTTGTCTACGCAACTCCACATCCTTTTCCACTTAGCATAGATTTGGGGACCTTAACTGGTGATCTGGGCTGTTTCCCTTTCGACTACGGATCTTATCACTCGCAGTCTGACTCCCGTGCATTGATATCTGGCATTCGGAGTTTATCTGGATTCAGTAACCCCTGACGGGCCCCTAGTCCAAACAGCGCTCTACCTCCATTATCATTCACACGAGGCTAGCCCTAAAGCTATTTCGGAGAGAACCAGCTATCTCCAAGTTCGTTTGGAATTTCACCGCTACCCACAACTCATCCCCGCGATTTTTAACTCACGTGGGTTCGGTCCTCCAGCGTGTTTTACCACGCCTTCAACCTGGTCATGGGTAGGTCACTTGGTTTCGGGTCTACGTCATGATACTCTTTCGCCCTATTCAGACTCGCTTTCGCTCCGGCTCCGTCTTTTCTGACTTAACCTTGCACCATAACGTAACTCGCCGGTTCATTCTACAAAAGGCACGCCATTACACTTTAATGTGCTTTGACTACTTGTAGGCACACGGTTTCAGGTTCTCTTTCACTCCCCTTCCGGGGTTCTTTTCACCTTTCCCTCACGGTACTGGTTCACTATCGGTCACTAGTTAGTATTTAGCCTTGCGAGATGGTCCTCGCGGTTTCAATCGGGATTCCTCGTGTCCCGACCTACTCAGGATCCTGCTAAGTCTCTCCGCAATTTCGCTTACGGGGCTCTCACCCTCTCTGGCTTATCTTTCCAGATAATTCTGCTATCGCTTCAAGTACTACATCGCAGTCCTACAACCCCAACTGGCAAGCCAGCTGGTTTGGGCTCTTTCCTGTTCGCTCGCCGCTACTTGGGAAATCGATTTTTCTTTCTCTTCCTGCAGCTACTTAGATGTTTCAGTTCACTGCGTCTTCCTTCATTAACCTTAACAGCTAATGATAATACCTCGCGGTATTGGGTTCCCCCATTCGGATATCTCCGGATCATTGCTTACTTACTGCTCCCCGAAGCCTTTCGTGGTTCGTCACGTCCTTCATCGGCTTCTAGTGCCTAGGCATTCACCATGCGCCCTTTTCTACTTGACCTATTTTCAAGTTGAGTTTCTCTCTCTTCTCGGTCGCTCTTCAATCTGTTCTTTTCGATTGTCTCGGTTTTTTTGCTTTCGATTATATTCAGTTTTCAATGTACTAACTCTTGAGGTATTACCCTCAAAACTAAACAAAGTTTCTCAGTGTGCTTCCGCTTGGCTTTCTCGATGACTTCTCTTTAGTGCTCTCGCACTCTCCATCATCTTTCGCCTTCCTTAGAAAGGAGGTGATCCAGCCGCAGGTTCTCCTACGGCTACCTTGTTACGACTTCACCCTAATCATCTGTCCTACCTTAGACGGCTGACTCCTATAAAGGTTATCCCACCGGCTTTGGGTGTTACAGACTCTCATGGTGTGACGGGCGGTGTGTACAAGGCCCGGGAACGTATTCACCGCGGCGTGCTGATCCGCGATTACTAGCGATTCCAGCTTCGTGTAGGCGAGTTGCAGCCTACAGTCCGAACTGAGAACGGCTTTAAGAGATCCGCTTGCCTTCGCAGGTTCGCTTCTCGTTGTACCGTCCATTGTAGCACGTGTGTAGCCCAGGTCATAAGGGGCATGATGACTTGACGTCATCCCCACCTTCCTCCGGTTTGTCACCGGCAGTCTCATTAGAGTGCCCAACTTAATGATGGCAACTAATGACAAGGGTTGCGCTCGTTGCGGGACTTAACCCAACATCTCACGACACGAGCTGACGACAGCCATGCACCACCTGTCTCAGCGTCCCCGAAGGGAACACCTAATCTCTTAGGTTTGCACTGGATGTCAAGACCTGGTAAGGTTCTTCGCGTTGCTTCGAATTAAACCACATGCTCCACCGCTTGTGCGGGCCCCCGTCAATTCCTTTGAGTTTCAACCTTGCGGTCGTACTCCCCAGGCGGAGTGCTTAATGCGTTAGCTGCAGCACTGAGAGGCGGAAACCTCCCAACACTTAGCACTCATCGTTTACGGCATGGACTACCAGGGTATCTAATCCTGTTCGCTACCCATGCTTTCGAGCCTCAGCGTCAGTTGCAGACCAGAGAGCCGCCTTCGCCACTGGTGTTCTTCCATATATCTACGCATTCCACCGCTACACATGGAGTTCCACTCTCCTCTTCTGCACTCAAGTTCAACAGTTTCTGATGCAATTCTCCGGTTGAGCCGAAGGCTTTCACATCAGACTTATTGAACCGCCTGCACTCGCTTTACGCCCAATAAATCCGGACAACGCTTGCCACCTACGTATTACCGCGGCTGCTGGCACGTAGTTAGCCGTGACTTTCTAAGTAATTACCGTCAAATAAAGGCCAGTTACTACCTCTATCTTTCTTCACTACCAACAGAGCTTTACGAGCCGAAACCCTTCTTCACTCACGCGGCGTTGCTCCATCAGACTTGCGTCCATTGTGGAAGATTCCCTACTGCTGCCTCCCGTAGGAGTTTGGGCCGTGTCTCAGTCCCAATGTGGCCGATCAGTCTCTCAACTCGGCTATGCATCATTGCCTTGGTAAGCCGTTACCTTACCAACTAGCTAATGCACCGCAGGTCCATCCAAGAGTGATAGCAGAACCATCTTTCAAACTCTAGACATGCGTCTAGTGTTGTTATCCGGTATTAGCATCTGTTTCCAGGTGTTATCCCAGTCTCTTGGGCAGGTTACCCACGTGTTACTCACCCGTCCGCCGCTCGCTTGTATCTAGTTTCATTTAGTGCAAGCACTAAAATCATCTAGGCAAGCTCGCTCGACTTGCATGTATTAGGCACGCCGCCAGCGTTCGTCCTGAGCCAGGATCAAACTCTCATTTTCCTTTTTGAAAATGAGCTTTTTATCGTTTAGCTCTAAAACTTTCTTTGAGTTATCTCAAATTTATTGCTTGCGAATTGACTTCGCTTTTGTTTGGGATTTTTATTTATCCCGCACACTTTCAGCGAAACTTTGTTCAGTTTTCAAGGTACTACCGTTGTCATGTGACAACTTTTATATTATATCATGTCTTTTGATCTTTGACAAGAACTTTTTAATCTTTCTCATCTCTCTCAAATGACAGCTTTATAATATTATCATCTTTTCCCTGCTTTGACAAGATCTTTTTTAACCTTTTTATTGGCTCTTTTTGCTCTTGCCTCAAACAGCATGTATTACTTTACAGACTTTTTTCCTTTTCGTCAACCCTTTTCTGTTAAAATTTAGCATTATTTTTTTAGAGTGCTAATAAATCAACTTTATACTTATATAGTAGACAATAAAAATACCGGTATTCTCTCGTCTCTCAGAGATTAGAACACCGGTATTTTTATTGATTAAATTCTATTCACCAAATTTTGGCTCTTTAGTAATTACCTTCATCCCATGCATATATGGTTGTAATGCTTCTGGAACATTCACAGTTCCATCTTCGTTTTGATAATTTTCTAAAATAGCAGCAACAGTTCTACCAACAGCCAAACCTGAACCATTCAAAGTATGTGCTAGGTGAAGTTTACCGTTTTCATCACGGTAGCGGATTAAGCTACGACGAGCTTGGAAGTCAGTACAGTTTGAACAACTTGAAATTTCACGATACTTATCTTGTGCTGGCATCCATACTTCGAGATCGTAAGTCTTGGCACTAGTAAAACTTGCATCCCCAGTTGAAAGTGCAACAACATGATATGGCAAGCCAAGTTTTTGAAGTAAATGTTCAGCATTATGAGTTAATTTTTCTAATTCATCCCATGAACTATCCTCATCAACAACTTTTACCATTTCAACTTTTCTAAATTCGTGCATTCTGATTAATCCACGAGTATCACGTCCAGCAGAACCAGCTTCACTTCTAAATGCTGGAGAAAATGCAGTAACGTTAATTGGTAATTGCTTTGCATCTAAGATCTTACCACGGAAGTAGTTAACTAATGGAACTTCTGCAGTTGGAATTAAAGTTAAATCACGTGGCTTATCAGGATCGTCGTTATCAACAATTGTATAAACATCTTCAGTAAATTTAGGGAATTGACCAGTTCCTTGCATAGAAGCGTCATTTACTAAGTATGGTGGAATCACTTCAGTGTAGCCATCCTTAGTATTTTCATCTAAGAAGAAGTTTGAAACTGCACGTTCAAGCAGTGCACCAGCACCTTTATAGTAAACAAAACGAGCGCCAGAAACTTTAGCAGCAGTATCCCAGTCTAAAATATTTAATTCAGTACCAATTTCCCAGTGAGGTTTTGGCTCAAAATCAAATTTTGTTGGTTCGTTCCACTTGCGAACTTCTTCATTGTAGCTTTCATCTGGTCCAATTGGATCTGAATCAGCTGGGAAGTTAGGTAAACGAAGCAAAATATAATTTTGTTTTTGAGTGAGTTCTTCTACTTCTTTATCTAATTCCTTAATTTCTTTACCTACTTCACGCATTGCTTTAATTGCATCACTTGCATCTTCTTTATTGCGCTTAGCTTGTGCAATTTGATCAGACACTTCATTACGCTTTTGCTTTAATTGTTCACTCTTAGTTAAAGCTTCACGTCTTTGCTTATCAATAGCTACTAATTCATCTAATTCTTCTGGCTTAATACCACGTGTAGCTAACTTTTTCTTTGACCAATCTAAATTCTCTCGAATTACCTTTATGTCTAACATATTTCCTCCTTAAAAATAAAAAAAGTCGATTCATCCCTATTACTGGGACGAATCGACTTACACGGTTCGCGGTACCACCCACATTTGGTTAAAAATACCACACTCAAAAAAGCGATAACGGTGCTAGCCGTGTAGAATTACCTACCCACATTCGAAATCTGGAAACGACTTTTTTACTCATTCACACCAACCATGAGCTCTCTGAAATTAGTCTTGGGATTTCATGTTTATTTGCATTATATCATGCCAATCCTGCGGTGTTAACAAATAATATTTTTCTTGATAATTAAAAAGTGAAGAAACCATTGAGTAATCGGTTGTATAGACATACCTAAATCCTAGCTTTTTCAATAATTTCTGCGAATTTTTATTAGAAACAAAAGTCCCCGCCCAAATTTGATTTTGATGTAATTTTTCAAAAGCAAAATTAATTACTAGAGTCAAAGCTTCTGTCATTAATCCTTGATGCCAATAATCTTTATCTAATAAAAAACCTAAATCTTTTGTCATCAAAAGTCCATTATATTGATCTAAACCGCGTTCATATAATTCTACTAAGCCCACTAAACGATTATTCTCTTTTAATTCTATCCCATAACTATATGGTCTTCTTTGATACTGAAGAACGCTTCTTTGAGCAGCAGCCAAATCTTCTAAATATTGATAGCCTGCGCTCTTATGATACACACTATCTTGGCCCCACCTAAGCAGAATAGGTGCGTCTTTTGATTCAATTTTTCTTAAAATAATCCTTTTAGTTTCTAGCATTACTTGCCCACTAACTTTACTAACCATTTTGCACCATAGACTAAGCCTAAACTATAAGCTGCAATTGTCCAAGGTTTACCTAACAAAATTATCCATACATAGGTTGAAAATTTCATCTCAGTTAATCCGGCAATCATACATAAAATATCGTCAGGAGCCATCGGGGCAATAATACACAGGGCAAAGAACCAATTGAATTTCTTCTGATTTGCCGTCCACTTCATATATTTTTCATACGTTTTTTCAGAAACTAAATGCAAGATGAATGGTCTTCCATAATGTCTTGCCAAAAAGAACAAAATAATTGATCCCAGACAAATCCCAACATAGTTATAAATAAAGCCCCAAATTGGTCCAAAAAAGATTACGCCACCTAGCAGTGAAACTCCACCCGGAATGATCGGAATTACAACCTGAATTATCTGAATCAATGTAAAAATTAGGGGACCGATAATTTGCTTGTTTGCTAAGTAAGCCTTCATCTTTTCCTGACTTGTAAAAATACCTAGCCTATACCAATAAATGCTCAGCAAAATCAAGATAATTGTAGTGACAATGGTCAAAATATTGATTAGTTTACGACTCGTTTTAGTAGACATTTTTCTGCCCTCCTTGGTATGTTAAATTAATGATAACAAAAACAAGGCAAAATAGGCGCCTTAACCTATGAAATAAACTTAAATATAGAACAAATTAAGATATGACTTATCATTTGAATTTATTCTATAATGTTAGTATGTTATAAAATAACTAAGAGGCTTAATTATGGTTGTTATAAAAAAGATATAATTTACGATGAAAATAACAATTTAAAAACAGATATTTATTTTCCAAATGACACAAATTCGCAGACGAAAATTTTGATTTTTTGGCATGGTGGCGGTTGGTTCGCTGGCTCAAAAAATGATGTAAAAGATCTAGGCGTAAAATTAGCAAATGCCGGCTTTATGACCCTAATTCCTGATTATCGTTTGGCACCTGCCTTTACCTATCCCGCTGCTCATCAAGATAGCAAAAAGTTTGTAGAATGGCTCTTAGATTCTAATTATACCGATGATGATGATCAGCAAAACATTGTCCAAATTGGTGCTAGTGTTGGAGGAACTTTAGCCTTATATACTGCTGGGTTATATGGATTTCCAACTGTAACTTGGTCAGCTTCTGTAGATTTCTCAAGCTGGATGCAAACTCATCAAAATGTAGTTCCATCCAGATATGGTGCAAATGAGTTAAAATTAACTAATTTACATGATATTTTTGAATCATTTTATAAGTTTTTTGTGTTAACTTACGCTGGAAAAGACAACCAATCTATCTTAAGACAAATGGATGCTGAAAGTTATGACCTTAATCATTTAGGCAGATTAAAAATGATTAACTCTGCTCACGAATTAGTCCCATTATCTGGCGTCTTAAAATTTGTCGACTTTTTAGCTAACAACGATCATGAGGTTGAATTATTAGTCATTAAAGGACATCGTCATGCAATGGATTATGCCAAAGATTATATTGACGAATCTTTAGATTTTCTATTTCAGACTATTAAGGAGAGAAAGAATGATTAATATTAACAAATTTATTTCTGTTCGCAAAAAATTAGGTTTATCTCAGACTGAATTATGTAATGGTATTTGTACACAATCTACATTAAGTAAATTTGAAAATAATGGTCGTATTCCTTCTCTAAAAATTTTGAATAATCTTTGCGACCGAATGAATATTAACGTAGCAGATATTATGGATGTGGATTCCAATAAAAAAACATTCCACAAATTATTTGAGGCAGATTTTGCAGTTATTCAACTCGACTTTCCGAAAGTTGCTCAGATTTTAAGTAGCGTTAATAAAGATGAATTAATGCGGCAGGAAGATATTCTTCACTATTATTACTTGCGAGGATTATTAGCCTTAAATCTAGATCATGCTGAAACTGATGCTTTGTACTACTTCAATTCTATTCTAGATACAAAGTTATCAAAACAACATAAAATTTATCATCTGCTTGCACTTAAAGGATGCAGTCAAGTTTATGATTTACAACATGACTTACATAAGGCTCGCCACTATTATGACCTCATTATATCTTCAATCGCCCCTATTCAACTAGAAAATGAGGACTCTTTATTACAATTTCTCTCTATTCTTTGTAATAGTGGTGAATTTTATGGTCGCAGCAAGGACTATAAACAATCTGATAAACTATTAAAAATGGGATATGATCTATGTAAAAAGCGTCATGTTATTTATTTTGCCGGTCGCATCCTTTATCAATTAGCTCAAAATAATATTGCAGAAAATGGGACAGACCAAGAAACTACTCAGTATTTAAACGATTCTGCTGCTTTTGCTCGACTTAATAATGACCATGTCCTACTTGAAAAAATTAGCAAACTAGCATAAATTAAACCACTTCTTCCTATATCTTACAAAAAAGAAGTGGTTTTTATATGCAGTAAAAAGGAAAGCGCTTTATAATATAAATATATTGAAAAGAGGGAATTTTATGTCTAAATACGAATCAATTAATCCATATACAAACCAATTAATTAAAAGTTACCCTAATGCTACTCACGAAGAAATTGAGCAGGCTTTGACTGCTGGTGAAAAACTATACCTAACATGGCATTCACAATTACCTGCAACGAGAAGTGAACTGCTCCATAAGATAGCTGACAATTTTAAAAAGCATCGTGAAGAAATGGCAAAAACGATGACTTTAGAAATGGGAAAATTATATCGAGAATCGCTCGAAGAAGTAGATTTATGCATAAATATTTGTAACTACTATGCCGAAAAAGCTCCTAAACTGCTCGAACCTACACCTTTAGAAACCAATTTAGGCACGGCTTATTATTTAAAGCAATCCACAGGAATTATTATGGCTTGCGAGCCTTGGAACTTTCCACTCTATCAAGTAATCAGAGTCTTCGCACCTAACTTCATGGTTGGAAATCCAATTATTCTTAAACATGCCCATAATGTACCTGCTTCAGCACAATTAACTGAAAAAATTATCACAGAAGCTGGAGCTCCAAAAGCAAGTTTGCAAAACTTATTTTTATCTTATGACCAAATTGGGGATGTAATTGCTGATAAACGTGTTCAAGGGGTTGCCGTTACTGGTTCAGAACGTGGTGGAAGCAGCGTTGCCGAAGCAGCCGGTAAAAATATTAAAAAATCAACAATGGAATTAGGCGGAAATGATCCCTTTATTGTTTTAGCAGATGCTGATTCTATGGTATTAAAGAATGTATTAAGTGACGCTAGAACTTACAACTGTGGTCAAGTCTGCACTTCTTCTAAACGAATTATTGTTGTCGAATCACGCTATGATGAAGTAATGAAGTTTCTACACCATACTTTTTCTAACCTTAAACCAGGTAATCCATTGGATGAAAACACAAGTCTTGCACCAATGAATTCCCAAAAGGCTGCTGATAAATTAGCCGCACAAGTCAAAAAAGGAATTGAGCACGGAGCAGAAGTTGCTTACCAATATCCAGAAATTCACAGTACTGGTGCCTTCTTCCGCCCAATGATCTTAACCAATATTGATCAACACAATCCATTATTTGATGAAGAACTATTTGGACCAGTGGCTGAAGTCTTTAAAGTAAAAGATGAAGAAGAAGCCATTGCCTTAGCAAACAATTCAAGTTTTGGCCTAGGCTCAAGCGTTATTTCTGAAAATAAGGTACATGCACAAGAAGTTGCTAGTGAAATTGAAACTGGTATGACAGTTATTAACGGTCGCTGGATCACAGCTCCAGAATTACCATTTGGTGGTGTTAAGAAATCCGGCTATGGCCGTGAATTAAGCGAACTTGGCTTGATGTCATTTGTAAATGAACATTTAGTTATTGACGTTTCAAAATAAACTTAGACTCTAAATATACAAAAAAAGAATTGGGCTATATGACCCAATTCTTTTTTAATTTTGTCTCATACTGCGGAAAGCAACTACAGTTAAAAGAATGCTTGACACAAACAATAAGTATGTAGAAACACCAAAGGAAATTGCATTTGCAACAATTCTCTGAATTTCAACACTATTTGCGGCTGCATTATTTGTAATACCTAAGGAAGATCCAGCATTCATAAAGATTAGTTCCACAGCACAAACTACTAAAACAATCGATTCAATTAAAGATAGGAAAAAGACAATCCTCTTATTATTTCTGCCGTTCTTTATCGTTAAAATGATAATTGCAATAGGCACTCCAACTAAAAGAAGCCACATCCCATATCCAATAAAGATATATTTACCGTTAAATCTGCCAATTGAAAGCAACGCCTTAGAAATAGATAAGGCTTGATAGCCCTGCATCATTCCAGATGAAAATGGACCACTAAAAACTAGCAATAGATTTAAAACAGCAATTAAAACTACTCCTAATTGAGTTGCAGTTCTCTTTTGTTTAACAACCTTTTTTATAGCATCAGGATCACGACCCAATTTACTGTCTATCTTTTGGCGACGTGCTTTTACTTTACTTTCCCCTTCTTCAAAAGAATTAACTACATCTGAACCAACCTTATTAACATGTTCAGTTAGTCGCTGGTCAACTGTATATTGTTCTGTAGTCTTTCCCTTATTTTTATCGCAGACAATGAAAAGCCAGATCAATAAAACAAAGAAGCAGGACCATCCTAAAGATGGAGAAAAACTTGTCAAAATCAAAAGAATAATTCCAACAATAAAAACAATCATTGAATTTACTTGAATCCAATTAATCATTGTCGCAATGGTAGAATTTTGTTTTTTTGGCTCAATTTTTTTAGTTGATCTACTTCCCCTATTTAATTGATTACCATCATTTTCTTCATTACGTGTTGCTTTCTGTTCTTGTCCCGTAAAAAATTCTTTTCTAAATTTTTCTAAATCAAAGTTACAATTAGGGCACTTTTTATCTGTAGATTTTACATCTTCTCCACAATTTGGACACTTCATAATTATTCCCTCATCAACTTTTTTAGCCTATTATATCATTTAAATTAATTAAACAAAAAAGAGAGAAAGAGCTATTCCGCCCTTTCTCTCTTTTTAGATGCCATACTGACTAACCACCAAGCCATAATAAATAAAATCGCTACTCCAATTAAGGCACCTGCTAATTTTTTAAAATCGCCATTAAAAATTGCATCCCCACCAAATGCATAAATAAATGAAGTAGGAAACATCCCTACAATTACCATTAACAAAAATCTATTAACAGGTGTACCTAATCTGACCGCGGTATAATCTACTAACACACTTGGAATAACAGGAACCATAAATCCTAAAGTCATCCCTAAACTTGGATGCTTCTGATTCATCAACCAATTAAGAAGTTTATTTTTCTTAAAATTATGCGAAAAACTGACTCTCTTAATTAAACTTGCCACAATACAATTTCCAATAATATTACCACACCAATTAATAGCTAAGCCAATCCAAGGTCCGTAACAAAGTCCCGCTAAAATACAGAAAACAGAATTTGACATGCCAGGAATGGCGTTTAGAACAGTTATTAGTCCTAATAAAAATAAACTATCCCTCACCTCATGTTGCCGAATTAGATAAAGTAGTTTTGTCTTTGTATGACTGTCTGGATGCATAAGAACATCAATCTCGGGGCGATAGTCACGGTAAAGTAAGTAGAGTAAAATCCCTGCTACTAAAATTCCGCAAAAAATCAATATTACTTTTCTCAATTTTTTTGTCATAATTTCACTCATCTATTTCAATTATTAGTAGTCGTCATTTATATTTTTTCACTATTTAATTCAATAAGCAAAAGCGATTAGTACTCATCAAATCCTATCTTTATCGTATTATAATAAGATAAATAAAGCTATTTAAAGGAGAAAATTTTTATGACAGCCAAACTTATTTTTAGCGATATCGATGGAACACTAATTACGTCTGACGACGATGTTTCACCTGCTACTATCAACGCAATTCGAAAACAAATTATAGCTGGCAACCTCTTCATTCCTGTCTCTGCTCGCATGCCAAAAGGAATTATGAATGTTGTAGATAAAATCACTAATTTTTGTCCAATCATCGCTTATAATGGGGCCTTAGTCTTAGATGAAATGGGGCGCCCTCTTAATTCACAATATTTTGATGCTGCAAAAGCAGTTAAGTTAATCAATGAAGTAAAATCTATTAAAAATTCAGATCTCGCTTGGAATGTCTATAGTGGCTATAATTGGTTTTCATCACTTGAGAAAAGCCCTTTGGTAGAAAAAGAAGAAAAAATAGTTGGCGTTAAATCTCTTCCTGTTTCGATAGATCAAATAAAAGATTTAAAAGGAGTTCACAAAATGTTAATTATTGGAGATCCCGACACTCTCAATGAACTTCTACCTACTCTCCAACAAAAGTTTTCAGATTTATCTTTTGTCAAATCTGCTCCTCATCTTTTAGAAATTATTCCTAAAGGAGTCAATAAAGGAAAGGCAGTTGAAATTGTTCTTGATAGTTTTGCTGTCGATAAAAGTAATGCCTGGGCTTTTGGTGATAATTATAATGACGAGGCAATGCTAAGAGCAGTAGGTCATCCTTTTTTAATGGAGAATGCACCTGAGGATTTTAAAAATAAAGTTAATTTCCCCATTACCTTAGATAATGACCATGATGGAATTGCAGCTGTTTTAAATAAAATATCTAATTAACTTAATTATAAAGAAAAAAGATTGAAGTTTAATCCTTAATCATAAAGGAGTAACTTCAATCTTTTATTTTTTGAATGCTAAATTTTATTCAGCATCTTTTTTATTCTTTTTTCTACCTAAGCCTTCGTATGTAATCTTCATTGCCGCAGACATATTGATTGGAAGTAAGAATACCAAGAGTAATAATCCAATATCCACACATAATGCAACTTCAATTAAAGTTGGTACACCAGATGGGATTAAGGCTGCGAAAGTACCACCAAGGATAATAGCAGCTGAAATTACGACAGTTCCGATTATGTCACAAGCTTGAAGCATCTTCTCACTTGTAGTCCAACTTGGATTTACTTCTCCCAATTCACGATAACGCATCATCAAGAAGATTGAGTAGTCAACACCTAAGGCAACAATCATGATGAAGCTGAAGAATGGAGTATTCCAAGCCAATAATGATCTACCTAATAAAGCGTGAACTAACCATTGGTTAATAGATAGAGAAGTTAAGTAGGCAATTACTAAAGTACCTAAGATAAATAGTGGTTGCAATACTGATCTAGTAACAAAGATCAAAGCAATTCCAATACCTACTAACATGATGATTGCAGTTCTTAAGAAGTCACTACTTGCAGTTTCTTGAGTATCGTAAATCTTTTCAGATTGTCCACCCATAGCAATAGTTGAACCAGCTAGACTAGTTCCTTTAACTGACTTCTTAACCATGTTGCTGAGCTCATGAGCCTTCTTTGCCCCTTCAGTTGAAGCAGGGTTTAATTTCAAAATAATGATAATCTTAGTAGACTTCAAGTCAGAACTCATGTAGTTATCAAGAGCTGGTTTGAAAGTTGATGAATGAATCATCTTAGCCGGGATGTAGAAAGTCTTACCTGCAGCTGAATCTGCTAAGCCAGTTAAGTATTCTTGACCAGCACCTAATCCGCTATTTACTTTATCAATTCCAGCAGTAATCTTCGGATTATTCGATGCAATTTGACCTGCACCATTTGCTAATTGGCTTGCACCGCCATTAAGTTGACCAATACCATTTGCTAATTGACCTGCACCGCCGTTAAGTTGACCAATACCATTTGCTAATTGATTAGTTCCGCTTAATCCAGCTTGTAAGCCAGTGTTTAATTGACCTGCACCGCTTGCTAATTGACCTGCACCATTTGCAAGTTGACTAGAACCAGCTACACCTGCTTGCAGACCACTTGCAAGTTGGCCTGCTCCACTGTTTAAGCGAGCTGCGCCTGAATTGATTTGGCTTGCACCATTTGCACTTGCTGAAACAGCAGTTTGAATTTGATTCAATTGGGAAGTTAGTTCATCAATTTGACTATTTGTACTTTGTGACATCTGTGCTGAAGCACCACTCAGTCCAGAAGTGGCTGACTTCAACTCTACGAGTAAGCCTTGCATTTGTTCAATATCGTCTAAAGCTTTACTTGCTGCCTTAATTTTACCACCAGCTACTGCCGCATTGTGCAAATCGCCAGCAATGCTTGTAATTGCATCTTTTTGTTGCTTAACTTGTGTTTGCACTTGCTCTTGAGCTTGTTTTTCAACAAGAGGCAATATTGTCTTTAATGCTTTTTGAGCATCCTCATCACTAAGTCCTTGTGCTTTCAAAGCAGCTAAGTATGTGCTTGTATCAACATTTAAATTACCAGCTTGTGCCGATTGCCCAGATAATTGAGACATGGTTGATACTGCATGGTTTAAACTACTATCTAAATCATTGGCAGCCTGCTTACTTTCAGCAATAGTATTTGAACTTGGTAAAGTAATTCCTTGGACAACGTTATTTAGGTCAGATAATTTACTCTGAAGTAGTTCTAAAGATCCCTTCATCCTCTCTATTTTTTTGCTAGAATCAGGAATCTTTTGATTCAATTGTGAATTTAATTGATTCAAGCCATTTGCAAGTTGGCCAGTACCGTCTTTCAAGTTTGCAGTGCCAGTTTGTAAACTTGCAGCACCATTAGCTAACTTAATCGTACCATTTTCAAGTTGTACCGCACCTTGTTGTAAGTTCAAAGTACCACTCTCTAAACGACCAGCACCAGTTGCTAATTGTATAGTACCAGCTCTAAGTGTTTCAGCACCATTTTGTAGACGTGTAGTACCACTTAACAATTGATTTGCACCAGTTTGCAGACGACCAGTACCATTAGAAAGTTGATTTGCACCGTTCTGTAATTGAACAGCACCATTGGTTATTTGCTTGCTACCGTTACTCAAAGTGCCTAAACCATTTCTGGCTGTATTAACACCTGAATTAACAGTTCCTAACTGATTATCAACGTAAAGACGTTTAATAGATTTACCATTTGGTTCAGTTACTGATGAAGCAAATTTTACATCTGGATCAGCTTGAATTTTCTTAACAATCTGATCAATTTCTTTCAAGCTCTTTTCGTTATCGAGCTTATGACCACTTTGAATATATAAGGTTGAATATTCTGGCGTACCTTCAGAGAAATGATCTTGCAATAAAAGTAGACCAGCCTTGGAAGGAGTAGAGTCAGAAATTTCATCTGCATCGTTATAGTTCAAGTTATTTGAGTAGAACAAGCAGAATGGTAAAACTACAACCGCCATCACAACTAAGTAAACAATTGGATGAGCTAAACTTCCCTTAGAAAGAGCGTGCCATAACTTAGAATTACTTTCGCCTTCAAAGTTCTTAACTGGCCAGAATAGTTTCTTACCTAAAACGGCCATAAAGAATGGGTTCAAAGTCAAAAGTACAACTAATAACACAGCAACACCAACAGCAACACCAACAGCTGATTGGTAAATTGAGAACTTAGCTAATCCTAAAGCACTAAATCCAATTAAAATTGAAGATCCAGAATAAAGAATTGTCTTACCAGCTTTACGCAATGCATCATTTGTCGCATCCTGATTCGACATCCCCTTACTCAAGTTTTCTTTAAACTTGTCATACAGCAGGATATTGTAGTCAGTACCAATACCAAACAAAACAATAACCATGAAGACTTGAGTAAAGTTTGAAAATGGAAAGTTAAATTTCTCTACTAAATTAGTAACAATTGAGAATGAAGTAATAAATGAAACTCCAACTGTCAATAATGAAATTATTGGCACAATTGGCGACTTAAATACAATTACTAAAACGATGAAAATAAAGAAGATAGTAATTAATTCAGTCTTTTTAATACCTTCCTGAACTGAAGCAGAGAAATCATCTTCAAGAATTCTAACCCCAGTTACATAAGTTCTAACCCCAGGCGTTTTAACTGCTTTAGTTAAGGCCTTGTTAACGTTAGACACAGTTGAATGATCATTTGCAATATTTAATTGCACAATTTCAGTCGTCTTATCTTTTGAAATCAATTGTGCTTTTGTAGCATAGTTATCATTCGGAGTCATCATGGACTTAATACCAAGCTTTTTCTTGTTATCCTTTAAAAAGCGAATGGTATCGTCTATTTTCTCCTTATCACTTGAGGTTAGCTTTCCATGTTTTTTATTAAAAACAACCCCTACAACATAGGTATTATCTTGCCCATGCCCCCACTTACTTTCAATGTTCGTGGCAATAGAACTTTGAACATCTTCAGGAAGTGAAATTTCCGAATGTTGACGCGTTAAAGCATCTACATCTGGCAATGAAAAGACTGCAATCAACAAAATTGCAATCCATGCTACCAAAGCACCAAGATGGTTTTTCAGTAATTTCATGTACTACTTTCCTTTCCCCTCATTTTTTGCTTTCAACTTGAAGTTTTGGTGCCACAAGTCGTAAAAGCATCTCATGGTAATTATCATCAGCTTCTTTTTCTGTTTCATCGATAACATACCGATCTAAGAAAACATACCCTAAGACAGCTCCAAGTAAGCTATGCAATGAAACGACATTCTTATTATCTACATCTAACTTTTCCCCTAAATCTACTATTTTTAGAACTTCTTCACGAATTTGCTCATTTTGAACATATTCATTCAAACCATAATAAATACTAGAAATAGCCTTATCGTGTAATAAAAAATCACGAATTTCATCTGCAAATCTAAACAAAGCATCTAAGCCAGAATGACCTATTATTTTCTTTGTTAAATGCTGCCGCAAAACTTGCAGCCTATTCACACAGACTAAAATTAATAAATCATTCCGATTAGCAACGTAGTGGTACAAAGATTGAGATCTGATTCCCAAATCTTTTGCCAAAGCTGGCATTGTTAATTCGCTTAATCCTTTTTCACTAATAATTGCTATTGCTTGCTCAATTACTTTTGAGCGATCTAAAGCTCTTTTTTTAGCCAAGATAATCACCTTCTTTTTATGTACTCATATACTTTAACACGACAACCTGTAGAAAACAATCTACAATGTGTAGAAAATTATCTACTTTTTGAAAAAATAAAAAAGAGAGTCAATAAACTCTCCTTTTTATAATTATTTTTGCTTAATCATCCAATTATTAATTGCATCCCCAATCTTGGCTAAATCAGCATCTTCTTCACTAACCATCGCCATAGCATAAGTTTTTCCATTTTCTTGAATTAGGGCTGCACCTTGTTTTTTATCAGCTATTCGATAAACTACGCCATTAATATTTTTCGCTAATCCTTTTTCAGGGAAATTAGCTAATTGACCCAAAATTTGGTTATCAATATCTGTTCCTAAAACTTTTCCTTGATAAAGCTTCTGCATAATAGTAACTAAGTCACCGCTACTAGTTTTACCAGCAAAATCTTTACCAAAATTGTCCGTAATCTCAGTCTTATTTGCACCAAAGGATTTTGCAGTCTGATTTACCTTATTTTTTCCAATTTTATTTAAGATAATATTAGCCGCATTATTATTTTGCTGTCTCATCATTAGATCAAGTAAATAAGTATAAGAATACGACATATCAGCCTTTAATACCTTATCGCCACCATTCAAATCACTTGCTTTTACCTTGTATGGAGTAGCGGAATTCAAGCTTTTATCTTGTACTGCCTTGTAGTAAGCGAGTAAAACGTATAGCTTCAAAACATTTCCTGCATTTAAACTATCTTGACTAGTATTAGTTAAGTCAACAAATACCTTAGTATTGTTTAGGTCTTTCACGCTTACTTGATAGTTACCTTGAACGCTTGAACTAGACTTAACTATTTCCTTAGCTAGACTTTTATTACTATTTTTTGAAACAGCAGCTTCACCAATCTCGCTTTCTCCATTCGTATTTAAACGAGTTTGTTTACTGCCCTCTTTCATCTTACTTTTTTGAGCTACTTTTGCCGTCGAGTTTCCATAAATCTCTAACGTCTGTACTTTCATATGATTAATACTTGTCATATAAAAAGCTAAAGCACAAAAGGATGACAGAATTGCTCCTAAAAAGATTTTATTTTTCATTAAAATTCTCCTTAATTACATATTTTTATTTTATCATGTCATTTGGTAAAAATGCTTTAAAGATAAGGATTATTGTAACTTTTAAAGATCTTTTTATTTAAGTGCTATTAGTTGAATGCGTTCACAAATGCTATTTTTTTTAGTACAATAATTCCAGTATTAATATTTACAGTGAGGGATTATTACTTATGTTGAAATATATGATTGGTATTGACGCAGGTGGTACACACTCTACGGCAATCGCTTATGACGAAAATGGTAAAGAATTAGGTCGTGCAGAATCTGGCCCAGGTCAAATTAACAATGACTACGAATTAGGTATTAAGAATATTGCGCAAGCAGTTAATGAATTACGCGATAAGATTGACGGCGACTGTATTAAAGTTTTAGCCGGAATCGCTGGTTTATCAGTTGTTGGTAATGCACCTGAAGTTGCAGCAACTATTTCTTCAATGGTTGGTAATATTCCAACTCGTGCTATTACTGACTCACTTCTTGCTCTTTACAATGGTCTTGAAGGAGCAGATGGTGCTTTAGTTATTGCTGGTACTGGATCAGTTGTTAATGGTCGCCAAAATGGCTCTTTAATCGCTGTTGGTGGCTACGGTTCCTTACTTGGTGACGAAGGTAGTGGCTACGCTATTACTAAGGCTGCCCTTCAATCAGCTCTTCTCAGCTGGGACAAGCGCGAAAAGAACTCATTAATTGATTTATTCGTTAAAGAATTTGATGTTGACAACATGGGCGAAGTTCCCGCTAAATTCTACAACTTAACTAGTCCAGAAGTTGCTTCAAAGGCTGTTAAGGTTGCTAAGTTAGCAGACAGCGGTGATGAATATGCTCGTAAGATCATCGCTGATCAAGCACATCTTCTAGCACGTGACATTATTATGTGTTTAGATCGTTATGAAGATCCTAAGCCAATGCGCGTTGCTTTAACCGGTTCAGTTCTTTCAAATAACGCTATGATGCGTTCTTACATGGAAGCTGAAGTTAAAGAAAAATACCCAGATGCAGTATTCAGCGTTTCAAATGGTGAAAACGCACGTGGTGTAATCTTTGACAAGAGTAAGGATTACCGTTACTTCACTAACCATAACGATGATGAATAATTGAAAATTAAAAAGGCCTCGGAAGTCAATTTTCCGAGGTCTTTTTCTATCTATAAATCTTTATACATTAAAACGTGCTCAATACCACCTTCATCAAAGGTATCGCCCTTTACCTGATAGGCAAGGTAATCATAAAAAGGTTTCGCTGTCATTTGCGCATGACAATATAATCTATCAACACCATTTTCTTTTAAATAATGATGAACTTCTTCCAGCATCTTGCTTCCTAAATGCATTCTACGCGCTTCTTTTGAAACTACTACACGACCTAAATACCAATCTCCATTTTGTTCTTTAAAAATTCGACAAGTAGCTAAAGCGTTATCCTTATTTTCATTCAACATAAAAACATGAATAGCACTGAAATCTTCATTATCTATTTCAGGTAATGTGATTTTTTGTTCACTAACAAAAACTTCACTTCTTAGTCTTTCAATACAAAAAGCCTCACGCCCTGTCATTTCGTCAATTTTCTTAAAAGAGAATTTCATTACTTTATCCTTTTAACTAAAATAAAATCTGTCTGTGGATCTTCTCCAACTACAAAGGTGTGCTGACTTATTCTTTCAAAGCCATCTTTTTTATAAAAAGCTTGCGCCTGGTAATTTTTCTCCCAAACACCGAGCCATATATTGCTCTTATTCTTTTCTTCGGCTATTTTTTCAGCTAGTTTAATTAAAACTAACCCTAATCCCTGATGCTGAAAAGATTGTTTTAAATATATCCTCTCTACTTCTAATGCATTAGACACTACCTGCTCAGTTTGTGCATCTTTTTCATTCACTTTTAAATAGCCCGCTACTTGATCAGCAACAGTTAAAAAATAAAAACTACTATTAGGATTTTCAATTTCATCTTTTAACTTTTCTGCTGCATAAGCTTCATTTAAAAACTCTTTCATATTTTCCGCACTATTCTGAGAGCCAAATGTTTCTAAGAAAGTCTGTCTTGAAACAGCTTGGAGCTCTTTGACATCAGCGACCGTCACTTCTTTTATGTTATATGATTGAGCCATTTTAATATTCCCTCTTTCCACCATTTTTTACAAAACTCCAATTTTCACTAGCGTTTTTTTCGATAATACTTAAATATTTTTGCAATTCGGCTTGTTCTGATTTACTTAATCCTTTTGTTACCAATTCATTTGAGTAGACATTTTCTTTTTCTATTTCTTTAGCTAATTTTTCGCCTGAATCTGTAACATACAAATGTTTAATTTTCTTATTTGATTTATCGTCTTTTTTTAAAATAAGACCTACCTGTTCTAGTTTTCTAACTCCACGGGCCGTAGTTGTACGATCTACATTTA
Organism: Lactobacillus isalae; assembly: GCF_947539375.1. Lineage (NCBI taxonomy): Bacteria > Bacillati > Bacillota > Bacilli > Lactobacillales > Lactobacillaceae > Lactobacillus > Lactobacillus isalae. The sequence goes on from NZ_OX443569.1 coordinate 1,436,294, forward strand.
ATAATGTAGCTAAACGATCAGAAATAATTCCTGGATGTTCAAAAATACGAGTTAGGTACAAGTACTGACCACGATTTAATTTCAAATCCTTAAATTCAATATTAGCAATTGAATCTAAGGCTCGTGAGATTGAACCAATTTGTCTCAAAATGTCTTCTTTTACCGTTGTCGTTATTAATCTCTCCTTTTTATTTTTATCTATTATATTTTACCTTTGTTGCAAATGCAACAATATTTAATAAACTTATCTAATACTACTTTAATCCTGTTGCTTTACATACTAACAATAAGTAAAATCTATATAAATAGTATAAGTAAGGGAGAGAATAAAATGATTTTAAGAAATATTGGAGTTATTCTAACTATCCTTGTTGGAATAGAACATATCGGAATTATGTGGTTAGAAATCTTTGGCAAGCCTGAACTACAAGCTAAGTCGTTTGACATGGATATAAATTTTGTTAAACAACCTGCTGCCAAGACAGCATTAGCTAACCAAGGTATCTATAATGGGATGCTGGGACTATTAATTCTAATCGTATTTTTCTTCTTTAAAATACCAACTTTAATTACAGTATGGCAACTTTTACTTGCATTTGTCATCGTAGTCGCCATTTTCGGCGGCTTTACAGCAAGTAAAAAGATTTTTGTTGTTCAAATGTTACCAGCATTAATTGCATTTATTCTACTTTTCTTTTAAAAATTATCCATAAAAATAAGGATTGTCGTTATGACAATCCTTATTTTTTATTTAATATTCTGTTTTTATTGATTCCAAGCACTTTGGAACTTAGTTTTACCAGCATCAACCTGTGAATTCCAATTTTGACCCTTCTTTGCTTTAGCAAAGATATTTTGCATAATTGAATTCAAGTCAGTATATGCTGCATTACTGTTCTTCACTACAGGAACGCTGTATAAGTGCTTCATTGCCTTATCTAATTGAGCAGGAACTTTAGTCTTAGTTGAATCCTTGTAAGCACTAGAATTAATTACATTGTTAGTTACAGGAATGTATCCAGTCTTATCAGCCCAAGTTAATTGTTGGTCCTTACCTAACAAGTACTTAATGTACATGAAGGCAGCTGCCTTTTGTTGAGCAGTACCCTTGTTAAACATGTAAATATCAGTACCTTGTTGCATGTTGTACTTAGAAGGACGAGGTGCAACCCCGTATTGGAACTTGTTGCCAACACCCATCTTAACAAATCCTTCACCAGCACTAGTACCTACAAACATAGCAATCTTTTGGTTAGAAAAGTCACCTGAAAGGTAGCCAGCTGAACCAGCAGTCTTGAAGTAACCATCCTTAATACCATCAGCATAGTAATTAATTACTTTCTTAGACTTAGAACCAGTAAAGTTAATGTTCTTAGAGAAGTTTACGCCTTCATCTTTCATACCTAAAACGTAGTAGTTTGAAAGTGAATCAAATCCAGCACCAACAACTTTGTGGTTACTCTTTTCGTAAATTTTCTTAGAAGCTGCCTTTAATTCAGACATAGTCTTTGGTACTTTAACACCGTATTTATCTAATAAATCTTTGTTGTAAGTTAGCATTTCAACAGATTTATTAAATGGAATACCGTATTGAGTACCCTTAATTTGAGCACCCTTTAATAATTCTTCACGGATATCACTCTTCTTAGCTGAACCCCAACCAATCTTAGTATTGTTAATGTAAGGTGTCATATCAACTAAGCGTTTGCTGTTAGCTGCGTTCAAAAGCCAACCAGGATAAGCTTGTGTAATTGTTGGTAAGTTGTTTGGTGATTGCAAAGTTGAGTTAATCTTTGCTTGCAAATCATTGTACTTACCTTGGTTTTCAAGCTTAATAGTAATGTTAGGATTCTTCTTTTCAAAATCCTTAGTTAAGCTTTGTAAAGTCTTTTCCTGAGTTCCAGTCATACCGTGCCAGAAAACAACAGTGGTCTTCTTAGTAATCTTAGTTGGAATATCAGCAGACTTACTGCTTGAACTATCATTACTCTTAGAATTTGAGCAAGCAGTAGTGCCTACAAGGGCTAAAGCAGCAACTGCAACTGCTGCAAATTTTTTAGTGAACTTCATATGTTCCTCCCAATAAAAACAAACAACAAAATAAAATTTAATTTTAACTAAGCGTAAAAACTTCTCCGCGCTTAGGTAAAATCCGTTCTCCAAATGGGTTTTCTTCTAATTCAGGATGCAATGTGTGCACCGGAGCCAGGATCTTTGGCTCAAAACCCGCAATTATTTCTTTTAATTCAGCTACATCCGCATGTCCTGAGCAACGTAAAGTTATCAGTTCAATTCCACGCTTTTCAATATTTTCAATAAACGGAGCATAAGCTGGATCAAAATCCCCCAGAGGCTCAGCATTACTATGAATGTATAAACCTCCTTCTTGTAGTTGATCATAATGACCAACTACCTGCCAGAAATATTGATGATCATCCTTTAAAAGATCTTGATAACTAATTTCAAGATCAGGATCGAGCGCATCAATTTTTTCATCTTCTGGCAAGTAATAATAAGGAACATCTTGCTTTAATGCTAACTTTAATAGTTCAGCACGTTTAGCATGAAGGACTACTTTTCGAGGCGAATCCGAAATAATTCTCAAAATTCTCTCTACATTTGTAGGATAGGTATTAAAAGTCAGTTGACGTTTCGGATTATCTTTTTGATATTGAACTATTCTTTGTGTTAATTCAACTTCATTCTTAACACCTTTAAACTCTTCACTATCATCCTCACTACGCTCTGGCCATGAAACACCAGTACCCTCGATGATTAGCATATCACATCCCTTACCAGCTGCCATAAATTTACGCACCCAGTCAGGATGATAGCCATGTAGCCGTATATCACCGGTATGAACGATTGTCTTATCTGGCGTCTTTACAATTAACCCTGTTGCCCCATAAGCATCGTGGTCACTTGGTACAACTGTTAAAGTTATATCACCAACTTGAATTGGTTCATTTAACTTAGCAGCAATTATTGGACGAGTATAGTTCTTAGGCTTATCAGCTGCTGGAAGCAAAAATTCTCCATCACGATTTAACACAGGCAATAAAGCTGCTGTTAGTGGTCCCGCATATAAGGGGATTTCTGGAGCTAACAAATTCATCGCCTTGCTGTGATCTAAGTGAAGGTGAGAAATATATGCTGCACTATGTTCCCAACGTTCATGATCAATTTCTTTTCCTGTAACTTTAGGATCATAGAAATTAGGTACATCGCCAATTAATTGATACTTAAGAAGTGTATCAAAATCTTCATCTTCCATCTTTAGCCCTAATTCTGGACGATACACTTCTCCTAGATCAAATAATACATGCGACTTATCATAGGCCACTTCAATCATTGGTCCACCAATGGTAGTTAGCCCATTATAAAAAGTTACCGTTGTTTTAGGCTTTGAGGTCATTACGTACTACTCCTCGAATAATTTGTTTTCTAAAAATGAAGTAAACAATTAAAACAGGTACAACTGTCAAGGTTGCTGCTGCTAATTGCAATTGAGTTTGAGCTCCTGCATCGGACGCAAAGGCAGCTAAACCATTGTTTAGTAAACGCATATTATCTTCATTTGTAACTAATAATGGCCATAAGAATGAGTTCCAGCCAGAAATAAAGCTAAGTAAAGCTACGGTAATTAACCCACCTTTAGACATTGGAACTAGAATCTTCCAAATATATTCCCAATCAGAAGCTCCATCAATCATTGCTGCCTTATAAATTGTTGGCGAAATTGCTGTGAAGTAGCTTTGTAAGTAGTACATATAGAAGATAGAAGTTAAGAAAGGTAAAACCAATCCTAGATATGTGTTTAATAAGCCTAAGTGAGCAATTGTGTTATAGTTCGTAAAAATAATTGCTTCTCCCGGAACCATTAATAATGACAGAAAGATTAATTGAATTAATCCTTTTCCCTTAAATTTAAGATTTGTCATTGCAAAAGCGCCAAGAATTGAAGTAAACAAAGTGACAACTGTTGTAGTGGCAGCAGTAATAAAGGTGTTCAAGAAATATCTAGCAAATGGTGCTTGCTCAAATACTTTTTGATAGTTACTCCACCGAAAGGCTTTCGGAATTAAAGTTGGCGGAATAGTTGTAGTCTCTTGATAAGACATTAAACCACCTAAAATCATATATATAAAAGGGAAAACAGTTATAATGCCAAAAATTCCAATGAATAGATAGACAAAAATCATTCCCCAGCGTAATTTTTTCTTCTTCATTTTAACTGTTCACCTTTTTCATCAATTTTCTTTGTAAGAAAGTTACGAACAAAATAAATAGGAATAAGACTACAGTAGCAGCCATAGCCACACCAGGTGTTCCGACAATTTGGAATTTATTATAAATGTAGTAAACTGCTGTCATTGCTGAATTTCCTACTCCGGCTTGTCCATTGAATAATGCATAAACTTGAGTATAAATCTTAAATGCACCGATTAAGTTAACTGTTAAAAGAAAGGCTAAAGTCGGCACTAACTGTGGTACCGTAATACGCCAGAATTTTTCTCTGCTGGTTGCACCATACATATCAGCTAAAACGTAGTAATTTGGTTCAATATTTCTTAAAGCCCCCATCAAAATAACGATATTAAAGGCTAAAGATGACCAAACACCAAAAATAATTAGCGAAACCAAACTTAAACTAGGATTATCTATCCAATCAGGTTGTGGTAAGTGAACAAGCTTTAACAAGAAATTCAATAAACCGTACTCACCATTAAAGATATAGCGGAAAACAATTCCGATTGCGATGGTACTAGTTACATATGGCATAAAGAACATTGTTTCAAAGAAGGCAGTATGCTTAATCTTTGAAAAAATGAACCATGCAAGTGCTACAGAAATTATTAATGCAATTGGTACAGCTAAGAAAGAATATATAGCAGTATTCATAATTGCACGCCAAAATTCTGGATCGCTAAAAATATATTGATAGTTTGAGAAGCCATTAAAATGTAAATCAATTAATGGGCCACCCTGAAAACTCATCGTAAAAGCACGTACAATTGGCCAAATACTAAATACTGTAACGCAGACAATCGCTGGTGCTAAGAATAACCAAGCTTTTTTCTGATTATCTTTCATTAATAGATTCGCTCCCCATCTGGCTTAAATAAGTACACGCGGTCTAAGTTCATCTTAAACTTAACCTTATCTCCGCGTTTTACTTCTTGTTCTAAATCAATTAATGCACGTTGGCTGCTTCCAGCATGAGTGAATTTTAATACTCGCTCACGTCCAATTAATTCAATGTCATCAATTACTTCAGAAAGTTCACCATCATTAGCTAACTTTAAATTTTCTGGACGAATACTTAATGTGTAATCTCCATCTACTAATTCACTTCTAAATTTTGAACTATTTAATTTTTCAACTGGGATTTCAAAATCTGAACCAATAATTTTATCGTCTGATACTTTAACGTCAAAATTATCAATTACAGGATTACCAATGAAGTTAGCTACAAATTGATTGTTAGGCTCTAGGTAAAGATCTTGTCCCTCATCATCTTGTTGAATTACTCCATTATGGAAAAGAATAATCTTATCACCGATTGATAAGGCTTCTTCTTGATCGTGTGTAACAAATAAAGTAGTAATACCTACTTCTTTAACCAAATTACGAATTTCTTCACGAATCTTTAAACGCAAACGTGCATCTAAGTTACTTAATGGTTCATCCATTAACAAAATCTGTGGTTCTTGCACTAAAGCACGTGCAATTGAAACACGTTGCTGTTGTCCACCAGAAAGGTTACCTGGCTTTTGGTCAGCTAACTCTTCAATATGAGTTAACTTCATAAATTTTTGAGCAATTTTTTCTGCCTCATCCTTTGGCTTTTTATTCTTTCCAACAGTCATTGGGAACATTACGTTTTGTAAGACCGTCATGTGAGGATAGAGTGCATAATTTTGGAAAACATATCCAATGTTACGGTCCTTAGGCGCAACATTAAGAAGAGACTTACCATTTACAATGATGTCTCCTCCAGTCGGATTCAATAATCCAGCAATCATATTCAAAGTTGTCGTTTTTCCACAACCACTAGGTCCTAATAAACATACCAAATCGCCTTTCTTTACAGAAAAGCTAACAGATTTAATTGCTTGGTATCCATTCTCATAAGTTTTTTCTAGGTTATTTACCTGAATGAATTTATCTTCGCTCATATATCTCCCACTACTACATTTAGATTTAAATCATATTACATCACAAATTTTATGATAAAAGCAACAAAATCACAAATATTTTTTTATAAATTATTCGTAGTTTGTGAAATTTTGCTGCTTTTTTGTGGATAAGATGTGGATAATAATATTATTTTAAGAACTATGTATCTATAACCCTATACAATAGATCGTGTTTTACTGCTCATATTTTTAGGATCTAGTCTAGGAATCAAGTTTATTAATATACAATATAGAGAAAGTCGAACAATAAAAAAACACTACATCTTGTGCAGTGTTTTCCAAAAAATTATAAATTATCGCCACGTTCAAACTGGAATTTGGAAGAATTTAATGCTTGTCTAGTTAAATCACTCATCAATTTCTTAGTTTCATTAGTAATATAGCCGGCTGTTTCTGCATTAGCAGCTGTTAAATATTTAGTCTGTTCTTTTCCAGACATCTCTTTTGCCTTCTCATCAGTGGCTGAAACACGGCCTACGGCATAGCTTTGACATTCGTCTCTGAAGTTATCAATTTGGTAAATAAATTGATGATATCTTGGCTCTACTAATACTTGCAAACTCTTGTAAAGCCAGTAAGCACTCGATTCTGGCGTAACCATATGACTAGCCTTTTGATAATTAAGTGGTGTGTCATCAATATTTGTGTAGAAAGGTACATAAGGACTATATGCGTAAAAGCCAAAGTTAATCCATTGAATACCAGCCATTTCTTTAGGAACATCATTTCTAATTTGCAAAATACAACTAGATTGGTTTCTATCTAAGGCAATTGATCTAAACATTTTTTGCTTCTTATCATCCCCAGAAGCAAAAGAACCCATTGGATCATATTCAGTTCCGTTATAGTGACTTGATAAGAAAAATTCTACGTCTTCAACGCCAATTTTCTTTTCAGGCTTTCTAATAAATGGCATTTCTTGACTCAAAGGATCTTGTTCAATACTTGGATTGAACAATCTTTGACCATACCAGGTTCTTGGAGTGTTGTAGTAGCTATCAGCTTCAGCTTTAGTGCCAAAAATATCTCTAAAACTCCATTTACCATCAGTACTTGGATTCAAATGATTCTTCTCTACAAAGTCTCTAATAGTTGAAGCATACATAAAGTTATCATGATCATCAAAATCGATATCTTGAATAACCATAATATTAGGACAAATTGCATAAGAGTCTTCTGGAACTCTTTGTGCAACCCATTGATGGCCAGCACCGGTTTCAAAATACCAAACCTCATCATGATCAGAAAAGGCAATCCCATTGCTCTCACCAGTACCATACTTTTCAATTAGCTTACCTAAACGTTCTACACCTTCGCGTGCAGTTTTTACAAATGGTAAAACAAGATAAACCATTGAATCTTCATCTACACCATTTTCAACTAATGGATCATGGCCCAAGCAGCGAGCATTAGTTGCTTCGGTTTCAGTTGCAGACATTGCGACGTTATACTCATTAATTCCTTGTTCATCCCAACGGCCTTCTGACTCATCTGCAGTTGGAGTAGCAGTCCACTTGCAGCCGTGTCCTTCTAAGTGAAGCTTCAAGCCATTATATTTTGAAACATAATCTTCATCGTAATCTTTAGCTTCATGAACAACAAAAAGCTTTTCGTTAATACCACCATAACCGTCTTCATCACGCGCAATAATAGTTGAACCGTCAATTGTAGCTTTTTTTCCGACAATCATTGCCGTACAGTTATCTTTGCTTTTATTCATTATTTTCTCCCATAAAAAATCAATTATTGATTAACCACCATATTACGATCTATTTTAGCCCTACCATTATTATAATCAAACACATAATCAGGCTGCACATTAAAAAGATAAACATTAAAGTTTAAATTACTAGTTAAGCTGATTGCTTGTAAATTAATCCCGCGTGCCATTAATTCATTTCCTCTAAAAATTGGCGTTGCTTGAAAAATAATCTTATTTCCTTGTTTTAATGAGTTGCGCACTTTGCTTTCAAAGATTGTTTGAATTTTTTGATTAGAAAAAGCTGTCTGCGTAAACAAATTCTTAGGATTATTTTGATCACCTGATTGATTGTTAGGATTATAGTTTCCATCCTGATCAATACCCGCTGAAATTGAGTAAGCAATCAAGTGTCCACGGTTATAGATTTGCGTTCCATTTTCACGATTTGAGTGCCATGCAGTAGGATTAATAAATTGCCGCACTCTAAGAGAATCATTCGCAACGTTTCTCGGCTCTAAAAATGCTGTATTAGAATGCGAAGTTCGATTTAAATTATCCAAATTAGAATAAATTACTTTATTCACTTTCCATGCATTCTTAATAAGCGTTGACTTATTATTATTCACGTAAACATAAGTCTTGTCGCCACTTTTGAAATCTAAATTAGCTAATTTTTGATAATCTGTATTAGATAGACCACCATAGTTAGTATCAGCCGTTGTAGCGTTATTCACTACTTGCTGAGAACTATTTGATGTTTGAGTTTGATTTGAATTTTGATTTGAAGAATTAAGCTTGAACCATCCACCCCAAATAATGATTATGAGAGCTACAATCCAACTTGCTACTGTATTTTTCTTCCTTCTTCGATACTTTCTTCTTTTTGCCATTTATTTTCCCCTAATCTTATTTCTTTCAGTATAGATATTTGAACGTACGTTTGCAATGTAATTAATAAGTTTTTATGTATTTAGACTGCTACAATAAACATGAACGATCTATCAAGAAACAAATAGAAAGAAGAAGAAAAATGGAATATTTCAACCTAAATGATGGTAATCGAATTCCTAAGATTGGTTTCGGAACATATAAATTAAACGGCTCACGTGGCGTTTTTGCCATTCAAGCTGCTTTAAAGAATGGTTATCGTCTCCTAGATTCTGCTGTTAATTATGAAAATGAAGGTGCGGTTGGTCGAGCAATTAAAAACAGTCATGTAAGTCGCGATAAAATTTTCGTAACTTCTAAATTACCGGGACGCCATCACAAATATCAAGAAGCCCTGGAGCAAATTCAAGAGTCACTTTACTCTGCGGATCTTGACTACTACGATTTATATTTAATTCACTGGCCAAATCCAAAAGAAAATCATTATCTTGAAGCTTGGCAAGCCATGATTGACGCACAAAGATTTGGTTTAATTCGTTCAGTCGGTGTATCTAATTTTGAACCAGAACATATTAATCACTTATATCGCGAAACTGGCGTGATGCCTGCTGTCAATCAAATAGAGCTTCACCCTTATTGGTCAAGTCAAAGAGTTCGCAAATACGATGATGAGCACCATATCATTACGGAAGCCTGGAGTCCGCTCCAACGTGGCGGTGAAGCCTTTCAAGAAAAAGAAATTATTGAATTAGCTCAAAAATATCATAAATCCCCTGCTCAAATAATTTTACGCTGGGAAACACAAATTAATGTTGTCCCAATTCCTAAGGCTAGTTCCTATGAACATCAATTAAGCAATTTAAATATATTTGACTTCAAATTAACTGATGCAGAAGTTCAAAGCTTAATCAACTTAGATAAAGAATCTGCTCGTCGGTTTGATCCTAATGAGCACGAAGAATTCTAAGGAAAGCAGGTACAATCTTCATGCAAGCAATTCTAAATAAACGAGTTTCAAAAATTGCTCTATTTTATGATCTCGTTTTTGTCTACATGATCTCTAAAACAACAGAGATACTTCACCATCTTGAACATGGACTTGTTTCCCCAACCTCTTTTGCCTTATTTGCATTAATAGTTATTATTTTTATTAATTCATGGATGGTACAAACAGTTTTTACTAATCGCTATGGTATTGGTAGCTGGGCTGACATTGCATTTTATTTTATTGATATGATGATCTTGCTATATATGTCCAATTCCTTTGATACTAATAATCTAACCGAAATGAAAATTCTATTTATTTCTGCTGGATTATTGTCGTTAACTCTAGCAAGTCATTACTTAATTAATTATTTTCAGACAACAAGTAAAATTGATCAAAATATTTCCCGGGCATTTTTTCTAATTTTGATTTTCAGATCAATCGCTCTAATTATTGGTGGACTATTAGATAATGTCCCTGGCTTTGTGTTAGCAGTTATTGGAATTATTTTCAGTTGGCTCATGCCTACCTTAACTGCAAAATATACTATTAAACACCCTATTATTTTTCCCCATCTGCTTGAAAGACTAAATCTCTTAGTAATTATCATTTTTGGTGAAACAATAATTGGAATCGCGGATTACTTCCGCCCTAAGACTTTTTCACTTTATTCAATTCTTATTTTCTTAACAGTTGCCCTATTATTTTTCACTTACGCTCTACAATTTGATAAGCTGACTAATGAAGATCAAGATGATGTTACGGGAAACGTCCTAATTTATCTTCATTATCTGATTATTTTCGGAATCAGCTTAATAACTGTAAGTATTAAATTTATCCATGAAGCTGATGCTAACTCATGGTTTGCTGTGTTATGTTTATATTGTGGAATCGGATTGTTTTACTTAGGATTATTATTTGCAACACGCTATAATAAGTTGCAATTTAAATTAAAAAAATCTACAATTACAATTTTCCTAACTACGACTTTAATCGGAACTATTTCCTGTCTTATCTGGTCAAGTTTTGAAGTCATTGTAATTCTAACCTTTGTAATTGTGGCCATTAATATTAGTTGGTTAGTTCATGTAAATCTTCCCCATATCAAAAAAGGAATCCTCTTGTAGGATTCCTTTTTTCATTTTCTTTAACTACGTGCCCAATTATCAAGCACATTTAAGAAGAATTTCTCTGACCAAGTCCTAATGTTTTGTCCCTGCTTCTTTAAGGCTCTTGCCTTATTTAATTCAGTAATATCAGTCCTAAAGAAATCATGGTCACCGACTAAAACATAATCAGTGTCTTGTCCCACTTCTTCTTGAATAGATCCGCCAAGATTCTTTACCGCGTTAGCTAATTCATACTCATCTAGATCTAAATCACCAGCAATTACAACATTTTTATGAGCAAATGGACTACGAAATGCTTGCGACTGCTTAACAATGTCAGGCCATTCATTAGTCAAATCTAATGTTTTAACTGCTTCTTGCGCTCTAAGCATATGCTCTTGTCTAAATAATTTATGAAATTCATCAAAAACCTTTTTAGTATCTAAACAATCATCTAAACCGCGGTGTTCTTGATTTTCCGCAATATTCATTCGATGCATGCAATCAAGAAGTCGATTATGCCGTTCTTGTGGATAAAAACTACGTGCTAAGCGATAAACGTCAACATAATCATTATTTAAAACAGTTAAATGATATTTTTCAGCTAAATCGTAAACAAAATTCAAATCAAAATTAACATTATATCCAACAATTGGATCGCTCCCAATAAATTCGCGATACTTTTTAATTGCCTCTTGAACTGGTAGTCCCTTTTCTTCAATTGCGGCTTCATCAATTCCGTTCAATTTAGTAATAAAGGCAGGCACCTTATTACTGTCAGGAAACTTTACTAATTCTGAAAAAGTTGCTATCACTTCTCCATGACGCACCTTCAAGCCGCCCATTTCTGTAATTCGATCTCGATATGGACTAAGGCCAGTAGTTTCTACATCGATTAAAGTATAATTCTCTGGAAAACCTGGTTTTTCAATTCCTTTTTGCCGTATTTTATCTTGAGCCGCTGGAATTCTTAAAACGCCTTGAATAACTGAAATACTCATTTTTTACCCTTCATTTTTAGAAATTTTTTCAATTACTTCTGGAAGTGCCATCTCTAAGCCGGCACTTCTTTTTTGAATGTCATCAGGTAAGTCATCTTGACTTAAATCTGCTGCTACATAATGCCAATCTTTAAACTGTTCTACTAATTTTACCATCGGGTCAAGTAGTTGTGGACTGGTTGGATCAACTCCTAACTCCAACACCACAACCTTCTCAGTTTGCTTTCTAGTTAAAAACCAACGAAATCTAGTATTTGCATCTTCATCTGGGAAGAAGTGAGCATTAAGTGGCATATGAATTTCCATTGGCGAATCACAGTCCTCGCAGCGAGGTATTTCACCTTGACCATTAATATATCTTTTTACAACGGACAAATCAGAGTAAGTACCATGATTTAATCCACTAGAACATTGCATTCTAGTCCAATCGCCGAAAACATCAAAAATTTTATTCTGATCAAATCCAGCCTTTTCAAAAAAATGGCCAAAAGTACTGGTCGCAATAAAGTAATTTTTACCGCTTAAAAGTTCCTTCAATTGCTGCATAGCCTTACTTGGCTCATACTCAACTGAATATTCATTAATTAACTGACTCCAGAATCGCCACTTCTCATCCCAAGAATCAAAATCTTTATCTAAAGCATCCGCAATGGTTTTGACATGATATTTTTCGCTAACTTTTTTATATTCAATTGGAAAGGCTGCATCATCAAACATATCAAGCCCTTCCATTTGTGCAAAACCGTTACCAGCTGTGACGATTATTGCATCTGCTTCAGCTAGCCATCTTTGTATTTCTTTAAAATCTTTCATGATCTTTTCTTCCTTTTTATTTTTCAGAATATCCAACCAAACGTAGTTGTCCCTTAATATATTCTCCTAAAAAGATATCATCAGTACTATTATAACCAGCTTTAGCTACTTCTTGTTCAAGCCAAGCATTAGATTTATGAATTAAATCTAAAACGTCCTCATTAATTTGACCATCACTAATAATGGGAAAGCGAATATTGTCTTCATCATTTTCGATGATAGTCAATTGTCCGTTTTGTTCGAAAATACAATTTTTTACTTTTTCAACTGAGTATATTCCGCGACTTCTGAGTCTAAACATTAATTCATTAGCAGAGATACCTGCTTTCATACAGTTTCCAACTAAAACATGTCCGTTCTTTATTACTTGAACTGGTTTTCCATCAATTAAATTGCGTACCCAATTGCTACGTTCACGTCCAAATTTTAAGATAAAAACTACCAATGTCCACACAACTAAGACAAGGAGAAACTGCAAAATTGTAATACTAGAATTGTAAATTAATCCGCCAATGATCCCACCAAGAACATAATTTTGTAATTGATCTAATGCAGTAGTTGGAGCTAGATTGCTCTTACCAAACACATTGATTTGAATAATTAAAGTTAATATTCCTAAAGAAAACTTGATAAATAATTGTGTATAATCCATCTTTTACCTACTTTTGCACATATACATGGTGATCAATGACGTGAGCACGATTTAAAGTGTAACTGTTATTATCTTCATTTAAGTTCAATTGATAATCTTCATTTTTTGAATCAATTCGGACAATCATCCCATCTTGCAAACTAGTTGAGCTGATCATTACATCGCTTTCTTTAACATTAGCATCATCAGCAATCGACTTAATAAAAGGAACGATCTGAGCCGCCTTTGACTTTTGCTCATTGTTTTGCACATATTTTTCATATTGAGTGCCAGCAAATAATACTAAAAATAAAAGTGCAATAATTCCTAAATCTCGGTATCTAGTATTAAACCGATCTCTCAAATATAAACTCGTAAAGATAATCATCGCACTAGCTGCTACAATCATTAAGATATATAAGGCTGTCCGATCAGTATTTTGATGGCTTTGAATATAATTTATAGTATAAAAATTCATTTAACTAATACTTTCTCTTTAAAGGACGATTATCGCGATTATTATTTAATAGAACATGTTGCTGAACAATTTCAATTAAAGTTCTAGAAAGTAAGGCCATACTCTCAGTTGTTACATATTCATATGGACCGTGGAAGTTCGCACCACCATTAAACAAGTTAGGTGTAGGAATGCCTTTTTCTGAAATAAAATCTCCATCAGTTCCGCCACGAAATGGAATAACTTTTGGCTTTAATCCCAGAGCATCATATGCATGCAAGACTAAATTTACAACATAAGGATGTTTCTTGATTAAATCACCAGGGCTACGGTATTGATCATGCATCTCTAAAACTACGCGATCTTCTCCATATTTCTTATTTAACTTATCCACTAGGTCTGTGACTAAGTTTTTCTTTTGTTCAAAACTATCTGTATCAAAATCTCTGATAATTAACTGAATTTGTGCATGATCTACATTGCCGTTATTTGATAAAACCATGAAATAGCCATCAAAATCTTTACTATTTTCTGGAACTTCATTTGCTGGTAAACCTTGAATGAATTCACTAGCCATCAAGGCAGCATTGACCATTAAGCCATATGCTTCACCGGGATGAACTACAGTACCATGAAAAGCTATTATAGCAGCTGCCGCATTAAAAGTTTCAAAAGCAATATCGCCTGGATCGCCATTGTCTAAAGTGTAAGCAAACTCAACAGGAAAACGTTGAACATCAAAGCGAGCAGCTCCTTTGCCTATTTCTTCATCTGGACCAAAAGCCACCCAAATCTCACCATGAGCGATATCAGAGTTTTCACTCAAATACTTAAGCATTCCTAATAAGCCCGCAATTCCAGCCTTATCGTCTGCTCCAAGTAAAGTAGTTCCATCAGCAGTAATTAAAGTTTCACCTAGGTGCTTTTTTAAACTAGGAAATTCACTTGTTGATAAAATACGTCCTGCTTTTAGTAAAATATCTGTTCCATCGTAATTTGGATGTACTTGCGGTTGAACATTGTCTGCATTGAAATCAGCAGTGTCCACATGGGCTACAAAACCAATTGGCGTAGTTTCTAAGTTACTTGTAGCTGGCAATCTACCAACAAGATATGAGTCTTTTTCAGAAAAAGAAACTTTATCTAGACCAAGTTTTTTTAACTCTTGTTCAATAATCTTTAATAGCGTAATTTGTCCTGGCGTAGTAGGTACGCTTTGGCTGTGTTCGTCTGAACGCGTATTTACCTTACAATATTCAATAAATTTATCTTGAATGTATGCTTGATCAATTTCAGTCATTAGTGCCACTTCCTAACTATTTTTAATTATATTTTAAGAAAAAATGATTTCTTGTCAATTTTCTATAGTTCAGAAGCTCCACTTTCAGCGTCAATCTCTTGATTTTTACGATAAATCGCACCCTTCGGGTTATCCGGATCATCAACTAATTTTTGCCCAGTTTCTTTTAAATAATATTCCACAAGTGGATAAATATCCTGAATACTCTCATTAATACCTGCAAATTGATGTTTTTGATCATAAATAGCGCGGTAAGTATCCACCATAAATCGCTTTTGTGTATTAGTTTGATCAGAAAAGTGCAATTCTTTTTCCTCACCTGTGCTTAACTTGTGGAATATTTTTTCTAATTGTTTCTTTTCTTGTTCTGTTTTACCCAAAGAAGTAATATCTTTTCCAAGCTCCGGCGGATTATAATTCATCCCTGGTATTTGCTTATAATAAGTAAATTCTCCAAGCTTATTAAAAGCAAGAAAGTTGCTGGGAAAAGAAGAAAGATAGTCATTCAATTCATCTACTTTCATCAATCCCGCGTTTAACTTCACATAGTCTTCATTGCTAGCTGCATGATTCAAATTCTTTTTCCAATTTTCATTCATCTTATCTTTCACACCTCATAAACAAAAAAAGCATGCCGAATTCGACATGCTAATTTTAACTTATTTGATTTCTATTAGTCTTTAATAGCTTTTAATCCTTCACGTTTTCTTCCCATATTAAACCATGGTGAAACAGTAAAGGCTAAAACGTCATTAACAACATAAATTAAGGAGTTAACAGCCATTGCTAAAGTTGCATCTCCTTGTGCGTATGTTACGCCCCAAAGAATTAATTGGAAAATTCCACTGGCAGTCCACCAGAAGTATTGGTTATTGTAGCGCAAGAAGCACATAATTCCAGCAGTTAATGAAATAGCGAAACTAATTGCATCAATCCAAGGACGTGGATCATTAGTAAATTTACCAATTAAGTAGCCAGAAACTGCGTAAACAACTAAGGTACCAACAATGGCAATAATCCATTCTTTTGCACCGAACTTACGTAAGTGGTTCTTAGTATCATCATTCCAAGATCTAACTGAAATAATAACTGGCAAATCTAAAGTTAAAATATAAGCAATTTGTTCAAAAATTGATAAGTAGTTTTTAGCAGCTAAGCCTGCATAGATAAAACAAGCTGCAGAAATCAAACCAAGCCAACCATTAATTGCCTTAGTAGCATTGATTGCTAGCACACATAAGGTTCCAAGTAGAGTACCAATAAAAGTAATCACTGTTAAAGTAGTAATCTTATTTTGAATCAAAATGGCTAATTGAAAACCAAAAGCAAAGAACCAAAGCATATAGTTTTGAACTGGCCAGCCGTGCAATTGCTTAAATAACCAAACGAAGTAGTTATCCTTTCTTTCCTTATGATCTTCTTGTAATGATGTTGAATTATCCATCCATTAACTCCTCTTTCTCTATTTTAGGTCACACAATATATTGTGCCTTATCCGCTCTTTTCTTCAAAAAGCATCTGTATCTAGTATAGTAGTTAAAAATTTCAAAACAAGAGTTTACATCTTTAGACAAATATGCGGTACATCGTTATCTTAATTTAAAAAAGCGCTTTCTACCTTTAGTAATTAGTCTTTCTAAAAGATTAGAAAATCTTTTTTTATTTTTAAATTTCAATTTTCTACCCAAGTTCATCGATAATTTATTTTAAAGCCAATTTTTTAATAACGTTTTTTAATTACTTGCTTATTTTGCTATCTGTAAAAATTTATAGATACTTATCTTTTACCATTTATAGCTAGCCTTTTATTGAATAAATAAAAATATATAGATTAATTTATTTTTCTAATTTCATTATTTAAAGTTGAGTTATAATTTTTTTAGAAAGTAAAATTGTTATTTTATATATAAAATAATTGTAATCGAGGAAAGAAAAAATGTCGCATAAGAATGATTTATCTTTTATCGCTAAACTTAATGGGAAGCAAAAGTTTAGCTTTAGGAAACTTTCAGTTGGATTAGTTACTGTTGCTTTAGGTACCACTTTCTTCTTAGAAAGTTCTCATACTGTTCGAGCAGCTGAAACAGATGCTTCAAATCAAAATATTGCTAGCCAAGAAAATATTTCCGAATCTACTAAATCAAGTACTTTAAATATTCAAAAAAATAATACTAGCAAAGACAATAAAAATGACGTAAAAGCTTTACCCACTCAAGAACAAACATCTGCGAGTCAGACTAATAAAAATAGCGAAACTAATAATCGAGAGCTTAACGTATTAGCTACCAAATCAGAAACTCAAAATAATAAAGCTACTCAAGCAAATATTCTTGAAGAAAAAGTTCAAGCTACTAATGACACGCAAGCTACAGCCGTAACTATTACAGGAGCTGAGCCTAACAAGTCCATGATGGCTAATGTTACTCAAGGCTCAATAAACGTTCATGTTAATACGGAGAAAAAGAATCCAATTACTATTAATAATGGACAAAAAGTTACAGTTTCAATTAGTGATACTAATAATTTACTACGTTTTGGCAGCACTCCTTCTAAGAGTAACTATTTTGAGATAACCGCAGCTCAAACAAATGCTAATAAAACATTTACTTTCACTTATACAGGTAACGATGACGGAATCTTATCAGGATTTGATTCAACATTTACTTTTACTGCCGATAATGAAGCAACTAAGCAATACTATACTGACCACGGCACCTATCCTGACTTCAATTTACCCGTTACTGTAACCTTACCTAATAATCTAGTATTTACTCAAAATTTACCAATCAAAATTACACCATATAAAGATCCAGTTGTAACTAAAGAAATTCTTCATGGTTTTATCACTGGTCCAAGATTAATTGGTACCCCAGGTCAAGATGGCTATCCAGGTGAAAATGGTTCTTATACAGAAAATGGTGCAACTTATTATGGACCAGAACCAAGTGCAGCAGCAGATGTTCCTGCTGATAAACAAAAATCTGCTCGTCTAATGCAATACGCTCTTGAATGGAATTATGGTTCTGCTAAGGATCCAAGTTTAGATCCACTAATGGATGTTTTGGTTAACATCACCTTTAATAAAGGACAAGAAATTCTTCCATCTACTATCAAGGCGTTTAAGATCCCAGCTGATATGGAAGTTGTTGATTCTGATGGTCAAAGAGTTCCGATCAATGATTACTACAATAAGCTTGCAACGCTTCCTGAAGATACCAACTTTGAAAAACTTTTAAGAGACTCAATTTCTGACGATAAAAAACAAATTAAGATTGACCAAAAGGGTAATTTTACAGTAAATGGTGTAGATTATTCTCACATGGGTCCTTACTTTATCCAATTAGATACTTTATTGAACCCTAACGATATTGCAGATTGGGCTAGTCACCCAAATTCAGGTGTTGGTCCTTCAATTACTACTCCAATTGTTAATGAAAGAGATTGGCAACATTCTGGTTCAGGAGCTACAACTAATTCTTCTACTCAAACTTATACTGACTTTAAGTTTGATCCTACAGTCGATAGAGTTGTTAGAATCCACTTTATTGATGAAAATACTGACACAGAAATCCCAGATACACTAAGCACTACTATCACCAAAACTAACTCTTCTATTGATAATCCAGCTAATAGTATTGTCGAAAATCTTGAAGCACAACATTATCTCTTAGATGAAAAAGCAACTTTAGGAGAAATTAGCGATTACAGTAAGAATTTAAAAAATTACGATATAAGTAAACAAAATTTTAAAACAGACGCTTTAAACAATAGTTACAACAGTTACAAACTTCAAGTTACTGATACCTCACCTCAATATTACGTCTACCTTTATCATGACACTGACACTCAAACTGAAAATGCCACAGTTACAGAACACGTTAACTATATCTATGAAAATGGACCTCATGCAGATGAAACTGTTGTTGATGCCGCAACTTCTCCAATCAGTCAAATCATCACCTATACCAGATCCAGGACGATTGATCTCGTTGATGATCCTTCAGGACAAAATACTGAATGGTCTAATTGGATAGCTGATAAAAACTTGATTGCAGACTTTAACTTACCTGAAAAAGTTAGTGGTCTTGATAATCAAGCAAAAGTTTATTCATTAGACTCAAAGCAAATTGCTGCTACAAAGAATGGACAAGATTTCAATTACTCTGCACTCAAGCTTCCATTCGAATCATCAGAATTAAAGAATAACCAAACAATTAATTTCAATATTACTGTTCCATATACTTTAACTGAAAATGTTCAAGTAACTTACATTGATGATACGACTGGTAAAACTTTAGAAACTAAATCCTTATCAGGCAATCCTAATGCGGACTCTAAGTACTCAACTAAGGATAGTATTGATAAGTACTTAGCTAAGAATTATGTTTTAGTCAGTGATCCAACTAATCAAAAAGATATTTTCTTTGATAATGATGAAGTTCCAGATAATCAAAACTACGAAGTTCATTTCAAACATGGCATAATTAACCTTAACGACAGTAAATCTATTTTCGAAAAAGCTATTCTTTACCCTGAAAATGGTCCTAAGACTGGACAAGAATTTAAGAATATCGACTTAGGTAATATTGATTTCTCTAGAAATGGACAAAAAGACTTAGTTACAGGTGTAACAACTTGGAATAAGTGGAATATTACAAATCAAACTAAAAACTTCGTCTTACCTGAAGCAATCTCTAATGTTTACAAGCTTGATCCTGATCGCATTACTCAAACTGCTCTAGATACAAAGAAATTCGAAATTAATAATAATATTATTTCTCCACTTTCTTTCAGCACAGATAAAGATCAAGAAGTAATTACTTCTTTAAGTGACAATAAGACTTTCATAGTTAGAGTTCCTTATGCATTAACCGAAAATATCAAAGTAACTTACATTGATGATACAACTGGTAAAACTTTAGAAACTAAATCCTTATCAGGCAATCCTAATGCGGACTCTAAGTACTCAACTAAGGATACTATTGATAAGTACTTAGCTAAGAATTATGTTTTAGTCAGTGATTCAACTAATCAAAAAGATATTTTCTTTGATAATGATGAAGTTCCAGATAATCAAAACTATGTTGTTCACCTTAAGCATGCTACTAAAGAGATCACCAATTCTAGGGTTGTCAGAGAAACTATTAGATATATTTATGACAATGGTAAAGAAGCTGCACCAACATATACTACTTCTGTAAACTTCACTCAAACCGGAACAATCGACTTGATGACTAAGGATGAAAAATTAAATGACTGGACTCCAATTACTAATACCTTTGCACCAGTTGTTTCACCAATCATTAATAACTACACTGCTGATCAAAAACAAATTGATGCTCAAGCAGTTCAGCCAAATAGTAGCGATCTTTCATTCCAAGTTATTTACACTGCTGTTCCAGTTGAACCTACTAAGCCTGTTCAGCCTGTAACTCCGGCTGAACCTACTAAACCTGTTCAACCTGTAACTCCGGCTGAACCTACTAAACCTGTTCAACCTGCGACTCCGGCTGAGCCTACTAAGCCGGTGCAACCTGTAACTCCGGCTGAGCCTACTAAACCTGTTCAACCTGTAACTCCGGCTGAACCTACTAAACCTGTTCAACCTGCGACTCCGGCTGAGCCTACTAAGCCGGTGCAACCTGTAACTCCGGCTGAGCCTACTAAACCTGTTCAGTCTGTAACTCCGGCTGAGCCTACTAAACCTGTTCAACCTGTAACTCCGGCTGAACCTACTAAACCTGTTCAACCTGCGACTCCGGCTGAGCCTACTAAACCTGTTCAGTCTGTAACTCCGGCTGAGCCTACTAAACCTGTTCAACCTGCGACTCCGGCTGAGCCTACTAAGCCAGCTCAACCGGTGACTCCTGCTGAACCTACTAAGCCTATTCAACCTATGATTTCGGTTAAACCTACTAAGCCAGTTGAAACAACAATCACACCGCTATTGAAAAAGAAAAACGAGATAAAGACTTCTAAGCCAGCTCTTCCATCAAAAGCTACTACCAATGAAGCTAAGAAAAACACCTTACCTCAAACTGGTGTCAAGTCAAACAATACTAGTCTAATTGGTTTAGCCTTTGGTGCTACATCATTCTTACTTGGCCTAGTTGGCAGTGAACTTAAACGAAAGAAGAAGAATTAATTTCTTTTTACTAAAAACGTTAGATTAAATTCTAACGTTTTTTTCGTTCTAAAAGCATTTTTCTAGTGAGAAGTTAGCTACTTTCGGTATAATTTTTAATTAATAGCTATTTTTCAGAAAGGAAAAAACAATGATTAAAGAATTCAAAGAGTTTATCGCTCGTGGTAACATGATGGACTTAGCTGTTGGGGTTATTATCGGTGCTGCATTTACCGCAATTGTAAATTCATTAGTTAAAGACTTAATTAATCCACTCATCGGATTATTTATTGGTAAAATTGATTTATCAAATTTAAAATTCACTGTTGGTGAAGCTACATTCAAATACGGCAGCTTTTTAAATGCCATCATTAACTTTTTAATCATCGCATTGGTTGTCTTCTGCTTAATTAAATTAGTCAATAAAATGATGCCTAAAAAAGAAACTGAAGAAGACGATCCTACACCAACTAATGAGGAAATATATCTTCGTCAAATTCGTGATTTATTACAAGAAAAAACTAAATAGATTACTGCATCCCTTAAATGTTTGAGGGATGCTTCTTTTCTAAAAAATAAAACTCCTTTTTGCGTAATTAAAATTAGAGATCTTTCTCTAATACACTTAAAGGAGCGTTCTATGAACAAAAATGAGCTTGAAAAGCGCGTTGATGAAGCAGATATCACTGCTGATCCAATTTTTAGCTGGGTTATGGAACAAGGAACTAATTGCCGCGACCTTTTGCGGGCAATTGCACCTGAATTGCATATTCAAACTGCTAATTTTGAAACGCAAAAAAGATTGAAATTTCACCCTGCTATGCATGGCATTATTCCAGATATCTACGCTACAGACGACAAGGGACGAGTCTTTGATATTGAATTACAAATGACTCTGCCAGACTTTTTAGGAAAGCGAATGCGGTATTATTTTTCAATGATGGATCAAAGTCTGTTTATGCAAGGTGAAAATTATCGCAATTTGCCTACTACATACTTAATTTTAATTCTGCCAACTGATCCTCTCGGTCTTGATCAGTATCGGTATGATACGACTTGGAGCACCAAGGGATTCAAGTATGATCCGCTAAATATTGGTCAAAAATTAATTTTACTCAATGCAAGTGGGACAAAAGGAAAAATCACGCCCCGTCTACAAGGATTTTTCGATCTAATGCGTGGTAAAATTAATACAAATGATAGCTTTATTCAAAAGCTACAAAGCGACGTTGAGAAATATAAAACTAATCCAGAAAGAAGGAAAGAACTCATGGATTATCAAATGAAACTTGATGACATGCGATATGTCGGCGAAAAAACCGGTAAAGAAGAAGAACGAATTGATGCCATTAAGAAGATGATTCGACGCTATCGTCAATTCAGCGCTAATGATGAAAAAATCTTAAGTCTCTTAACCCAGGATTATGGGAATGATTTTTCTCAAGAAGAATTGAAGCAATTTATTAAAAATAATTAGGTATTCAAAAAGACACCCATGACTCTATTAAAAATTAAGTCATGAGTGTCTTTTTATTTAAAACAAAGGTTAATTTTTCTTAAATGTAATTGTTTGTACCTTTTCATCAGAACTAATAGAACCTTTTTGAACGGGAGTAATGGATTCAATTAAATCCATATTAGTATAAACAACAATTACAGAATCATCGCGACCACTATCAGTAACTTGTTTTAAGTCCATTGTTCCAAGCAATTGACCAGCAATAACATGATCACCTTTTTGAATTTTCATCTCAAAAGGTGCCCCATTTAATTCCACTGTATCAATTCCTAAGTGTACAAGAATCTCTAATCCTTCTTTAGTCTTAATACCAATAGCGTGTTTAGTAGGAAACAAAGTAGATATGTCGCCTTCTACCGGCGAATGAATTTCTCCACTAGTAGGCTTAATAGCATATCCATCACCTAACATCTTAGTAGAAAATACATCATCTTTTACTTCGGTAATTGGTATCAATTCACCATCAACGGCGGCATCTACTTCTAAGCCTTTATTTTTCTTTTTGAAAAAATTAAACATTTCTCTAACCTCTTAAACCTTTTAATCCAATTAAACTCAGCAAAAGAATACACAAAACATACAATACCGTACTGATGATAATAGTTACCTTAAAATACGCCACTGCTCTATCTGTAGCTTTAAAATTATGCAAAGCACGTAAGCCAAAAAGGCTTAATAGAAAACAAATAATATTACCTACTAACAACTGACAGAAACACTGACAAATCCAGAAAATTCTTAGTTCTTGAGTACTATCGATCAACTTATCTTTCTTTATCCAGCAGTAATATCCTAAAAGAAAATCAGTAATGGCAATAATAACAGAAATAGCTATTGTGGGTTGACTATGAAGCATATCTGCCAAACTTATTTTCATCATTACAACTCTAAATTCAAGCAGTCCTCCAAAAAGTAGTGGAGCAACAAATAGAATAATTGAGTACCACTTTAAAATAGAACGTGTATTCAAACGTAGTCGTTCCATAATCTGATCACAAAAATCAGTTACTTTATTCTTCGTCATAGTCCACATTGTCTAACTCTCCTTTTTGTTCCTCCCACTGATAGTACTTAGCAATTAAAAGGTCAATGAAGGTATATGCTGGACTAAAGGCGTCGTTAATAGACTCTTCTCCCCCCCCAGAAAAATTTTTAAACTTTAAGGTACGAAAGAAGAAACTATAATCTACTAATGAGATTAACTCTGCTGGGCGCAAAGTTGTAAATGATACTGTCGTTATTCTGTTATTCAAAAGTTTTATCTTACTTATTTCGTCGCGGATTTGAATATTATCACCACTATAAGAAATGATAAAAAGCATATCTCCCTCTACGGCCCGCCTACTTACAATTCTTAGTTCTTCAATTGCCGATGGAAGAATTACAGCTCTTTTTCCAATTATGAATAACTCGTGAGCCAAATACTTTGCTATTAATTCTTGAGACCAACCTGTTGAATATAAATAAATTGTATTTGCCTGCTCAATATTAGAAAAAATCTTTTCTAATTTTAACGTATTACAGTAATTCAGCACTTCTTGACTTGCATTTTTTACTTCAGTTGCAACATCAATCGTATTCATTTTCTTTTCATGAGTTAAATCTGATAATTCAAATCGTAATTCACTGTAACCTGATAAACCTATTTTTTTGCAAAGTCTAAAAATCGAAGATTCTGAAACATATAATTTTTTGGCTAATTTTGCTAAGCTCAAATGGCTACATAATGTTGAATTTGAAAATAGAAATCTAACAATTTCTTTCTCAGATTCACTTAATTCTCCGTTTTTTTCCCAGACGCGTCTTTTCAAGTCAGTCATTGTTACATTAATCTCCCCAGCAATGTAAACACTATCATAATTACATTACTAGAATAACATAAGACTAGTCTAAAAAGCGTTTGGAATACTACATATTTTCTTTCATTTTATCAACAATACTGTCTGCGTTTAGGCCAATAACAATATCAATTTCATTGTCTCTACGAGTCACTTCATGTGCTCCTAAATCTTTAAAATGAGCATCATCTGCAACTTTAGATAAATCATAGACTTCCACTCTAATTCTAGTTGAGCATGATATCAATTTCTTAATATTGTCGCGACCACCAAGTAAGTCAATAAATCCAATAGCTTGTGTAACCTCTGGATCTTGTTCTTGACTTACCTTTGTATTATGACCAGCTTTTTCAATTAATGTTTGCATTCTTTCTAAGACTTGTGCAACATCAAGACCAACAATAACTTGAATAGCTTTACCATGGTGAACAACATTAACAGCTTTATTAGCTCTAAATTGGGCATCTGATCCTAACTTATCTGGATCCTTCACAGTTACACGTAATCTAGTAGCGCATGACGATAATTCTTCAATATTACTTGGTCCACCTAATAATTCTAGATAAGCTTGCGCTCTAGCAATATATGGATCAGAAGCATCGACACCAGTTGCTTGTTGAGCAGCCTTTTGTTGAGCCATCTTTTCTTTATATTCTTTCTTATTAATTAATTTAACATCTTCATCATCAGCTTCTCGCCCTGGAGTTACGTAGTTAAATTTTTCAATCATTATCTTAAAAATAAAGTAAGTAAGAAGACCAAATACAATTCCGACAATGAATTGCATTACATAAATGTGCCAGTGATTTGCCCAAAGTGGCAGCCAGTTCATTGACGCAATACCAATTGCACCATCCGACATAAGTCCTCTTAAACCAAAACACCACATAACCGTATTCATAGTAGCAGCCATAACTGAATATACAATCCAAAGTACTGGGGCAGCAAACAAGTAAGTGAAGTCAATAGGTTCAGTAATACCCGCAAAAACAGAAGTTAATGCAGCTGGAATAAGTAATGCTGAGGTTTGTTTCTTTTTATTCTTCTTAGCGGTTGCATAGAAAGCCCAACAAATAAATGGTACTAAGAAGACTTTTTCATTACCATAAAGTTGGAATCCTTCTACAGAAGCAATTTGTGATAAAGGTTTCGTGCTTGCAGCATATTCTGTTAAGTGCTTTAACCAATATGGCTGAAGTCCTCCAGCGACTACAGCTGGACCAAACTGGAATGGAATATATACTAGGTGGTGAAGTCCAGTAGGAATTAATACACGGTTCAAGAATGAATAAATCCAAACTCCGACAAAACCACTGCTTACAATAAAGTGTTGCATACTATTAATACCTAATTGAACTTTAGGCCAAATCAAACAGGTTAAAAATGCAACTGGGATCATCACAAAGAAACCTAAGAAGTAAACATAAGTTGAACCCTGGAAAGTACCTAGCCATTCTGGTAATTTTTTATCAAAATAATGATTATGGAGATAAACAACAATACCAGCAATAATTAATGAGAAGACAATATTAGTATCTAGTGTCTTAATACCAGCAATTTCAGTTAAACCACCGTTAGTCGCATTAGCAGTAATTTGAATCTTATTAAAGTTTGGTACTCCAAAGAAGGAACCCCAATGACTTAACATAGCCCCAACAAAGTAGTTGAAAGTCAAGTAAGTAATAAGAGCTTCCATCGCAGCACGGCCACGTGATTTATTTGCTAGGCCAATCGGCAATCCAACAACAAATAATAGACATTCTTGATTAAATACAGTCCAACCACCAGCAGAAATTGTATCCCAAACTTTATACCAACCAGTCGTAGGATTAGCTAATGATCCAAAAATTGTTGCATTGTTAAATAAGCTTCCTAAAGCTACCACAATACCGGCAAACGAGAAAAGCAAGACGGGCACGAACATGGCCGCTCCAAATCTTTGTAGTTTCTGCATCATAATTCATTCACCTCACAAAAAAAGGACTTATTAAACCACAGTATTAACAAGTCCTCCTTTAATAAATCGTTTATCTATTAAATTTCTATTTTAGTTCCGGCCAGTAAGGCTTGTTTTCTGGAATCATATCATCAAGTATTTTCTTAGCAACAAGTGCATCTGGAACAGTCTTATTAAGTGCAAATGCTTCCCACATCTTTTCGTATGAGTGTTGTTCATATGCATCAACAACTAATTTTTCACAAGTTTGTTGTTCCATCATCAAGCCTCTTTGGAAGATTCCAGCTTTACCAGTTGCCATTGGTTCAACACCATGTGAGGTAAATAAACAAGGAACTTCAACTATTGAATCAGGATCCATATTTGAAATGGCACCATTATTTGGAATATTTGCTAAGAATTTCTCACCGGTGTTATAAGCAATCGCGTGACAGATATCAACAATATATTCTGAGTGAGTTGCGTTGCGGTCCCACATATTATTTTCTGCAGTACCTTCTTTAACAATTCGTTCACACTCACCAAATACAATTTTTTGACGATATTCCCGAATTTCATCAGTACGAGTATGATGTGGATCGGCATTCTTAACCTCATATTGTGGATAGTAATAATATTGCATGTAAGTATTTGGTAAAGTGTTTGGTTCTAGAGCGTAGCAATCCGCTGCTTTCTTAAATGTTGCTTCCCAGCTAGGCTCAGTATCTTTATCAAAATCACCGCCTACCCAGTAACCATTCTTTGAAACATATTTCTTAAGTTCGGGCATTAAATCTTTACCAGTCTTCTTATCCCAAACGCCTTTCCACCAGCCAAAGTGGTTTAAACCATAGTAATTGAAATCTAAGTCATGATAGTCTTTCAAACCACAAATTTGTGCCATCCTAGTCATGATATCAATTGGCATATCACAAATATTAATAACTTTTGAATGTGGGCGAAGACGACGACATGCTTCAGCAACAATGGCAATAGTGTTAGAGTAGTTAATCATCCAAGCATTAGGTGAATATTCTTCCATCCAGTCAATAATTTGAATGATTGCTGGAATAGAACGAAGACCGTATGCCATTCCTCCGGGTCCTGTAGTTTCCTGTCCATTAACTCCATATCTCAATGGAATTTTTTCATCTAAACTACGCATGTGATATTTACCAACCCGAATTGATCCCATAACGAAATCAACATCAGTAAATGCTTCTTTAGGATCAGTAGTATACTCGAACTCGATTTCTGGAGCTCTTTCTTTCATGATAATTGCTACTGCATCCCCAATTTTCTTCTGACGTTCTGCGTCATTATCGTAAAATTTTAATTTTCTTAATGGAAATCTATCTTGATTCTGTAATAAGTTCAGTACAAATCCTGGTGTAAATGTACTACCACCACCAGCAATAACAACTGAAAACTTACGGTTATCTTTAGTCATACAGTTTCTACTCCCTTTTGTGATTCTCTTTTATTAAGATATATCTCGAAAAACTTTTCCTTGTTTTTCCTCTCAGCTAGCTTACACATTATTTATACCCCTTCTCGTCTTTTAAAGAAAGCGATTTCAAACATTAAGAATTCTATTCCATTTATTCAAAAATTCTTGTCAACTTCTGAAATATATTTCATCTATTTATCTCGTCTCTAGTGAGAGATATCAGATTTATAAAAAAATGATCTTATAAATTGGTATTAACCATTGATGCAATATTTCATTATGTAAATCAATGAAATATATAAATCAGATTTAATTATTATTTTTTACCATCCCACAACAAAAAAGCCTACTTCAAAAAAGTAGGCTTTTTAACATCTCAAAGATTTTCAATTAATATTCTGAAGCACCAGAATTTGTATCAGGATTTTCTTCTTTCTTTTCTTCTACATGTTCTTCATGCTTAGAAGCACCAGTTGCAGTATCAACTTCATCTTTCTTGTAAGTTGCACCTGTAGTAGCATCAGGATCATCTACAAGTTTTTGACCAGTAGTCTCACAGAAATATTTTACAAATGGATAAATATCTTGTACCCATTCATAAGTTCCCATGTAGTTTCCCTCTTCATCTTCAATTCTTTTGTAATCATGCAAAATCAACTTATGACGATTACCATTTGGCACTGGCATTTTAACTTCATCATGACCGTCAATCTTATTTCTTAAAGCATAGATAACTTTCTTAGCTTCAGGAATAACATTACGGATATTAGGGTGAACTGCACCCATAGTATCACCAACTTGATCTGGTGTACGACCAGCAAGCATCTTCTTATCTGGATCAGTTGGCTTGTTATACCATAAGAATTGGTTATTATCATCTACATAAGTTAATTCACCAAATGCACGACGAAGCATCCAGTTAATTTGGTTAACTGTAAGAAGTCCAGCATCAAGCTTTACGTAGTCGTCACCTTCAGCAGCATTTACTTTCTTGGCTGCCTTATCCAACCAATCTGGATCATTCTTGTCTACACCTTCAACAGTATAGCGTGATTTTCCAGTTGCATCGAAATCTTCTTTAATATAATCTTCTTCTTTTAAGTCTTTTAGCCACTTAGGTTCTGCCATTTTACTTCACCTCATATAACCGATATCTCTTTAATTTGATTATACTCATTAGAGAAAGGGCTTGCAATGCAAGTATATATTTTGTTATATACAGAATTTTCATAATATATATTTACGGAATATAGGATTTTGCAAAATTAATTGTTGACTAAAAGTAAGTTATAAGATATTATAACTTGTGAAAAGTAAGAAAGGAGCTAATGATTATGTTTAATGTACGTCAAGCAAATTCTTGTTGTTGTAATTGTCAAAAAAATTGGCAATTATTTGGCGTACAGTCATTAGTTCACTTCAGGAATTTCTCTAGTTAGAAACTAGCTTTTCAAAGTTATAACTATGATTTTTCTCAAGAGCTGTTGGCATAGGCCAATGGCTCTTTTTTGTTTGCTTAGAATTGGAGTTGAAGAAAGTGCAAACTACCCTCGTTGTTTTAATGGCCATCGCTATCTTAGCTGGCATGGCCTACTTACATAGAAAAAATTGGGGATTTACTAAGCTAGTATTTCTCTCATTAGTCATCGGAATTGTCTTTGGGGTTTCCATTCAATTAATGTTTGGTGCCAAAAGCGATATTGTTAAAAATAGTATTGATTGGCTTTCAATCGTTGGGGATGGCTATGTTTCATTATTACAAATGTTAGTTATTCCACTAATCTTCGTTTCACTAGTTGGTGCTTTCACTCAGTTGAAGGTTACAACTAAGATTAGAAAAATTGCGACTAACGTCTTAGCTATCTTATTAGGAACCACTGCTGTTGCTTCATTCTTAGGCTTTAGTAGTGTTGCAATCTTTAATTTAGGCGGAGCTGGTTTTGCTAAAGGAATGTCTGCTTCTTCAAGTGCCCTTAGTGCAATTAAGGACCATCAAGAACAGTTGAAAGGTCTAACTTTACCACAACAAATTACTTCGTTTTTCCCACAAAATATTTTTGCAGACTTTGCAGGAATGCGTTCAACTAGCACGATTGCAGTCGTAATCTTCTCTATTTTTGTTGGAATTGCATTCTTACAAATCAAGAAAGAAAAAGCTGAAGCTGCTACAACTTTCGCACGTGGCATCCAGGCATTACGCGCAATTATCATGCGTATAGTTAAAATTGTACTTGAACTCACTCCATATGGAATCTTTGCTTTAATTGCTAGAACTACAGCAACTAACAGTTTCGCAACAATGAGTAAATTATTAGTCTTTATCGTTGCCGCTTATGTTGCAATTGCAGTTATGTTCATTGTTCACGCTGTTTTACTTCTAATTAATGGAATTAATCCTATTACTTACTTCAAGAAGGCATGGCCAGTTTTAGTTTTTGCCTTCACTTCTAGAACTAGCGGTGGTAGCTTGCCACTTAACGTTCGTACTCAACGTGAATCAATGGGCGTTAGCGATACAATTGTTGATTTTGCAGCTAGTTTTGGTCTAACTATAGGTCAAAACGGATGTGCAGGTATTTATCCATCAATGGTTGCAGCAATCACTGCCCCACTTGTTGGAGTTAACATTTTCTCATGGCAATTTGTCCTAACTTTGGTTGTAATTGATGTTATTTCAAGTTTCGGTGTTGCCGGCGTTGGTGGTGGTGCAACATTTACTACCTTAATGGTACTTGGTGCACTTAACTTACCAGTAACAGTTCTTGGAGTTTTAATCGCTATCGACCCAATCGTTGATATGGCAAGAACTGCTCTTAACGTTAACGATTCAATGGTTGCTGGTGTGATTACCGCTAAGCGAACTGGAGAATTAGACTGGGGTATTTTTAATAATCAAAAAGATGATGTAGATACTGAAGTTGAATAATTTTTCTAAATATTCTTGACATTAATTTTTAGACGTTGTAGTATTATGGCAACAAAATTAATTAAAACTTAGAAGAGATGAGTAATTGCTTAAAGTATCTCACAGAGAGTCGGAATTGGTGGAAGCCGATGTTACTAGAGTGATGAATATGGTCTTGGATTTAGAATAAAATGCGAGCTAATTAAGTAAGCAATTTACGATTGACGTCCGTTATCACGTCTGAGTCTTCCATATTTTGGAGTACTTAATGAGGAACTGATTGTAAAGTCAGTTTGAATACAGGGTGGTAACACGTGATAAGCGTCCCTAGTGTAGTGTATAGCTATGCTAGGGACGCTTTTTCTTTTGCTTATTTATTTTTTATCAAAGGAGGGATCATTATGAAAAATAGGAATATTCTTTTTAACGAACGGGTATTTAATCGAATGTGCTACTTGAATATGATCCCTCGTATTAGTGGATCCTCAAAGAACATTTAAACGAAAAATTTAGTTAAAATTAAGGGGTAGATTACTATGACAGAATTAGCACATTTCGATATTGTTGGCAGTTTTTTAAGACCAGAAGAATTAAAACAGGCTAGAGATAAATTTAGTCACGGAGATATTTCGCAAGCTGAATTAACTCAAATAGAAAATCAAGAAATTGAAAAATTAATCCATACAGAAGAAGATTTAGGATTAAAGGCTGTAACGGATGGAGAATTCCGTCGTAGCTGGTGGCATCTGGATTTCTTATGGGGCTTAAATGGCGTCGCAAAATACGATTACCAAGAAAGCTATAAGTTCCATGGTGCTAAGACTAGAACAGACAATGCGGAATTAGCTGGTAAAGTATCTTATAATCCCGAGCATCCATTCTTTAAAGCATTTGAGTTTGTTAAGGAACATACTAACGTAACTCCCAAGCAAACGATTCCTTCACCTACCCTACTTTTTAGAGATAATCGTTCAGACAACTGGCCTAACTTTTATGAGAATAAACAAGATTATCTTAATGATCTAGCAAAGGCATATCATAAAACAATCAAGCAATTTTATGATCTAGGCTGTCGTTATCTTCAAATTGATGACACAACATGGGCTTTCTTAATTAGTAAGTTGAATGAGACTGAAAATAACCCTAAAGAACATGAAAAATACGTTCAGTTAGCAGAAGATTCAGTTTGCGTAATCAATAAAACACTAGAAAATCTGCCAGATGATCTGACCATTGCTACACACATCTGCCGTGGTAACTTTAAATCTACATTTCTTTTTTCAGGTGGATATGAGCCAATTGCCAAGTATCTAGGTCAATTAAATTATGATCGCTTTTTCTTAGAATATGACAATGATCGTTCTGGAGATTTAGAACCAATCAAAAAGATCTGGAACAATCGCAATAATGTCACAATTGTTTTGGGATTAATTACATCAAAAAATGGTCAACTAGAAGATCCTAATACAATTATTCAAAGAGTCAATGAAGCGGCTGAATTGGTTCCTTTAACTAATTTAGCTCTTAGTACACAATGCGGCTTTGCTTCAACCGAAGAAGGCAATATTTTAACCGAAGCTGACCAGTGGAAAAAGATAAAACTAGTGGTTGATACTGCTAATAAAATTTGGAAATAAAAAAGATTTTATAAGGAGAAAATTTATTATGGGTAAAGTTGAAAGTTTTGAATTAGATCACACTAAGGTTAAAGCACCTTACGTTCGTTTAATTACTGTTGAAGAAGGACACAAAGGAGATAAAATCAGCAATTTTGATCTTCGTTTAGTTCAGCCGAATGAAAATGCCATCCCTACTGGTGGCTTGCATACTATTGAGCACTTATTAGCTGGATTGTTACGTGATCGCATTGATGGCTACATTGATTGCTCCCCATTTGGTTGCCGAACAGGTTTCCATCTCTTAGTTTGGGGTACACCATCAACTACAGAAGTTGCTAAGGCGCTTAAAGAATCACTTGAAGAAATTCGCGACAAGATTCAATGGGAAGACGTTCCTGGTACTACTATTGAATCTTGCGGCAATTACCGTGATCACTCCTTATTTTCTGCTAAACAATGGTCAAAAGATATTTTAGAAAAGGGAATTTCCAACGATCCATTTGAAAGAAATATTGTAGAATAATTTTTTTGATAAGAAAAAAGGTGCATATTACTGCTTAAAACAGTAAATATGCGCCTTTTTGTATCTATTTAATTTTTATCTTTTTCTTCTTTTCCTTTCTTTACTACCAATTAACCCAATCAAAGCTCCAGCTGAAGCCAATGCTAATCCTGCTAATGATAGATCAGTGTTTCGACTACCAGTTTGCGGGAGCGTTTTTGCTCGATTAATTCGTTTAGCTACTGGAGTATTTCTCGAAATTTTAATTGTAGAAATTCTTGAAGTACCAGTATTCTTAGAATCATCTAACTTGTCAACTTGTTCAGGCATCTTAGGTGGTTGCGTCTCAATTGGCTTAGCCGGTGTTGTTGGCTCTTCTGGTTGTGCCGGTTTCTCAGGCTCAACCGGCTTAGCTGGTGTTGTCGGCTCTTCTGGTTGCGCCGGTTTCTCCGGCTCAACTGGCTTGGCTGGTGTTGTCGGCTCTTCTGGTTGCGTTGGCTTCTCAGGCTCAACCGGCTTGTCCGGTGTTGTCGGCTCTTTCGGCTTTGTTGGTTTCTCCGGCTCAACTGGCTTAGCTGGTGTTGTCGGCTCTTCTGGTTGCGCCGGTTTCTCAGGCTCAACCGGCTTGTCCGGTGTTGTTGGCTCCTCGGGCTTCGTTGGTTTCTCAGGCTCAACCGGCTTAGCTGGTGTTGTCGGCTCTTCTGGTTGCGTCGGTTTCTCAGGCTCAACTGGCTTGGCTGGTGTTGTCGGCTCTTCTGGTTGCGTTGGCTTCTCAGGCTCAACCGGCTTGTCCGGTGTTGTCGGCTCTTCCGGCTTTGTTGGTTTCTCAGGCTCAACTGGCTTAGCCGGTGTTGTCGGCTCTTCTGGTTGCGTTGGCTTTTCAGGCTCAACCGGCTTGTCCGGTGTTGTCGGCTCTTCCGGCTTTGTTGGCTTCTCAGGCTCAACCGGCTTGTCCGGTGTTGTCGGCTCTTCCGGCTTTGTTGGTTTCTCAGGCTCAACTGGCTTAGCCTTATAAGTTACTATTCTTTCAATGTCATTCGAATCATGAGAAACAGTCTCAGAACTAATCTTCTCTTTATCAGGAATGTAATTTGATATTTCTGGAGAAATTACTTCTTCAAATACCTGTGGATTGCTCCAGCTGCTCTTTTCTTCACCAGTTACTAAGTCTTTTGTTCCAGTCTTAGTGAATGTCACTTCTTTTTGTACATCATCATGAGCCTTTGTACCGTCTTCATATACATAATGAACAGTTTCAGTTACTACCTTAGTATCCGTAACTGGTTCAGTCTTGTGAATAAAGTGGGCAATAAATACTTGATCTGCATTCTTATCCTTATCAAAGTTGCCATAGTTTACCTTATCTAAGGTATTACCACTCAATTTATTGGTCTTGTCCACTGGATCATTGCCACTATCAACTTCAATAAAGTTGTAATTTGAGAAATCATAAGGAATATCAAAATTGATACTTTCGACACTCTTACCGGTCGCATTAATATCTGGTGCTAATTCAATAAACTTCTGATCAGTATCATCGTAGAAGCGTAGCTTAGCTTTTTGATCATCAGCCTTATAAGTTATGGTTCTAACAATATCTGAATCTGTTGGTTTTACCATTATTTCAGGAATAGCATCAACGTTAGGTGTATACCCCACTATTTCTGGCGACTTAACTTCATCAAAATTATTCTTTTCAGATGTCCAATCGTTCCAATTATCTTCATTAGTTACTTCATCACGTTGTCCATCACGAGTAAAGACTACTGGTGTTCCAGCTACATCTGGACTGGCAGTCTTGCCATCTTCATAAATGTAATGAACAGTCTCATTGATCGTCTTCGTATCATTAATCGGAGTCATATGATGGGTCAAATGAACGTTATAAACTTGGTCCACTTTGTCATCATGATCAAAGACTAATTCACCACCATTTGTGTCATCAGAAACTAAATCATAATGTTGAGCCTTATAATCATGAATCGAGCCTTCTGTTGTATAACCCGAGTTTTCATTAGATTTACCATTAAGTTCTTTTGTTGATAAAGTCTTACCGGTTGTATCGTCAATATAGTTAACTATGATCTTTTGTGGATTTGCTTTGTAAGTTACTGTTTTTACAATATCTTTTGAATCATGTGAAACTGTGACAGGATCAATCTTTTCTTGATCTGGAGTATAGCCTGAAATTTTTGGAGAAACTACCTCTTCAAATTCTTGCGGATCGCTCCAGCTACTCTTCTCATCCCCAGTTACTAAATCCTTAGTTCCAGTCTTAGTGAATGTTACTTCTTTTTGCACATCATCATGAGCCTTTGTGCCATCTTCATATACATAATGAATAGTTTCAACTACTGTCTTAGTGTCCTTAACTGATTCAGTCCTGTGAGTAAAGTGAGCTATGAAAATTTGATCGGTAGTTTTGTCCTTATCAAAGTTGCCGTAGTTTACCTTATCTAAACTATTACCATTCAATTTTTCAGAATTATCTGCTGGATCATTGCTGCTATCAACCTCAATGAAACTATAGTTTGAGAAATCATAAGGAATATCAAAATTGATACTTTCAACACTCTTACCGGTCGCATTAATATCTGGTGCAAATTCAATAAACTTCTGATCAGTATCATCATAAAAACGCAACTTGGCTTTTTGATCGTCGGCCCTATAAGTTACAGTCCTAATAACATCAGAGTCAGTTGGCTCTACCTTTATTTCAGGAACCGCATCAACATTAGGGGTATATCCAGCTACTTCTGGCGATTGAACTAAATCAAAATTATCTTTTTCAGTTGTCCAGTCGTTCCACTTATTTTCCTTAGTTACTTCATCACGTTGTCCATCACGAGTGAAAATTACTGGAGTTCCAGCTACATCTGGACTAGCAGTTTTACCATCTTCATATACGTAATGAATAGTTTCGTTGATCGTCTTCGTATCATTGATCGGCGTCATATGATGGGTCAAATGTACATTATAAACTTGATCTACTTTGTCATCATGATCAAAGACTAGTTCATCACCATTTGTGTCATCGGACACTAAATCATAATGTTGAGCTTTATAACCATCAATTGAACTTTCTGTTGTATAACCTGAATTTTCATCAGATTTACCATTAAGTTCTTTTGTTGATAAAGTCTTTCCCGTCATATCATCAATATAGTTTACTGTGATCTTTTGTGGATTTGCTTTATACGTTACTGTCTTTTCAATATCAGTTGAATCATGTGAAACCGTGATAGAATTAATCTTTTCTTGATCTGGTGTATAACCTGCTATTTCTGGAGAAAGTACTTCGTCAATTACCTGTGGACCATTCCAACTGCTCGTCTCTTCACCAGTTACTAAGTCTTTTGTTCCAGTCTTAGTGAATGTTACCTCTTGTTCAACATCATCATGAGCTTTTGTTCCGTCTTCGTAAACATAATGAATGGTTTCAGTTACCACTTTAGTATCCTTAACGGGTGCAGTCTTGTGAATAAAGTGAGCAATAAAGACTTGATCAGTATCTTTGTCCTTATCAAAATTACCGTAATCTACTTTATCTAAAGTATCACCAGATAATTTCTGCGATTTATCAGTTGGATCATTAGC
Source organism: Lactobacillus isalae (assembly GCF_947539375.1). NCBI lineage: Bacteria > Bacillati > Bacillota > Bacilli > Lactobacillales > Lactobacillaceae > Lactobacillus > Lactobacillus isalae. The sequence continues at coordinate 1,472,870 of NZ_OX443569.1, forward strand.
ACTATCAACTTCTATAAAGTTATAGTTTGAAAAATCATATGGAATATCAAAATTAATACTTTCGACACTCTTACCTATCGTATTAATGTCTGGCGCTAATTCAATAAAATTATGATCAGTATCATCATAAAATCTCAACTTAGCCTTTTGATCGTCGGCTTTATACGTTACTGTCTTTACGATATCTGAATCTTCTGGTTTTACTGTGATTTTTTCTACAGCAGCTAGATCTGGAGTGTAACCTGAAATCGTTGGAGATTTAACCTCATCGAAACTGTCTTTTTCAGTTGTCCAATCGTTCCAATTATCTTCACTAGTTACTTCGTCATGTTTTCCATCACGAGTGAAAATTACTGGAGTTCCAGCTACATCTGGACTAGCAGTTTTACCATCTTCATATACGTAATGGATAGTCTCGTTGATCGTCTTCTTATCATTGATCGGCGTCATATGATGGGTCAAATGAACGTTGTAAACTTGATCCGCATTATCGTCATGATCAAAGATCAATTCAGCACCTTTTGTGTCATCAGAAACTAAATCATAATGTTGAGCTTTATAACCATCAATTGAGTCTTTGGTTGTATAACCTGAATTTTCATCAGACTTACCATCAAGTTCTTTTGTTGATAAAGTCTTTCCAGTTGTGTCATCTATATAGTTCACGATGATCTTTTGATCATCAGCTTTATACGTTACTGTCTTTACAATATCTGAATCTTCTGGTTTTACTGTGATTTTTTCTACAGTAGCTAGATCTGGAGTATAACCTGAAATTATTGGAGATTTCACCTCATCGAAACTGTCTTTCTCAGTTGTCCAGTTCTTCCAATTATCCTCATTAGTTACTTCGTCATGTTCTCCATCACGAGTGAAAATTACTGGAGTTCCAGCTAAATCTGGACTGGCAGTTTTACCATTTTCATAAATGTAATGAACCGTTTCAGTTATTGTCTTTGTATCCTTAATTGGTGCAATCTTATGAGTAAAGTGGGCTATGAAAAACTGATCTTGATTAATATCATTATCAAATTTTCCATAATTTACTTCCGATAACTGATTTCCATCAAGTCTAGGATAAGTCTGTGTTGGATCATTTCCTTTTGCCACCATCATAAATTGATACTTAGAGAAATCATAACTTGCTGGAATTTCAAAATTAATATCCCTATTACTTTTATCTGTTACTTTAATATTTGGAGTGGCTTCAATAAACTTATTATCAGTATCATCGTAAAAGCGTAAAATAGCTGTTTGAATATTTGGAACTAGATCGTAAACTAAAGTATCACCATCAAAATAAACTTTAACGGTTTGATTAAACTCTGCTTTCTCATTCTTAATACCTGATGAATAATCACCATGCTCAGAGTTAATTATTTCTTGAGGTTTACTTGCATCCTTTACTACATAATCTTCTGGAATCTCTTTTTTGTCTTGGAGTCTCTTCAAATTATCTAATACATTTTTTTCTCTATAACTTAATTTATCTTGGTTATTATTAAGTTTTAGCGTATCAGCTTGTACATAAATATCTTTGCCTGTTGAATCTTTATATTTAAAGACAACTTTAACAATTGAATTACCAGAAACTGTAATTCTAGAAGCATTATCGCTACTTAAATCAATAGAAAGAGCTTTTAAGGATTGAGTATGATTTGACCAAATTACGGAAGACAAAATGCCAGTCTTTCCAGCATCATATCCCAAAGTGGGATCAATTCCACTTAAAACAATACGGTATGAATGATTTGCTGGAATGTTATCTATATCAACTAAAATACTCTTGGCATTCTTGGCATTATCTACAAGTCCAGTTACAGTATGATTTTTCAAATCTGCAAAATTACTATAATAAGATACTTTACCTGCTACTACTTGTTGCGTATTCAAGTCTATTATTTTAACTGGATTATTTTCATTTAAAACAAAGTTAAATGATGTACTGGAATCTGCTGGCAAGTTTATTAAAGCATGTGCATTCTTTATATCATATTTTTGACCATTGATAACTGAAACTGTATAAGTCATTGCTTCAGATTTCTTATCATCGGACTTGCCGCTTAATTCTAAATTACCATCTTCATTACCTTGTGCTAATTCTACTGAAGTCAACCCTTGACCTAATTGCGTAATCCAATTAAAGGAACCTAAATCAATAGCTGCCGTCTTCCCCTCGACATACTTTAAATCAGAATCCTTTACAGTAGAATATTCATTCAACGAATAATCTTTTACTATATTTGACGGAGCATATAAATAAACATGTCCATTATTTGTAGTTACACTACTTGAATCTGGTAAGTTTTTAATATTAAGTACAATATCACCACCAGTACTTTTTATTCCAGTGTAGTCCACTTTAACAACTTGATAGCCATTTACTAAAAAACTAGAAACTTTTGGCTGATTTTCTCCAAATTTAAAAGATGAAAGTGGTATAGATGCCTCACCATTAGCTGGCACTACAAAATAGAAAATTGGATCAACTGCTTTCTTAGCATACCACCCGCTAACAGAAACATTTCCACCAAATTTTCCTGGTTCGTAACTATAATTAGTGGTTTTAAAGTTAATATTAATACTATCCTTCTGTTCAGCCACAACTGATTGAGAAGCATTATAATACCCATTTTTACTTGGTGCATCAAAGTATGGATATAGGGCGGAATTTAATGTATCACCTAAATTCACTTTTTTGCCATCACGATAATTATCACTAACGAATCCATAAAGAGAAAAGCCAGCATCAATTCCTTGTCCCCAAGTAAATCCTACGGGGTTTAAACTATCAATTTCTAATTTAGGAATTGTTAACACAATATCGCTAATATTTGTGCCATTTTCTATTGGTACAGATTCTCCATTTGAAACTGTTCCTGACTTTACTGAATTATCAATATAATTAATTTGATAGCCATACTCTTTGATACCTGTTCCAACTAGTTTTGTAGCCGTGACTCCATCTGGAACTGTAATCTTTAGATGTACATTATCAACTGGGCGAGCCTGTAAATTTCCTACAGAATAGTTATATAATACAATTTCTTTATGAGAGACAGTGTATGGAATTTGGCCTTCTTTATAGGGGCCATCATATCCGTTATAAGCTCCACCAATGTATCCTTGAAGAGCTTCACCGTCTGGCATATGAGTATTCGAGCCTTGTATTATTTCTTTAAAAATACCTGCATTTCCAATTAATGGTTGGCTTGTTCCGACGTCCTCGCTAACCACTATTTCTTTTGAACCAGATATAGTTGTATCTTCTATAGGTTGATCCATGTCAAAATGTCCCCATAGATAGATAAAAGAGCTAGAAGGCATTGCATTAGCTAATTTGACAATAACATCTTTTCCCTTTCCAGCCTGGGTAAAAGTAGCTAAAGAAGAATTTTGGGCTATAGTCTTTTCAGAATTTAAAACAAAGGTTTCTGGGACAGGTATTGTAATAGTTGTTTCATGATTAATTAATGGACTAGGGCCACTAGTTCCACTAGAGGAATAGGACCCATCTATTCCTGTTTTTTGTCCCAAATTTAATTGCCATTCATAGTCATAATTAGGGAATAATTTTTTTACTGCCTTTGAACTTGGACTAAGTCTATACCATTTTGGATTAATTTGAGGAACAACGATTTGATTAAAAGTCAAAGTTTTAACAGGCTGCGACTCTTCATTGTAATAAACTTGAATATTTTTTAATTCGCTCCCTGCATTATAAGGAAGCGCCTTAGCAACGGCTTCATTAAGAAAACCTATTGAGATAGTCTGATTAATAGTTGCATTTTTAGTTAAAGAATAAATTACATCATAACTACCATCTGAATTTTGTACCTTATCCATTGTTCCAAAAGCAGCTGGAAGAGCCGTAGGCGTGACCATATAAGCGCCTGATTCAAAGTGGACTCTAAATCTGTCTCCAGCTTTATTATTAGAGACTTGTAAAGTCATTTGGATAGTTTTATTTTGACTTGGATTATATTCAGTGCCACTAAGTGAAGCTTCTACTTGTAAGTTCTCATTATTGATATCAGATTGAAGACCAATAAGAGTATTATCTGACGCATTTGAAGAATATTCACTATTTTTTGACACTCCCACCTTATCCTTATCAACAGTGAGATTAGTATACCTATTCTCTGCTTTACTCTCAGTGAGGTGATTAGTATTTGTTGGTACTGTCTTTAATGTATCTAAAGTTTGAGTATTTTGTAATATATTTTCAGCCTTTGCTGATTTGTCTTCTCTTTTATTTACAGTACCTTCTGTAGCTTGTACACCAGGTTTATCTACTTTACTATTTACACTTGTTTGTACTACTTTTGTATCTTTAGTTTGAACTACAGAACTGTCACTTGAATTTTCTGAAGTCTGACCTATTTCAGTCATGTTATTTTTAGAAATTGGAGAGCTATTTACAGTTTGTACTTCTTTTTCATTAGCATCCGTATTTGCAGCCTTCACTGTTGCTTGACTTGTTCCTAAATAGAAAACTGTTCCTAATAAAACAGATGCTGTCCCGATGGTAAGTTTACGAATACTAAAGCGTTGCCTTGCATTGACACTATCCTTAATATACTTTTTCTTATTCATCTATTTCAATCTCCTCATAAGCATTTATTGTAATCAATAATATTTTATATTTTAACATCTATCTTTAATTAGTAGCAGTCTTAATATGTTTTTTGTTATTTAAATTTGATAATCCAATCCATTCAAGACATTGAATTATTTCAAAACAAAAACCTCCAAAATTGAACTTTTATGTCCCACTTTGGAGGTTAACTGCAACTTATCTAGTCAACAAGTATATTTTTATCCTAATTATTCTTTTTATATCTTTTCCACAAAAATGCATTCCAAATTATCAACAGTAATATCCAAAAAATAGTTAAGAACACAGTATTCCGATAATCTTTTCCACTTTGAATTTTATTCCAAATTACACTAAAGTATGTTCCACTAAGAACTGCACTTAAAGTTATCATTGATAAAATCAAAGGTAATTTTGAAATTTTATTCTTAACCTTCATTAACTGAATCCAGTTATAGACCACTTCACAAATTACAATGAGTAAAACTAATAAGTCATACCACCATTCATTTTGTTTAACGAACTCATCAAGAGTAGTAATAAAATAATATCCAATAAGAATTGAAAATAGATCTAAGATAAGCAACTGTCCTACAACTGTATTTTTCTCTTTTTCCTTCTCATTCATGCTTTTCCGCTCTTTCTACTTTTTTCTCTCCAATGTAAATTATAGAATATTTTCTTATTTAAAAGCCTTACTTCTTAAAATGACTACAATAACTAGCAAGATATTTTGTCGTCAAACTTACTGGATGCTTAATTAAAGCTTTAGTTTGTCCTGTAGCCACAACTTTCCCACCATTCTTGCCACCGCGTGGTCCTAAATCAAGAATATTATCGGCATTAACTATCATATTTAGGTCATGCGTAATCGTAATGATAGTTGCACCTTGATCCAATAGTTTTTGCATTACCTGAACTAAAACTTTTACATCTAATGGATGCAATCCGATTGTCGGCTCATCAAATACAAATAAAGTATTGTCTTGTTTATGACTTAAGTGTGTTACTAGTTTTAGACGTTGCGCCTCCCCGCCAGATAAAGTTGGGGTACTTTCACCTAAGTGAAGATAATCCAGTCCTACCTCTTTTAATAAAAGTAAGTCACGTTCAATTTTGGATTCTTTCTTAAAGATAGGAAGAGCTTCATTGATATCCAGATTCAAAATATCAACGATTGAATATCCATTCCACTTCACTTTTTGTACTTCTTGGTTGTAACGATTACCTTCACAGGTTGGACAAGTCTGTTGCATATCAGGCAAGAATTGAATATCTAAAGTTACAATTCCGGTTCCTCCACAAGTTGGGCAAGCACCTTGTTTATTATTATAAGAAAAGTAAGTTGGGGTATAATGGTTCTCTTTGGCTAATGGCTGTCTAGCAAATAATTTACGTAAATTATCCATAATAGAAGTATAAGTTGCAACCGTCGATCTATTACTTTTACCAATAGGTGAAGCATCAACGCTAACTACTTGATTAATTGGCGATTCAAAATTTTTTACTTGCTTAGGCAAGGACTCACCTTTAGCTTGCGCCTGAATTGCTGGCACCAAACTATCCAAAATCAAGCTGGTTTTACCTGCCCCAGAAAATCCAGTTACAGCAGTTAATTGTTTAATTGGTATATCTGCATGAACATCTTGTAGGTTGAAATAGTGATCCACATCAAATGAAACCTTTACAGAATTAGGTTTCTCTGCTCGCTCTCTAGCCATTAATTCTGCACTGCCATCAATGTATGGCCGGATTAAAGACTGTTTATCTTGCTTAATTTGAGCAACACTGCCTTGATCCAAAATCTCGCCGCCTTGCTCACCCGAGCCTGGTCCAATTTCAATTATTTCATCAGCAGCTTTAATAATATCCACATTGTGATCCACAACTACTAACGAATTACCCTGCGCTACTAACTTGTGCAAAACCTTAATTAAACCATCTACATTTGCAGGATGAAGTCCGATTGATGGCTCATCTAAAACATATAAGACGCCAGTTGTTTCTGTTCTCAAAGTACGGGCTAATTGAATTCGTTGCAATTCACCTGTGGATAAGGTGTTTCCATTTCGAGCCATTGTTAAATAATCTAAACCCAAATCGAGAAGTGGCTGCAAGTTCTCCACAAATTCAGTGAATAAAGCACTGGCCATTTTATGCATATCAGATGGCAAGCTCTTTAGCACCTGCTCCTTCCAAGCTACCAAATCACCTAACGGCATTTCAGAAACTTCGTTAATATTTAATCCACCCACTAATTGCTTCAACAATTCTGGCTTTAACCTTGAACCATGACATACTGGACAAGTCTGATATGAGAAAAATTCTGAAATTCGCTTCTGTGCCCGTTCGCTCTTACTAGTTTTTGCCGAGCGTAGAACAGCTTGGTGAGCATTTTCATATAGCGCATTAAAGTCGTGAAAAACTCTTCCCGTTCCTGACAAAAAGTCCATCTTATACTTCTTTTCAGGACCATTTAAAACAAAATCCTTTTCCTTATCAGTTAAGTCTTTATAAGGAATATCGATTCTAACACCAGCATGTTCAGCTACACTTGGCATAAAATTTCTTCCGGGCAAGGACCAGGAAGCAACGGCCCCATCCCTAATTGAAAGATTAGGATCTGCAATTAACTTACTTTCATCAAGCTGGCGCACTTTCCCCGTTCCACCACACTCTTCGCAAGCACCATCAGAATTAAAAGCAAATTGTTCAGCACTAGGTGCATAAAATTTAACTCCGCAAACTGGACAAGTAAGTTGCCCCATTTTTTCACCTGATTTTGCCATTGCTTCAGCAATTTCTAAACTAGGCTTCAAGCGATGTCCATTAGGACAAACAGGTGAACCTAATCTAGAAAAAATCAAACGCAGAATATTAAATGTCTCACTCATTGTCCCAACAGTTGCTCGTTCAGATGGGATAGTTGGACGTTGCCTTAGGGCTAATGCTGAAGGAATATGCTTGACGCTAGTAACACTAGCTTGATTTCCTTGCTTAATTCGTCTACGCATATAAGTAGACAGAGCATCGAGATAGCGTCTTGATCCTTCTTCATATAGGATTCCCATGGCTAAAGAAGATTTTCCTGATCCTGATAAACCAGAAATTGCGACAAATTTATGAAGTGGAATATTAACATCAATATTTTTCAGATTATGAACACGTCCTCCGCGTACCTCAATCTGAGTCGGCAATTTTTCAGTCAAAGCTATTCCTCCTTACTTTTTATCAACTACTATCTTACAACAATTACTAATATAAAAAATAGTCAGCCCACCACCCAAATTCATGTGATTGACTGACTATTAACTTATGCACTCAAAATATGGAAGTAACTTAAGACAATTCCCAAAATTAATACAAACCAAATCATCTTAGTAGAAGTAACATGTTTCTTACCTAAGAGCCAGTAAACTAAAGCAACCAGTAAAACCGGCACAAGTGATGGCATAATTTGGTTCAAAATACTCTGCATCTTCAAAGTGACCTTACCTGCTCGATAAACAAAGGGAACCTTGACGTTTACTACTGTCGGAACTAAAGCTCCAACAACAGTTACCCCAAGTAAAATGGCGGAATCTGTAATTGCATTTAATTTACCTGAAGCAGAATCAATTAGCTTTGCCCCCTGTGAATAACCCAAGTTTAAAAAGCTAAATCTTGTGAATAAAATAATCAAGTTAACAATTATCCACAGAAATGCGCCAAATGGATTTCCTCTTAACCCCATATATGCCCCAATTGATCCACAGATTGTTGGAATGATTGCACCAAAGATCGTATCTCCAACTCCCGCTAAAGGTCCCATCAAACCAGTCTTTAATCCAGCAATTGTATCTTTAGCCTTACTACCTTGCTTTTCTTCAATTGCTAAATCCATCCCAATAATAAAGTTTCCATCAAAGGCATTAACGTTGAAGAATTGCGATTGCATCTGCATCATTTCAACTAATTCATCATCTTTATACCACCGCTTCAAAAATGGCAAAACAGTATAAAAATAACCAGGTGCCATCATTTTTTCATAGTTCCACGACAACTGACTTGCCCAAAGCCAGCGCCAATTAGCGCGAAATAGGTCTTTCTTCGTTAACTTACTTGAACTAATTTTCATACTCTCCCTCATCATTCGTATACTCTTCATCTTCAGTTTGCTTTTCTGAACTTGTCTGCTTCATTTCTAACTTTTCCACTTCACGAGTATAGTGAATATAAGCTAACGCTGCCCCAAGAAGTGCAACTCCAAGCATTGGCATCTTTAAATAAGCCGCCGCAATAAACCCGATTGCTAGATATGAAATGAATCTCTTAGTCGGCAAATATCTAAGTAAAATTGCAATACCAACAATCGGCAAGATATGTCCTGAAACTTTTAAACCATCAGTTAACCAAGCAGGAATAACTCGTAAAATTGCTTTTACAACATCATTTCCAACCACAAGTAAGATAAACACAGGTAATGCACGTGAAAATCCCCAAGTAAAAGTTCCCCACAAAGCATTACGTGCTGCTGCATTTGGCTTGTTTTCTTTAATAAAAGTATCAATACGATGTTGGAAAATTGTATTTGCAAACCGAGCTAAAACATCTAGCTGAACCATTAATAGTCCTACTGGAACAGCTAAGCCGATTGCAAACTGAACGCCTTTTCCAGAAATCACAGCATAAACAGTACCAACAATTGCACCAGTCATAAAATCTGGCATTGAAGCTCCGCCATAAGTAGAAACACCCAACACCATTAACTGGAGGGTTGCACCAACTGCTAATCCAGTCGTAATGTCTCCCATGATAATTCCAGAAATCATCCCAATTGCCAATGGATTATTCAACACAGCTACAGTAAGCTGGTCAATAATTGCCCAAAAAGCTAATCCTGTCAGCAGTAAAATCTGCCACCATTGTATTGTCATTATTTTTCCTCTATTTCTCTAATAATTTCATGAAGTCTTCTTTATCTTCTGCGGGTACCATTTGATGATATAGATGGCAGCCTTGCTTATTTAAGTAATTAAAGTCGTCAACATCTTCAGCAGTAACAGCCACGCTCTTAGCAACCTGACGTGAATCGCTTTTAGTCGACATATTGCCAACGTTAATCTCAGGCAACTTCACGCCATTATCAACCATTTGACGTAGGACAGCAGGATTTTTAACCAAAACTAGCACCGTTTGACCTTGATACTTATCTGAATTAATTCTTCGCGCTGCTCCCTTAGCAGTTAAAATACTCAAGTGAACGCCATGTGGACAAGCTGTCTTGAGTGCTGTTTTTTGGATGTCATTTTTCACAATGTCATCCCCAACCACCATAATTCGCGTTAAATGAAGTGCATTTGTCCACATCGTAGCAACTTGTCCGTGGATAAGTCGTTCATCAATTCGCACATTGTGCATCGTCTGTGGTTCAACTTCTGCATTTTCATTTGGTTCTGCTTTTTTTGTAGTTGCAACTTTAGATGAAGTCTTCTTTTCATCTAGATCTGCTCCGACGGGAGCAATGTTTTCTTTAGCTTGCTTAATTGCTTCCTCCATTGGCGTTCCCATAACAGCAGCCAGTAAAAGCGGTAAGCATAATCCGCTATATACCTTTACTTCGGGGTGCTTTTTGTGATAGCGCAAAGATGCATTTGCGGGAGTCCCTCCAGCAATATCCACAATTATTGTCGGCTTTTTGTCAAAGCTTTCTGCAACTTTTTCAATCTCATTAAGTAAATCGTCCTGGTTCATTGTTTGTTTAAAAGCAATTGCCTTTACATTCGACAACTTCCCTGCGATCATTTCACAGCTAGCTAAAGTTGCCTTAGCATATTCACCATGACTAACTATTAAAAAGTTATCCACATTTAATTCCTCCAGAATTCACAATGTTTATATTTTATCCCAATTGGTATATAAATTAAAGCTTAACATAGCACCGATAACACTCTATTTTGAAAATATTGGTATAGTTCAATTAAAATAAAGCACTCTGTAATCGTTACCATTGTTTATACAAAAAGAAGACCCTACTTAAGCAAAGTAGAGCCTTCTGAAGGAATATAACTATGAAAAATTAATTTAAGGAAATATTATTTAAGAATTTGTGTGATTTATATTGATATATGAGGATTATGGAAAATTAAATATCTAAATTATTTTGTAAAGCCAACATCATACCATGAGTTTGCTGATGGCTTAAGTGACCAGCCAGTTACCTTGTCGTTAACAGCAGTTACTGACCAACTGTTTGTAGTAGGTACAACGTAGGCATTGTCGTACATCCATTGTTGCCACTTATCAAAGGCTTGTACACGGTACTTGTGGTTGAAGGCCTTAGTTGAGTCAATGTTAGTAAGAAGTTTAGATTGAGTTGGAGAAACAAAACGAGCCATGTTGTATGGAGCACCTTCACTATAAAGGTCCATTGGTGATGGTTCAGATGATAAACTCCAACCACCTTCAAAGACATCAATCTTAGGACTATCTGCTTGAACATCTTGTACCCAAGAGTTGAATTCCATTGGACGACCACCAACAAATTTAGCATCTAAGCCAATCTTTTGCCATTGTTGGATGTAGTTAGTCCAGATCTTTTCAGCGTTTGGTTGTGTACCACGAACAGCAACGTTAATAGTTAACTTCTTGCCATTTGGTTGACGACGGTATTTTTCACCCTTACGCTTCTTGTATCCAGCCTTGTCTAACAATTCATTGGCCTTCTTCAAGTTGTATGGGTAGCCCTTGATACTCTTGTCGGAGAAATCTCCAAATTGTGCAGGGATTAAAGTATTAATACGGAAAGTCAAGCCATTGCTGTAACGCTTGGTAACGGCGTCAATGTTCATTGCATAAGCCATCGCCTTACGTAATGAGACATTGTTCATCTTAGCGTTCTTATCCTCAACGTTCTTGCCAGTCTTCTTGTCAAACTTACCTACCTTAAAGCCTAAGTAGTTGTAAGATAGCGGAATCTTACCAACGAAGTTAACGCCCTTAGTATCCTTAACATTGTTCCATTGAGCGTTAAGCACACCAGTAATATCAAACTTGTGGCTCTTAATAGCTTGAGAAACAGAGTTAGTTCCGATTACTTCCATAGTAATCTTGTCTAAGTTTGGCTTACCACGCCAGTAATGTTCATTTGGTACATAAGTAACTGATTGACCACGAACAACTTTTTGAACCTTGTATGGACCAAAGAAAAGTGGTTGTTTACGAACCTTATCATCTGATAAAAGTTTATCAAATGGAACGTCTTTCAAGTAGTGGTATGGTTCTGCACTTTCAAGGAAGTAACCATTACCAGATTGAAGCATACCTGGTTTCATTTCCTTAAAATGAAGAACGACTTTTCGCCCATTTTCACCATTTGGCATTTCGATACCAGAAATCTTGTCGCTCTTTCCCTTGTGGTATTCTTCTAACCCAACAAGGTTAGCTAAAGAATCTGTATATCTTGAAGTCTTAGTCTTAGGATTACCAACAATTTCGTAAGCATATTCAAGGTCCTTAGCGGTTACTTGCTTACCATCTGACCACTTAACGCCGTCTTTGACTTCAATGGTAATAGTCTTAGCGTCCTTGTCTAACTTAAAAGTAGCTGCACCCTTATTGTTAATCTTATAGCTGTCATTAACACTAAAGAGTGATTCTAAGCCTGGTGCTTGAATTTCTGTGTCAGTAGCAGTATCAGATAATTCTGGTAAGAAAATACCTGTGAAAGGTGAGTCACTTTCAATAGCATATTTTAATGTTCCGCCTTTTTTAACTTGTTTCTTAGGAACTGCTTCCTTAAAGCTAACTTTCTTATCACTAGCATTATTGTTATTGTTGTTATTCCCACAAGCAGTTAAAGTTAATGCCGCTCCAGACAAAACAGTAATTGCTCCTAACCACTTAACTTTTTTCATATTTTCTCCCCCTTTATGAGATGGCTTAAATTTCTTGTTTTTGATTATATGATATTAAAATGAAAAAAACAATATAAAATTAAAATATTTTTCTATTAAATTTGTATTTTATTAAAAAAGCGAGCCTCAATACATTTGTTTTCTTTAAGAAAGTAATCTACTAGTTATAAAAATTTCCAAAAGTTATAAAAAGTTATAAAAAATAAAAAGTGATACGTATGAACAATAATCCTTTCAATCCTAGTTTTGGTAAAACGCCAAGTATCTTTCTTAAACGTGGTAGTTTATCTCAAAGAATAATCAACGAATTAAATAGAGAAAATTCTCCATTTCAAACTTCACTCATTTACGGTCAAAGAGGGTCTGGAAAAACTACTCTCATGTCTGGAGATACGCTACAGATCAGAATAAAAATACTATTTCCATCTCCTTAATAGATGAAATATTAGATATTTATTTAAGTGATTTAAATCGAAATGTCTATTTCAAAGTCTATAATGATCTATCTTTCAAAGAAAAAGAGTTCGTGCAAACAATGGTAAAAGTAGGAAAAACTAAAGTTAAAGGTCAAGAAATTGGTAAAATAATGAATAAAAGTGCAAATTATTTAGCTGTTTATCGCAGAAAATTAATAGATGACCAAGTAATTAAACCAGATGGTTATGGCTATGTAAGTTTCTTGCTTCCTCACTTTGATAAATTTATTGAGCAAGAAATGATCTTAAATGAACTATAAAAACCTCACCAAAAAAGCTGATAATATTTTCATTTCAAACGAAGATATTATCAGCTTTTTTTATTATTTATTTCCAGACGCTATTTTAATTTTTCTTTTAGGCGTAAAATTCAAAGCCAAAACTGCCACAATTACTAAGGTTGTACCTAACCAATCCATCCCTGACATTACTAAGCCAAAAATCAAAACTGAACCAACTGTAGCTGATAAAGGCTCAAAGGCATCCAGCAAGCTAACAGTTGATGGCTTAACATAGCGTAAGGCGTTCGCCATTATCTGAAATGGCAAGATTGTTCCTAGGATAATGATTGCTCCTACCCAAAGCCAAACTTTTGGCGTATTTGGAACAGCAGGAAAACTTGGATGAACAATTACCAAGCCAAGTCCTGCAAAAATCATCCCCCAACCTGTTAAAACTAAACTTGAAATTCGCTTAACAATTTTAACTGGGATTAAAGTGTAACTTGCTTCACCTAGAGCAGACAATAGACCAAAAAATAATGCTATGGGAGTAATTGCTAAATGATTAAAATTTCCATGAGTCGATAGCAAAAACACTCCAACAAAAGCCATCAATGCTGCTAAAATATCTAACTTTCTTAAAACTTGCTGATGAGTGAAGGCTAAATATGCAAGTACAAAAAATGGTCCAATAAACTGCAAAATCGTAGCAATAGAAGCATTAGCCATTTCAATTACTATAAAATAAAAAATCTGTACTGGCAGTAACCCAAAGAGTCCATAGGCGATAATATGCAATGTATTTTTCTTATCTTTTAAAACTGAAATAGGCTTTTGACGTAAAACTGAAGCAATAATTAATAAAACAATTCCAGAAATAATTAATCTAGTTTGCGTTAGCCAAATCGGAGTAATTTTTGAACTAATTTTAAAAAGTGACTCCGCAAATAAACCTGAAATTCCCCACATTACAGCAGCTAAAGCTGCCAAAATCGTCCACAATCTACTTTTAGCTTGCTTGCTCATCTAACCTTTCTCCCCACAAATCAAAATCAATCTAAATCATCATAACATACCACTTCTTTCAATTATTCATAACATAACAAAAAATACTGCTCAAAGCTGAGCAGTATTTTTAAATCTTATATTAATCTAAATCCTTACCATCAGATTCAATAACTTTCTTATACCAATAGAATGAATCCTTAGGCATTCTCTTTAAAGTACCTTTACCTTCATCATCGCGGTCAACATAGATGAACCCGTAACGCTTACTCATTTGACCGGTACCAGCAGAAACTAAGTCAATACAACCCCAAGTAGTGTAGCCGATTAAATCAACACCATCATCAATCGCCCTCTTCATCGCCTTAATGTGCATTCTTAAGTAATCAATGCGGTAGTCATCATGAATCTTACCGTCATCACTAATTTTGTCAACTGCGCCAAGACCATTTTCAACAACCATCATTGGAATATCATATCGGTCATACATTACTTCAAGATAGTATTGAAGTCCATCTGGATCTGTTGCCCAGCCCCATTCAGAATAGTTAAGGTATGGGTTCTTAGCACCTGCAGCAAAGTTACCACTCATCTTATCTTTTACTTCATGAGTTGTTACAACGTTACTCATGTAGTATGAAAAAGTATAAATATCGACTTTTCCTTCAAGCAAATCCTTTCGATCTTGATCAGTAATGTCTAAGTGAACATTGTGTTCATCCCATAAACGCTTAGCATAAGTTGGGTACTTACCTTTAGCTTGAACATCACCGCAATAGAAAATATTTTGTTCCCACATATGACGGTTAGCTAAAATATCCTTTGGATCAGGCGTTAATGGGTAATCCACAATACCACAAATCATATTTCCAACAACATAATTTGGATCTAGTGCATGAGCAATTTTAACTGCACGAGCACTAGCAACAAATTGGTAGTGCAATTTTTGATAAGCGTGTTGGTATACCTTATCGTCAGTTACATTATTACCAAATGAACTAAGCATCAAAAGTGTTGAATTAATTTCATTAAATGTAAGCCAGTACTTAACTAAACCTCTGTATTCTTCAAACAAGGTTGTTGCATATTTAACATACATGTCGATCATCTTACGATCGCCCCAGTCATGATACTTTTCACTAAGATATAAAGGATCTTCATAATGAGAAATAGTAACTAAAGGCTCAATACCGTATTTTTTACATTCTTCAAAAACTCGACGATAAAAGTCTAATCCGGCTTGATTTGGTTTTTCTTCGTCACCTTTTGGAAAAATTCTAGTCCAAGCAATTGAAAGACGGAAAGTCTTAAAGCCCATCTCGGCAAACATCTTAATATCTTCTTTATAGTGGTGATAAAAATCAATTGCCACATGATTTGGATAATAAGCATTTGGATCAATCGCACCAACTGCCCCTTCTGGTAAACCTGCACCAGGCATTGCCGGTGTCTCTTCTAACTTACCATTTAATTTATAGGTAAGCATTCTTGGCGCACTTAAGCTACCAGCGGTTGTAATATCCGTTACTGATAAGCCTTTACCATCTTCATCATATGCACCTTCAATTTGATTTGCAGCAGTAGCTCCGCCCCATAAAAAATTCTTCGGAAATGTCATTTATATCTCTCCTTTTTTACACTAATCATTTTCATTATATATGAAATCGATTACATTTTCTAAGTGGTTTATGATTTTTCATTAGTTGCTTCCTAACTAACACATTACGTATAAAATTTCTCGGTCTACTTTAACCTTAAACTAGATTTCATTAATATCAAATTTAACTAGCTCATAGCCCTTGAATAGTTATTCTCGAATCAAGACTGGACTATTATTAAATTTTTTAAGAAATATTATCCTACAAATTACCTTTTGTAGGATCTCAGCCCTGAACACATCAACAATATGCTCATTTACAGTACTTATACAACAAAAAAAGAAGAGACCTTTACTCTCTTCTTTTTCGTCTATACTTAGAATTAAAATTTTATAATGTTTACTTATTTCTACGCTTCTTACTTGCACCTAGTCCGAATAAACTACTTACTGCCGCAATAGCTAAACCTAATACACCAGCTGCATTTTCTGACTTAGCACCTGTTTGTGGCAAAGTAGCTTTTTCAGAATGCTTAATTTGTTGTGCTGGAGTTGCAGAAGCCTTCTTTTCATTAGTTTCTGCAACATGCTTAGTGATAACTTTAGCAGTATTGTTGCTATTGTTTTCCTTGGCGACAGCATCGACATATACCTTAACTGTTAAGTCTACGCTTGAACCATCTGGATAAGTTACCGTAATGACACCAGTGTGTTCACCGACTGTATTGACATTTGGTACTTCTTTCCAAGTGTACTTAGTACCTGCTGGCATTTCATCCTTGTTCTTAATAGCATCTGCTGGGTTTGGAAGAACGCCTGGAGTAGTGTGAATTGGCTGTGTTTCTGGTGTTACATTGTTTGTATTAACAACTACCTTCACAGTTACTTCATCCTTTGAACCATCTGGGTAAGTTACTACAATCACACCAGTACTTTCACCTGGCTTAGTTACATCTGGGGTCTTCTCCCATGTGTACTTAGTGCCATCTGGTAAGTCACTCTTGTTCTTGATGCCTTCTGCTGGATTTGGTACAACGCCAGTCTTAGTGTCTACGTCTTGTCCTTCTGGAGTGTACTTGTCTGCATCGGTTGCTGGATTGGTTACGTGGATGGTTACTGGGACTTCGTCCTTTGAACCGTCTGGGTAAGTTACTACAATCACACCAGTACTTTCACCTGGCTTAGTTACATCTGGAGTGTCCTTCCAAGTGTACTTAGTGCCATCTGGTAAGTCACTCTTGTTCTTGATACCTTCTGCTGGATTTGGTACAACGCCAGTCTTAGTGTCTACGTCTTGTCCTTCTGGAGTGTACTTGTCTGCATCGGTTGCTGGGTTGGTTACGTGGATGGTTACTGGGACTTCGTCCTTTGAGCCATCTGGGTAGCTTACAACAACAGTTGCTGGCTTGTCTCCTGCTGTAGTTACATCTGGGGTGTCTTTCCATGTGTACTTAGTGCCATCTGGTAAGTCACTCTTGTTCTTGATGCCTTCTGCTGGATCTGGTACAACGCCAGTCTTAGTGTTCACATCTTGTCCTTCTGGAGTGTACTTGTCTGCATCGGTTGCTGGGTTAGTTACGTGGATGGTTACTGGGACTTCGTCCTTTGAGCCATCTGGGTAGCTTACAACAACAGTTGCTGGCTTGTCTCCTGCTGTAGTTACATCTGGGGTGTCTTTCCATGTGTACTTAGTGCCATCTGGTAAGTCACTCTTGTTCTTGATGCCTTCTGCTGGATCTGGTACAACGCCAGTCTTAGTATTTACGTCTTGGCCTTCTGGAGTGTACTTGTCTGCATCGGTTGCTGGGTTGGTTACGTGGATGGTTACTGGGACTTCGTCCTTTGAGCCATCTGGGTAGCTTACAACAACAGTTGCTGGCTTGTCTCCTGCAGTAGTTACATCTGGGGTGTCCTTCCAAGTGTACTTAGTACCATCTGGTAAGTCACTCTTGTTCTTGATGCCTTCTGCTGGATCTGGTACAACGCCAGTCTTAGTATTTACGTCTTGGCCTTCTGGAGTGTACTTGTCTGCATCGGTTGCTGGGTTGGTTACGTGGATGGTTACTGGGACTTCGTCCTTTGAACCGTCTGGGTAAGTTACTACAATCACACCAGTACTTTCACCTGGCTTAGTTACATCTGGAGTGTCCTTCCAAGTGTATTTAGTGCCATCTGGTAAGTCACTCTTGTTCTTGATACCTTCTGCTGGATTTGGTACAACGCCAGTCTTAGTATTTACGTCTTGGCCTTCTGGAGTGTACTTGTCTGCATCGGTTGCTGGGTTGGTTACGTGGATGGTTACTGGGACTTCGTCCTTTGAGCCATCTGGGTAGCTTACAACAACAGTTGCTGGCTTGTCTCCTGCAGTAGTTACATCTGGGGTGTCCTTCCAAGTGTACTTAGTACCATCTGGTAAGTCACTCTTGTTCTTGATACCTTCTGCTGGATTTGGTACAACGCCAGTCTTAGTATTTACGTCTTGGCCTTCTGGAGTGTACTTGTCTGCATCGGTTGGGTTCTTAGTTACAGTTACGGTAACTGGTACTTCAACAGGTGAGCCATCTGGGTAAGTTACAATAACTACAGCTGGTTTTTCACCTTCAGTAGATACATCTGGTGTTGTCTTCCATGAGTACTTAGTACCATCTGGTAAATCATCTTTGTTGGCAATACCTTGGTTTGCATCTGGTACTTCACCGACCTTAGTAGTTACATTTTGACCAGTTGGAGCTACTGGAGCATATTTAATGTCAACAGTGACATTCTTAGTTTCAGCAGTAACTTCTTCAGCTGCTACTTTAGCTTGACTTGGAGTGTACCCTTTAACAGTTGGTGCATTAAATTCTGCCCAAGTACCATTTGCTTGGTTAAGTTCACCTGCCACATGCCATGCGTTCCAAGTAATCTTGCCAGTCACTGGATCAGTGTAACCGGCATTACCTTGAGCATCTTCACGAGTAAAGTGAACGGTTTGCTCATGACTTACTGGATCTTGACCTGGTTCATGAACCACAATCGTACGAGTTACGTACTGGTTCATGTCATCGTTTACGCCTTCTTGACCTGGCTTGTATGGTACTGGAGTATCAGCTTGCTTTTGGTAACTTACTGTGACGTTTGCACCATTTTGTGGTTCGCCATCTTTTTCTGTTACTGCAGCTGCTGGTACTTCGGTTGACTTTGTACCATCTACGTATGAATCGTAACCTTTAATTTGTTCTACACTAGTTGAAGCAAATTCTGCTTTACCACTCTTAACGTGCCATGCGTTCCAAGTAATCTCGCCAGTCACTGGATCCTGGTAACCTGCGACGCCATTAACATCACGAGTGTAGTCTACGGTTTGCGTTACTGGGGCAATTGCTTCATGTCCTGCTGGTACTTCGTAGTTAATGGTACGGGTTACTGACTTATTCATATCCTTATTTGAAGGATCATATGGTACTGGAGTATCAGCTTGCTTTTGGTAACTTACTGTGACGTTTGCACCATTTTGTGGTTCGCCATCTTTTTCTGTTACTGCAGCTGCTGGTACTTCGGTTGACTTTGTACCATCTACATATGAATCATAACCTTTAATTTGTTCTACACTAGCTGAAGCAAATTCTGCTTTACCACTCTTAACGTGCCATGGGTTCCAAGTAATCTCACCAGTCACTGGATCCTGGTAACCTGCGACACCGTTAACATCACGAGTGTATTCTACAGTTTGTGTTACAGGGGCAATTGCTTCATGTCCTGCTGGTACTTCGTAGTTAATGGTACGGGTTACTGACTTATTCATATCCTTGTTTGAAGGATCATATGGCACTGGAGTTGCAGCTTGTTTTACATAAGTAATGCTATCAGTAATATTGCTTGAATCCGGATTTACTGTTACTGCTGCTACTTCGGTTGCCTTAACACCATTTACATAGCTGTCATAGCCCTTTTGTTCTTTAATGTTGTAAACTGGGAAAGTTTCACTGTTTGAATTCCATGCATTCCAAGCAATATCACCAGTTACTAAGTCCTTCACACCAGTACGTTCAAATTCAACTGAAGCAGTTCTTACAACATGCATATCGGCATTAGTCTTGCCAGCTGGTACTTCTTGGATGGTTTGGGTAATCTTCCGGTAAGTATCTTTGTTATTCTTGTCAACAGGAACGACTTTAGTACCGTGTTCAACTTTGTAGTCTACAGGTTGTGGATCATTTGAACCGAACTTGTAAGATCCGATAACTTGTTGCTTTGGAACTAATTTCCAGTTAGTTGGAACATGTCCAGGTACATCAACATTAACAGTTTCATCAGTCTTACCAGGAACATTGTAAGTACCTACTACAGTACCATTACCATCAACATAATTAATTACTAAAGTATGTTCGTTAGCAGTGTAAGTTACATTAACAGTTTCATTTGATGAATCTGGAGTAATTGTTGCTGAAGCTGGAACATATTGCTTACCATTAACAGTTTCAATAGTTGCACCAGTTGCAGTAGCAGTGTAGCCAGGTTTAGTTACTTCATATTGTGGGAAGTTCGTTACTGCTTGACCTTCACTATTCTTAGAAGCTGCCCAATCAGTGTAACTGATTTGTTGATCTGCTGGCTTAGAAAGATCAGTTATCTTAGCACGACTGTAAATTACGTGTTGAACAACTGGAGTACTTTCGCCTTCAACATTAATCGTACGAGTAATATCACGATAAATGTCGTGGTTAGTCTTATCATCAACACCTTGATCAACCTTGATTACATTTACAGCTACTGGAACATCAAGATAACTACCATCAGTGAAGTTAATTCGTACTGTTGCAGGAGCCTTAGCATTAGCTTCAGCAAGACTTGGTAAAGTTTGCCAGTTAACTGAACTAATTTCAGAATTATGATCAGCAGTTAAATCATTAGTATTTACAAGCTTGGAAGCATCTCCTAAAGCAGTCTTCAAATCGCTAACGTCGGAGTTAACGCTTGGAATAGTACCATTAGCTTCTGCACCATAAATGTAAACTGATGGGAATGGATAAGTTGATACTGGACCTTTTCCATAAATTGGCCAGTTTACACTTGAGCTGTTAACAACAGCTGAATACTTAGGATAACCAAATTGATTATTGACCCAGTTAGTATAAGTAATCGTCTTGGTTCCACCATTGTTGTCTGATACTAAGCTTGATGGTTGACCATTACCTTCGATTGCACCTAATGCATTATTGAATAGAACCTTGCCTGCTTCAGTCCAACTAATCTTAATGTCACTAGCATTAATAGTTTGTGGAGCATTAATAGTTACACCAGCCGGATTATCACCAGTTTGGGTAAGAACATATACAGTCTTGTCGGCATTCAAAGTGTAAATGTATGGCTTGCTGTAGTTTTGACCACCTTGGTAATAACTTAACTTGAAGTTTTCAATTACTGGTTCACCGATAATGTTCTTATCTGAGGTCTTGTGAGTTACTACATCATTAGCATGTAGACTGAAGACATGACCATTATCGATAACAGTAACATCTCCTTGACCATTTACAGCAACCGGAATTGTTACTGTTTCAGTAGTACCATCTGGATAAGTTACAGTTGCCGTACCAGTAGTTGCACCAGGCTTTGAAGTATCTGGTTTAGTAGTCCAAGTTGCAGCTGATGGATAACCGTCAACTGGAGTAGTACCACCATTATTCAAGTTGGCAATTCCTTCAGTGGCAGCTGGATTACCGCCAACAGTAGTAGTAATTGATTTAATCTCTGGCTTAGCATTAACAACTACATTAGTTGGAACTTCGTCCTTAGAACCATCTGGGTAAGTTACTACAATAACTGCTGGTTTCTTACCTGGAGTATTTGTATCTGGAGTATTTTCCCAAGTATAAGTTGTACCACTTGGTAAAGTATCTGGATTCTTAATGCCCTTTTTAGCATCAGGAACTTCTCCAACCTTAGTTGAAACATCTTGCCCTTGTGGATTATGGTTTTCTGCATCAGTAGTTACCTTGATTGAATTTGCTGGAATGTTAACGTTCAAGTAAGTTGGATTACCATTAGTATCCTTATCAGTAAAGGTGATCTTAATTACGCCGCCTTGACCTTGTTCATCAGGTTTAGTTGCCCAAGTAGTAGTTGCAATTTCGTCAGTTGGAATATTGTTTTCTACTAATTGTCCAAATTGTTCACTAGTCAAATCTGAGCCAAGTTTAATATCAACTGGAGCAGTTACAGCCTTAGCACCAGCACCTTTAGCATCAATGGTAAATGGGTTAGTAGTTACAACACCATTCTTTGAGCCTAGGATGTTATTAGCGGCATCATTGTTAGTGAGGTCAATCTTAATAGTATTATTTTCAATTTGCTTACCAGCTGCAGTTGCTGTATCAACATTAGTATCTGGAGTTGTAGTCCAGCTAACAGTTGATGGATCAATCGTAATTGGCGTAGCAGTAGTTGAAATCTTACCATCTGTTAATTCGTAGCCTTCTGCAGTTACAACAGTTGCTGGAGAAAGTACTTGTGAATTTTCAGTAGTTTCGTGAGCGTTAAGTTTAGAAGTATCAACAGTAGTTACAACTGCACCATTATCACCCCAAGTTATAGTTTGTCCTGCCTTAGTAACAATTACTGGCACAGTAGTTTCATCAGTACTCTTGTCTGGGTAAGTTACAGTTACTGGAATATTGTAAGCACCTGGAGTTACATCGGTATTTGGTTCAATAGTTACAGTACCATTTGATGGATCAATGGTTGCCCAATCAGGGGTATCAGTACCTGTAGTAAATGTAGTTCCAGTTGGCGCAGTAATATCCTTACCATCTTGATCAGTAAATGCTGGATCATCAGTAGCAGATTGACCTTGTTCAACATTTACTGGCTTATATGATGGTGTGTAAAGGTTTGCATCAATCTGATTGGTTACAACAAATGGAACATCAACAAAGTCAATTGAACCATCAGCATAAACAATTGTTGCAGTTTGATGTGCTGGAGTATCACCAGTTACTTCAAAATTACCATTACTACTTGTTGGAACCGATTTTGGTTGAATTAATGGATAATTCTTGTATTGGTTGGTGAATTCAGCGCCATCGGTAGTAGCGTCGTACCAGTGAGTTTTTGTCCAATCTACCGTCTTATTGTTGTCCAAAGCATCTGCAACAATACCATTTGGTCCTTGAATATTTTCAATACCATCTTTAACTGTAAAATCAGTTAACTTATGTTGCGTATTAGTATCAATTTCTTTTACTGTTGGTTGATACTTAATATTATCCTTAATGTTTTTATCTTGGTTCAACTTAGTACCCATTGCTAAACGCTGTGGTTGCCACCAGCTGAAGTTGTTGAGCAATTGGTTTAAGTAAAGCATTTGAACTGTCTTATCAGATAAGTTACTCAAATCAATACCTGTAGTAACACTTTGACCACCTTGGTTCTTACCAAGAGTAACGCCATTAGTATTAGAGTTTATTAACTTGTCAGTTCCTTGCTTAGCTGCAGGATTACTAGTACCCGGAGTATAAGCATCAGCGTAGTTTCCCCATTGATTGGTTGTCATCAAGTTTTGTAAGTACCAAACAAATGATGGAGCATCGCTAGTATTACCTTGTTCCCATTGTGCAGTTGGAGTATTGTATTGGCCTGAAGCAGTTCCTGAGATCTTATTCTTATCGCTGTTAACTTTAACACCATTGTAATTCAAGTAGGCACCGTTAACCGTACCTTCAAGGCGGATAAAGTTACCAACAGTATCCTTACCTACCCGTTGGAAGTTTAAGTAATAAGGGTTAGTAATATCTAAGACAGCTTCATTGCTTGTCCCAAAGAGGCTAATTAAACCAGCTTTGGAAATCTTAGGATTATTTAAACCAACAGAGTCCCAACCGGAAGGTACAGCTGCGTTATCTTGTAAGTCTAAGGTAGCGCCATCACCAACCTTAACAATATAGGTATTATTGTTAGCACCACCAGAACCAAAGGCAATTAGTGGTTCTGCTGCTGGTAAGATGGTGCCACTGGCGTCAGTAGTATCACGTTTAATTGTTAAACTACCTTCGTTAATTAAGCTAGCATCATGGCTTGCTATATTACCGACATTACCAACTGCAATTGAAATTGGTGCATAGTGGTAACCATTGAAGTTTGTTACTCCGTTAGTACCTACAGCCACACCATTATTATCTTGCTTCGTATTAATATTAACGACACCAGTCTTACCAATGGCTACATTACCTGTAACAATAGCAGAGGAGTGACCATTACCCATGTTAGCATTAAGATTACCATTAATCGTAACAGTACCGTTTAACCCAAATTGGGTAGTGTTAGCAGGATTATCATTAGTCCAGATACCACGAACATCAGTTACTGTAGCATCCTTATCTAAGGCAACTGCATTTAGGTTTAGGGTAGCACCTTCATTAATGGTAAAGGTACCCCTGTCGATTTCAAACATGTTACCACCAAAGTTATCTACATTGTTAGTCTTGTAAGTACCAACATTCATAGTGGTGGTACCAGATTCAACTGTTAAGGTACCAGTTTGAATAGTAGAACCATAGTTAACTAATTGACTGTTATCTGCGTTAACCCCATTATTGTTAATCGTGTTGTCACCCTTTAAGACAACATTAATCACTGCGTTATGACCACCACCAACTCTATGGCTATCACCTGCAATAAATGGTCCTTGCTTGATATTAGCAGTAACTCCATCTAAAGTAATAGTATCTTTTTGACCGTTCTCGGTACTTACATTACCAAAATAGAAAGTACCATATCCACCACCATAAATAGTCCGTTGATAACCATCACCATTAACAGTAATACCTTTTAAAGTTAAGTCCCATGCAGAATTATTAGTCCCTTGGTTAGCATTGGTAAATGCTAAAAAGTTAGTACCAAAGTCAATGGAATGTTGTCCTTGACCATCAATTGTCAGCTTACGAGCAATATTAGATGCAGTTACATCCAATTCCCCGAAGTTGTCCTTAATAGCATTAGCCACGTTGCCATTAGCAGTGATGTTGTTTGTTAAAACAATATTACCAACATTGGGATTAATTAAAGCTGCACCAAATGAATTCCAGTCGGATACTTCTAGAGTTTGACCTTGGCTAGAATGAGCTGTAGGAACAGCTGCAAGACTTGAAGAAAGTGTAGTATGAGAATCTACCTTTTTATCACGAGATTGAGAACCATTTGTGTTAGTGTTATTAATAGCTAGGGTAGTAGTTTGAGGAGTACTTACATTATTGTCCCCAGCATCTTCATGCTTAGTTTGTTCTATCTTATCGTTAGCAGTGGTAGTTTTTGATGAGTCTGAATCCATCTTAGTATCAGCTGATACATCTTTAGAAGATTCTTGAATAGGAGATTGAGTAAGTTTGCTATCAGTAGCTGTTTTATTAGCTGTAGTGGCTGAGCTTACCCCCCCCCCATTTTGTCTGCTAGAGTAGCTCCAGCGCTACTTTGGCTTTGCTCATTATCTTTTGCATTTTGCACTACTGCTGGTTTTTCTTGTTGCTCAGCAGCTTGAGCTTTTTGATTTCCAGCTATACTCATAAAACTAAAACCAATTAAAACAGAAGCAGCTCCAATAGAAAATTTTCTAATAGAGAAACGTTCTTTTCTTGGCTCCATTTTCCGAAGTTTTTCTTTATAATTATTTTTTGATAGCATTATTTACTTTCTCCTTTAGTAAATCTAATATAACATTTACCTCATAAGCCTTATTATAGTTCTTTTTTTAAGAAAATAAAAGATTAAATAACAATATTAATATAAATATTCATATGTGATATGTTTATATGCGAAATTATTATTTTCTATATATATCGCTAATAAGTATTCATTATTTAGTGAATGCTTAATATATAATATAACGTAAAGTATAAATTATAATTCATATTACATAACAGCAGTTTGGATTTACATATATTAATATTAAAATAACGGTAAATGCAAGCCTATTGTACCCCCCCCCTTAGATTTTTGTGTCAATACCACTTATATAAAAAAGAGCTGCTATACCTAAGCAGCTCTTTTTTATCTTATCTACTAATACTATCAGCGCGACCTTTATAGTCGCCATTTTCAGTCCCGATAATTAATTCTTCGCCTTCCTTAATAAAGTCTGGCACCGTTACAACTAAACCAGTATCCATAGTTGCGGGTTTTCCACCACCAGCAGCAGTGGCTCCTTTGATTTCTGGTTGAGTTTCTTTAACAGTCATCTTTACAGTTGACGGTAAGTTAATTCCAATTAATTTACCTTCGTCAGTAAACTTAAGATCAACATCAATATTTGGCATCAAGAATTTAGCTTCTGCTTCAAGATGTTCCTTAGGAATTAAGTATTGTTCATAAGTATCAGTGTCCATAAAGATAAAGTTAGCGTCATCATCATAGAGATATTGTGCTTTCTTCAGAGCAACATTAACTAACTCTACCTTTTCACTTGGACGCATTGTTTTATGCACAACTGCTCCACTCATAACATCACGCAAATCCATTTGCATAACAGTATTGCCCTTACCAGGCTTGTGGTGATTGCTCTTTAATACTTCGATTAACTTACCATCTTGGCTAAAAATCATACCTTTTTTCAATTCAATTGCTTGCATTAACACATACCTCTAAAATTTTTTAATATACATATCACTAATTTCATGATTACCATACTTTTTAATAATCATGTCTGCTCGTTTTTTAGTTGGTTCAATATACTCGTGTAAGTTCTTTAAGTTAACATCCCGCCAAACTTTCTTAGCAAAAATATCTGCTTGTTCACGCGGTACATGAGCCCATTGATAAAAATAATTGTCAGGATTATTGCGATTAATTTCTAGCATTAAATGATAACGATCAAGATACCATCTTTCTAAATCTTCTTCACTAGCATCAAGATAAATCACATAATCTAAGAAGTCACTTGGTGGTGCTTGGCCGTTAGGAGGAACTTCTAGTAAATTTATTCCTTCTACTACTAAGACATCTGGTTGTTCAACTGAACCAACTTCGTTAGGAACCAGATCAGAAATTTCCTGTGAGTATAGTCGATATGGTACTCTTTCTTTACCAGCTTTAACACTTGCCAAAAAAGTAGAAAAGGCATCCCAATTAAATGACACTGGGAAGCCTTTTTGATCCATTAAGTTTTTAGCTTTAAGTTCTGCATTAGGCATCAAAAAGCCGTCTGTAGAAACTTGTGCAATCTTTTTATCAGGTTCAAGGCGTTCAAATAAGCGAGTTATTTTCTTAGCGAAGGTAGACTTACCAACAGCAACAGATCCCGTTACTCCAATTATAAAGGGGATCTTTGACCAATGTTCTTTATAAAATGTTTGTTGAGTGTGATAAACTGCATTCTTTTGACTCATGATATATTGAAGATTTTTCATCATGAAAATTTCTGCGCTAAATTCATCACTTGGAGGAATTAAAGCCTGCCACTTTTCAGGTGTCAGGTGTAAAAATTGCTCTTGCATAAAAGCCGCCTTCCTTCTGCCTTGTTCCTAGTATTTTTACATTGTTCAGCCTATCATATATATTGAGAGAAAGAAAAGAAGATATCTATGAAAAAATTAATTCTTTTTGGTGATTCCCTACTTGCAGGTTATATTGATGGACACGCAACTAATATTGTAACTCAAGGACTGCAAGAAAAATTACCTAAATTTACAATTATTAATAATTCTGTACCTGGCACAACTACTGAAGAAGCAATTGATTTTTACGAGCTAAGAGTCAAGCCTTTTGATTATGACCTAGTTATTCTTTCTTTAGGTACTAATGATGCTAATATACACTTTGGCTTAAGCGCTGGTCGATATGCGCATAACTTACAAGTATTAGTTGACTTAATTGGAGCTGATAAAACATTATTAATGGGACCTTCCTATACTAATTGGAAAATCGCTCCAGATCAAGCCTGGCCTAAAACTTTGCAATTTGAGTTAGTTGCAGAAGAATGTCATTGTGAAAACAAGATTCCATTTTTAAATTTTGCTAAAGTCATGCGTAAAACAGGTTATCCTAATAAGCTATTACAAAAAGACGGAATCCATTTGAATAAAGCTGGAAACAAATTATTAATTGAAAAACTAGCAGAACTAGTCGAAGAAAAAGAAATGGTTACTACATCATAAAAAGGCATCCTGTTTGTGGGATGCCTTTTTTAGTAACATTTTTATTTCTTTACTCAACTGTCTCTTGTTTTCTTAATTCATTTTGTTCAGCAACTCTAAAGAACGGAAGATAAATAAAAATACCTATAATAATTAAAATTATTTCAAAAATGATATTTCTCCAATCCATTGAACTCATATATGCTTGAAAAAAGAATGGCGTAAATGAAGGATCAACAATGTATCCCATTCCGATCCAGTGCAAATTTTCAGCAATATAAGTAAGAATAATATTAATAATTGGAGCAATCAAAAACGGAATGCCTAGAATAGGATTGAAACAAATTGGTGTACCAAAAATTATCGGTTCATTAATACTGCATATTCCAGGAATAATTGATAATTTTCCTAATGCACGATATTTTTCCACTTTGCTTCTCATCATTAAAATTACCAAAGCAAGTGAATTACCTGATCCACCTAAAACAGCAATTCTAAACATTTGTAAATTCATTAAATGAGTGGGTGCTAACCCTTTGGCTACTAAAGCTGCATTAGCACCAGTAGCTGCAATCCCTGTTGCAAAAACGATTGGAAAGATTACATTACTACCATTAACTCCGATTAACCATAATAAGTTTCCTAGAGTAACTATCAGGATATAGCCCCATAAACTGTTAGCCATAAACGTAGCTGGCGTCAGGTATTGCATAATAAATGTAGTAAAATCAGCGTGTGTTACACTAATTAGAATCAAATTAGCACCATAAAAGATAAAGATATTTGCTAAAAGCGGGATAAGAGAATTAATAAAGTTTGCTACCATTGGGGGAATTGATGCCGGTAACTTTACCTTTAACTTACTCTTTTCAATCCCGCGGTTAATTTCAACAGCTAGTAATCCAATAATAATTGCTACAAATAGTCCATTTGTTCCTAAGTTATTAATACTGATCTTATTATTCTTATCAACAGTAGTGGCTACCATTAAAAATGTAACTAATGAAATCATGCCATCAGTAGCAGGATGAAGTCGACGATACGACTTGCTTAGTTCATATGCAATACCAAATGCACAAATCATACCAAAAATTCCCATAGTCATATTGTACGGAACAGTTATTTGAGCATAGTGCGCAACTGCCCAATATTTCCAGCCAGCAAGCCATTGCATAAAGCTATTAGCAGTTTGTGAATTATATCTATCAAGTACGATCGGTGGATTAGCAACAATCAAGAAGAACGAACCAATTACCAAAAATGGCAATCCGAAAAGCATACCATTTGAAATGGCTTGCAAATGCTTTTCATTTCCAAGTTTTTGTCCAATAGGCGTTAAAACTTTATCCAATTTAGTAATCAGTGAATCTTTTTTAGCAGTAGTTTCAGCCATTAGAGATCACCTATTTTCTTTACTAAAGATAAATACAACTTAAATCTGATATGGATTGAACTTGAAAGCATTAGGTATGACTTTACTATCATCCCAATTTTCTCTAATCTTGTGATATTCATCCCAATAATCATTATCCACTTTTAGTTGCGGCGTAACTTTAGAATCTACTTCTAAAAAATGCATACTTCCTCTTCCCATTTTTTGACCACGAGTTGTATGTTTATCTAATGCATAATCTGGAATTTCTGGTACATAACCTAGAGCAAAGTTCTTAATAATGATATTCTTAAGTAAATCAGAAGAACGATCTTTAGTTGATTCGCATAAGTAACGAATTGCATGAACAAACATCATGGCGCGATCAGGTTCATTATAGCTAAAGTTCTGTCTCATTTGATTTAAACTGTTAATCAAAATCGGAGCTTGTGGATTTCCCATTCCTATATCCTCAACCGAAATAGCCTGAAGGCGACGCCATAATTTTTCCTCCATTTGTGGTGAAGAAATGTACATTTCGTAGGCAAATTCACATGCTACACGTTCCTTACCTTTTCTGATTGACTTTTGTAATGCAGAGATAACTTCATCAGCTGCTAATCCGTTTCTGGTTCTAGTTCTAGCCCATGGATCAGCTAGAAATTCTTTATCTCTATTTTGTGGTACTTCATTTTTCTTAACATCTTTTTCTGACATTGTGAGTCCTTCTTTCAAATTACAGGAGAAAATAATGAATATTCAAACCATTAGCGAAAAGTTTCAATTGAATACTGATGAACAAAAAATCTTAATTTATATGAATCAACACCGTAATGAAATTAAAAATATCAATATTCGTGAACTAGCTAAAAGAACATTTTCTTCTCCTAGCTTTATCGTAAAGACTTGTAAAAAGATGAAGCTTTCAGGATATTCAGAACTAGTCTTTCTAATAGCAGATGCACCAAATTTTCCCAATAATACTGAAAACGACTTAAAAGTAGAGTCATACGTAAAGCCTTTTTCCAACTTGATGGATAAGCATAAAGACTCAATGATCATGATATTGGGTAGTGGTTACTCTCAAAATATTGCTAATTACATGAGCGAATATCTCAACTTAAATGGTTTTCGTTGCACATCAAATTCACACCTAGAAATGCTCAGGAAACATAAGGATACTCTCGTAATCATTATCAGTAATTCTGGAGAAACAAAGCGACTTGCGGAACTTTGCACACAAGCTAAGAAAAATAATCGTGATGTTTTATCTTTTACTGGAGATAAAAATTCAACAATTGCAAAACATTCAACGCTTGCTATAAGTTCTGATACTTTTAATCCTACTTCTTTTGACAGCCATTACCCTCAGCTGTTTTTTGGTCTAACACTCATCTACTTTGAATTATTAATGAGTAACTTTTTGTCTAATTAGGTACCTTCTTAAGACAATTCTTATACTACTTTGGTTTTTAACATTTTTGAATACTTTTCCTTGTTTTGAAAACATGTTTCTATTTTGAAAAACATTTTATTCAGACATCATAAAAAGGCATCCCACAAACAGGATGCCTTTTTAATATACCTATTCTACGTACAAAGCTTGTTTACCTTGCTGATTGTAACTGGCTTCTATTTTCTTTAAATCCACTTTTTTATTTTTAACACCATAAGGATCATTTACGTAAACAATCCTCTTCTTTTTATTATATCCAGTAATTACGCATGCATGAGAAGAAGGCGTCACATTAACTTTTCCCTGCTTAGTCTGCCATGTCTGCATATCGTTGACATGATCGAATTTTAAAGTCGTAATGATCATTACCGGATGTCCCTTAGATACTAGCTTCAGTACTCTGATAAAATCATTGCCAGAATAATTGCGAATTCTCTTAGTATATTTTCTAGCAACATTATATAGCGGCTCATTATAAACGCACCAACCTGCATTTTTGATACTCATGTAACCAACAAAGCCAACATGAGGATTGCCACGATAATCATTTCCAATAAAAGAAGAAACATGCTTAATGTTAGAAGACAATTCTAGTTTACTTACATCAATATCATAATAATTCAAAAGCATTGATAGTGAAGTGACTTCGCAGCCATTCGGTAAGTCTGGCAATTGTTTTTCTAAAGGAACATTTAACTTCTGTTCTGGTTTTAAAGTAAGCCAATCATATTCATCTTGAATCTTATCAAAATTAAGTACTAAAGCGACTACTCCTGCAGTAATTAATAGTAAAAATGTATATAAAATTCTTCTTCTACGCCGATATTTTCTAGCTCTACTTATTCTTTTCATGCTAAGTATTTTAACTATTATGTATTAAGTCTGTCAAAATGCATGAGAATTAAATAGATTTAATTTATGTGTTAGTTTTTGCAAAAGAATGAAGTCTATTTAATTTATATACTAAATGATACTGCAAATTAAATAGAATTAACTTTAAATCCTTATCTGCTTACTTGAATAACGAAAAATCCCTCTAAATCAAGGTTCTAATGATACCAAGATTCAAGAGGGATTTTATTTTTACTTATTTATGTAAGTTTTTTCATCTAAATTATCAAACAATGGACTCTTTTCACCTGTATAAATTAAATCAAGTTTATACATTGCACGTGACGTAATTGTATAAAGCAATTGTGTTTCGTCAAGTTGATGATAATTATCTTTTGAAACATCCCAAGCTACTACCGCATCAAATTCCAATCCTTTAGCTAAGTATGATGGCATAACTAAAGTTCCTGGTACTAAACGCTGATTAGCTGATCCAATCAAAGTTGCCTTGATTTTTCTTTCTTTCAAAACCTTAGCTACTTCCTGTGCTTCAGCTAATGTCTTCGTAATGATAGCAGTTGTTAACTTTTGTTCATCATTTTCCACTAAGATATCTTCTAAAGCCTTATATTCTTTTTCAAGACTATCACGCTTATAAAAGGCAGGCTTAGGACCACGGCGATCAAAGGCTTCAATCTTTTCGCCTTGTCTTAGAATTTGCTTAGTGAAGTTCGTCAATTCTTTAGTTGAACGGTAAGACTTCGTTAATTGAACAACGTCAGTCTTTTCTGGATCAAACAACTTAGAAATTTGACTTAACAGAGTCTTACTTTCATCTTTAGTAAAAATAGCCTGGTTCAAATCTCCCAGCATCGTAAACTTAGCTCTTGGGAAGTTGTACTTAAGGTAAGCTAATTGGAATGGCGTATAATCCTGAATTTCATCAATAAAGGCATAACGCATTTCATAGTCAGTTCTGCGGCCTGTTACCAAGTCATACAAGTACAAGTATGGTGAAATATCAGCCATCTTGATCTTGCCATTTCTAAATCTTTCCTTAACTTTTTCAATATGTGCTTCCCACTCTTCTTGGCTGATATCCCACTTACTTAAGTCAATCAGCTTAGGAACAGCACGCAAGAAACGTAAATATTGCGCACGAATATTCAAGAAACGGTTCTGGTGGATCTTGCGGCTAACTTGCTTTAACTGCTTAATTACAATTTTACGAGCTAAGAAATGCTCTTCTTTAGCACTTGATTCAAACTCTTGGTCTGGACGATCATACAACTTATTTAGCTGTTCTTGATCTAATGACTCAATTGTCTTATCAACCCATGCTTTCCTAGTTTCTGGCTCAATTCTTCTGTTTAAGCTATTAATTAAACTCTCTTTAGTAGCTTCAATTCTATTTCTTAGATGATAGTTTTCATTGAAACCATAGTATATTTCTTTAATTTTTTCTTTATCAAAAAATGGCTTCTTCTTACTCTTAAAGTAAATATTTTTAAAAATCAAACCATTCTTTTCAAGGTGCTTGGCATACCGAGTTACAGCATTAAAGAATTGAAGCGAATCCTTTAAGTTAACTATCTTGTCGTTTTGCTCATTGTCCTCAAATTGTTCAAACAAGTTTTCAACATTCATCCCTGGAACACGACGAGAAACAAACTGCCAGTAAGTCATCTGCACCATATTTTGTTCACCCATTTCAGGTAGAACATTTTTAACATAGTCATTAAATAATTGGTTAGGACTAAACATAATAACATCGCTAGAAGTCAAATTGCCACGATATCTGTAAAGCAAATATGCTACACGTTGCATAATAGCTGATGTTTTACCAGATCCTGCTGCCCCTTGAACAAATAAAAGATCGGCACTAGTATTTCTAATAATCTTATTCTGCTCACGTTGAATCGTCGTTACAATCGATTTCATTTGCGTAGAAGATTTTTCATTTAAGACGTTTAAGAGCATTTGATCCCCAATTGATTCATTAGTATCAAACATATTAGTAATCTTGCCGTCTTCAATCAAAAATTGACGTTTTTTAGTCATATCAACTGTCTGAACGCCATCAGGAGCATTATAAGAAACCTTGCCTAATTTACCATCATAGTAAATGGAAGATATAGGTGCACGCCAGTCATAAATCAAAAAGTGATCTTCTTTATCTGCAAAAGACCCCAAACCAATATAAATTGTTTCTGGATCTTCATTAGGTTCTTGAAAATCTACTCTAGCAAAGTAAGGTTTCTTTTCTAAACGCTGCAACGTTGATAATTGTTTAGCGGAATGCTGCCATGCATTTTGACGTTCTGCCAACATTTGTTGCTGTTGGTGAATCGATAGAGCGGTATCCATTGAAGTTGAATAACCATCATAGTCTAATTTCACATCATCAAAAAAATGCGAATTAATATTTTGAGCTTCATTTTGTGCGTGTTCAATTGAATGATCTAATTCGCTTTCTTTCTTTTTAATTAAACCAAGAACCTCATCTAAATGTTTTTGTTCTTTTTGTTGTTCAGTTTCTTTTACCAAAATTAAGTCACCTATTTCTAGCATTAGTAAAAACTTTGCATACTATTTTATCATATGTATACGCTTTCTAAAAGGATTTACAACTTTCAGAAAGTCTCAATTGTTATTTAGTCTTTTCTTAAATAATTAGTTTTATAATTAAATAAAATTACATAGTGAGATGAGAAAGTGAAACGATTTTTTAAAACAATTCTAGTTCTAGCCTTTCTGTTTATAGGACTGGACTTTGCTTATCAAAAAGCCGCCCCAGAAATTGAAAAAACTTTTGGAACTAGAAACCCGCTCCCATATCTAACAGCCAAAGTCCAACAGTTTATTTCACCTGAAAAAATTCAAAATGACGATAAAAATGCCGATAGTGATAAAGGTCATACTTTCGAGACCAATACAGCAACAGTCTATCTCGACCTCTCTGATCCAACTCTCAAGCAAGCAGCGATGGATGGTATTAATATTTGGAATAATACAGGTGCCTTTACTTTCAAAACAACAAATGATAAAAATAATGCAAAAATAATTATTAAAGCGATGGATGATGGTCAAACTAACGCTGCTGGTCTAACTGATACGCAATATAATTCTTTAACCGGTCATTTAATTAAGGCTACTGTTAATTTAAATTCATATTATCTCTTAAATCCAAGCTATGGCTATAATCACGGCCGAATCGTCAATACCGTTGAACATGAACTAGGGCATGCTATCGGTTTAGGACACAAAGATGGCATTTCAGTTATGTATCCTCAAGGATCTTTTTACACAATTCAACCAAGCGATGTTGAAGACGTTAGAAAATTATATAAAGAACAATAAGAGCGATTCTACTTTGAGAACCGCTCTTATTTTGCATTTTTCTTTTTTAATTGATATTGCTTTTTAAAATATGGAATCCAAAAGGTTACTACATAACCAACTGCAATCCCTACAAAAGTCCATACCATAATATTTTTGACAAACAAACCGATAAATAGACCAATTAAGCCAAAGATTCCAATAATAAAAGATTGATCGAGTTGTTTCATTTTTCTAACCTCGTTTCTATTCCAATCATAGCAAAATCATTTAATTATAAGCATATTTTTAGACTTAGTTTTCCTCTCAATTTATAGTATATATTATAAACTGATTTCAAGAAATTTTACTGATATATCAGTAAATATAAAGTCTATACAAGATAAATACAAATTTCAAATAAAGAAAGGAATGGTATATCCTTTATGGATAATCAGAAACAACCTCCCTCGTATTCTCAAACAATAAATGAGTTATTTTCGAATTTAGAAACAAATTCTTCTGGCTTAAGTGAGCCAGAAGCTGCGAGACGATTAAAGAAATATGGTCCTAATGCTCTAGCCGAAAAGCCACCAAAATCAGTTTTAATGATGCTCAAAGAACAGATCATTGACCCTATGATTCTGATTTTACTAGGAGCAGCTGTTTTTTCTGCTATTTTAAACGAATGGGTGGAAGCAGGTGTGATTTTCTTTATCGTTGTAGTTAACTCAATCATTGGCATTATCCAAGAAAAGAAAGCACAGTCTTCTCTTGCAGCCCTTAAAACTATGAGTGCGCCAACAGCTACAGTTATTCGTGATGGCATGGATAAAATCATCCCTGCTAACGAATTAGTTATTGGCGACCTTGTGAGCTTAGCTAGTGGTGACATGGTACCCGCGGACTTGCGATTAACTCAATCAGCTAACTTAAAAATTGCAGAAGCTTCTTTAACGGGAGAATCTATTGCTAGCGAAAAGAATGCGAATGCTGTTCTTTCACCAGACTGTCCCCTAGGAGATAGAAAAAATATGGCTTACACTTCTTCAATCGTTACTTATGGTCGAGGAAGCGGAATTGTAACTAAAACCGGGATGGATACCGAGATCGGTCAAATTGCTGGCATGCTCGAAAATAATGATACTGACGATACACCACTTAAACGTAAACTTAATGCAGTAGGTAAAATTTTAACAATCATTGGTTTAATTATCTGCGTGTTAATTTTTGCAATTGGTGCCTTTTATGGTCGTCCACTTTTACCCCAATTTTTGGTAGCCATTTCTTTAGCTATTTCAATTATCCCAGAGGGTCTGCCAGCAACAGCAACAATCATTATGGCACTTGGCGTGCAACGAATGGCAAAGCAACATGCCTTAATTAAGAAGTTACCAGCTGTTGAAACTCTAGGAAATGCGACGGTTATTTGTTCTGATAAGACAGGAACATTAACGCTAAATAAAATGACTGTAACTCATTTGGCTAATGGTGATGATTTCCTTAATAAAAAAGTTCTAAGTGTAGAAAAAATAAGTAAAAATTCTAATTCATATAAGCAATTAATTTATGCATCTAGCCTGTGTAATGATGCTAGCTTTAATTTAGATAATCCTAAAGAAGCAATCGGAGATCCAACTGAAAGTGCACTCCTTCCTTTAGCACAAGATTTAGGTTATTCAGCTCTTAACTTAAGAAAAGAATATCCAAGGCTTAGCGAATGTCCTTTCGATTCAATTAGGAAGAGAATGACTACGGTTCATGAAATAAGCAATGAATATGTTGCATACACTAAAGGTGCTTTAGATGAATTACTACCACTTTGCGACTACATTCTCACAAGCAATGGTACGCGTAGGTTAACTAAAGCTGATAAAGACAATATCCTTGCCTTATCACATAAAATGGCTGATCAAGCATTGAGAGTTCTAGGATTTGCAAGTAAAAACATTTTAAACTTACCTCAAGAAGATGAAGATATAGAGCAGCAGTTAGTTTTCTTAGGTGCTGTTGGTATGATTGACCCTGCTAGAGATGAAGTTAAAGCATCTATTAAGATGGCTCGTGAAGCGGGAATTAAAACAATCATGATCACAGGAGATCATAAAAGCACAGCAGTCGCTATTGCTAAAAATTTAGGTATTTATATTAATGGAAACACTGTTATTTCAGGAACTGAACTAAATGAAATGACAGACAAGCAATTAGATCAAGCAGTTAAATCTACCACCGTTTTTGCCCGCGTTTCACCAAATGATAAATTAAGAATTATCCAAAGCCTAAAGCGAAATGATGAAGTTGTAGCAATGACAGGCGATGGAGTTAATGACTCACCCGCCTTAAAAGCTGCTGATATCGGAGTTGCCATGGGGATTGGTGGTACAGATGTTGCCAAAGATGTTTCAGACATGATTTTACTTAATGACAGCTTTACAACAATTACAGCTGCCATTAAAGAAGGTCGAAAAGTATACCGCAATATTCAGAAAGTAATTCAATTCTTACTCGTTGGTAATATTGCAGAAATTACCACTCTATTTGTAGCTACAATCTTCAACTGGGATGCACCCCTACTTGCCGTTCATATTCTCTGGGTTAACCTGGCTACCGCTAGCTTGCCTGCTTTAGCATTAGGGGTTGATCCAGCAAGTAAAAATATCATGAAACATAAACCAGTAAAAACTGGAACCTTATTTGAAAGAGATCTTATCTGGCGCGTCATTAGTCAGGGAATATTTGTTGCCTTGATGACCTTGTTAGCTTACTGGATAGGCGCAACTTTCGATAATCCAATTGCTGGTCAAACAATGGCGTTCTGTGTTTTAGCCTTATCTCAAATGCTTCGGGCATTTAACCAGCATTCTAATACTGATCCAATTTGGGTTAGAGGAAATAAAATGAATGTTTGGCTAATAGTTTCTTTTATTGTTTCAGCCATTTTAATGGGAATTATTCTCTTTACCCCTAACTTACAATCTATGTTTCACTTAACTGATCTTAGTGTCAGACAGTGGCTAGTAGTAATTATCCTTTCCTTATTCTCAATCTTACAAGTTGAAATTACTAAGTTAATTAAGCGACTAAGTAGAGTTAGACAAAAAGATCGCAAATTACAAACAGCTACTGACTAATCCTAATATATTAACGTCACTTAGCTGAGCATATTTTTCGACTTAATGACAATTAACTTATATAATATAAGTGTAAATTTAACACTTACAACTAGCATAAAGACTTAAAAATCTTTATGCTTTCCACTTTTTAATAATCAAAATAATCGGTATCGTAGATACTAAAAAAGCCAAATTACTCACTTTTGAGTAGTTTGGCTTTTTTGTGCTCTAAATAGATTTTTTCATTACTTCTGACAAAGCTCGCTCTTTAATTTTATCGACATCAACCTTGTTGAGCTTTTCATATTCCCTAGCTAAAACGTCGCACAAATATAATTGCGATACCTGTCCTGCTACTGTACCAATATTCATAAATTCGCTAACTGACGTCTGCAAACTTACATCCCCTAGTTGAGCAATCGGAGATGATAGATCGTTAGTAATTGAAATAATTTTTGCTCCATATTTTTGAGCTACTTTTAAAGATTGGTAAGTATCTTTAGTATGACCTGAGAGAGACAATCCTACTACTACATCATCCTTATTTAGCAAGGTTGCAACTTGAACTTGAATATGAGGATCCGATTCAGCATTAGCAATTAATCCTATTCTAAGCCAAGTTCTCTCATAGTCTCGCGCCGATTCTCCTGAATGTCCCAGACCAAAAATATGAATTCTTTTTGCCTGTGCTAATAACCCCACAGCTTTATTGAGCGTCACCGGATTAATTAATTCTTCCGTTTTTTGAATTGAAGCTACCAAAATTTTGCTACTTGATTCAAAAGTTGTTTCTTCTCCCTCATGCTCTTTTGCAGGGATCATCATTGAATCTTGTGCTAAAGCAATTTTTAGATCAGAAAAACCTGAATAACCTAGTTTTTTACATAATCTAACGATCGTTGCATCTCCAGTATTGGTTGCCTTTCCCAGTGACTTAATAGTGTCATAAATCACGCGCTCAGTATGCGAAGCAATATAGTTAGCTAACTTGTTTTCTGACCTAGTTAATTTGTCTTTATTTTGGTTATAGATCTGTATAAATTCCATTTTCTCACGTCCTGTCCTAATAACTATATCATGGTTTTATAAGAAAACGCTTGCATAATATTTAAATTCATTATATTATTTTCTTGGGAGGAAAACTCCAAAATAATATTAATTTGGAGTATATTTACAAATGAACAAGGAAGAATTCATCAACAAAATCCACGGTGGCTTAATTATCTCATGTCAAGCTCTACCTGGCGAACCACTTTATACAGAAGAAGGTGGCATTATGCCACTCATGGCAAAAGCTGCTCAAGAAGCTGGTGCAACAGGTTTAAGAGCAAATTCTGTTAGAGATATTAAGCAAATCAAAGAAGTAGTCGACTTACCAATGATTGGAATTATTAAGCGAGACTACCCGCCTGAAAAGCCATATATTACTCCAACTATGAAAGAAGTAGATGAATTAGTTGAAACTGACGTTGAAGTAATTGCCCTTGATTGTACCTTGCGACCAAGACATGATGGCAAAACCGTAGCTGAATTTATTAAAGAAATTAAAGCCAAATATCCAAATCAACTTTTAATGGCTGACACTTCAAACTTCGAAGAAGCAAAAAATGCTTATGAGGCCGGTGTTGACTTTGTTGGTACTACTCTTTCTGGATACACTGAAGAAAGTCCTAAAACTGATCATCCAGACTTTGATCTAATCAAAGCCTTAGTTGACGCAGGTTTACCTGTAATTGCCGAAGGTAAAATTCATAGTCCAGAACAATTAAAGCAAGTTATCGATATCAACCCAGCGGGAATTGTAGTTGGTGGCGCAATCACTCGTCCACTTCAAATTGCCAAAACTTTTACTTCAGTCTTTGAAAAATAAAAAGCATAACGAAATGAGGCTTAATCATGTCTAAGAAATTCTCTCATATGGGGCAGGCCTTTTCCCAGCTAGGTCAAGCCTTCATGCTTCCAATTGCTATTCTACCGGTAGCTGGTCTACTTCTAGGACTAGGTGGCGCCTTAACTAATAAGGCAGCCGTTACTGCTTATCCTTGGCTTAACCAAGAATGGCTTCAAACAATTCTAAAAGTTATGAACTTTGCCGGTAGCGCGGTCTTTAACAACTTAGCACTTATTTTCTCAATTGGTTTAGCTGTCGGCCTAGCTAAAGGAGATAAAGGAACTGCCGGTCTAGCAGGCGGCGTTGCTTACTTAGTTTACACAGCTACAATTTCAGGTTTACTGCAAATGTTTTCACCTAAAAACACTATTGATACAGGTGTTTTAGGAGCAATTGTAATTGGATGCGTAGTTGCTTATCTTCACAACCACTATCGTAAAGTTGAACTACCTCAATTTTTAGGCTTCTTTGGCGGGTCAAGATTTATTCCGATTATCTCGTCACTTGCAGCCATTGTCATTGGTGCCATCTTCTTTATCATTTGGCCACCAATCCAAAGTGGATTAACCAGTGCAGGTTACGCAATTGCAAAAATGGGAAGCTTTGGTAGTTTCTTATATGGATTTTTACTCCGTTTAACTGGTGCAGTTGGTCTTCACCATACTATCTATCCAATGTTTTGGTACACGGCCTTAGGTGGAACTGCCGATGTTGCAGGTAAAACTGTGGTCGGCGCGCAAAATATTTTCTTTGCACAATTAGCTGACCCTAACCACCATGGCTTATTTACCTACGGTACAAGATTTTTTGCTGGTCGTTTTGCCACAATGATGTTTGGTCTTCCAGGGGCTGCCTTAGCAATGTACCTTTGCTTGCCTAAGAGAAATCGTAAGACGAGCGGCGGTTTATACCTTTCAGGTGGTTTAACTTCTTTCTTAACTGGTATTACCGAACCTATTGAATATACCTTCTTATTCGTAGCACCTTGGCTATACGTTATCCATGCCTTTCTTGACGGTTGCTCATTCTATGTAGCCGATATCATGAATATTAGAATTGGTAACTCATTCTCTGGTGGTTTAATTGACTACTTGCTATTCGGTGTTTTACAAGGAAGAGATAAGACCAATTGGCCAAACGTCTTAATCATGGGAGTTATTTGGTTCTTCCTTTACTTCTTT
Organism: Lactobacillus isalae; assembly: GCF_947539375.1. NCBI lineage: Bacteria > Bacillati > Bacillota > Bacilli > Lactobacillales > Lactobacillaceae > Lactobacillus > Lactobacillus isalae. The sequence continues at coordinate 1,513,924 of NZ_OX443569.1, forward strand.
GTCTTTACTTTTTGTATTAAAAAATTCCATGTCGGCATTCCCGGAATGGTTGTCGAAGAAAATCAAGCTGCTGATCAAATTATGGCAGCAGGTCCTAAGACTGATGACAAGCTTTACAATGAATCATGTGAAATCATTTCAGCATTAGGCGGCTTAGATAATATTGAAACCGTCTCTGCCTGTGCTACAAGATTGAGAGTCTCCTTAAAAGATAATAGTTTAGTCAACGATGACGTCTTTAAGATGCTGGGTGCTCCTGGCGTATTGAAAGTTGCTGGAGGAGTTCAAGCAATCTTTGGTGGAAAAGCCGACCTTTACAGCCAAGAAATTAATGACATTATCACTCATCCTGACATGCAGCCAGCAAGTAATCCACAAGTGGATAAAGTCAATAAATCTACTTCTGTTAAAACAGAAGCTGTCCACAAATCAGAAAAAGTTATTTTTAAAGCTCCTGTAAAAGGAAAATTTGAAGATATTACTCAAGTTAAAGATGAAGTATTCTCGCAAAAAATGATGGGTGAAGGTTTCGCAATTGAACCAGAAAACGGCAAAATTTATAGTCCTGTTAATGCTACAGTAGTCTCAATATTTAAGACTAAACATGCTATTGGACTTAAAACAGAATCAGGTCTAGAAGTAATGCTTCACCTCGGAATAGATACAGTTGAACTTCAAGGTAAACCATTTACAATGAAGGTAAAAGAAGGTGACAAAGTTACTCCTGATACTCAATTAATTGAAATGGATTTGAAACAAATTAAAGATACTGGAAAAGATCCAACTGTAATGACTTTAATTACTAATAGCAACGATAGAGTTTCACAAGTTGAAGATATTGTGACAAGTGGACAAATAGTTGAAGCACATAATGATGTCTACTCCGTTTTAACTAAATAATAAATATAGGATTACAATCAAAAAATGCACCCCATACGAGGTGCATTTTTCTTTAACTGCTAAAACTAATCTCTAGTTTTAATATCTAGATCTAATTCAATTGGGCAGTGATCAGATCCCATAATATTGCTTAAGATCTTAGCATTTGTCAATTTATCTTCTAGATTATTCGATACTAAGAAGTAATCTAATCTCCAGCCAATATTCTTTTCACGAGCATCTTCACGATAACTCCAATAAGTATATTGGACTTCATCTGGGTGGAAGTAACGGAAAGTATCAATAAAGCCTGCATTCAATAATTCATTAAATTCTTTTCTTTCAATGCCAGTAAAGCCAGCACGGTGACGATTGTCTTCAGGTTCAGCTAAATCAATTTTCTTATCTGCTATTCCCATATCTCCGCCAATAATTACTGGTTTATATTGCATAAGCTTAGTTACATAGTTCCGAAATGCTTGTGCCCATAATTCTCTAAAGTCTAATCTCTGTAACTTTTCGCCAGAAAATGGAGCTTGAACATTAATAAAGTAAAAGTTAGAAAATTCTAATGTAATACTTCTACCTTCTCCATCAACTTCTGGGACTCCAAAACCGTTAGCCACTGTAATTGGTTTTTCTTTGGTAAATACAGCAGTGCCAGCATAGCCTTTACGGTTTTTGGCATAATTCCAATATTGATAATACCCAGGTAAGTCAACATGCACTTCGTTTGGTTCAAGACGAGTATCTTGAATTGCAAAGATATCTGCATTTAAATTTGTAAATGTATTAACAAAACCATGCCGTAAAGCTGCTCTTAAGCCGTTTACATTCCAAGACATTAATTTCATAATAATTCTTCTTTCCATCATAAAATAATAGGTCTCATCAACTCAATTGTACAAACTTACTTCACATAGATGAAATATTTCGAACTAAAAAATCAGATTAACGTAAAATATGTTAATCTGATTTTTTCTTATCTTGTTTTCAAATGCCAAACAAAGAAACCTATTCCAATGATCAAAGCTAAAATTCCATTCCAAACTAAGCCAGCATAAGTACCACCAAAAAATCCTAAAATTCCAGCGACAATCATCATAGCCAATCCTGCTATATCTCCACCTAAGCCATCGCTATTTTCAGTTGAAATATAAACAATTCCACTCGCCATAAATAAACCACAAAGTAAAATTCCAATGATACCTGCTATCATATTTTTATCAGCAATTATCCCTAGGAATCCTCCTAATAAACCTTGAATAAATAGCCACACTGAATATACAATCATTAAAATTCCGACAACTAATTTAGTAACTCTCATATAAATCTCTTCTTTCATCTACTAAGGTAGTATACTTAGTCTTAATATTCAAAATTTTTGATACAATATTTCTATCATATGGAAAGACGAGAATCCTAATGCAAATATTTGAAATGGTTGGTTTACTCATCTACTTAGTTTTAATTGTTATTATTGTAGGACGACAAATTAAAGTAAGTAGCGATTTTAGAAACAATAAGATTACTGAGCAACAACATCAAAAGTTAACTAAGAGAAACACTATTTTATTAGTTATAGTAGGAATTCTATTGATTTTATTTTTATACACACCTTTTAAGATTTTGATTTTTTAGGTTTGCTATAATCTAGTTAAGTAATTCAAGGAGATTTTTATAATGAAAAGAATCTATATCGTCCGCCATGGTCAAACTTATATTAACCGCTATGATAAAATGCAAGGTTGGTGCGATACACCTTTAACTGATGAGGGAATTCAAGGTGCAAAAGATGCCGGTAAGGCTTTAAGTGACATTCCTTTTGATATTGCTATCTCAAGCGACTTAAAGAGAGCTAGCGATACGTGTGACTACATTATTAATGAAAATTGTAACCGAGATGAATTGCAACATATCGCAACACCATTTTTCAGGGAACAATTCTATGGCTTTTTTGAAGGGATGAACTCTGACGAAGCTTGGCGTATGATCGGTGGTCCTCACGGCTATCCAAGAAGAGAGGACCTACTTAAAGAAGTTGATATTAATACTATTAAGGACTACATGAAAGAAGCAGATCCTTATCATGAAGCTGAAAATGCAGAAGAATATTGGAACCGTGTTACCAAAGGCTTTAACTTAATTAGTCAATTAGACGGTGCTGAAAATATTTTGCTTGTTACTCACGGTTTTACCATTAGAAGTATCGTTTCTCGCTTTGCTCCTGGCGAATATAACTTAGCTCATGGTCCTAGAAATGCATCAATTACAATCATGAATATGACTGATAAAGATATGAAAATTGCTTCTTACAATAAAATGTCAGTTTAACGAAAAAAGACTTCACCATTTTTTTGATGAAGTCTTTTTCTTAATCTTCTTTTTGCAAAACAATATGTTGGTATAAAACCACTGTCAATAGGTAGTAAATTACGTAAAGCACACCGAAAATTGTAAATGGAATCCAAAGTTTATCATAGGTATTTGTCCCTAAAATAGATTTAAATAATTGAAGTCCAAATAATACGTCTACTACACCTAAAACAGCTGGCAAAGCAAACAAAATTCCAATTTCTTTAGCAATTGAAGTTTTCAATAAGCTCTTTCTTGTTCCAACTTTCCAAAGCATTTGATATCTTGGCTTATCGCTATTTGCACCTGACAAAACCTTAAACATCAAAGTTGAAGCAAGCATTGCTAGAAATGCAAGTCCTAAGAAGAAGCCCATAAATTCAAAACCAGAAGTCATACTTGAAACTAAACGATATTGAGCTGATTTTGAATTAGAAAGATTTACATTAATTGCTCCTTTTTCAGCTTCTGGTGAACTAATCATCTGATCTACTGATAACTTTTGCAACTTTTCAATATTATTGAAATTACTTCTAAAATTATCAACTCTTAATAAATCAATTTTATTTACTTTAGCTTTAATTTGATCATATTGATCTTGCGGTACAACTTTAGCTTGAGCGTCAACATATGGAGTAAGAGAGACTAATTGATATTCGCCTTCCGCTGCAGCAGCTGATTTTTTATCTTTAAAGTCATTTAAGGTAATACGTCTAGTATCGTAGTGGCTCATATCATTTTTACGTGAATAGTGCTGATACATAATCTTATTATTCTTGATCTGATTTTCAGGAATATAGATGATGCGGTTCTTTTCTTTTCCTTTACCCTCTACGACAATCTTATAGTTAAAGCTAGTAGTTGATCTTACAGAAACTTTTTTCAATTGATCGTCTACTTTTTTACTATGGTTGTACAAGACTACATCATAGTAAGTACTCTCCATAGCTTGTTCAGTCATATTGTTGAAATTCAAACCAACTGTAATAGCTCCTAAAGCAAGAGCGAAAAGTAAGGAAACAGTTGAAAGAATACGAGTGTAATCACTTAATCTAAATTTTAGTTGACCTAAAGTAAAGGAATGAAGTTTTCTATATTTAAATGCTAAGTTCTTGCGAAGGAGATCAATAATTGCCGTAAAGAAGGAATCAAAAGTAAAGTAAGAACCAAAAACGATTGTAAAGAAGGCAATTGGAATAGTTTTAGTGCCTAATTTTGCTGCATGCATCATTGCCCAATAACCTACGGCAAGTAATACAATACCTAAAAGTGCCTCAATAAACTTCCATAATTTATTTCTGTGTAATTTAATTGGTTTTTGATCTTCATGAAGTAAGTTAATTATGTTTGATTTAACTAACTTATGACGATTCCAAAAGGCAGCCAAGAAGAATAAAATTGCAAAAAATGCAACCGTCCAAAATAGTGCTGGTAAATAAAATCCGACAAATTTATGGATTTGCAATCCTAATTGTGAAATTAAAATGCTAGAAACGCCTTGCGTTAAAGCTACACCTAAAATTGTTCCTAATAAAGTAGCTAATAAACCAACAACAAGTGTTTCAGTAAAAATCAATCTTCCAATTTTACTAGTCCTAGCACCTAGCATCATGTACATTCCATAGTCTTTTCGCCGCATACTTAACAAAAAGCTATTAGCATACACAATATAAACAAAAGTAATAATTGATAACAATGCAATTCCGAATCCAAAGGCAATTTGAGTAAGTTGGAATGCAATACTCAACGAGCCCTTTAAGAAAGCAGGATTAGTTGCTAAAGTCATAAACATGTAAAAGATTGCACTAGCAAAAGTTAAGCCAGAAAAAAGAACTAAATAGTCTTTGAACCGGCTTTTAATTCCGGTTAATGATAATTTCCAAAGCATAGTTATTTCCTTTCTAGTATTAACGTCTACCTAATTCCGCAATAATTTCTTGATAAAATTCTTCTCGACTCTTATCGTCTTTTTTAATTTCTTTACCAATCTTACCGTCCTTAATGAAAAGAATGCGGCTAGCGTATGAAGCAGAATATGGATCGTGAGTTACCATTAAAATCGATACTCGATCTTTTTCATTTAATCCCTTCATAGTTTCAAGAAGTTCTGTTGCACTCTTTGAATCAAGTGCTCCAGTTGGTTCATCCCCATAAAGAATAGCAGGCTCATGAACTAAAGCTCTAGCTGCTGCAACACGTTGCTTTTGACCACCAGATATTTCTGCTGGATATTTATTTAAAATATGATCAATTCCTAAACGTTTTGCAATCTTATCCACTTTTGGATTAATCTCACTAGTTTTTACATTTTGTAAAGATAATGGTAAAGCAATATTTTCGCGGTTAGTTAAATTTTCTAATAAGTTAAAATCTTGAAAAATAAATCCAATCTCTTGCCCACGAAAATCCGCCATTTGATTCTTATTTAAGCCAGTAATATCACGACCATTAATATAAACGTTTCCAGTTGTTGGTTGATCTAAAGTTGAAAGAATATTCAATAAAGTTGTTTTACCTGAGCCAGAAGCCCCCATTATTCCAACAAATTCGCCACGTTCTACATCAAAGCTAATCCCTTTTAATGCTTGGTATTGCTTCTCACCTTTTTTACCATAAGTCTTGGTAATATTTTGAACTTGAACTACTTCACTCATAGTTGTTCCTCTTTTCGTTATAGTGTATTACATACCTGTTACACTATATAATACAGACACCAATAAAAAAAGTAAAGTATGTTTTTCATTATTTTTCTGTCTTAAATCAAACTAAATTGAACTATTTAGGATTATTAGGAAGAAAACATGGGTATTTTTATATGCACAAAAACTAATCTGATCTGTAATTGCATTAATGGATTTTGGCGCAACTCTTGGTATCGTTTCAATTGATGCTAAAACCAGTTCAATACCTCCTGGCATATGCTAATCCTAAATATTGTCGAATAACTTTTAATGATTGGTTTAGGAACTGCATTACCATTAATTGCTAAATGGCAAAGATAAAAAATTAAGTATTAATTCTATTACAAAAAAAGCCAAGTCATAATGATTTGGCTTTTATTATGTTTCAATAACATAACAATCTATGAAAGTTCTTTTATTTGCTATTATTTTATTAAGGTCTTATATTTATAAGTGAAGACAGTCTTCATAGAGAAGCAATAAATAACAATATATTTAGTTGCTATTACTTTATATAAATATCTAGTAAATACTATTAAGAAGAAATTTTTGATATTCTGAATCATAATAACTATTCACTATTTTCACTACTTTTTCCCGTCTATAGTTCAATAAAATTGAAAATAATGAAACTTATTGTTAGTAAAATACAGTTTAACTAAATTCTTCAGGAAGCTGAAACGTATCTTAATATAATTTGTTTCAGTTTAAACGATGTATTACAAAGATAATAAATTTGTCACCCTATATACCCTTAAGTCGTGAGCTTTCCTATTCCCCCATAAATTATGTATGGCTTAAGTGATTTTCTTAATTAACTACCTTTGATACAGTCAGTTTAATTTTATTTATAAGTGTAAAATTTATTATGAGATCAAAATATCAACTATATACTCCACTTATATTTATGTGCACGGTTAATTAAAGTAATTATCTCTATTTGGATATTACCGTGTTCAAATATCCTAAGGTCACTTCGAGTTCGAAGTGGCCTTTTTTTGCCTTTAAAATTGATTTTCATTAAAAAAGAAATTATAATTTTCATACTATCAAATAAAGGAATGGTTATGATGATTTTTTAAGCTATTAATCTTAAATAAAAAGTTAATTTATGAAAGCAGGTGAATTATTTGATCGACAATCAACCAAAAAAGCTTAAAGCCTTTATCGCTGGCGTAAATTTAAATGATCCTAATTTTGACTATTATATGACAGAACTAAGAGAATTAGCTCTTGCAAACAACTTAGATGTTGTCGGGCAAGCAAGTCAAAAGGCTGAAAATATTGTCGCAGGCACATACTTTGGTGTTGGTAAACTTAACCAAATTAAAAATATGGCACGTGAGTTACATGCTAAAATCTTAATTATCAATGATGAATTGTCTCCAACTCAAATTAGAAATATTGAGAGTATGACAAAGTTAAAAGTTTTAGATAGAACAGAGTTAATTTTAGAAATTTTCTCTAATCGCGCACGTAGTCGACAAGCTAAATTACAGGTTCAACTTGCAAGATTACAGTATGAATTACCTCGACTCCATCCTTCTGAAAACAATCTAGACCAGCAACGTGGATCTGGAGGAGCAAGCGGTGGTTTCGCAAACCGTGGTTCCGGAGAAACTAAACTTGAATTAAATAGACGTACCATTGGCAAGCAAATTAGTGCAATTAAAAAGGAACTAAAAGATATTAGCAAACAAGAAGAAATTAAGTCCGCTAGAAGAAACAACTCTCGTTTGCCACAAGTTGCCTTAGTTGGCTACACCAATGCTGGAAAATCAACAACAATGAATGAATTGCTAAATGTCTTTAGTGATGAAGCCAATAAAAAACAGGTTTTTGAAAAAAATATGCTTTTTGCTACTTTAGATACTAGCGTCAGACGAATTGATTTGAAGGATGATTTAAGTTTTATTCTTTCAGATACTGTCGGTTTTATTTCTAAACTCCCTCATAATCTAATTGAATCATTCAAAGCTACATTACAAGAAGCAAAAGATGCTGACTTGCTCATCAATGTGGTAGATGCATCAGATCACAATATGGTACAAATGATTAAAACCACGCAAAAAGTTTTAAATGAACTAAACATCACTGATGTTCCAATGATTACTGCTTATAATAAAGCCGACTTAACAGAGCGCAATTACCCTCAAATTGAAGGAAATGATATTCTATACTCTGCTAAAGATCCTGAATCAATTAAGCAGTTGGCCAATTTAATTGTCAAAAAAGTATTTGATAATTATGAAAAGATAAACTTAGTACTGCCACTTTCAGATGGTAAAAACTTAGCTTATTTACATGAATATGGTCAAATTTTAAATGAAGATTTTAAAGATGACGGAGTCCATGTGACCGTACGACTATCTCCGAAAGATCTAGAAAAATTTAAGACTAATGTTATCTAGCAAAAAAAGAGTAGATTTAAAATCTACTCTTTTTTCATACTATTTATAGATAATTACTGCTTCATTTTTCTCTACATTGTTCCAAACCTTTGGAGCATCACTAGGTCTTAAGTTCACGCATCCATAAGAACCATCATTCAAGTAAGCAGTCTTTGACCAGTTCTTACGCCAACTATTATCGTGGAAACCACACCCAGTTAAGGTAAACGGCATCCAGTATTTAACATCAACTGCGTACTTAGAGCCATCATCATTTGTTCCCTTCAAGACACTTGGAGATTCCTTATAGTGAATATACCAAACTCCCGTAGGTGTTTCTAAATTATTATGAGCAATTTTGGTTTCAACTGTTCCAGTAACAATCGTATCTAATGTAACGACACATTTGCCATTCTTATATATCCACAACTTTTGATCAGTTAAAGAAACAACAACATAATTATTACCAATCCCATTATTGCTTAGGCCATAACCAGTTCCATAAGTACTAAAACCTTCACCATAGATATAGTTCTTACCATTAAGCTTTTGAATATTATTAGCTAACGCATTTTCAACAGCTGTAATTAATTTCTTCTCATCGATAGCCCATCCATAGCTTTCATTTTTTACTTTTGTAACTTGTCCATTTGGCAGTTGGAAGTCATAAGACTTATGAAGTGTGGATACTTCCTTATTAATGGTACTAATCTTATCTGCTAAGATTTTTGTATCTGAAAATACATATTGATTATTTTTATAAGCTACAGTTGGAAAGATTTCTGATCGTTTGAATACATATGATTTGCCACTTACAGTATATTTCACCTGTCGATCTTTAATCTGATTCAGTTTATCCTTTGCCTTCAATAAAGCAGTATTTTCAAAGTTCCACTTTTTATGACTTGGATAGCGAGTATGCTGCTCTTCAAAGTAAGATTGAACTTTTTTCTTCGTAATTACTTTATCGTCAGTCTTCTTTAAAACAACCTCGCTACCTTCTAAAACTGCACTATTTTTAGCTTTTTCATTTATTTTAGCAGTTGCTTTTTTAACAGTCAGTTTACCAACAGGAACGTCATAAATCACAACATTAGAATTAAAGTGACTGGCATTAAATTTTTCTGCTTCGGCATTCCTTTTCGATTGAATATGTCCGAAAATTAACCAAGCTATCAAAATAATTACTAAGCCACTTAAAATACCTATTAGCCACTTACGATAGTTATTTGTGGGATGGGTATTTTTTTCTACATTTTTGTTACTCATTAAAAATACCTGTTTCCTAAAAAATTTCTTTTCATTATAACATAAAAAAGAAGGTTAATCTTACGATTAGCCTTCTAAAATAACTATCTTTATTTCAAATAATTAGTTTACGCGGATTGCGTAATCTGGCATGAAGTAACTTGAGATAGTAGCTTGAGTTACATTTTGACCTGGTTGTGGTGCGTGTACGTATTGGTTGTTACCTACGTAAATAGCATCGTGGTAGTCACCCCACATTAAGATGTCACCAGCTTGTGCTTGGCTAACTGAAATGTGTTGACCTGCACCAGCTTGTTGGTAAGTAGTACGTCCAACGTTCTTACCAGCTTGGCTGTATGCGTATTGAACTAAACCAGAGCAATCGTATGCGTTAGGACCAGTTGCACCCCATACGTAAGGCTTACCAATTTGTGATTGTGCTGCGCTAACTACAGTTTGAGCAGTGCTGCTGTTTGATTGAGTTGAAGCTTGTGGCTTAGCAGTTTGAGTAGTTGCTGCTTGGCTTGAAGCTTGTTGAGTTTGTTGTTGTGCTGGCTTAGCAGCAGTGTTGTTTTGTGCAGGTGCACTGTAAGTAGTAGCTGGACGGCTAGCTGCTTGTTGAGTTGAAGCAGTTGATACTTGTTGAGTCTTAACTGCAGTATTAGTTTGTACGTAGTTAGTTTGTGCTGGAGCTACTTGAGTGTTAGTTGAAGCAGTGTTGTTTGCACTTTGTGCTACTGGAGCTTGTACAGATGCTGAAGCTTGTTGTACGTTTGCAGCAGTATTAGTTTGTACAGGTGCAGTTGCAACAGATGCATTGTTAGTAGTTGCTGCTTGAGTGTTAGCTTGTGCTACTGGAGCAGTAGCTTGTTGTGCGTTGTTAACGTTAGCTACAGCAGTTTGTGCATCAGCAGCAACGTTGTTGTTTGCAACGTTAGCTGCAGGAACTTGGCTTACAGCAGCCTTAACAGCAGATAAATCAGCAGTAACTGCAATAGGAGCTTCTTCTTCGACATCATCAGCTGAGATCCATTGATCTCCACCTAAGTTGTACCAAGTTTCACCCTTGACAGTCTTAACTTTCTTGTATGTCTTCCAGCTTGATTCGTGTGGTAAGTACTTACCAGTTTGTTGCTTACTGTCTTCGTAGCTGTTCCAAACGGCAACACTTTCACCGGTCTTAGAATTTACCTTTACAACACCAATTTCTTTTGCAGGAGCTTGGATAGTTGAAGCTTGTGCAGTGTTGTTAAATGATAATGAGTTTAACTTAGCTGCACTTAAAGTTGCGATACCTGCAACAGCGAATGAAGCAGCAGTAGTAAGTTTGATTACTTTAGATTTGATAGTCAAAGGTTATTCCTCCATAAAATTCATTTTCTTAATTATCAACATAGCCGTCATTAATTAACTAAAAAGTTATGCTATGTGTCTCTTTTTTTAATTGACAATGGTTATTGTAGGGCATTAATATTACAAGCCTGTTACAAAGCTAAATCATTGTCGTTACATTTAGCTTATTATCAGCCTTTTTCAATATTCAAAACCTAATTATTTTCTAGTTTTTTTACGATTTTGTCGAGCTCTTTGACTGTCTTTTTCCAGTTATCGTTATTCAATACATGAGCTTTTTTAGATAGTTCATCTGACAAATGGAGATCACGCTTAAATTCGTAGCTATTTAATCTCTTATCAATTTCACTTACTTTGTCTCCACGTGCTAGTAATCTTTTCTTTAAAACTGAAAAGTCTGAAACAGTTAAATAAATAAAATATACTTGCTTCCCCAATTTATCTAAATAAGACTGAACTCCATCTGTTTCAACGATTAACGAGACTAAATCATTCTTCTTCCAGGCCTTTTCTAACGCTTCCTTGCTTGAACCATATTGGTATTCTCCATACTTTACATGTTCAAAAAAGTGCAACTTCTTAAAGCTTTCATTACTTTCAAAATAATATGACTTGCCAGGAATTTCTCCCTGTCTAATTGGCCTAGTAGTATGAGTTACTACACGAGGAATATTATATTTTTCTGTTAAGTATTTTGAGACTGTGGTCTTTCCTACACCGCTTGGACCAGCAATTATGATAATTCTTTGCAAAATATTACTCTCCCGCTTGAAATCGACTATTATATATAATAGTATTTCACTATTGTAAAACATTTCTGTACAGAAAAGGGAGTTTTTTAAATGAAAAAAGCTGACGTAAAAATTGGTCAAATTTTAGCTGCTACTTCTGAAGAAGAGCTTAAGCATCCTTTTCAAGGAAAAGTAGAAAAAATTTACGAAAATTCTGCTTTGCTAGCTATTACTTCATACGATCCAGAAGACGAATCTTCAGTTAATGAATTAAACAATAAAATGGTTATTAACTTTAAGAACTTAAAGAAAGTAAAATCGCCTGCACGCGGAAAGACTGCTGCAACAAACGATGTCAAAATTTCTAAAGTGGAACCTGACCAAAAAGCCAAAGACGCAAAATAAGCCTAAATAAATTTTAGTTTTAACAAGGATACCTAAAATCATATGAAAAAACGGCTTCGAATATTCTTATTTTGGTTCATTTTAATTCAGCCATTTTTGGACATTTATTGGTTATCTAGACCTCCACTTCTAAGATTCTCAATTCCTACTATTTTGAGAGTTTTAGGAGTTTTTATTGCAATTATTTTATTCTTTAGCATCAAAAATAATTGGCAAAGATTTAGAAAACAATGGTGGATTATTACTTATGTTGCAATTTTAATCCTATATTCAATTTGCCATTTAATTTCGGTTAGGAATTTTACTGGAGTAGATCCAACTGGCTTTCACTATTCACCAATAGTTGAAATTCTTTACCTAGTTCGCTGTTGTCTACCTCTAATAGTTATTTATATCACCTCATATAGTGATTTCAAGACTAAGTATTTCTTCAGAGTAATTCAAGGAATTTCTGGCCTATATTCTCTAACCATTGTGTTCTCAAATATATTCGTCTTTTCTTTAACCTCATACCATACCGGTGAAGCTAAACGAATTAGTGCTAATATTTTTGCTTGGTTTCGTCAGTCAGACTATCCTTTTAATGCGTTAGCTTCTAAAGGGATTTTCTATCAAGCTAATACCTTGTCGGCTATTTTGTTTATGCTGATGCCGATTATGCTATATATTCTCTACAAAGAGTTCAATCTCTTAAACATAATTTTAGTAAGTGCCCAAGCGTTAGCAATGCTAATGCTCGGAACAAAGGTAGGAAACTTTGGTTTAATTATTAGCTTAGTAACTTTCTTAATTATCTTCTTAATTCATACTTTAATTTTGAAAAATACTAAGTTCTCAGCTAAATTCTTGATTGCATTAATTTGCATTTTAGCAGCTTCTACTGCTGTTTTTCCTTATAGTCCGACACTTAGACGCTCTTCTCTTGAAAGTGGCGTAGCTAAGAAAAGAAGCAATCTTGGCGACAAAAAAAAGCTTGATTCTGAACTTAATGCAGAACTAAAAAGGTACAAAGGACAAAAGCAAGAAGAATACCTCAAAAAGTTCATCAAGAAAAATTACTGGGTCTATTCTTTAAAACATGATCTGGTTTTAGATCATTATTCTTATCAAAATGATCCTTACTATTGGCTTGAAGTTATGAAGAGTCCAGCAAATGAACGACTGAATTATCGACAGCTTGAAAAAGATATTCTAAGCCGCGTAATGAAAAACGACAAAAATAAACTAAATAAACTGTTTGGTATTTCTTTTAGCCGTGAAAATAATATTGCCCCACTTGAGCGAGACTTTTTAGCACAGTATTACTCAATGGGATTACTCGGAACTATTTTGCTAACAGGAATCTATTTAGTTGTCCTTGGTTATGGTATCTTTTATTGGTTACGGGATAAGAAGTCAAGAAGTTTTCTAAATTCTTCACTATTGCTATCAACTGGCTTTATTCTCTTTGCTGCTTTTTATGCAGGAAATGTACTTGAATATTTATCTGCAACCTTAGTAATGGCATTTATTTTAGGGTTCTTATTACAAAATATTCGCTATAGCCGAAAATCAAAAGATTTAGCAGACAATTTAACCTAAAAAGGCCTTACCCCGATTTAAATTCGGAGTAAGGTCTTTTTCTATACAGATATTATTTCAATTCTCTCACAAAAGTACGATCCGGTACTCTAATCAAGTAGTATCTAGTCGCAGTTTTCCCTGCATGCATTCTTAAACCGTTGTACCAATTTTTCTTGTAAGTTGCAGTATAGGTAGCTACATATGCATTCTGGTAGCGTCCATCCGCTTGACTTAATTGCTTAGCTGAATACGGAATGGCTGCTGCTTGCACTGACATCGGATTTTTGCCATCAGAAATTGTTGCATAGTTACTCTTAACAGTTACTCTATTTCCATTACTATAAAAAGTATAGGTCTGAATTGGAGTCTTTTTATTGTCAGATCTAGCAGTAACATAATATGACCGTTTATTACCTGCAGTTAAAATTAATGGCTGATAGTCAATTCGACTAGACAAAACTTTTTTATTTTCTAAATTAGGATTGTAAAACAAAGTGATGCTAAACATATAGATCGCACCACATAAAAGAACTAGAACTTCTAAAATATCTAATAAAGTAGTCTTCCATTCAAATCGTTTACGATCTTTTACAATCATCATTAGGTGACGTTTACGAATATTTTGTACAATAAAAATTAAGTATAGAACAAGTATTAACCAGGCCAAAATACCTAAAATATTCCATCCGAGTGTCATAAAGAATCCTCCATTTTTCTTTAAGTTAAGTATACGGTACTTATGATAGTTTTTAAAACTTTTTTTAATTTGACTTTATGATAAAAAGTCGCGACAATTGAATATGTAGAAGGTAGTTTTGGTATATAGCGTTAGGCAAAACTATGGTAAAAATAGCTTTTTATACAATTACAGGACAAACGCAACGATTCATAAATAAAACGGGCCTTGATGCACATCGGATTGAGGATGCTCATCCTCAATATCAAATGAACGACAAATATATTTTGATTTTGCCGTCATATCAGGATTTTATGATGGATTCCGTTGTTGATTTTTTAACATATAAAGATAATAAAGAGAACCTTTTAGGATTAATTGGCTGCGGTAATCGTAACTTTAATGATCTCTTTGCTCAGACTGCAAAAAAGATCTCAGTTACATTACACGTGCCTATTCTTTATTTACTTGAACTTAGTGGCAATTCGACAGATGTCAAAAACGTTCGTCAAATTGTTAAAGAAGCCCGTAAAAAAGAACGAGGCATGCAAAAGGATTTGCCAATTAAAAATCCATCTCTTAGCAATATTAGTTTCTTAAGTGACTTCAGGCAGAAAAATGAATAAAAAACCTTATTATAAAGCAAGTAACTGGAATGCTGTCGAAGATCAAGTAGATCGTTCTGCTTGGGCGAGATTAAATGATATTGTTTATGAACCTCGCCGTGTTCCAATTCACGAAGACCGCGATGAATTTTCACGCCTCCCTAAAAATGAACAAACTATGCTTTTGCACAGTTTTGGTTCTTTAACTCTTTCATCTACTCTCCAAATGAAAGTAGCACTCTCCAAAATCAAGCAGGATGCCAAAAATTCTGAAGAAGCTGCTGTATATAATGCATTGCAATATTTGGAGTCGATTAATAATAAAGCCTATAGTCATGCACTAGCAGAATTTTCTAATTCTAAAGAACAGAAAGAAGCATCTGAGTGGGCAAGTAAAAATCCTTATTTACAAAAGAAAATGAAACTGTTTAATACAGTTTATCAATCTGGAAATCCCATTCAGAAAAAAGCAGCTCATGTTTTTCTCTCAACTGGCCTTTATCATTCATCATTTTTTGGTCCACTTTATTTGTTTGGACAACATAAATTACCGCGAACTGCAGAATTAATAAAGTATGCTCTTCGCATAACCACATTAAATGGTATCTACACAGGAATTAAGTTCCGTCGGGACTTTTTTACATTATCTAAAGAAGAACAAGATAAGATCCATCACTGGGTATATGATTTGTGTGATAAATTATACGATAACGAACTCAATCATATAAAACTTCTATATCAGCATACCAGCCTAGAAGATAAAGTAGAGCATTACATTCGCTATACTTTAAACAAGGCACTAATGAACTTAGGTCAGGAACCAAAATATCCTGAAAATATCGAAATTCTAGATCCTATTCTTACAACAGGTCTAATGGAAAGTGCAATGATTGAAGATTTCTTCTTTTATACAAACGCACATCCCATTCTTAAAATGCGTGAAATAAAAAAATAAGGAGTTGAAATTCAACTCCTTATTTTTTTGCTGTTTTAGCTTTTGTTTCAGGTTTTTGATAGTTGCGAATAAATTCTATTTTTTCCTCAATTGCTTTAACTAGTAGCTCGCTGTACTTTTCTGGATCAGCTACAATTTCATCACTTGAACCTAAAATATCGATTCTAAAGTGAGAAACATTTACATACTCAGAAATAGTTTCAAAATAGATATTTACTTCATATTCATCTTCATCATTACAGAAATTGCTAATCTTTTTATAGTTAGCAAACGGAAGATTAATGATGTTACTCTCAAGTGCAAAAGTCATTGGTCTTCTTCCACTGATTGCAAGTTGCGTTTGAATCAATGAATCATGCTTAAATGCCTGAGCAGATTCACTAATCATTTTAGTCGCAATCTTTTTTAATTTTGTCTTTGTTATTTCACTATATTTAATTGTTTCAAGATCTTGCAAATAATCTTGATCTTCTATTTTTTTAGTTATTTCTTCTTGTTTAATTTTCACGATAAAATTCCTTCATGTATCCTTTTTCATTACTAAGATACTCAATAAATCTTCTTCATGCAACTGAAAATTCGATCAATCAAACTGCAAAGCAAAACTAAGTAATTCCATTACCTTAAGCATATCTTCCGGTCTAAGGTGATCGGCAGGTTTTTCATCTAGCAAACGCATCCTAGAAAAAGTTTGAATTTGCGCTGCATTTACTCGGCCATGAATCCGATATCCTAACAAATCTAAATAAGTAGGAAAATGATTACCATGTGAAGTAATGGGACAAACCATTAAGTAATTTGTTTTTTCATTATATGCATTAGAAGATACTACTACAGCGGGATGTTTCCCCTTCATTTCTTGTCCAACTGAAGGTGAAAAATCTGCCCACACAATATCTCCTTGTTTAAATTTAATCTTCGGCATGACGCAACTCCTCCATAGCCAAATTTTCCCAAGCTTCCCGTTCTGGTCCTGGTACATCTTCAAATTTAGCATCGGAGGTATAAGGATTAGAAATTTTAGGTATTAAGATCAAACTTCCATCAGATTTTTGATGAATTGCATACTCAGTCCCCACTTCAACCTTAAAAGAAGCGGGAAGTGAAAAGCCAACTGAATTACCGACCTTTTGAGTTACAATATGATGAATAGATATTTTCATAAGTTTTTACCTCATTAAGTTACTTTCAAAAATATTGTAGTACTAAAAAAGACTAACTTTCAAAAGAAAGCTAGTCTTTTTTGCGAGAAACATACAAAAGTATGTCAGGGTCTTTGTTTCACAGCCAAAGTAGCCCATCATCAGCACTTCCCGTGCTTTGACTTCTAAAGTCTAGATGATCTCTGTCAAAGAACGCATCTCGCGTTTTCCTCGACTCGTCGCATTATTATTATACTAAATTTTTCTTATTTTTTCTATTCTTACGCGTCTTAAAAAGAATTTCTCCAATCAACTGCGCCAGCATAAATCCCATCGCAATCGCAATTGTTACAATTGCTACTCGTAAGATTAAATCTTCGGCGTCAGATAATTGTCCCTCCACCATCGCACGTACTGCTTGATAAGCTGGCACACCGGGCACAAGTGGAACAACTCCAGGAATATTAAAAACTGTCACAGGGCATTTCTTAATCCTAGCAAATACCAAACCTAAAATTCCGACACAAAGTGCTCCTAGAAGATTAGAGCCTAAACGACCAACGCCAATTTTATTCGCTAGCCAATATAAAATCCAACCTGCACTTCCACTGATACCACATAAAACTAAAGCACGGTGTGGAACATTAATAATTAGACCAAAACCTACAGAGGCAAGCCAAGCAAATACTAAATTAATTACTATTTCTAACCAAAAAGGCATTACATCACACCCCATAATAACTTAATGGCAATACCAATTCCGCCGCCTAAAGCGATAGCCGTTAAAACTGCTTCAGTCGTTCTTGCCATACCAGATAGTAAGTCACCGCCAAAAAGATCGCGCAAGGCGTTAGTTATTGCTACGCCAGGCACAAGAGTCATTAAAGACCCAATCAAGATATTATCAACTACAAGTTTAGGGAAGATTTTGCAAGCCATAATCGTAATTACTCCCATAAAAATTGCAGTCACCATTTCGGCTAAAAAACGAATGTTAGTATAGCGTTTAATGGCTAAATATACAGCATATGATAATCCACCAATCACAGCAGCTGCTGGAAAATCAATCCAGTCATAGTCATCCATAAACAAAACCATTAAAGTCGGACTTAAAATTGCAGCCCCGATAATTTGAAGCCAAATTGGAAAGTCAGGAATCGAAATTGAAATCTGTTTCAATCGCTCTTGCAATTCCTTTAAGCTTATTTCCTTAGCCGCAAATTCACGTGATAGTTCATTAACTCGATCTACTAATTCCAAGTTAATATTTCTTTTCTTAACTTGCGTTACCTGGGTATAAGAATGCTCACCCAAACTCATAAATATTCCGGTTGGAGTTGTAAAACATCTAGCACCAGCAATGCCAGCATTGCGTGCTATTCTCATCATCGTATCTTCAACACGATAAGTTTCGCTACCGCCTTCGATCATTAATCTGCCCGCTTTTAAACAGGTATCCAGCACTTCAGCAACATAATCTTGGCTCACATGCTCTTTATCCATTTTTAATCCTCTAAATACTATTCATTATTCATCTTTTCAATATCGATCGTTTTATCAACCCAATTTCCTCTAAAGAAATCTCGCTCGTGGCTTACAATAATTACTCCACCTTTAAATTCAACAATTGCTTTACGTAAAGAATCTTTTGTTGCGATATCCAAGTGGTTAGTAGGCTCGTCTAAAAATAGTAAATTTGATGGCTCAAATTGCATCTTAGCTAACTTCACTTTTTCCTGTTCTCCACCAGAGAGTTCCTTTAAAGGGCTCATTGCTTGCTGAGCAGTTAACCCCATTCGAGCTAAAGCCTGACGCAACTCTCTAGGACGTAGGCGTGGAAATTCTTCTTGTAAATACTGTAAAGGCGTCATATTTTTATTTGGCCAAACCAAATCCTGCTGGAAGTAGCCAAGCTTAGCAGTTGAAGATAATTCAAAACTACCATAAATTGGCTTCAATTTTCCTAACAAGGTTTTTAGAAGCGTAGTTTTTCCAATTCCGTTAAATCCAGTTACTGCTACTTTTTCACCATTCCCAACAGAAAAGTTAAAGGCAGATTTGACTAAAGCTTGATCATAACCAATTACTAAATCTTGAGTTTGTAGAAGTAGATTTGAAGCTGTATCAACATATGGAAAGATGACATGCGCTTTCTTATTATTTTGTGGTGGAGTCAAAATATCCATCTTTGCAAGTTGTTTTTCACGGGATTTGGCACTCTTAGATCTCGATCCAGCCTTATTCTTTCTAATGTATGCCTCAGTTTTTTTTATTTTTCTTTGCTGGTTCGCATATGCCTTTAAGTAACTTTCACGATCAGCTTCCTTTTGACGCAAAGCGTGCTTTAAATCACCTGTATAACGGGTAATCGTTCCAAAATCTATATCAATAATACAGTTTGTAATTTGGCCTAGGAAATCATAGTCGTGAGAAACTACAATAAAAGCTCCCTCAAAATCATTCAAATAATCAGCCAACCAATCAATATGGTTAACATCCAAATAGTTAGTTGGTTCATCTAAGACTAAAACATCTGGATTTTGTAAAAGCAGCTTAGCCAAAATCAATTTAGACCGTTGTCCACCAGACAGTTTTGATACATCCCGATCATAACCTAGATCAGCTAATCCTAAACCTGTCGCTACTCGGTCAATCTTAGTATCAATATCGTAAAATTCTTTTTCTTCTAGTAAAGTTTGAATCTTACCAGCTTTTTCTAGGAGAGATTCATCCCCATTTTCGCCATATTTCACATAAAGATTATTTAATTCTTTTTCTTTTGCAAAAAGATCACTGAATGCCGTCTGTAAAAACTCTTTAATTCCCATGCCTGCTTCAAGCTTGGCATATTGATCTAAATAACCAACGTGAAGTTTATTCTGCCATTTAACTTCACCTTCATCTTGGGTAATTTCACCAGTTAAAATCTTAATTAAAGTTGATTTTCCAACTCCGTTTTGACCAGTTACCCCCATATGGTCTTCTTTATTTAAAACAAAATTTGCATCTTCATATAAAGTTTTATCAATAAATGTTTGGCTTAAATTTTTAACTGTTAGTAAACTCATTGTTTCCTCTCATCTTGCTCGTTTTCTTGATCGGTTATCTTACTTTTTTGTTCTTGGTCGTATTCTTGTAGTGCATTTAATACTCTTGGCCATTGCCTTTTTGGAATAATTAATTGAAGTTTATTGTGATAAATCGGGAAGTCGCTTGCCTTCATGCCTGTTATCTCAGCTAATTCTTGGTCTGTTAAGTTATACCTAGCAACAATTGCTTTAATTTCATAGGAAGCGTGTCCTCTAAAATATGAAAGAACATAAAAGAATGCCGCAAAAACTCCAGCACTTAAAGTAGCCATTGGCAAAGATAAATGGAAGGTTCTTTGCGCAATAAAAAACACTGCAATAAATGCAATAAGTGCAGAAATTACCCCATAAACAACTGGAAAATACTTAGTTTGCTTCATTTTTTCATCATCCTTTTTATTACACTGATTTTTCAAATATTACATTCAATTTACGTAATTGAATTTTTTGTAAAAAAATGTAAATTTCGTTTTATTTTACTGCAATAATCCTCTTATATAATACAGTTTGTTAAGTAAATTAAAAACGACTTTTTAAATATCCACTAGTGTAACACGATTCATATTCAATTATTATTAAATTTAGACTTAAAAGGAGTAAACACTTTGACACATAAGAAGGGAATTTCAGTAGCACTTATTGCATTATTAGGCTTTGGTTTTCTTACAAATTCAGTTACATCACAGGCAGCTGATCAAGATACTAACTTTAACGTATCTAAAAGCCTAGTTGAAAATACAATTAAGCCAACTCTTCTCAGCAAAAAGTTCAAAGAAGAACAACTTCAAGAAGATAAAGAAAATAAATTAGCTGATATCAAATTTGAAGAAAAAAGACTAAATCACGAAAATCCTAATACACAACTTAGCAACTAAAACTTTTACGATAGGAGTTGCAGTTGGCAGCCAAAATCACTAAGATAGAATCATCAACAGATATACTAAAAAAAGCAGCTAGCGCTTCGCTAGTTGCTTTTTTCTTAATTTCCATCCCATGGAATAGTATCTGAATTTTTATCGTAAATTACATAATTTCTAAAATCTTCAGGATCATCCCAGTCTAATCCCTGTTGCAAACTGTTCTGTCTAGTTTCTTGGTTACGCAGTTTTTCTTTCTCTAACCCTAAGCTAGAGCGAACCAAGTCTGACACTCGCTGTAATTCCTTAGTAGGGGCTACCTGCATGGCAGCTGCTCCAATCCAGACATTATGTCCATGAATATAGCCACTCTTAATGTCTTGCGTACATCCCCGATAATTCATTGCAATTGAGAGCATATCATCAAAAGTTAGGTTAGTTTTAACATATTTGGCAAAGACTTTGAGGATTTTACGGTAATTAGTAATGGAATTAACCGACATTCCTTTACGCACAATATCGTTAATTACCTGTCTTTGACGCATCTGGCGGCCATAATCTCCTCGTGGATCTTCCTTACGCATCCGGACATAGTCTAAAGCTTCTTTACCATTTAAATGTTGTTTTCCTTTCTTAAAATGGGTGTGGTAAGTAAATGTAAATGGGACATTCACATCTACCCCTCCTAGAGCTTCTACCATGCTCTCTAAGGCCTTCATGTTAACTTCCATGTAATAGTTAACCGGCGTATTTAAAAGCGCACTAACTGTTCTTGTAGCTCCTTTACTGCCACCAACTTGATAAGCTGAATTCACCCGGAACATATAATATTTTCCTTCTCCGCTTCCGTCTCCCTTAATATCGGCTAACAGGTCACGGGGAATTGATGTCATTGTTGCTTCTTTTTTTTGCGGATTCATTGTCGACAAAATCATCGTATCGGAATTTCCACGATCATGCCTACCTTCAATTCCTTGATCAACCCCAAGAATTAGAATCGAAATTGGCTTTTTCTGAGATATTAACTGCGAAGTTTTTCCAGTTCCACGATAAGCTTGCTGTACTGAACTCATAGCAGAGAAATATGCATGAGCAAAATAAGCTACGCTTCCGCATACAAGCAAAATTGTTAGGAGACCTACCAAACGAGCAAAGCTATTTCCATCTTTAATGTCTTTTTTATTCGCCGCAAAAACGTTATTTCTTTTCAGTTTTTTACTTGGTTTATTAGGTGCATCCGGTCTCATTAATTTTTGACTCCTCTGACTATTTGCTTACCTTTTCATATTACAAAAATCACTGGTTAAGCGCATTAGTTTCATTATTAAAAAATTTTTATTTTTTAGCAAGCGAAATAATGTTCTATAATGGTGATTAATAAAATTTGTATCACAGAAAGAAGGAAAAAATATGACTCTTCCAACAAGAAATGAAGTATCTGATGACCTCAAATGGGACTTAAGTCGTGTTTTTAAAAACGATCAAGAATGGGAACAAGAATATAATCAAGTCGCTAAAGAAATCAAAAATCTAAATAAATTCAAAGGAATGCTAGCTAAGTCTGGTAAAAATCTTTACGAAGGAATCACAGAAATCCTAGCAGTAAATCGACGCCTTGAAAAGGTGTATGTTTACGCTACAATGTCAAGCGACGTCGATACAAAAAATACTCATTACCTTGGTTTAGTGGCTAAAGCTCAAAGCTTAGCTAACCAAATGAGTGCTGCGATTGCTTTCGTTGATCCTGAAATCTTATCTATTCCAGAAGAAACACTTGCCACGTTCATGCAAGACGAACCACGTTTAGAAAATTATCGGCACCGTCTTGAGCAAATTACGCAAAAGCGTCCTCATACTCTACCAGCAAATGAAGAAAAAATCATCGCTGACGCCGGAGATGCAATGGGTACATCTGCTAACACCTTCAATGTCTTAACTAATTCTGATATGGAATATGGGTATGTACAAGACGAAGATGGCGAAATGGTTCAATTATCTGACGGCTTATATTCGCTTTTAATCCAATCTCAAGACCGTAATATTCGTAAAAATGCCTTTGACGTAATGTACGCAAGCTACGGTCAGTTTGAAAACAGTCTCGCTTCAACTTTATCAGGTGAGGTAAAGGCTCACAATTTTAATGCTCGAGTACACAAATATAATTCAGCTAGAGAAGCTTCTTTAAGTGAGAATGGTGTTCCAACAACCGTTTACGACACATTAATTAAAGAAGTAAATAGTCACCTTAATTTACTTCACCGCTACGTTTCATTAAGAAAGAAAATTTTGGGCTTAAAAGATCTTCAAATGTACGATATGTATGTTCCGTTAACTGGTGAACCTGTCCTTTCTTATAACTTTAACGAAGCAAAAGAAGAAGCTAGAAAGGCCTTAGCTCCACTAGGAGAAGACTATTTAAAGCACGTTGATTACATTTTTAATAACCGCGTAATTGATATAGTTGAAAGTCAAAATAAAGTAACTGGTGCATATTCAGGTGGTGCCTACGATACTGATCCATACGAACTACTTAACTGGGAAAATAACCTTGATTCACTCTATACTCTAGTTCACGAAACTGGTCACTCTGTCCACTCTTGGTATACAAGAAACACTCAACCTTACGTCTACGGTGATTATCCAATTTTTGTTGCTGAAATTGCTTCAACTACTAACGAAAATATTTTAACCGAGTATTTCTTAGACAAGATTACTGACCCTAAAACTAGGGCTTTTGTCTTGAACCATTATCTTGATTCATTTAAGGGGACTCTTTTCCGTCAAACTCAATTTGCGGAATTTGAACAATTTATTCATGAAACTGATGCTAATGGACAACCATTAACTGCTGATGTACTTGATGAATTTTATGGCAACTTAAACCAAAGATATTAT
The DNA here is from genome assembly GCF_947539375.1 of Lactobacillus isalae. Taxonomy (NCBI): domain Bacteria; kingdom Bacillati; phylum Bacillota; class Bacilli; order Lactobacillales; family Lactobacillaceae; genus Lactobacillus; species Lactobacillus isalae. The sequence continues at coordinate 1,537,748 of NZ_OX443569.1, forward strand.
GGAGATAGCGTAGAACCTGGTGGAGAAATTGCTATGGAATGGGCACGTATTCCTCACTTCTACTACAACTTCTACGTTTACCAATACGCAACAGGTTTTGCGGCTGCAACTGCTCTTGCCAATAAAGTTGTTCACGGCACTGACAAAGAACGTGATGCTTATATTAATTTCTTAAAATCAGGTTCTTCGGATTACCCAACAGAAATTATGAAACGAGCTGGCGTTGATATGACTAAGGCTGATTACTTGAGGGATGCTTTTGATACTTTTGAAAAGCGTCTTAATGAATTTGAAAAAATTGTAGATGAATTAAACGCTGAAAAGTAAGGTTCACATTTAAATAGAAAAAGCTGGTAGAAATAAAATCTACCAGCTTTTTCGTTAGCTATTTTATTTTATACATAGCGACGATCTTTTCTAGCTCTTTATCAGAAATCAGTTTCAAGGTACTGCCATTATCCATTAGTTTCGCCCTATCCTGATCAAAATATATATGATAAGAGTCATAAAATTTATCATCTTTCTTAGGTTTAAAATTACAGAGAAAAAGAATACAGGCGTCTTTCAAATTTCGATAGGTCTTACCCTTATTTAAAGTATAGCGTAAATCAATCCTTGAAAGATAGTAACGCATACGTCTACCAATATCGTCTTGGTCTGTTGTCTGCATTTCGATATTAAACACACGTCCTTCATGGTTTGTGACTAAAACATCAAGTCTAACTTCTTTAGCCTCGTTTTTACGCTCAAGATTATTAATCTCAACTTGCTTATCTAGCCAGTCTATCTTTTTAATTTTTAAATCTGAAATAATGATTTCAAGCAAATACTTGCAAAAATCCTTGTTTTCCCTCACCATCCCAAAAACTTTATCTTCCGTGAACCCAAACCAAGGTCCAATCTTTTTAACCATATGAAGTAAATCCTCTCTAAAGATATTTGAGGAGTAATCCCATATGTTTATTACGCAAAGTGGTGCTTTTTTTTGAAAAGCAAAAAAATACATTATTACTGCAATTTTGCAATAACAATGTATTTTTCTACTTCTTGACTGGCGTCTTTTCTGAACGAGCTAAAGCATCTTTAATACAATCAAGGTATAACTTACTTATATCATCTCGTCCGCAAAAATGAGTTCCATCAGTTCCTGAAAATAGATTTTGGTGTTTCCGGGCCACTTTATCCCAATCACCAATTGTAATAAATTTATACTTATTAGGGAGCGTTCTTTCCCATACTGCAAGCTTATACGAATTATAAGAAGAATCTGCATGACCATCATGTGGAGTAATAAAGATTAGATGATGGCCTGGCTTCAAATCATGAATAACCTTTTCAGTCTGCTTTTGATAATCATCTAAAGAGTTAGTTCCAATACAAATAACAACATTCTTAGATAGTTGTCCTGAATTTTGCAAATTTATTAATACGTTATAGGCCTTATCCATCGTACGATTACCTTCGGCATCAATTTGAACATTTTTCATATGGTCTAAAAGATATTGCCGACTACCTAGAGTTACACTATCACCAATAATTGTTGCAGCTTCTAAATTATTAGAATTTTGCTCATCAGAACCAGTTCTTTGCTCAGATTTTTTAGGAACTGCTTGCGCGTAAGCTATATTCAGTCTATCTGCATCTCATTTTCATATTATTTATGACGCAGAATAGTTATTGATCTTTCCTCAGTGTCACACCTTTCCACAATATGTCTTCTACATTTTTATCGCCAGAAGTAAACGTTATCTTTTTCCGGTTATCTTTTAATTTACCGTATAAAGAATCTTTTCCCTTAAAGTTTAGAGTTAACTTATCGCCAGAAATTTCATAGGTTCCTTTTTCTTTAGACTTTCTTCCGTCTTCCAATGTAGTAATAGAAGTAAAAGTCTTATTCCTTGAAAACTTCATATCTACTTTTTCTTTCCAAAATAAGAAAGTTACCGTACCCTTATAACTTCCATCTAGTCGATGAGCATTATAGTTATTCCAGGCAAATAAGGAAATAATTAGTATTAGAAGAATAACTCCACCAGTAATCCAACCCTTTTTATGTTTTTTTAAATTTTCGTAATCCATCTCTTATCCTTTTTCTTATTCATCAATTTTAAAAGTTAATCCGGTTCTTAAATGGCTTGTGACTGGTGTAATTACCGACGAACGCTCCTTCTTTGTTTTCCTTATAGTAAAACTTTTTCTGTCTTCCGAAAGTTTTCCTTCTGCCTTAATTCGTTTACTCTTAAGCTTTAACTTACCTTTCGAAAGCTGATATGTTCCTTTCTCTTTAGGAACTCCCACTTCCCAATACTTTTGCCCCTTATCCCTATATTTATCGGTATAGACAAAAGTTTTATTATCTTTAAATTTAAAACTCCATTTTTCCGTCTGATCATCGTGTTTCACTATACAAACATAATTTCCATTTAAATCGTGAGAATTCAAATAGTTAAGCTTATGGACTACTCCATGAATAATACCTATTAATGCAATTACTATAATAACCGCAATAGCGATTAGATTTTGTTTATTACTCTTTATTTTTTCCTTCATTAATTTTCTTACCTTTATTATTATTCTTCTTCAAAAACTTCAGTTATTATTATTCTTCTTCAAAAACTTCAGTATAGTTATTACTACTTACCCAAATAGCTATTAGATTTTTAGAAACAGGTGCTTGTTTTTCACCGTCAATAACAACACTTTGTGAATTTGCTGGATAGAATGTTACACTCCAGTTATATTGAGAATCATGGTCATCAGCATTCAAGATGTTTAATGCGTCTCCAACTCTTTTAACTTCAATCGGATGTGTATCATTACTATCTGTTAACCCATCTTTTGATAATTCTATACTGCTCGTTTTTAAAAGTGACGGAGTAATAGTTAAAGTAGAATCTGTTCTGTCAGTTACATCTTTATGTTGACCAACGGCTTTAATTAACTTCCAGTTACCAACTAAACTGCTGTAGTCACCATTTTGAATTTGGTCAAAATTCATTTTCTTAGTAGCTACTTTGTTAGTGCTACTAGTACTACTTTGACTAGACTTTGAGCTTTCACTTGAGTTGCTATTTTCGCTACTTGAGCTAGAAGATTCAGAATTTTCTGTAGAGCTTGATTTACTTTTCGCACCATCATCCATCCTATCTGAATCATTCTTTTTGCTAGTTTTCTTCTTACTTGAAACTACGCTACTCTTACTACTTTCTTGAGAAGCAGTTGAATTAGATTTACTTTGGTTACTGCAACCTGCTAGTAATAATAAACTTAATAATCCTGTTGCTATACTTATACTTTTCTTCATGTTTCTTTCCCTCAAATTTTCCATTCCTTATTTTTTAACAATTATACGAGGGGAGTCACTTGTAACATGACCGGTATGACGAACAGTCCCACTCACTTCTACCTTTCGTGGACGAGAAGCTGCTGCGGCAGCAGCTCCAGCGGCTTCTGCCGCAATTCTTGCATTTCTAGCAATATCTTCTTGAGCTGCTCTAATTTGTTTCTGAATCTCCATTTGACTTTCTTGGAACTGTTGTGTTTCAAGCAAATTAAATGCATCTTGTAATGTAGTAGCACGATTTTCATTAACTAAGTTCCAAAGACGATAAACATCAGCGTAATTATAGAACTTCTTTGGAAAACCATTCATTCCTTGCTTATACGTAGGGGCATCGTATTCAGCATTTAACTCTTGTCTTTTTTGAGCAACAACACCTTCGGCTGGTTTAACATAGTTAACTTGTTTCCAATACTTCAAACCAATTGCAATTGCTAATACGAATAACGCACCCCAAATATCATTTAGAGAATTATTCAATATATCAAAAATCATGGCGCATATTCCAAATCCTCCAACCCATAGAATTGTTTTATGCCATTTATCTTCTGCATTACTCAAACTTCTCTTCGCTGATGATAAATTAGCTTGAGCATTTGCAACACCAGCTGTTGCATTTCTTTTTTCTTGAAGGTAGTTTAATAATTCATTTCTATCCATTTATTTGTATCCCCTCTTTTGATTAAAATTTTTACGTAGAAAGTTTTCTAAGTGAAACTTAATACTACCTGTATTCTAAATACACTTACTCTTTCCGATCCCTACTTCTGTCTGCTCCAAAAATTCCTAGACCTAAAGTTGCAAGAAACATACCTAGTAAACTTGCAAAAAATCCTTGTTTCTCACTAGTCTGTGGCAATTTAACTTTATTTGTAGTTACACCTTTTTCATTGCTTGTTTGATCATGTTTAGAAAAATTCGAGACTTGTGAATTGTTCTTACTATTAATTACTTGATTATTAAATTTGTTATTTTCATTTGTAATAGTACTTAACTTTGCTTGATTGCCTTTCATACTATTGTACTTAGAAAGAATAGGAGTACTTGATGATCTATTAACAGTGACCTCTACCTTATTATTTTCACTATAGTTATTTTGTTTATTAATTTTGACGATGTCACTTAGTTTAGTATCTTCGTTTTCACTACTATTATTTTTAAGATTACTAATTGGACGTTCTTTTATATCATCATGCTTAGAAATGATAAGAACATTCGATTTTCCGTTAACAACTGTTTCAATCTTGTTAACTTTGTTGTTTTTATTTTGACTATTTTCTTTCGTCTTAATAATTTCACTTAATTTAGTAACTTTAGCTTGCGCTTCATTAATATCATTTTTAAGATTACTAATTTGGCGATCTAGCTCAATAATTTGATTGTTAGTTGTCTGATAATCAGTATTAGCAGTATCGTAGTTACCCTTAGCTTTTTTAAATTCTTCAGCTTTAGTTGCTAAATCTATTTTTGCTTTCTTCAGCTTATTGTCAGCATCCTGATAAGCAGCTAAATAATTATTAAAAGCAGTTTGTGCTCTTAGTAGATTTTCGTTAGCAACAATTTGAGAGTTTTTTGCACTTGATACTTTTGCTTCTAAATCCGTCAATTGTGTATTAACAATATCTAACTCTTTATTAATTTGTCCCAATTTGTCCTGAGCTTGTTTGAGATTTTGAGTAGCACCAATTTTATTGTTATTAGCTAATTTAAGATCATCATTTACTTTATCTAATTGAGTTTTAGCCTTTGAATAATCCTTAATTGCATCAGCATGTTTTTGTTGGTATGCATTTAGATCGTTGGTAGCTTTATTCTGGGCTTGTATCAATACAGGTTGAGAAGATTTTAAATCAGAAATATGCTTTGAAATAGTATTAATGCTGTCCTCAACTTCATGTTTTTGCTGTTTAGCCTTTGCAAGTTCATTAGATAAGTTACTAATTTTTACCGTTAAATCATTAATAATATGTTGATTATTCTTAATTTGGTCATTAATGTTTTGAATCTGGTTATTTAGGTTGTTCTTTTGTGCAGTTAAATTATTAACTTCATCTGCAGCTTGATTATAAGCTTGTTGCACCTTGGAGTTATCAGCACGGTCCAATGAAATATTATCCTCTGTGTCAAATTTACTTTTGTCACCAATATATCGAGGTAATAGACTCAACTCTCCATCTTTTGTCTGAATATCCCCTGGAACATCAATAAAGTGGAATAATACCTCATAAGTGTCTTGCCCAGTTCCATCATCATATTTATCTGGTTGTATACTCATACTCATCCCGGCATAGATAGGCCGATTTTTGTGAGTACCCCATTTGTCGTAGTCAGACATGTATCCCATAGTCAATAAACCTTGTGCATGATTCCATTCTTTCTGACTGAAAATCATTAATTTAATGGCGTTGTAAATACCTTCTTTTAACTTATCCATACTCATTGATACGGCGTCGGCATTTTTGGCATTTTTCGGCACAACAAATGAGTCAGCCATATCTTCATAATAATTTTTCGTAGGATCTAATCCATATTGTTGGGCAGCTAAGCTAATTGCAGGAGTATCATGTCCCCGATAACGATCATATTTAGGATCATCCATCATAAATCTATCTTTTATATAATTCTTAGCAATTTCATCAGCAAAAGCCATAGCACTTCTATTTAAATTTACAGGCTTTTTTCCCATCTGAACGCGGATCTGGTTAATCAAGCGAGTGCTAAATTTATTAAGTTCAAGTTTTTCATTTTCAGTCATGTGATTAACATTAACCATACGTTTTTCATCTTGTGTATTGTGCTTAAAGTTATTTAACTTTTCTCCCTCTGAAGACACTAGACGCATTTCATTTTCATATTGCTTGTAATTAAATTTGACACCGCCATCTTTTATTACTAGTCCATCGACGCCGTCAATACCTAACCACTTAATAAAAGTATTTTTATAATTTTCTGGCACAACAAATGAAGATTGATTATAACTATCTAGTTTTGTTTTAGCACCGTCTCTTTTATCAACTGCTTCTGTTAATTTAATATTTACATTATTTATTTTTTTTTGAATATCATTTGCCTTAGTTTGAATACCGCTCAAATTACTTTGGGTATTAGTCAATTCAATATTTGCAGTACTCAAGTTATTTTGAATACTATTAACAGCCTTATCTAAGTCATTGTTATTAGTTTGTAAATCAGATAGTGCTTTTTGACTTTTAGCTAAATCAGATTTATTTTGCTCTAAATCTTGTGTTGCTTTATTTGTAGCAGATTTCTTAGCTTCATATTCTTCTTGAATTTGTGCATAATGTTTTTGTACATTACCAAAATTCTTTTGAGCTTGTATCTGATTTTCTTGTACTTTAGCTAAATCTTCATTAGCTTTATTTAAAGTTTCAGTATTAGCTTTAATTTCACTATCAGCAGTATTTTTTTGGTCAATTAAATCATTTTGCTTATTTTTAGAATCTTGTACTTGATCTTCAAGATCTTTTTCATTTTTATCTGCATTATCTTTATCTACTTGCGCAGATTTTACATTATTTTCAAATGATGAATCATATTTAGTAGCATATTTATTTTGAACATCTTGTGCAATTTCTAAGTTACCTTTTGCTTTATCTAAAGCTTTTTTGGCTTGTTCAGCAGTTGCTTGCTTTTGTTCTAAAGTCGCAGTTAATTCTTTTTTAGAGTCTTCAGCTTTAATTTTATCTGCCTGCTTATTAGTTAAATCCTCTTGTACTTTGCGCAATTCTGCCTTATCCTTAGCACTACTTTCTTGAATTGCATTACTATCGTCTTGGATTTTATCAGCAGGTTGCTTTACTACTGTATCTGCTTTAGCAGTATTACCATTAATTGCAAACGCACCAGCTACAAACAATGCTGACATTAACATCGTTGTTCTTCTTCTCATTCTTACATCCTCCAAGTATATTAAATAACGGCATATACAAGGCTAGTTTACCCCCCCCCATTTTTACTTTAGTCAAGTTCTTTTACACAATTAATTGCACAAATATGCCACAATTTATAAATCATAAATTTCTAAACAAATAAAAAAGTTCCTGATCTCATCAAGTGAAATCAGGAACTTTTTTATTTTATTACATACATTTAAAGCTAAAGAAAATCTAACAATTTTTCTTAATTACAACCAACACAAACAAGCAATTACACCAATTTAGCAAACAAACCAACTAAATAAAGAAATACACAAGTAATCAACAAGTATAAGCTTCCCCACTTAACAGTTTCTTTCAAAATCTTTCCTTCTAAGCCTTCTTTATTAATCGCACCAGTAGCTACTGCAATATTCTGCGGTGATAGCATCCCTGCAGTCGCACCAGTCATGTTTGACGCTACAATCCAATACTTGCTTACACCTAAAGATTGAGCAGCTGAGTATTGTAAATTACCAAACAAGACATTAGCCGAAGTAGCAGACCCTGTTAAGAATGTCCCGAGTGCTCCAATTAATGGTGCAAATAACGGATAAGCTGGGCCAAGCAAACTTACTAAAGCTAAAGCCAAAGCGTTTGTCATCCCTGCATAAACCATTACCTTAGCTAGACCAACAATTGCACACACCGTAATAGTCGTCATGCCAATTGTCTTTAATACATTAACCAAAACTTTGAACATCTTGCTAAAGCTCAATCCCTGGATTTTTCCACCAATTAAACCAGCTAATAAAATTAATGTTCCTGGAGAAGAAAGCCAGTTAATCGGAAGATCATTTGGATTCTTTCCTAAATAAACATGTAAATGCGTAGTTACACTAGTTAAGAAGTTATTCACAGGTGGACAAAGAGATGAAGCAAGTAAAACAAAAATAAAGACTAAGATAAAAGGCGAGCAAGCCTTTATAATCTCGCTAACACTTTCATTTTCTACTTCTTCTACCGCACCAGTCTTTCGCTTCGTGAGCCACACTGTAATCAAAATTGAGAACAATGAACCAACTAAAGCTGGAAGTTCTGCACCCGTAAACTTAGCAATAATAACTTGCGGAATTGCCATTCCCACCCCAGACATTAAAGTAATAAAGACAATACCTTTAAGTGCTTTAACACTTTTACCAGTAAGAATTACCAAGATAAAAGGTACTAAAATAACCAAAATAACCAATTGCAAAGTTACAATAAAGCCTAGTTGCACATCATTAAGATTAGTCACTTCAGCTAATGTCAAAACCGGCAAGCCAATTGCTCCAAAGGCTGTTGCCGTACTATTAGCAACTAAGCAAATTACAGATGCTTGAATTGGCTCTAAACCTAATGAAATCAAAATACCGGCACAGATTGCCACTGCTGTTCCAAAACCAGCAATAGATTCAAGAAAACCACCAAAGCCCCAGGCAATTATTAAAACTAGAATTCTTTTATCAGTTGTAATAGACGATAATAACTTTTCAATCGTCTGCATACTTCCCGACTCAGTTGTAATCTGATAAACAAAAAGTGCCGCCAGAATTACATACATAATCGGCCAAATTCCCATTATAATACCTTCTAAAGCACCAGAAAGAGTATTAATTAGGGGTTGTTTAAACATTAAAACAGCATCAGCAATTGTAATAATTAATCCAATTGTACATGCTCTTGAAGCAGGCATACCAACTATTCCAAGAGAAATTATTAACCATAGAATTGGTATCAATGCCCATAAAAAATTTATCCACATAGTTTTCCTCATTTAAAAAAGTAATACTATTTAATTTTATCCTTTTTCCACATTTTAAGGAAATTTAAAAACAAAAAACCTACAAAAGCAACTCCTGCTCTTGTAGGTTTTAACCAAGTCTATTATTTTTTAATAGCATGTACACCGTAAACAAATAAATAAATTCCAACTTCAATAATCGAAATAAAGAAAGTCACCGGTAAATTAGTTACATATCCCAAAACTAATCCAACCCAAACTCCAAATAAGGCAATTCCAACTGACCAACACAACATAGAAGAAATTGTTTTGCCTAAATAGCGGGCACTTGAAGATGGCAAAGTTAATAAAATAAATACTAATAATGATCCAACAACTTGTGCACCAATTGAAACAGCTAAAGCTAAGGCAATTAAGAATACCACTGAAACTAAACTAGTATTAATATGGTGGCTAATTGCTCCAACATGATCAAACGAATCATAGTTCAATTGTCTTAAAACTAAGAAAATGATTGCTAAAACAAAGAGAGACAAGATAACTAATTGAATAACTCCCTCTTTATCAACCCCAATAATTGATCCAAATAAGATGTTAGTGGCGTAGCGACTATTACCACCTGCAATCGCTAAAAACAGCACACCTAATCCAATAAATAAGGCTGAAATTGCACTAATTGCGGATTCCTTCTGGTCGCTTCTCATTGATAATTCACCAACGCTAATTGAACCAAGCAGGGTAAAGAGAACCATCCCCCATAGAGGAACCCAGCCAATCCAGACTGCAAAAGCAGCACCAGCGAACCCAATTTCTGAAAGTGTGTGGGCTAGAAATGAAAATCCTCTAGCTACAACATATACACCAACTATTCCACAAGTAATTGCAATAAAGGTACTAGCTAGAAATGCATAACGCATAAAGTCATATGCAAACATTATTCTTCACCCACCTCCTCAGTTAAATCCTTAATTTTACCAGCTACTAAGCCCTTGTCTTTAAACAAAAGATAGTCCTTCATATACTTCTTTGCTAAAGGAATATCATGAGTTGTAAATAACACAGTCATTGCATGCTTTTCATTCAAGTGCTTAATTAATGACATTAATTCTTCTTTAGCAACTGGGTCTAAACTAGCAGTTGCCTCGTCTAAGATAATAAAATCAGGTTTATCTAATAGAGCCTGAGCTAAATATGCACGCTGCTTTTGACCACCAGAAGCTTCACCCATTCTGGTATTTTGAATATCGAGTAGATGAGTTTCTTTTAATATCTGATTTACTCTAGCCTTTACCTGGGCATTCTTAAATAAGGGAGTATTAAGCTCCACAAATGCCCTAATTGAAAGTGGATAGTCCGCATCCAAATTTCTAAATTGAGGTACATAACCAACTTTAGTATCAGCTGCAAACTTAAATGAGCCCGTTGTTGGTTGCAGCATCCCCATCAAAATTCTAATTAAGGTTGTTTTCCCCGTACCATTTGCACCAAGTAAAGCCGTCATTGACCCCTTAGCTAAGGTAAAATTCAAATCTTTAAAAATCACCTTATCTTCAAATTTCATCCCAAGGTCTTTAACAGTTAATATATCAGTCATCTCACCCTTCCTCTCTTCATCCTATAAATGATCCTATTTATTTTCGATATTAGCTAAATTCTGATAGTTTTCTTTCATCCAAGCTAAGTAAGTAGTGTTGTTTGGAATAGTTTCACGAACATTTAAAACTGGAACATTGTTCTTTTTAGCTAGTTTAACAAATGTTTTAACAGTTGAACTACTTGCCTGCGTATTGTTAACGAAAAAGGCAATCTTCTTTTCTTCAATTTCAGTGTTCATCTTGTTAATCATTTTTGGACTAGGATCTGTGCCATTTTCAATAGCTTCTTCAAATTCCTTATCGCCCACCTTATAGCCAGCTTCTTCTAAAGCATAGTCAAAAACAGGTTCACTTACATAAACTGGCTTTTTATTGCTTTTATCAGTCTTAACTAAATTCTTAATTTTATCAACTTTAGCTAGATACTTTTCACCGTTCGCCTTAAAGTAAGCAGCATGCTTCTTATCTAACTTAGATAGACGTTTAACTAAATAATCAACATACTTAGTTGGCATATTTAAATTGTACCAAATGTGAGGATTATCGCCCTTCTTTAATCCCATTAGATCTTCGCCAACTAAAACTGGCTTTTTATCAACAGATTTAGCTAACTTATTCATCCATGAATCATACCCTAAGCCATTAGCAACAATAATATTTGCCTTAGTTAATTTCTTGGCATCAGCCGTTGTTGGGTTAAAGTCATGTGGATCAATACTACTTTTATCAATAATTGCCGTAGCTGTACCATATTTTCCAACAATATTTTTAGCAATGTCTGAATAGACATTAGTTGTTGTAACAATCGAAATTTTATCTGATTGGTTAGTTGCTTCTTTTTTATCAGCACATGCTGTAGTCACAAGTGCTAAAAGCCCCACTAGCCCAATAATAGAAATAAATTTTGTAATTTTAGATTTAAAATTTTGCATATTTTTATATCCTCCTGTGCAAAATAAAAAAGCATTAAGTTAGAAAATTCAGCATAAGTTCTAACTTAATGCTTAGATTAAGCTACTTTTTTTATTATGTCAATATTTTTTAGATAGACAAATAGCACCAAGACGTCTCAGACTTGATGCTACCAATAAGTGCTAATAATAAAAATTTTGCTGAATTTTTAATTTAATGCTTTTCTCTAAAATTACATCTTTATATAAACATATTTTTATATGTTTGTCAAAGCCGATCATGAAAAAAAGATGCTTAAACTTTATAAACTATTCAAATACCTAAACTAAAAATCTTCCTTAACATGTTGTCTTAAGACGTCTAAAATCTTGATCACATGCTTATCTTCTAAGCTATAATAGCGCTCTTGCTTCACTTGCTCGCTTTTAACGAGCTTTGCTTCCTCTAGTATCCGTAAGTGCCGAGAAATAGCTGGCTGACTTACATCGAACTGCTTAACTAAATTATTTACACTACTTTTTTCATTGTCATTTAAATAATAAAGAATTTGTATTCGAATGGGATGATTTAAAGCCCTGGTAACCCGAATAATTTGCTCATTCACCTTTTTCACCTATTTCAATTTACATTTTTATTATGAAAGTAATTCAAGAATCTTCTTTTGAACGCTTGATTCTTCACTAGAGCCAATAATTTGATTAGCTGCTTTTTTGGCATCTGGAAGAGCAGTTGCTGTAGCAAAACTTGTTCCAGCAAATTTGAGCATCCCAACATCATTACCACTATCACCAAAAGTAACCATTTCACTTGATTTAATTTTAAGTTTTTTACCTAAATATTCTAGCCCAACAGCTTTATTCATTCCCTTAGTTTGCATATCAATAGCTGTACTGGCTCCTGAAACAAAGCCAATCTGTGGATAATCTTCACGCAACTTATCTAAAACCTTAGGCATTTCGTCTTCTGGAACACGTAGACTAACTTTAAAAATTCGATCATCAATTTCGTTAAAGCTATCCACAACTTGAATTTTCTTAACGTATTTTTTCAAATCTTCCGCAAATTCTTTTCCACTACTTTTTTCAACGTATGCACTAGTCACTCCAGCTACAATAGCCTTATATGGGAGTTTTTCCACAATTTCAAGCATTGTTTGGTAGTCTTTATCAGACAAATCAGAAATTTGAAGAATTTCATTTCCATGGGCTACTAAAGCACCATTTTCAGCCACAAAGTACATATGTTTATTGGCTTCTGGAAAACGATCTAAAATATTTTCGTATTGGTTACCACTGGCAATAACAAATTTTATATTGCGATCTTGCATAATTTGGAATTCTTTTTCAAAAAGTTCCTTATCATAAGTCTTATCTTCTCTTAGCCAAGTACCATCCATATCAGTTGCAATAAGCTTAATCATTTCCAGTCTCACTTTCCACTTTTATTATCCACACTCCACTATACTAAAAAGCGCCACCCAGAGGTAGCGTTTTTCACAAAACTATTTTTATTCATCTGGATCTTCAGAAACAGGTTTCTTCCAGAAACTCATAATTAGACCAGCCACAATAGAACCAACAATTGTAGCAACGAAGTAAAGTAAAATGTGGTTGGATAATGGTGATACCCATAGGCCTCCGTGAGGAGCTGGTACTTGAATATGCCATAATCCAACAAGTAAACCACCAACTGCTGAACCAATTACGCAGGAAGGAATTACACGACCTGGGTCAGCTGCAGCAAATGGAATAGCACCTTCAGTAATGAATGAAAATCCTAAAATCCAATTTGAAACACCAGCACGACGTTCTTCTTTAGTGTAACGCTTCTTAAAGAAAGTAGTACCAATTGCAGTAGCAAATGGAGGAACCATACCACCGACCATAACAGCAGCCATCATAACAGCAGCAGTTGCAGAATGTGGGTCGTTAGCAAAAGCTCCCGAAGCAAATACGTAAGCAGCTTTGTTGAAAGGACCACCCATATCAATAGCCATCATACCAGCTAAAATCATAGTCAAAATTACAAGATTACCAGTACCCATACTGTTTAAGAAGTGGGTAATAGCAAAGTTAATTGAACTAAAGATTGGGTTGATGATGTAGAACATAATCAAAGCAATGAATAGCAAGCCCAAGATTGGGTATAGCAACATTGGTTTCATACCTTCTACAGATTTAGGAAGTTTAGCAAATAACTTCTTCAAGCCAATCATCATGTATCCAGCAATAAAACCAGCAGCAATACCGCCTAAGAAACCAGCCGGAGATACAGCATGAGCTTGAACGTTAACTTGTAAACCATTAGTACCATTAACAATGGCTGCCATGTATCCACCAACGAAACCTGGCATCAAAGCAGGTAAATCGCCGATTGATTCAGCAATATAAGCAGCTAAAACCGGAACCATGAAAGCAAAGGCTAAATTACCAGCACTGTTTAAGAAAATAAATGCAGGGTTCTTAGCACCACCAGCCATGTAGTTTTCAACGATAAAGGAAATGGCCATTAAGATACCACCACCGATAACGAATGGAAGCATGTGGCTAATACCACTCATTAAGTTCTTGTAGATGGAAGCCCATAAACCTTGTTTTTCTTTAGCACTATCGTCGCTTGCACTGGCATTACTATCAGCGTGATAAATTGGAGCCTTGTTTTCTAAAATGTCTTCAATTAATTCTTGTGGGTGGTTAATACCATCTACAACTGGCTTCATCACAAGTTCTTTACCGTCAAAACGTGGCATTTCAACTTTCTTATCGGAAGCAATAATAACTCCCTTGGCGCGCTTGATTTCTTCAGGAGTAAGCTTGTCTTTTACACCTTCAGAACCATTAGTTTCAATGCGAACATCAACGCCTAATTTTTTACCAGCCTTAATTAATGCTTCTTGAGCCATGTAAGTGTGTGCAATACCGTTAATACATGCAGTAACACCAACAATTAATGGCTTTTGTTCACTAGCTGGCTTAGATGCTTCTTTTACAGCTTCTTCTTTTCTCTTCTCAGCGTCAGCTTTATCTTGAGCATCCTTTTCTGCTTCAGCTTTTTTGAAGATATCAATAACTTCTTCAGGCTTAGTTGCTGCCTTCAAAGCATTTACAACATCTGGATTAATTAACAAACTAGATAATTTAGCTAAAGCTTGTAAGTGTGTATTATCAGCACCAGCTGGTGCAGTGATCATAAAGAATAAGTGAACTGGCTGACCATCAAGAGAATTATAGTCAATTCCTTTAGGACTTTTTGCAAATAAAACAGCAGCACGATTAATGTACTTGTTTCTTGCGTGTGGCATAGCAATTCCATCGCCAATACCAGTTGTTGATTCTTTTTCACGAGCCCAGATTGATTTAATGAATTCATCTTCGTTGTTCACAACGCCTTGCTTTACTTCAAGATCTGCCATTTCTTTAATGGCTTCTTCTTGAGTAGTAGCTTTAAGATCCATAATCATTAAATCAGGACTTAAAAGATCCTCAATTTTCATGAAAGTAACTCCTTATCCTAACTTTATTTCTTATTTTTTAGTTTTAACTACTTTACTTCTTCAACTTTAATTTGTGGTAAAACAGTATCGATTTGACTCTTAACAGCAATATCTTCGGTAAATGCAGTAGCTCCGCCGCAAGCAGAACCAACCTTTAATGCTTCAACAACATCATGTGTCTTGTAGTAAGTACCTACAAATCCAGCAATCATTGAATCTCCAGCACCAACTGAGTTAACTGCAGTACCAACAGCAGCACTTGCGTGGTAAACATGATCTTTAGTTACTAAGTAAGCGCCATCTCCAGCCATAGAAATCATGACATTTTGTGCACCCATGTCTAAAAGCTTCTTAGCTGCTTCAAGCATTTCTTTATCGTTAGCAAAGCTTGTATTAAACAAAGCTGCCAATTCATGGTGATTAGGCTTAATAACCAATGGGTGATACTTCAAAGTTGCAAGTAAAGCTTCACCAGTAGTATCGATTGCGAATTCAGCACCGGCTTCTCTAATAGTTGGTAACAATTGTTCATAGAAATCTGTTGGCAAACTTGGTGCTAAACTACCACTTAATACAACAATATCGCCTTCATTAAGATCATCCAAACGCGCCTTAAAAGCAGTAATTTCTTGTTCATCAATCTTTGGACCAGCCGCATTAATTTCAGTTTCTTTTTGAGCATGGATTTTAACATTAACACGGGTATCGTCAGAAATAGTTACAAAATCACTTTCGATTTTTTTAACGTTTAATTGGCGAACTAATTCTTTACCAGTGAATCCACCGACAAAGCCCCAAGCAGTATTATCAACATCAAGTTGGTTTAAGATTTGAGATACATTAATTCCTTTACCACCAGCTAAAAATTGACAATCATTTGAACGGTTAACGCTACCAGCATCCACCTTTTCTAATTGCATAACATAATCTAATGCTGGATTAACTGTAACAGTATAAATCATGACCGAGCCTCCTCAACTCTGATTTGTTTAGGCAAAATCTCTTTCTTGCCTATACTTAAATGGTTAGTGATGAGTATTGCCTCATTAATATGTGCAAAACTTGCAAAATTTGCTACGCCAATCTTACTACTATCCATTAAAATAAAAGATTCTTTAGCCTGCTTAATTGCAGCCTTCTTGATTCCAGCTTCAGCAGGATCCGGTGTAGTAAATTGCCCTTTTGCGGTTAAACCATTAGCACCAATAAAGGAAACAGTAAAGTTCATTTCCTGAAGTTGCTTCATGGTAGTATTGCCGACTACTGCATGCGTTTCAATCTTCGCCTCGCCCCCTAACAAGCGAGTATGAATGCCATGATCTAAGCATGCAAGTGCAATATCAACCCCATTAGTAACTACGTGTAAATCATTAATATCGCGCAAGAATGGCACCATTTCATAAGTTGTTGTTCCTGCATCAAGGAAAATATGATCTCCGCTAGTAACATGGTTCATTACCGCAAAACGTGCAATTTCACGCTTCTTGTCAACGTTAAGATTGAATCTTACTTGCTGTTCAACATCGCGTGAATAATCTTGCAATGAACGTGCACCTCCATGTACACGTACAATTACACCACGTTTTTCTAATTCAATGAGGTCACGGCGAATTGTTGACTCTGATGACTTAGTCAACTTACATAATTCATTAACACGACAGATACTGTGATTATTAATATAGGTTGCTATCGCTTGTTGACGTTCTTCAGTCAGCATCGTTCATCATCACCTCGTATAATATGATAAGCGTTTCCATTCATAAAATCAATCATTTTTCTTCAAAATCATTCACGTTCATTCATTATTAGTCATAACTAAATTTACAAAAAGTTGAACCTAAATAAAAAAGCTAACGAATTATTCGTCAGCTTTTATCTATTATTAAATTTGAACGTATTTTTGATCTCTATAAACAAAATTTATTTCTTCATTTGGAGTTCTAAGATCAATTCTTCGGTAGGTCTTATAGCCATGTTTTCTCAAAGTAATATTTGCCTTATCCCCATCAATACTTATCTCATACACATTATATTCGCCATTTTCATAAGCAAAATCAGTGCCATTATCTTGATAGTGTGTATAGTTTCCATGTTTACCAAACACTCTAAAAATCATCTTCTCATCTGGCTTAGATGAAATATGTTCTTTCACTTCTCCCCAAGGTAAAATTGTATTTTTCCTAATAAATAAAGGTAACTTATCAAGTGGAGCATTCACCAAAATGGTGTTATTGCCGTTATATGTAACGTTATTCCAAAAATCAATCCATTCGCCTTGTGGCAAATAAACAGCCCTATATTCTTTTCCTTCTTCAACTACAGGCGCCACCAAAATTTGCGTGCCAACCATGTATTCATCATTTATATTTTTAACAAGGGGATCGTCTGGATAATTCAAAACTAAAGGGCGCATAATTGGTAAGCCATTCTTACTTTCTTGAGCAAAGAGATCATAAAGATATGGAATAAAGTGATAGCGAAGATGTAAATACTTACGGTATGTTGATAAGGTTGGCTCACCGAATATCCAGGGTTCTTGCGAGCGTGTTCCTAAAGCCGCATGATTACGGAGAAGCGGACTAAAAATAGCCGCTTCAATCCATCTTGTTAATAATTCCGGCGTTGTATCAGCACCAAAACCGCCAATATCAGTACCTGCAAAAGAAAAACCACTCATCCCTAAATTGCATAATTGTGGAATCATCATCTGCAAATGTACCCATAGGCTCTGATTATCTCCAGTCCAAACAGTAGAATACTTTTGCGTTCCAGCATAAGCTGCACGAGTAATCACAAA
Source organism: Lactobacillus isalae (assembly GCF_947539375.1). NCBI lineage: Bacteria > Bacillati > Bacillota > Bacilli > Lactobacillales > Lactobacillaceae > Lactobacillus > Lactobacillus isalae. The sequence goes on from NZ_OX443569.1 coordinate 1,555,543, forward strand.
TGGCCGTTTGCCGGTTGCTTTCTTTAATCCATCATACGTTGCCTTAGCCATATTATGACCATAAACATTATGCATTTTCGCATGTGTGGATTTTTCATCTTCATCGCTAAAGATAATATTTTCAGGAATTTCACCATTAAATGAAGCTGGTTCATTCATGTCATCCCAAATACCATCAACACCTAAACTAACTAAGAATTTACAGTTTTCTGCCCACCATTTTCTAACTGCATCTCGTCCAAAATCAGGATAAACTGCATCACCTGGCCAAACCTTATTAACATAAACTTGTCCGTTAGGTGCTTTAACGAAATAGCCCTTTTGAAGCCCTTCTTGATAAATTCGATAAGCTTCGTCTTTTTTCACGCCTGGATCAATAATCGTAATAACATGCAAACCTAATTCATGCAATTTATCAATAAATTTCTTAGGATCATCATAGGTATCTGTTCGCCAGGTAAAGACGCGGTAGCCATCCATGTAGTCAATATCCAAATGAATCGCATCACAAGGAAGATGATATTTACGCATTTTATTAACAATTTCTTCTACTTTTTTAGCGCTAATACTATATCCCCAACGAGACTGTTGATAACCTAAAGTCCATTTTTGTGGAAGTGGTGCTCTGCCAGTCAAGTAAGTATAATTTTCAACAACTTTCTTTAAGCTACTACCGCCGATAATGTAATAATCAAGATTGCCATTATCAGCAGCGTAGTAGTAATAGTGATTGCTTTCCTTGCCTAAATCAAAATAACTGTGATACGTATTATCAAAAAACATTCCATAGGGATGATTGTTTTTCAAACCAATTAAGAAGGGAACAGATTTATAAAGTCGCGTAAAACTTTCCACTTGTGGTTCTGGATTATCTGTATTCCAGTTTTCATATGCATAGTGCCTTTTATTCAAGAATCCTGTTTTATCCCCTAAGCCATAAAATTGCTCATCATCTGCTAATTCCTTAACTATTTCATAATAGTGACTATTCTTTTCTGACCTAGTCGCTACATCGTGGCCTTCTGATTCAGCTAATTTTTGATGGATTTCATCTATTTGCCGATCAAGCGGAACTCTAGTAGCTCGATAATCAATAATTAAAGGATTTTCTTGTTCGTCATAGACATCAATTTTTTCATTATCATAAATTTTGATTATTAACTTGGAAGTCCTCAATTCAAGATAATTATGTATTCTCGTAACTTCAAAATTTGTTTCTTTAGCTTTATTTCCTTCAATTGCATAAGACTTTGTATGCTCGCCCCGATTTTGAAAAATACGAACTATTTCAGAAGTTAAGACCGTTAAATTCAAGACCGAATTAGTAAAACTTATTTTTATCTGATTTTGATTGATAGTATATGTTTCAAGATTATTGTCACTCATATCGCAAGCCTCTTTTTATTGTATTCGCTTTCAATTTTATCACAAAAAAACTACTCAACTTTTACCTGCTGAGTAGTTAATTCAATTTATATTTCTATTCTTTGATTCCTTGTAAGGCACGCTTCATATTTTTCCACATACCATTATCGTCAGTCTGCAAAATCAAGCTTGGATAAATTTTTCTGATCCACCAGATTGATCCAAGTAAGAAAACGGCAAGGATGATCATCGAGATTGTCGCTTCTAAGCTGCTTGCATTTCCTTTAATCAACCGAAGTGGCATCAAGAATGAAGACAAAAACGGTACGTAAGACATAATCATCGCAAAAATCCCATCAGGATTATTGGATAAACTCATACTACTGAATAAGCCAAGCAAGGTTAAATAAACCAAGGGTTGCACCGCTTTATTAGCATCTTCTGCTTTAGTCACAATGGCACCGCAAACTGCTGCATAGACTATGTATAAGATTAAACCCAAAATAACGAATACTAATCCCCAAGATATTATTTGTCCCAATACTTGGTCAACAGCTGGCTTTATTTGGGTAAACGTCTCCTTTACACCATCAATATGAGGTGCTAAATAGTAAAATCCAGAAAACATCAAGGCATAAATCAATAGTTGGGTCAGAATTTCCATAAAGATTCCTAAGACTTTACCATCAAAATAACTGCCTCCTGGCATGCTTGAAAAAATCATCTCCATGATTTTTGTACCTTTTTCACTGGCAATATCTTGCGCCATGATTGTGCTATAAGTCTGAACCAGAAAATATAAAACAAAAATTAGAATCCAAAAAGTTGCCGTCTTTAAATTTTTTTCATCACTAGCGCCTAACTTTTTACTACTAGTCTTTTCAGTAAATTTAACTTTTTGAGAAAGAGAATGCAGTTGTTTCTGACTAAGTTTAGCATTCTTTAAATTAAGTGCCTGCTGGTAAACATTTAAATTACGCATCAACTCAGCTTTAACATCATTGTCTAATTTTTCTGTTCCGTAATATGTTGCGGTCAAATTTTTATTATTGTTATTGACAACTACGTATCCATTAATATCTCCAGCTTGGTATGCTTTTTCTACTTTTGCTTTACTTTTATATACATCAAAATCTTCAGTTTTCTTTAAAGATTGAGTCAAATTTTGATTTTGACTTACAATTCCTACCTTTGTATTGGTGTCAAAAGCAGAAGATGAACTCATTCCAAAAAAGAATGAAATAACTAACACCAGAAAAGGTGCAAAAATCATTAACAGAAATGACCAATTCTTCACTTCTCTGCGATAAGTCTCTTTAGCTACTAGCCAAGTCTTATTCATTATTCTCACCGGCTTTCATTTTAAAAATTTCATCTAAAGTTGGTGGTTCTTGGTCAAAAGTTTGTAAGTATTCTCCATGAGATAAAGTGTTGAAGATTTCGCGCCCATAGCTATCTTCTAGTAGCCAAAGCTTGTAGATACCATTATTTTGCAAAACAGCCTTTTCTACGCCCGGCAATTTTTCAACATCACTTAGATTTAAATTAGTTCGAATAAATAGTCTAGTTAAACCAAAATTATTGCGAACATCATTTACAGCACCATTCAAAACAATATGACCATTATTGATCATTACTACATCATCACATAATTCTTCAACATTCGACATATCATGATCAGAGAATAGAATTGTTGCTCCTCGTTTCTTCTCTTGTAAAATTATGCCTTTGATTATTTCAACATTAACAGGGTCTAATCCACTAAAAGGCTCGTCCAAAATAATTAAATTAGGTTGATGAATGAGCGTCGCAATTAACTGAATTTTCTGCTGATTACCCTTAGACAAACTCTTTATCTTATCGGTAATCTTTCCCTTAACCTCTAATTTTTGCATCCAAACCTGCAAATCACGCTTTACGTCATCTTTTTTCATCCCTTTTAAACTGGCTAAAAAGTTAACCTGCTCCAAAACGGTCAATTTAGGCATTAAACTGCGTTCTTCTGGTAAATAGCCCACAGAATTATAATCAACACTTGAAAAAGGATGACCATCAATAGTAATCTTTCCCTGATATTTTACAAACTTCAAGATACTATGAAAAAGCGTGGTTTTACCTGAGCCATTTTTACCGATCAAGCCTAGTATTTTTCCATCATCTGCTTTGAAATTTATATCAAATAAAACTTGCTTGGTTCCAAAGCTTTTATTTAAATTTTCTACTTGTAACATAGCCGTTTCTTTCTAAATCAAATTTATTAAAGTTAGGCTTAATTATATCAATCTTTTTTCTCATTATCCCTTTTTATACCAAAAAAGCCTCTCAGCTGTCTAAAACTGAGGGGCTTTAATTTATTTATACATATATTTTGCAGTTGCTTCTTTAGGATCCATCCCATTACGAATCTTTAAAGCAAGTTCAATTGATACATCTGCAATGATTGATTGTGGATCAATCACGTTATAAGGGTGATCTGGCGCCTTTTCTTGAGCCAAGGATAATTCAGTGCAGCCAAGTAAAATCACATTACAACCATACTTATCATGCATTGTCTTCAAGATCTTGTGATACAAGTCATGGTCAACAACGCCCTTTTCTTTAATATCACGATAAATAAGCTCATTCACCATTGGTTGAATTTCTGGACCACCTAGCTCGGCTTTTTTACCAACACGTTCTAATTCATCCACATATAAATGGTCGTAAATAGAACCTTCTGTTGCAATTAAGCCAATTTTTTCTTCCTTTGGAAAATCATCCACAAACTTGTGCACAGCAATCCGCATCATATGAAGAAATGGTACATCAGTCAAAGCTACTAAATCATCATAAAAATAATGTGCTGTATTACAGGGCATAACAAAAAAATCAGGATTAAGCTTTGATTGACTTAATATGTCATCCTTTAAGTCATAGAAAAAGTTTGGCTTGCTATGGTCCATAATATAAGCAGTTCGATCAGGAATTTGAGCATCATTTACTAAAATATAGTTTAGGTAGTCTTGATCTTTAGCAATTTTAACTCGGTGATTAATCAAACGAACGTAACTCTCAGTTGCAATCGTTCCCATACCACCAATAATTGAGAAAAAGTGTTTCATACCTATTCCTCGTTGTCTTTTTCTAATTCATTAATTACGCTTTCAGCTACTTTAATATCTGTTGGATATGGTGTATCCACTCCGCGAATCTTTTGGTATGGATCTGCTCCCTTACCGCAAATCAAAACAATATCATCTTTGCCAGACATTGCAATTGCATCATGAATAGCTTTTTCACGATCTAATTCAATCGTAACGTCAACCTTTTCATGGTCAATTCCTGCGTCAATTTCTTGTGCAATATCCATTGGATCTTCAAAACCAGGATCATCAGTAGTTAAGAAAGCCTTATCTGCATACGCAGTTAAGCTCTCACTAAATCCTGGTCGACGAGACACACCCTTATCTCCAGGAGCTCCCACAACAACAATAATCTTTGGATTATTAAATTCACGTTGCATGAAGCTCATTAAAGCCATCATTGAAGCTTTATTGTGTGCATAGTCAACAATTACAGTACCATGATTCTTTGATGGCATAGCTTCCATACGTCCAGGAATAGTCACATGACGAATACCCTTAGCACATTCTTCGTAATTTTCACCAGCAAGACCTGCACCAATAATTGCAGCTGTACCATTCATTTCATTAAAGTCACCAATCATTTGAAGAGTGTAGTCTCCAGCAATTGGTAATTTCTTAGCCTTCTCAGAAGCACAGAATAACTTAAATTCTGTTTCCTTCATGTCTGTTTCAACTGATTGAAAACGGAAATCAATTGGTTGCTTCAAGTTAGGGTTTTCAAAATCATTTCTAGCAAACAAGTAAATACTATCTGGATTAGTAGTTGTTGTTGCTGCTGCATAAATATCATCGAAATGATCAGACATAGCATTAATAATACATTTACGTGAGTTAACCATTAGTTGCAACTTACAGTGTAAGTAATCTGCAAAGTTAGGGTGTTCGTTTGGGCCAATATGGTCTGGGGTAATGTTTAAGAAGAAACCTAAGTCATAAGTTAAACCAAAGACACGATTCTTCTTGTAAGCTTGACTTGAAACTTCCATTACTAAGTGAGTCATGCCGTTATCAACAGCCGTTCTCATATCTCTGAACAAGTCCAAACTTTCAGGAGTAGTTAAACTAGCCTTAAATTTATCTTCTGGCTTTGGTCCGACAATATCATCTACAGATGAAAATAAGGCTGTACGACCACCATTAATTTGGTCAAGCATACCTTTTAAGAAGTATGCAGAAGTGGTCTTCCCCTTAGTCCCAGTGAAAGCTACAACATATAAGTCATCTTGTGGAAATCTGTAAAATGCAGCTGATAAAAGAGCCATTGCTTTAGTTACATCTCTAACAACTAAAGCATGCATTCCTTTACCTTCTGGATATGGTTGTTCTGCCACATAACAAGTAGCCCCACTATCTTTAGCCATTGATAAGTAAGTAGGTCTAAATCCTTTACCCTTACAGAAAAATAAGGTATTTGTTTTTATATCACGTGAATCATATGAAATATAATCCATTTTAGTTGGAACTGCATCTTGAACTGCACTTGATTTAAGCAAGTGGTGTTCCTTCAAAATTAAGATGCAAGTGTTTAAAGAAATGCTAGAATCGCTCATTTTTTCTCCCCAATTTTTTAATCAATTCAGCCTAAATTATAGCACACCATCATTTTGCTTTGGGGCTATTGAGTGGTAGTTGAATAATAAAACTAGTCAATTCTGCCGTTGATTGACATTTTATTGTCCCACCATGTAAGTCAACAATACTTTTAGTAATGGCTAGGCCTAAACCAGTACCGCCAGTTTTTAAATTTCTTGAACTTTCTACACGATAGAATCTGTCGAAGATCTTTTGTAGAGATTTCTTAGGAATTTGTTCCCCATTATTTTCAACTCGAAGCTCTACAAATTCATTATTAACCTTATTTGCAATTAAGTTAATCTCGGTAGCGCCATGACCGTACTTTAATGCATTAGAAATCAGATTATTCAACATACGTACAATCATCTTGGCGTCCGCGTCAATGACTAAATCTCTTGGTCTTGTAACTACGTTAAAGGTAATATTTTTCTTTTCAGCTTCTAATTCAAAACCTGCCGCAACTTGTTCAAGCATCGAATTAACATGTAGCGGTGCTAAAACAAGTTTATTGTTTGTTGAAGAACGCAAGGTAGTATATTCAAACAAGTCTTCCGCAAGGGCCTTCATTTGAAGAGCTTTGTCATAGGCAATCTTTATATACTTAGCCTGATCTTCGTTTAATTCACTACTCTTCAATAAACCAAGATAGCCAATAATTGAAGTTAGCGGCGTCCTAATATCATGCGAAACGTTAGTGATTAGATCATCTTTTGACTGCTCAATTTGGCGCTCTTCTTCCATTGAAGCTACTGTACTATCAACTAAGGCATTGATTGAATCGATTACCTTCTGTAAATCTGTCTTTACTACAAACGGAATTCGATGATCAAAATGACCGTCGGCAATATAGTGTAGCTCCTCAATAACATGACGCAACTGCATTTGACGATATCTTCTAATTAGACGCCAGTAGACAATTAAGACATCCCCAATAAGCATAAAACTAATAAATAATCGCTGCCAGGACCAAAGATGCATACCGTTAGCAAAGGTAATTGTCTTCTTCAAAAAGAAAATTCCATTTTCTAATCTTGGATCATTTAAAACTGCAAGATTAATCAGGATAATAATTGAAAGGTTCAAGAGCAAAAGCAAGATGACGGTTATAACACCCTCACCAAATAATTCACTTTTTTCTTTTGTGGTTAGGATTACTTTCTGCTTTTTCATCCTTATTAAGCCTCTACTTTATAGCCTACTCCCCAAACTGTCTGAATAACTTCTTCACCGTCAGTTGCCTTTTGAATTTTATCCCGCAAGTGAAAAACGTGAACCATAACTGTTTTAGCAGAAACAACTGATTCTTGTTGCCATACTCTTTCAAAAATTTCATCAGCACTAAAGACGCGGTTAGGATGACTAGCAAGCATGTATAGTATTCCAAATTCTAAAGCTGTTAGTTGAATAACCTTACCAGTTAAAGTCTTAACTTCATGTGAGTCCTTATTAATTACCAAAGGTCCCACTTCTAATACATCAGGTTTATCGTCTTTAACTTCTTTTTGACTGCGACGGAGTAATGATCTTACACGAGCCATTACTTCTAATGGATTAAATGGTTTAACTACATAGTCATCTGCCCCAGTAATTAAGCCTTGAATCTTATCCATATCACTAGTTTTAGCAGAAACAACTAAGATTGGGATTTCAGAATCTTTTCTAACTTCTTTGATAACTTCAATCCCTGACATTTGCGGCATCATGATATCAAGAATCATCAATGCAATTTCTGGATTAGTAGAAAGTTTGGTTAAGGCCTCTTTACCGCTATAAGCAGCGATTGGTTCATAGCCTTCATTTTTTAAATATATGCTTAATAATTCAACGATTTCTTTATCATCATCAACAACTAAGATCTTCATGAGGATTTCTCCTTATCTATTTACTACACTTAAAATCTATTATTAATATTTTACCCGTTTTCCTTTTAATTACCTAAATTAAACCACGTTTTTAAAGAATTATAAAAAATGAACCCTAGAAAAAACATCTAGAGTTCATTTTTGTATTAATCTAATTCTTTTTTACCAGTATAGAGTTCGTAATAGTAACCCTTTTGCTTTAAGAGTTCTTCATGAGTACCACGTTCAATAATATGACCGTGATCAAGAACCAAAATAAGGTCTGAATTAACAATGGTTGATAAACGGTGTGCAATAACGAAACTAGTTCTACCAGCAAGTAAGTTATCCATTCCGGCTTGAACCATTCGTTCAGTTCTAGTATCAATACTTGAAGTTGCTTCGTCTAAGATCATTACCGGTTCATCTGCAATCATTGCTCGAGCGATACTTAATAATTGCATTTGCCCTTGTGACAAGTCTCCGCCGTCACCATCAATTATAGTTTCATATCCATCATCAAGTTCATGAATAAATTCATCCGCATGAGCTAGGCGAGCAGCTTGGTAAACTTCATCATCACTAGCATTTGGCTTACCAAAACGAATATTGTCCATAATTGTGCCAGTGAAGAGGTGCGTTTCTTGTAAAACAATTGATAGTGAATGTCTCAAATCATTTTTTCTAATTTGAGAAATTGGGACACCATCATAAGTAATCTTTCCAGATTGAATCTCATAGAAGCGATTAAGCATATTTGAAATAGTGGTCTTACCAGCACCAGTTTCACCAACCAAGGCAACTTTCATACCGGGTTTTGCATTAATGTTAATGTCATACAAAATTTGATGTTCAGGAACATATGAAAAGTTAACATGGTCAAAGACAATATGACCCTTAATTGGAACTTTTTTAATGTCACCATTCTTTTCTGGAACATCCCAATACCAGCTGTTTTTAACTTCTTGGTTAGGTGACATAATAACATCGCCATTATCAACTTCAGATGGTTCATCTTCCAGTTCAAAAATTCTTTGTGCACCAGCTAAAGCTAAAACAATTGAGTTCAATTGTTGTGAAATCTGAGCAATTGGCATACTAAATTGACGCGATAATTGTAAGAAAGACGCAATTGCACCTAAAGTTAACGGTGCCCAACCATTAATTGCGGCAGCTCCGCCAATAAAAGCAATCAATACATACAACAAATTCCCCATATTACCCATAATTGGGAAAAGAATCGTTGCATAAGTATTGGCCTTGCCTGAAGCTCCACGTAATTCTTCGTTAAACTTATCAAAACCTTCTTCAGCTTCAGGCTCATGTGAGAAGACCTTAATGACCTTTAAACCATTAAGCATTTCTTCGTCATAGCCATTGATTTGTCCTAACTTATTCTGCTGAAGTTTAAAGTAGTAGCTAGACTTAACCGTTAAAAATCTAACAATTCCAAATGACAAGCCAAAGATAATGAACGAAAACAAGGTTAGCTGCCAACTCAAACTAAACATCGCCACAATAACGAAAATCAAACTTAATGCTGAATTTAAGAACTGGGGCAATGACTGCGAGATCATTTGCATTAAGGTATCGATATCATTAGTATAACGACTCATGATATCCCCATAATTGTTTTGATCAAAATAAGCAATTGGTAGAGATTCCATGTGGGTAAAGGTTTCGTTACGAACACGGAATTGAACTTTCTGGGCTAAAACACCCATTAACATACTGAAAAGATAGTTTGAAATAAACCCAATTGCATAAATTCCAAACATTACTAAAATTGCATTTAGCAAAGGACCATAGTTAGGAACCTTTTCATGTAGTAAGGGCGTTACATAGGTATCAATTAATCTTTCAATAAATAAAGATCCAATTACGGCAGAGCCAGCTGCCAAAACAATTGCAATTACTGAAACAATTAGCATCCAAGGACTAGTAGTTAAGACTACTTTTAGCAGACGTCCTAAAACTTTAAGACGATTTCCTTTGGTTTGTTGTTTTGCTTGATCCATAAAGTTCTCTCACCTACTTTCCTGCATTGTTTTCTTCTTGGAACTTAGCGATTGAATGGTAAAGCTCATTAGTCTTCATCAATTCATCATGCGTTCCAATTGCTTGAATCTTACCATGATTCATAACAATAATTCGATCAGCGTCCTTAATTGAAACAACTCTTTGCGAAATAATAATCTTAGTCGTAGTTGGCATATCGTTTGCCAAAGATTCACGGATTTCACGTTCAGTTGTTGTATCAACGGCAGAAGTTGAATCATCTAAAATTAAAATTTCAGGATTCTTCAAAAGTGCACGAGCAATAGTAATTCTCTGCTTTTGACCACCAGAGACATTATTTCCGCCTTGCTCAATCATAGTGTTATAACCATCTGGCATTTCGCGAATAAAGTCATCTGCGTGAGCAACTTTAGCAGCAGCTACTACTTCTTCATGAGTAGCATTTTCGTTTCCCCATTTTAGGTTTTCTTCAACAGTTCCACTAAACAAAACATTCTTTTGCAAAACCATGGCAACTTTATCACGTAGTGCCTTTAAGTCATAGGATTTAACATTATGTCCAGCAACTCGAACAGCACCAGAAGTCACATCATAAAGCCGCGGAATCATTGAAACTAAAGTCGACTTAGATGAACCAGTTTCACCAATAATACCAATCGTTTCACCAGGCGTAATATGTAAATTAATATCTTCTAAAGCATAGTGCTTTTCATCTGGTGAGTACTTGAAGTTAACATGATCAAAGACAATATCACCATTAGTTACATCTTCAAGCGGTTTACGTGGGTTTTCAATTGCTGGCTTTTCAGTTAAAACGGCCGCAATACGCTTACCACTAGCTTCAGAAATAACTAATTGCGTAGTAATCATCGCTAAAATGTTTAAACTAAATAAAACTGAGTTTGAATATGAAAACATTGAAACTAATTGACCAGTCTGCAAACTTCCACCAACAATTTCTTTAGCACCAAACCAGCAAATTGCTAAAGTTGAAATATTAAGAACTGCCATTACAACTAACGCATTAAGCGACATAATCTTTTGCGCTGTTGAGAAAAGCTTATAAATAAAACCTGAAGATTTCTCAAATTTTTCAATTTGAGCTTCTTCTTGAACATAAGTCTTTACTTCACGGATTCCACGAATATTTTCACGAACATCTTGGTTCATTACATCATATCCCTTAAAGATACGTGGGAAATAAGGATATGCACTTTTAATAATTAATGCCAAAATCAAAACAAAAATCGGCGCAATTACCACAAAGATTAAAGATAATCTTGGACTAATGATAATTGACATGATAATTGAAAAAATTAACATTAACGGTGCACGCACAGCAATTCTAATAAGCATCTGATAAGCATTTTGCACATTAGTCACGTCAGTAGTAAGACGCGTTACTAAACTAGCACTAGAAAACTTATCAATATTGCTAAAAGAAAAGTCCTGAATATGGTAAAACATATCTTTTCTTAAATTAGCTGCAAAACCAGCCGCCGCATGAGCAGAAACATAGCTGGCACTTGCACCCAAGGCTAGAGAAACTAGAGTTAACACAAAAAGAATTAAGCCCCACTTATTGATGTAACCCATATTTCCTTTCATGATTCCTTTATCAATTAAAATACCAACCAAGTACGGGATCAGCATTTCAATTAAAGCTTCACCTGCAACTAGGACTGGGGAAGTCAGTGACAATTTTTTATATTGCCTGATTGACTTACGCAACACATTAACCATATAAAACCCCCGTTCTTTACTTAAAAAAGATAAAAATAAATAGACGCCTCGCGCCGTCTATTACTCTCTAACAAATCAACTATTTGTTATCTTTATTTATACTGTAGACTACTTTAAATAAATAGTCACGCTTTTAACTTCTGCGATTTCTTCTACGTGCTGCAATATCATTTTCACGTCTAACTTGTAACGGATCAACTACGTGATACTTTTGACGGAACCATCTCCGTCCAAAGAATGCAATAACAGCTAACACAATGTAAACCCAAGGGTTAAGGACTGGGTTAATCACTCTAAAAGCAGGAAGTGCAGTAAGATTGATTACTACCATCATTATAACTACTAGAATAGCCCCAATTAAAATCATTTTCCAGACAGATGGGCGATGTTCTTTATCTCTAGTCATTAAGTCGCTGTAGTAAGCCATTAGAATACCAAACAAAACAGTAACAACAATCATTGTAAAAATACCTAATTGTTGTTGTACGCCTGATTGCTTTGGATTTTGGCTAAATAATTGTACTAAGCCAAAGAATCCTGCAAAAATTGCAAAGTAAAGTAATCCATTATCTACTGCATGCATCCAAAACTTGCTTTTTGGTGCTTCTTTTTTAGGATTAGCAATTTCAATTGCTTTTTCTCTTGGAGCTTTTTGGTACAAGTTAGATGCAGGAATTCCCTTACGCTGCGCAACAATAATTTCTGGCAAAATTTGATCAATTGCAGGTTCTACTTGATCCATGGTGTAATTTTGATCTTCTATCAAAAATTTTTCTAAACGAAAGACGTAATCTTGATTCTTATTACTTAATTTCTTTCGTAATTCTTTTGGCGGCATTTTTTTGATTTCTTCTTCACGAGAATTTTGTTCATGCGCCTTTTTTAACTTTTCTTGTTTTGTATTACCTACTGTTGAGTTTTTAGTAGCTTCAGTATTCTCACTTTTATTTTGATCTTTTGGATCCATTCAAAAAACTCCTAAACATTAAATCTAAATTCGATAATATCGCCGTCTTGAACTACATAATCTTTTCCTTCAAGACGAAGTTTTCCAGCTTCCTTAACTTTTTGCATGGTTTCAAGTTCATTTAAATCATCAAATGAAACAACTTCTGCTCGAATGAATCCACGTTCAAAGTCAGAGTGAATAACACCTGCAACTTGTGGTGCCTTCATACCTTCATGGAAAGTCCAAGCACGAGTTTCAGGACCACCAGCAGTAAAGAATGTACGAAGTCCTAAGATGTGGTAAGCTGCCTTAATTAAGCGATCAAGACCAGATTCTTCAACGCCTTCCATTTCAAGGAATTCTTTTCTTTCATCTTCATCCATTGAAGCAATTTCTTCTTCAGTAGCAGCACTAATTCCCAAAGCTTCTGCGTTTTCACTTTCAGCATGCTTTTTAACGATTTGGTAGTACTTGTCACTTTCTGGATCAGCCATTGAGCTTTCAGCAATATTAGCAACATAAATAACTGGCTTAGAAGTAAGTAGAAATAGTCCTTTAACAATCTTTTGTTCATCTTCATTAAAGTCAATTGAACGAGCAGCCTTACCTTCTTCAAGAACTGGCTTTAACTTGTTCAAAACAGCCATTTCAGCCTTAGCTTCCTTATCGCCTTGTTGAGCAACTTTTTGAACTTTTCCAATTCTACGGTTAACTGCATCTAAGTCGGCAATTGCCAATTCAAGATTAATAGTGTTGATATCTTCTTCTGGATCCACCTTGCCAGTAACTGAAGTAATATTGTCATCATCAAAAGCTCTTACTACGTGAACAATTGCATCAGTTTGACGAATATTTTCAAGGAATTTATTTCCAAGACCTTCCCCCTTGGAAGCTCCCTTTACCAAGCCAGCAATATCAGTAAATTCAAAAGTTGTATGAACAATCTTCTTAGCTGGAATTAATTCTTGAATGCGAGCAAGGCGTGAGTCCGGAACTTCAACCATCCCCACATTTGGTTCGATAGTAGCAAATGGATAGTTTGCCATTTCAGCACCAGCCTTAGTAATCGCGTTGAACAAAGTAGATTTACCAACATTTGGCAATCCGACAATACCTGCAGTTAATGACATTATTTTTTCTCCTCTTAATTTGTTTTATTCAAAGTGCGGTACAGCAATATTTTCCTTTGGAACGTAATGTTCTTCTTTTAAGTTAACAGGATCATTTGCTGCATGCAGCACTTTTTTTAATTTTTTATTGAATTCTGCTCGAGGCATCATAATTAAATGACCGCACCCTAAGCACTTAATGCGAATGTCTGCACCCATTCGCAAGATTTCCCACTTATTTTCACCACATGCATGTGGTTTCTTCATCTGCACTACATCGCCCAAATGATACATGAAAAATCACTCCTATTAATTATTTATCTAAATTAATCCCTAGTAAATCTAAAATTCGATTTAATTCATCAGTTGAAGCAAAGTCAATCGCCAAATGACCATTTCCCTTTTTGCTTTCTGTGATGTTTACGCTAGTTCCAAATTTATCAGTTAATTGGGATTCGCTAGCTCGAATAAAAGCAGATTTTTTAATAGCTTTCTTCTTTGGTTTCTTTTCTTTTTCATTCAACTTAGCTACTAATGATTCTAATTGACGAACAGTAATACCGTTCTTTACCACTTTTTTAGCTAAGTCATCAATTCCATCTTTATCTTTTAATCCAAGTAAAGTTCTTGCTTGTCCCATTGAAAGCTCGCCTCTTTGAAGAAGACGCTTAGTCTTTTGCGGCAAAGTAAGCAAGCGAAGGTAATTAGCAATATATGGACGAGACTTTCCTAATCTTTTTGAAACTTCTGCTTGTGTTAAACCTAAGTTTTTTTGAAGCATCTCATAAGCTTGAGCTTCTTCTAATGGTGTTAGATCCTCACGTTGCAAGTTTTCTAGAACTGCAACTTCCATCATCTGAGCTTCATCAAATTTACGAATAATTGCTGGAATAGTCTTTTTCTTAGCTAATTTAGATGCCCGAAAACGACGCTCGCCTGCAATAATTTCATATCCGTTAACCGATTTACGGATAATAATTGGTTGAAAGACTCCATTTTCTTTAATTGATTCAGATAGCTCTTTCAAACTCTTATTATCAAATGTTTTTCTCGGCTGATAAGGATTAGGTCTAATTTCATCTAACGGAATTTCTGTAATCTCTTCAGTTTCTTGGACTTGTGGACTTTCATCAAATAGGGCTTCTAATCCTCGACCAAGACCACGTTTTTTGGGTTCTTTAGAGTTTCTTACCATGAGCTTTCAACACCTCTTTTGCTAAGGAATCATACACTTGTGAGCCACGAGATTTCGGAGCATATTCCGTAATTGGCTTACCGTAACTTGGAGCTTCAGCCAACTTAGTAATCCGCGGAATAATGGTCTTATAAACTTTTTTATTGAAGTAAGATTGTACTTCCTTAACAACTTCTGCTCCTAAGTTGGTTCTTGCGTCTAACATTGTTAATAAAACGCCTTCTACACCCAAATTTTTATTAAAGTGTTTTTGAACTAATCGGATTGTATTTAATAACTGACTCAATCCTTCCATAGCATAGTATTCGCTTTGAACCGGAATTAAGATAGAATCTGAAGCTGTAAAAGCATTAATAGAGAGTTGCCCTAATGAAGGTGGACAATCTATCAATATAAAGTCATATTCATGACTAATTTCATCAATCCCCTGTTTCAATCTAGTTTCACGAGCCATCATTGACGTTAGCTCCATTTCAGCTCCAGCTAATTGTATAGTAGCAGGAACTGCATCCAGATTTTTAGTCTCAGTATGATGAATAGTTTCAGATAAAGGAATCTCATCAATCAAAACATTATAGATGTCTTTATCTACAGTAGATTTTTCAATACCTAAACCAGAAGTCGCATTTCCTTGAGGATCAATATCAACAATTAAAACCTTATAGCCATGATTTGCAATGCTGGCACCTAAATTAATTGTCGTCGTTGTTTTACCAACGCCGCCTTTTTGGTTAGCAACCGAAATAATTTGAACCATATTTACCCCTTTGCTTACTTTTTAAGCAACTCAATAGTAATCTTATAGGAATCTCCCTTTTTATCCTCTTTATATTTCACGGTCATCCCTGAATCTTTTGCCATTTTAATTGCTTTCTTAATGGTATTAATTTGCACTTTAAAGTCATTAGCTGTTCGAACTTGAACTTTTTTCTTAGGCTTCTTCTCTTTTTCAGGCTTATTTTCTTCAAGTTTTTCTTCTTGAGCCTGTTTTTGTGCTTCAAAGTAGCCATCGAGATCTTTTACCATCTCTTCAGTTTCTTTTACTGTTAAGCCATTTTTGATAATTTCACTAACGGCAGTATCTTGATCTTCTTCGTTTAACGCTAACAAAGCACGACCATGACGTTGAGAAATCTTTTTATCAATTAAGAAGCCTTGTACTTTAGGCGTTAATTTGAGCAATCTAATCTTATTAGCAATATATGATTGGGTCTTTCCCATTTGATCTGCTAATTCAGTTTGAGTTAAATTATTAACTTTCATCAATTGAACATAAGCTTGTGCTTCGTCAATAGGATTTAAGTTTTCACGCTGCAAGTTTTCAACTAACGCTAAAGATGCAGCCTTTTCATCGTCCATATCTTCAACAATAGCTGGAATCTTTGCCCACTTTAATGATTGAGCTGCGCGGAAACGACGTTCACCTGCAATAATTTCATACTCGCCTTCAGGACCATCAGCTGGCTTACGTAAAATAATTGGCTGAAGTAGTCCTTGTTCTTTCAAAGTAGTAGCTAATTCTTCAATTGATTCATCACTAAAAGTATGACGTGGTTGATAGCGATTAGGGATAATTTTATCTAATTCAATTTCTTGAACTTGTTTACTTTCAGGAATCTTTTTTTGACGATTGCCAAATAATGAAAATGCCATAATTAAATCCTCCAATTAAATTTAAAGTGGTTTTTTATTCGGTGTACCAGCTTGACGTGGATATTTCTTTGGCGTAGCTTTTATCTTTTTAATAACAATCAAAGTCCGGTCGTCATCAGTATCAGGAAGAGTTAATTCTTTCACTTCTTCAACACTACCGCCTAATACTTCAATTGCATGTTTAGCTTCAGTTAATTCATCTTGTGCCTTAGGACCTTTTAGAGCAACTAAATAACCGTTAATTTTGGCTAATGGCAGACAATATTCGCTTAATACGCTCATTCTCGCTACTGCACGTCCAGTAACCAGATCAAACTTTTCACGTAAATCCTTATTTTGCCCCGCATCTTCTGCTCGACTATGAACCAAAGTAACTTTATCTAAACTCAAGTCGTTCACAAGTTCATCTAAAAATTTTAATCGTTTACCTAAAGAATCAACAATTGTGATACTTAAATCTGGGCATAAGATTTTAATTGGTAAAGACGGAAAGCCTGCTCCTGCTCCAACATCGCATAACGTCTTTTCGCCCTTAAATAAGTCTGGAAATTCTAAAAGAGGCGTAATGCTATCAAAGAAATGCTTTAAGTAGACCTCATTTTTATCAGTAATTCTAGTAAGATTGACCTTTTTATTAAACTCAATTAATTTGTTATAGTATGTCGCAAATTGTTCTTTTTGCTTATCGCTAAGTTTAAAGCCATATTTTGCGAGTTCTTTTGCAAAAATTTCTGGATTCATTTTTCACCCGTGAAACCTAGTTTCACACTCCTAATTTACCGCAATTAAAGTCGGTTAACAATACTATCATCATCATAAACTAACGTATTTAATTATGTAGTATTTTTTAAGAATCGTCAAAAAACAACTAAGTCTAAAAAAATATGTATTTAAATTAAAATCTATAAGCTATAATGATTAGCAAAAGGAGTTAAATTCATGATTGTTACGCTTATTGTGATTCTTTATCTCGGCTATCAAACATATAAGGGCTATCAGCTGGGATTTGCTCAACGTGTTATTAATATGATTTTTGGAGCAATTGTGTTTGCTGCCGCAATCTTAGGTCAAAATAGTCTGGGAAATTGGTTCTACCAACAATTTTCAGGCAACCTTGTTCCAACAACTGGCAATATCAGTCTTGAGCTGATTGGTTATCGTTTCCTAGCCTTTTTTGTAATTTGGTTCATTGGAAAGATGATTCTAAAAATATGCAAGGGCTGGCTTCCAAAACGAGATCGTACTAAAAAAGGAATCAGCAACTTATTAGACAACGTTTTGGGCGCAATGGTTTCTTTCATTGCTGCATACTTTTTAGTCTATGTTGCTTTATCAATGTGCCAAGCATTTCAAAATCCTTGGTTTATCCAACAAACAGTCGACTCACCAATTCTACGAGTGATTATTTATAATACTCCAGGTTTGTCTAATGGAGTCTTTAAGACGATATTTGGTATCAGTCGAACTGTAGGTTAATATTTCAAAGAAAAAAGATTCGGAAAATTCCGAATCTTTTTTTATACGCCAACTCTTTCGATTGAATCATCATCATATACAAAGATTGCACCGTAGCGTCCAGCTTTATCATTCTTCCAACCTGGAATTGGACCGCCAGCGAAAAATAATCTTTTACATTCAATTTCTGCTTGAACCGAATCGCGAGTAAATAAAGTAACTCCTGCCACATGAGTTTTAACTGGATAACCAGTCTTAGGATCAATTATGTGGTGGTATTTTTTACCATTAATCTCTAAAAAACGCTCATATGTACCACTAGTTACAGCAGAACATTCATGAACAGTTGCAGTCGTTAAATTGTCTCCGCGTTTCTTTTTAGGATCTTGCACTCCTAAAATCCAGTCGCCGCTTGCTCTTTTTGGAGAACTATTTACAAATAAAACATTACCACCTAAATTAATAATCCCAGCTCGTACATCGTAAGCACGCCATAAGTCTCTAATTCTATCCGCAATGTATCCTTTAGCAATTCCTCCTAAATCAAGTTCCATTCCCTTTTTAGTTAAGAAAACAGTCTGATTAGCATCATCTAAAACTACATCATCGGGATCAGTTAAACTCATTTTTTCTTTAATTTCTGCATCAGTTGGAACGTGCGCCCCTTTAAAACCAATGTGCCACAATTTTACAACTGGCCCAATTAAAGCGTTAAAGCCAAAATTTTGCTTACTTTCATAAACTGCTAATTTAATTAAATTATATGTGCTTGCGGAAACTTGAACAGGATGAAGTCCAGCAGCATGATTAACATCCATTACCTCAGAATGATCGCGATTCACAGTTAGTCGATCTTCATAACCCGCAATTAAATCAAAACTTTGATTTAAAATCTTTTCATTTTGATCACCATAAACTTGCAAAGTGATAACAGTTCCTAATCCGCGGCCAACCTTTGCAATTGGAGTTGAAGCATAATTTTCTATCATTTAGATGCCTTCTTTGGTTCTAAGTATAGCTCTCTTAGGCTTTGAATCAATTCATCATCAACTTTCAAGACGTCTCTAATGTAATTATCTAGGCCATTATATTTTTCATCAATTAATAAAAGCGCTGTATCTAAGTATTCATTTGCAACACTTGCCAAGCTTCTAACATTAGCACGTAAAACTGCACTACCGCCCTCATCAACTATCTTTTGGTTCATCATAGCCTGATATTTACCCAGCATTAGGTTAGAAAATAGATAATCTTGTCTGATAGTTTCCACATCAACGCCTAAAATATACAAGATTAAAAAAGCAGCTAATCCCGTACGATCTTTTCCTTCAGAGCAGTGAAAAATTATCGCACCATCTTTTGTGTTAGCAAAAATATTAAGTAAACTTTTAAAGGCTTTTTGAGAGTATTCCTGGCTTACAGAAGCATGGTATTGATGACACATCGTCTTAAAACCAGCATATTGGTCCTTGGTATATGTCTTCTTTAATTGTGCTATCTTTTGATCCGTCTCCGCATTTTGATTACCGTGAATTGGATTATCAATATGCTCAACTCCAGCTGGTACAATATCTGGAGCAATTTTAATTTCTTTAGGTGACCGTAAATCAACAATTTTAGTTAAGCCATAATTAAGTAAAAATGTCTCATCTTTCTTAGTCATTTGGTATAACTTGCCAGTTCTAAGAAGGCGATGCATTTTTATCTTTCGGCCATCAGCACCTACATATCCTCCTAAATCACGTGCATTAGGCACATGTTCTAATGGTAAAATGTTTGGCCTAATCATTTTGTAATCCCTACTTTTCTAAATTTTTAAAAACGACCTTCTGTCCCGGCTCAATATGTGAAAGTAAACTGCATTCATTAACGCATACTCTTCCAATAACTCTTACTCCCTTATCAGCAGGTAAGTTATGCTTAGCAATATGAATTTCATTGCTATTAAAACCATTACTATTAATACTAATAGTTCCCGCTGGCCGGTCTAAGGGTAAATCTTGAGCTTCAAATTTTGGAAGCTCTCCTTCACCATGCAGTCTAACGATATCTTGAGCGAGATACAAATAATTATGCCATTTATTTTCCTTAAGTAGAGAATTTTTTTCATCTACATGAAGTGTAATCGCATGTTCCTTATTGTAACGCGCAAAAGACTTAATTGTTTCGCTAGTTAAACGATCGCCCACGATAACGTTGCTACAAGCAAGATCTTTCAAGTTAAGGGCAGCTGCCAATGGATAAACTCCTCGTTGAGACTCAAGGGTAGTTTCTCCAGCAAAAAATGGTCCTCTTTTAACCCCATCACCAGATATAAAGGCAGCTGTTTCTAATTTACAATTACGCAGCCACTGATTTTTCTTTTCAAACCATTTTTCATCCATCCCAGTTTCTGGCTGAGAATAAAAATCAAATAAAGCCCTAATATGATCAAAATTAGCTGCTTCTTCTTTCAAATGAGTAATATCTTCTGGTTCTAAATAAATTGCATTTAAAGATACCCACATTGCTTTAGACAGCTTAGATACAAAACGCATTAAGACTTTGTCATTGATTCTTAATCCAGTAACATTAAGCGTCTTTAACTTTTCTACATCATCTAAATCATATCCTAAGCGATGCAAATCATCCTGCGATACATCAGCCATTACCTTTAATTCAAGATCTTTACACCAAGCAGTTAGCTGAGACAGTCTTTTTAAAATTACATCCGCTTCTTCTCTTAGGCCGGTTAGCGAAGTAAATACTTCGTTAAACCCAGCATTTCTCATTCCTAGCAAATAATTATGATCATCTGCTGTTAAATCTTTATCCAAATAAACTGAAAAACCGAGCATCTCAATCTCTCTTTTCTAAGCTTTGTGAAAATGCTTTCTTTCATTAAAATAATAAACTTTAATGACAAAAAAAGCTAGATAGAAAATTCTACCTAGTTCTTTTTCACTATCTGAAAATAAGATTCTACTTATTTTTGAGCTTGTTCAACAAATTTAACAAAATTATTAAATGCTAAATCAATTGCATGAATAGTTTCCTGGTCTAATAAATCTCCAGTATTCTTATCAAATTTATCTGCAGCATGACCAATTAACACTTCATTTCCTGGTAAAACATTTGCACTTTGATCAGGTGAAAGTAAAATTTCACGCATTTCTTCTTGAGCACGTGAAGCTCCTTGAATACCATAAGATGCACCTAAAACCATTGCTGGCTTCATTTTCATTACATCTGCATTTCCTTGAGCATGACTACCAGTCCATTCCATCGCACTCTTCAAAGAAGAAGGAATTCCGTGGTCATATTCTGGTGTAGCAAAAATCACACCGTCTGCTTCACGAATTTTATTCTTAAATTCTTCAACCTTACTGTCTGGTTGTGCTTCTTTCTTAAAGCGGGGTAGGTCAGCAATTTCATATACTTCAATTTCGGCTTGATCTTGATAACGCTTAGCCATAAATTGCTCTAAAAAACGGTTATATGAAAAATCTGCATTTGTACCAACAATTGCTAATAACTTCATGTCTTATCTCCCTACTTACCTACTTCTGAATAGAAACTATCGAATTCATCGAAGAAGTGTTCCAAAAACTTAACAGTTCCATCTGGTAAATTACCATCTTCATCAAATTGTTTTGGAGCGGTTCCCATCATAAATTCATCACCATTAAATACTTTAGCGCTGAATCCTGGAGATGAAAGAACCATCTTTAAATGACTTTGTCCACGAGCAGACCCTTGTGGTAAAACTGAAGTTCCCACAATAACTACTGGCTTATCTTTAAATGGGTGCTCAGCTGATGAAAGCCATTCTAATGCACTCTTTAAAGACGAAGGAACAGAGTGTTGTTGCTCTGGAGTAGAGATTAGCACAGCGTCAGCTTCAGCAACTTTTTTAGCAAAACTAGCTACTTCAGCAGGCTCTTCAACTCCTTCTTTAAACATGGGAAGATCTCTAACTTCTCCTAATTCAATATCATATCTACCAGTAAAATGCTTTTTAATAAAATTTAGCAGGTCTCGATTATAAGAATGATCTGCATTGCTACCCACAATTGCAAAGAGCTTCATTATCTACGTCACCTTTCTGTTAATAATCTTTCTCTTAAATTATACGTTTTAATTTCACAATTTTAAAAGTTATATTTTAATTTTAACAAAAAAACACCACTTTCAGTTGAAAGCGGTGCTTAATTAATTCATTAATTAGCCTAGACGTTCTTCAAGAGAAGCGTCAGCATCTGCAGCAAATAATGGATTTTCTTCAACATTAGTAAGACGGTCATTTAACATAGCATCATGGATTTGTGCCTTCAAAACGCTAACCATTTGAGCTTGTGTAAAGTTTGCCATCTTGTTAATTAGAAGTGTTGCTAATCCAGTAGCAGCAACCCAGTTGGCAATCACAATATGATTGAGTCTTTCATCAGAAAATTGTTCTGCATCAAATTGTTGCTTGAATTTTTCAATTCCAAGACCCATTAAAGTATCAACAATCATTTGGTTGCCAAATTTGCCATCTACAAACATTGCTCTAAACAAATCAACATGTTCCTTGGCAAAGTACAAGTATGAAAGATCTAAGTCAATCAATGGTTCACCTGTGAAGTTCTGTTGAAGAGTGTTAGACTTCAATTCATCAGAAATTCTTGCTAAAACTTGATTACGTAAATCTTGCATATTTTCAAATTCAAGATAAATTGGTTGAGTAGAGCAGTTAACTGCCTTTGCAATGTTTCTTGCAGTTAAACTTTCAATTCCGCCACGAACTGCTAATTTATAAGCAGCGTCGAGAATTCTCTGCTTATCTATTTCCTTTTTTCTAGCCACTTTAATTACCTCACTTAATTCAATATATCAACATCAACACTATCGAGATCATCTAAAAATAACAGAATTGCCTAACATCTGTTATTTTCTTCGTGTTTATATTATAACAAAAATATGAAAAAGTGGAGAAATTTATATCAAATTCTATAATCTTTTAAATAAACTCGAATCATCATCTCCAGTGAATTGATCATAATGAGAATTAATCATTTCAATAACTTGTTGTTTGTCTAATCCTTCATTTGCTGCAAATGCTAAAAAAGCTGCTGAAAGAATATAGCCTTTTTCACGATTATCAACTAAATTGTCAGAAAACTCCATATTAATGGTATTATCTTTGTAATCAGTGGTAAGAATAATTTTTTTATCTTCTGGTAATTCTGCCATGTTAGTGCCCTCACTTATTTTTAAATTTTATACGTTATACAATATAGATTATATTATATCATCAATAGAAAGTGTGAAAACTATGTCATCAACTGTTGGACGTTCGTCATGTACATCAATTTTAATCGGTAAAAAAGCTACCGTTGACGGTAGCGTAATTATTGGTCGAAACGAAGATGCCAAAACTGCATGGCCTAAGCATCTTGCTTTTAATCCACATCAAATAAATAAAAATAACCTTTTTAAGTCAAAAGATAATAAATTTCAAATAACGTTACCTAACGAGCGTTTTTCTTACTCATCAACTCCTGAATGGACGGATAAATACGGAGTATTCGAAGAAGACGGAATCAATGAATATCATGTAGCAATGAGTGCTACAGAAAGTGCCTATGCTAATGACCGCGTTATGGCTGCTGATCCCTTTGATGAAGAAAAAGGCATCTTAGAAGAAGCAATGATATCAGTCGTTCTGCCATACATTAAATCTGCTCGAGAAGGTGTAGAGCGTTTAGGTGAAATCGTGCAAGAACATGGTGCGGCAGAAGCAGACGGAATTTTATTTGCGGATAAAAATGAAGCTTGGTACATGGAAATAGGTTCTGGTCATCATTATGTTGCACAACGCATCCCGGACGATTCTTACGCAGTTGTAGCTAATCAACTAGCAATTCAAGTAGTTGATTTTAATGATAAACATAATTTCATTACCTCTCCTGGTATTCAAGATTTTGTTTATCAAAATAATCTTTGGCCCAATAATAAACCATTTAATTTTAGACTAATTTTTGGTACACATGATGATTCTGATTTAACTTACAATACACCACGTGTTTGGAGTGGGCAAAAACTATTAACCCCATCAATAAACCAAGATCCAGAAAGCTTTGACCTACCATTTATTAGAAAGCCAGATCATCCTGTATCAATCCAAGAAGCACAACGCGTTTTAAGCGATCACTTTAACGGTACTAAATATGACTTAACTAATACCAAAAACGAAGGACAACCTGCTTATCGCCCAATTGCTGTAGCTACTACCCAAGAATCTCACTTATTACAACTTAGAGATAATGATATGATTCATTGGTTAGCAATGGGAATTGCTGCACAAAGCGTTTATATTCCTTTTTATCCACAAGGCTCTAAAGTCCCTACAATGTTTAAATATGGTAAGGAAGAATATACTAGCAATTCTGCTTACTGGGTATTTAAGACCGCAAGTGTCTTAGTTGATCGCAATTGGAGTAAATATGCGACT
The DNA here is from genome assembly GCF_947539375.1 of Lactobacillus isalae. Classification (NCBI taxonomy): domain Bacteria; kingdom Bacillati; phylum Bacillota; class Bacilli; order Lactobacillales; family Lactobacillaceae; genus Lactobacillus; species Lactobacillus isalae. The sequence goes on from NZ_OX443569.1 coordinate 1,580,047, forward strand.
GATTTAGTTAATACACAAAAGGCAACTAACCTTGCTCTAAATAAGTTACGGATTGAATATGATAAGAAGTTAGCGCAAGAAAAAGATAATACTAAAAAGCTAAATCTAGTAAACGAAGCTAATAAAAAACTCGCTGATGTGGCTGTTAAGAATTACCAAAAATTAATTGCTAAACTTATCACTGCTCAAACAGCAGATTCCCCTTTGAGATTTAAAATCGATCCTAATCTGTAATAGATTCAAAAAAAATACGCAGGCACAAATAAAGTGTCTGCGTATTTTTTATTTATCTAAATAATTTTTAGGAATTTTATCTCCAAAAGATAGCAACTTTTGATACCAAAAGTAGGAGTCCTTTAAGTACCGTTGATAGCTTCCCTTTCCTAAATCATCCAAATCAACATAAATCAAGCCATATCGCTTGGACATTTGGGTAGTTGATGCTGAAATCATATCCGTCATTCCCCACATACAATATCCCATCAATTTTATCCCATCATTTTCTAAAGAAATTAGCATCTGTCTAATATGCTTACGCAAATAATCAATTCGATAATCATCATGAACCTTTCCACTTTCAGTCAAACTATCTTTTGCACCTAATCCATTTTCTACAATGAATAAAGGTTTTTGATAGCGATCATATAAATTGATTAATATAATTCTTAATCCCACTGGATCAATCTGCCAACCCCAATCACTAGTCGGTAAATATTTATTATAAACTCCCTCAGTTCTATTTGCTTTCGTAATTTTTAAGCCAGTAGTATCAAAAGCAGTACAAATAGAAGAATAATAGGAAAATGCCACAAAATCTGCCGTATTATCTCTAATTACTTTTAGTTCTTTTTCTGTTATCTTCACGTTAAGTTTTTTGAGCTTAGATAATAAGTTTAACGGATAGTTACCACGAATTTGAATATCGCTAAAATTATAGCTTTCTCGCATTACTTGTACACTTTTTAGGCTATTTCGAGGATCGCTATTGTAAGGATAAACCATCGTGCTAGTAATCATCGAGCCAACCACCAGATCAGTATAGTTCTCATGAATATATTTTGTAATTAATGCAGCTGCAACGAATTGATTATGCATTGCTTGGTATATAACTTCTTCAAAACTTTTATTTGGAAATCTATCTTTAACTAACCCAGCTGAAGAAAAAGGATGACGTAAAATACTATCAATTTCGTTAATAGGAATCCAATATTTCACTTTTTTATGAAAATGATCTACAACCGTTTTTGCAAATCTCATAAAATAATCTCTGACTTTTGGATCATACCAAGCATCATAATTTAAAACTAAATTTAATGGCATTTCATAATGTGACAGCGTAATAATTGGCTCAATATTATATTTATGTAGCTCATCAAATAACTTGTCATAAAATTTTAGACCTTTTTCATTAGGTTCGTTATCATCACCATTTGGAAAAATTCTACTCCATGCGATTGAAGTTCTAAAGGTGTTAATTCCAGTAGCAGCCAGTTTTTTTATATCTTCGGGGTATGTATGATAAAAATCGACCCCGTGTCTCTTTCCCCAGCCATCGCTTTTCTTGTCTTTAATAGCTTTTTTAATCTCATAACTGGTTATATCATTTGCGACTTTATAACCTGCCTTAGCTTTTTTAGGATCATAACGTTCACAATCAGCAATTGAAAGTCCTTTACCATTTTCATTCCAAGCACCCTCTACTTGATTAGCTGCTGTCGCAACGCCCCACCTAAAGTCTTGAGGGACATGATAATATTTCATACTATTTTCTCCTAAGCTAATACAATGACATTGCTACTCGTTGTAACATCTTTTTTCTCATCCTTTTTAGTCACAACTGGCAATACTTCTAAGAAATCTTTACTGTTCAACACAATCATCATAACTGTTGGATCATAGCCAGCTTTTTTAATTTTATCAATATCAAAAGCAACTAATTCTTGTCCAGCTTTTACATGGTCACCCTTTTTTACTAATTGCTTAAATCCATCACCATTCATTTGAACAGTGTCAATCCCAATATGAATTAAAACATCTGCATCATTATCTAAATGTAGTCCAATTGCATGTCCGGTATCAAAAGTAGCTGTAACTACTCCATCATCAGGTGCGTATATTTTACCTTCACTAGGAACGATTGCAATTCCTTTACCCATTACTCCACTAGCAAAAGTTTCGTCATTAACCTCACTAAGTGGTTCAACCGTTCCTTTTACAGGGCTCTTTAAATCATGCTTTTCATGAGTTTGTTCAAATTTTTCTTTTTGCTTATTTTTTTCTGACTTTTCGTCCACAGGATCATCAAATCCGATTACCCACGTAGCTATAAATGTAGCTACACTAGCAACAATAATTACAATAATAGCTTGAATAACAAAGTTTTCAGTTTTAGAAACCCACATTGGCAAACTTAAAAATGCAGGAGTTACGTAAATAAAGGCTTTAATCTTCATAAAACTTGCAACAACACCAGCAATTGCACCACCAATCATTGCACCATACATAGGTTTCTTTAATGGCAAGTTAACACCAAACAATGCTGGCTCAGTAATTCCGCCTAAATAAGCAGTCGCACTTGATGACAATGCTAAGCTCTTTAATTCTTTATTTTTACTCTTCATACCTACAGCCAACGAAGCAGCTGCTTGAGACATATTCGAACATAGCGCAACTACACGGATAATTGGATCGAATCCTTGAGTAGCGACTAATTGTATACTAATTGGACTTAAGGCTTTGTGAATACCAATTGAAACAAGCCATGGATATGCAGCTGCTAAGATCGGAATAGCTACAATACCAGCATTATGGAATAGCCACATAGAAATAAATCCAATTCCTTCTGAAATCATGTTAGAAATTGGTCCAATTACTAGGAAGATTAGTGGAGCCGTAATTAACATTGTTAACATTGGCACCATAAAAATCTTAACCATGTTAGGAGTATATTTCTTAACATACTTATAAATGTAAGACATAATCCAAACAGAGATAATCGCAGTAATTAAAGTAGAAGAGTACTTGATCAACTGCACCGGCATCCCTAAGAAGTCCACTGGCTTTTTAGCTGCAACCATTGCTGTCCAAATTGGATGCTCAGTTACTAAGCCCATAAAAGCACCTAAATATTGATCAGTATTGAATACTTTAGCGGCAGAGAATCCAATAAAGGCTGGCATAAAGAAATATCCAGTATCAAAAATCAAATTCAAAATTTGATACGTCTGACTTTTATCTGAAAGTAGGCCACTAATCGTTAAAATCAGAAGTAAAACTTTACCCATACCAGCACCAGCAAGTAATGGAATAGCTGGTGCAATGGACCCTGTAATAACACTGATTACAGTATCGAAAATATTTTTCTTTTCTTTAGGCGTAGACTTATAACTATCGTCATTTTCAATATTAATCATTTTAACCAAATCATTGTAAACATCTTCTACAGTGCTTCCAATAACTAATTGATATTGTCCAGCCTTTTTTACAACTTGCAGAACGCCCGGAATTCTTGCGGCGGCTGCATCATCCGCTTTACTTTCGTCTTTTAAAACAAATCGTAGTCTTGTTGCACAGTGGACAACTGATTGAATATTATCTTCTCCACCAACAGCGGCTATGATTTGTTTGTTCATCTTTTCATAACTCATTTTTCTTCTCCGTGTACGATCTTGTTAATATGTATAGCTAAATACATGATTTCTTCATTGTTTAATTCATAATTGTATTTTTCCGAAATATACTCTTTTATCTTTAAAGCACATTTATAAGCTTCAATATCACTATTTTTTATTACGTTTAAAATTTCTCTACTTAAGTCTCCAAAGCTTGATTGATCTTTTTTATACATCATTGCTTTCCAGAAGAACTTCAAATGAACTGCAAAACGATTATAATTTAAGGATTGATAATCAATATCAATATGAAAATAGTATCTAACAATCTTAGTAATTGACTTTATAAAATCAACAGATTTACTAAAGTCACTGATATCATTTCCAAGCTCTCCACTAATGATATGTACCGCAATAAAACCTGCTTCATCTTCTGGAAAATTCAAATCAAATTGCATATCTAACAACTTTAAAGCCCATAAACCATATTTGTATTCTTTTGGATAGTAATTTTTAACTTCCCAAATAAATTTATTACTTAAATACAAACCCTTTTTCGCTCTTTCTACACTTGTAGCAAGGTGATCTGTCAAAGTAATATATACACTATCAGCTAATTCGATATTCTCTTCATGTTTCAACCTATCCACAATTTTCTGTGAAATTTGAAAGAAAATAGGATCTGTTTCATGAATTGTCTCTAGTAATAACTTTCTTTGACTATCAGACAATGGCGTAAAAATTTTATATATCTTCTGCTTATCAAACTCATCTCCAACTTTTTTACCATAAGCAATACCTTTACCAAGAGCTATAATTTCTTCATGATCTTGGTTTTCACTAATCACAGCGCTATTGTTTAAAATTCTAGTTATCTTCATCTTGCCTCCTTAAAGCAACAAAAAAAGCCCACTTAGCCCTTTATCAACAGGGTTAAGTGGGTTTTGTGCAAAAAGTTGCTACAATCTCACTACATTCACTTTTCACATGTTATGTTACCGCTTTCTTGGATATAGTTCAAGATGAATTTTATCCTTTTTTCAAACTCAAATGTCCATCTAACATTTCATAGATTTTATCAGAATACTTATTAAGCCTTAAGTCATGAGTAACTAAGATAATTGCTTTTTCTTTTTGCTTAGCTAAAGATTTAAATAGTTTCCCTACTTCTTCAACTTTTTCACTGTCTAAGGAAGCAGTTGGCTCATCTGCCAAAATAATTGCTGGATCCGCATATAAAGCTCTTGCAATGGCAACTCTTTGCTGCTGACCACCAGATAATTCTTTAGGATATTTATTTACCAGCTGCATAATTCCTAATTCATTTAATAGGCCATCAAGTGCATCTTTACTCAGATTGCCGCTTTTTTTAACTTTATCTACTAAGATGAATTGTTCACGAACTGTTAAGTATGGAACCAAATTATAAGCTTGAAGTACAAAGCCAATTTTATCTAATCTTAAGGCATCCGCTTGCTTAGGAGAATAATTAGTTACATTTTCTTTTCCAATAAAAACCTCACCAGAAGTTGGCTTTTGCAAAGCACCGGCGATAGTTAAAAATGTACTCTTACCAGCACCAGAAGGACCTTCTATTAGAACTACCTCTCCTTTTTGAGCCTCAAAGTTAACATCCTTAAGGGCATCAACTTTAGCACTTCCTTGACCATAGGATTTACTTACATTTTTTAATTCAATTACTGACATATAAATTTTCCTCCTAAACAGCCTTTGAAGGATCCACTTTAAGAATCGACCTAATCGGAATTAACCCACCAATTATCCCCATTAAGATCATTCCAACAAATGTTGAAATCATAATCCACGGTGCAAAATCAATTGGTACTGTAGCTGGCATTACACTAACCGTACCCAACATCAAAATATATGCTAACGCCGTACCTAAAATCACTAAGATAAGTGATTGACTAAGCGTTGCACCAATTAGAGTCTTGCTTGGTATTCCTTGTGCTCTTAAGACTGCATAATTTGGCATCTTTTGAATGGTTAAAATATATAAAAATACTGCAATAATAATTAATGAAATTACAAATAGAAAGCCAATCATTAATTCAAAGGTGGAATTTTGTGCTGTATAACCAGGAAGCTTATTAACAAAAGTTTGTTTATTATATGATTTAACATTCTTAGTCTTGAAGTCTAAGTTTTTCTTGGAGATAATTCCTGATGCAACAACATTAGGAGCCATAGGACGTAATTTCTTCCAAGTAGCCATCGTACCATAAGCAATTGGAGCAATATTAATTTTGGCATTTTTTAAGAAACCAACGATTTTATATTTTTTGTCGCTACCGTTTAAAGTAACTTCATCGCCAAGACGATATCCCCGATTCCAAAGAATTTGATCTACTGCTATTTCATTATCATGTTTAGCCTTGCGTCCCGATACGACTTCTAAATTTTTATAAATATATTCACTTTTATTTAGACCAATAAATTGAGCGGAAACTGTTTGATGCTTCTTTTCTTTTACTACAATTGGAACTATTCCAATATAACTGTCATTATCTGTCTTTTTAAAATCCTTTAATTCTGTTTTAGTTAATAAAGACTGATTTAAATTCACATTAGAATTATCATTTAAAACAACAGATTGCGTCTGCCAACTATTAACTGCTTGCGTATTTTCTGAAGCTAAACCTACCGATAATGACGACAGCATGAAGATCAAATATGCAATTAAAAAAATCATTAGTGTAATTAATCCATATCGCAACTTCTCGTATTTTATTTCTTTTAGAGCTAAAAACATTTTTTCCTACTTTCCTTCTAATAAACACAAACTTTCATGATATCTTTTTAAAATTTTGTCTTTATTCTTTTTATCAAATAAAGCTAAATCAATAGCTTCATGAGTCAGAACCATTGCAGCCCAAACTTTAGAATTTAAATTTAAAAAGGCTAATTTTTTCTTTTTATTTTCACCAATAAAAGCCTGATTCTGACTAATATGCATCTTAACCAGATCCAAGTAAACACTGTTCTCGGTCTGGTTAATAAAATCAACGGTCATTTTATAAAAAGCTTCTGGATCAAATTCCCTTAGTCTTGATGGAGGCCCCATATGAACTTCTTTCATCGCTAGACCGTATAGATAGCTATAAGCATCTTTTAAATCTCCAAAATATTTATAAAATGCACCTCGCGCAATTTCTGCATCCTTTACAATTCTTGCTACTTGAGCTTTAGCTAACGGATAAGTGCTGAACTCTTTTAAGAGTGCTTTTTCAATTTTTTGTTTCTTTTCATCCGAAAGATTTATAAACGTCTCACTAACCATATCATTTCCTCATGTGACATCGTGTCATTTAACTTGTTTTAAGTTTATTCTTAAAGTGACACCGTGTCAACTTTTATAACTAAAAAAACTCATGCTAAATTTGCATGAGTTTCATTACTAGGCTAAAACACGATTATAGTAAACTAAAGTACCATAATCTTTATTAATATCTAATTCTGCCAAACCACAATTTTGCATTTGATCAAAGTACTTAATATCACCATTAGTTAAAAAGTGAGCGCAAATCATTCTACTTACCACACCATGACAAACTACTAAAACTGTGTCATCAGCATGCTTTTGATATAAATCATCAAAGAATGCAGCAATTCTCTTTCTAAAATCTTCGCGCTTTTCAACGTCTGAAGCGTATTTATAGATATTGTCGTTAATTAATCCTTTTTTATTAAAAGCGTCTGGATATTTAGCACGATATTCCGCAGAAGATTTTCCATCCCAAGAACCATAATTTAATTCTTCAATTCGCTTATCAGTTTGAATTGGAGTTTTATCTCCTACAAAAATTCGTGCAGTTTCTTGTGCTCTTTTTAAAGGACTTGCATATATTGCATCAAATTGACTAGGATCAAAATTCTTAGCCGCTTTTTCCGCATATTCACGTCCTTCTTTACTTAAATCAGGGTTAACGCTTGATCCTTGAATCATACCTTGCTTGTTTAGTTCAGTAGTTCCATGACGTAAAATTACTACTCTCATAAACTTGATTACCTCTTAATTCCATAATATAAAGGCTCCGTCCGATTAAAAGTCATCAATCTTGGCCGCTCAATATCATTCTTCTCAAAATGAAGTTCTGTAAAACTAACATTTCTGACTGTCATTACATCTTCAATTTTTAGTTTAAACCATCGAGCTATTAAACTCCTAATTACAAATCCGTGACACACAATCATAATTGTCTTGTCGTTTGCCTTCGGCTGAATTTCTGATAGAAATTCTTCTACTCGATCAGCTACTTGACTAAAAGTCTCACCATTTTTCGCATAATCCGCATACTTACTATTAATTGTTCCCAAATCATCAAAAGCATCTGGATATTTTACTTTCAATTCTTCCGCATGCTGACCATCCCATGAGCCAAAGTTCATTTCTCTAAGTCTATCATCAGTAATAATATCTTTTTGAAAATCAGTTAAAATCTGTGCCGTTCTTTTAGCTCTAATTAACGGACTAGCATATACTTGATCAAGTTTACTGTTATCAATTAATTTACTTACTTCTTCTACTTGTTTAACGCCTGCTTGGCTTAAGTTAGGGTTACTAGTACCGCCGGAGATCACATCTGAAGTATTGTGTTCACTAACTCCATGTCTTACTAATAACAGATCCATATCATCACAATCCTTTATTCTTTATCCAAGAAAATATTATACTAAAAATTCATTAAGCTACTAAATTATCTCACATGTCAGACTATAATAAAGTCAGACAAAAAGAAAGTAGGCATTAATATGGCAACAATTACAATTGAGCGTGATGGACTTAACTTAGTCGGAACGCGTGAAGAACCCTTTGGTGAAATCTACGATATGGCAATTATCTTCCACGGTTTCACTGCTAACCGCAACACACTCCTCCTAAAAGAAATTGCGAGTGATCTACGTGATGAAAACATTGCTAGCGTTCGTTTCGACTTTAACGGACATGGTGATTCTGATGGGAAATTTGAGAACATGACTGTTTTAAATGAAATCGAAGATGCAAATGCTATTTTAAATTATGTTAAAACTGATCCTCACGTACGCAATATTTACTTAGTAGGTCATTCACAAGGTGGCGTAATTGCTTCAATGCTTGCTGGACTTTACCCTGACATTATTAAAAAAGTAGTCCTTCTGGCTCCAGCTGCTACACTAAAAACTGATGCTCTCAAAGGAAGTACGCAAGGCGTAACATATAACCCGGACCATATTCCTGACCGTCTTCCTTTTAAGGATTTAACATTAGGTGGATTTTACTTACGTGTTGCGCAACAATTACCTATTTATGAAGTATCAGCGCACTTCACTAAGCCAGTCTGCTTAATACACGGTACAAATGATACAGTTGTCTCTCCTGATGCCTCAAAGAAATACGATCAAGTATATGAAAATAGTACTCTGCATTTAGTTGAGGGTGCAGATCATCGCTTTAGCAATGACTATCAAAAAACTGCAGCTGAGTTAACTGCAGAATTCTTACAAGATAATAACGCTTTTTAATTTATTATCAGCAAAAAAGAGAGATCTACTGATCTCTCTTTTTTTATCGCAATCAATTACAATTTCTTAAAGACATAGTCTTCTTCTGTAGAATCTTCTTCTGAAAAAGCATAGCCAAAATCAGAGAAGCTTTTCAAATCTTCTGGTTTATTAATCTGCTCTTTAGCTGCAAATCTAACCATTTCTCCACGAGCTATTTTGGCATGTGTAGCAATCTGGCGCCATTTTCCATTTTTATTTTCAAGGAATTTAATTGTAATTAGCTTCTGGCCATCTTTTAAATATGGTGAAATCAGGCGTGAATATTCTAAAGAAGCTAAATTTATCACAGTTTCTGTGTTAGTAAATAAATTTTGGTATGGCAAATCTTCCCAAAAATGATAAAGACTATAATCTTTAAAGCCAGTCATTTGAGTTTTTAATTCTAAACGATATGGAATTATTCCATCAAATGGTCTCAAAATGCCATAAAAACCAGACAAAATCCGCAAATGATCTTGAAGATAGTTTAGCCCTTCTTGCGGTAGGATATCTCCAGCTAAATATTGATACTGAATTCCAGAAAACGCTAAAATAGCCGGCGTTAAATTTCGATCAAGTTTACTTGTTAAAAGATTATTTTGATTTGCACGAACAATATTATCATTTGCTTTCCACAAGCCTTTTAATTGGTCAAAGTCTCTAGTCTTCAAAAAGTCTAACAACTCTTGAGTTTTATCTAAAAAAACTGGCTCTGATCTCACTAAAAAAGTATCTTGATCAACCTTCATTTTTTTAGCAGGGGCGATAATTATTTTCATTTGTTTATCTGACATTGGCAACCACAACAAATAAAATAATCAGGCTAACAACTGCTAAAGCTGCCGATGCTATTAACTCCACTTTTCTTTTTTTCTTATCTTGCGGATTAGCTACAATATATCTGGCACTAGTAGCTACACTAACAAATAAGAACATTATAAATAGCCATAAAAAAAGACCAACAATATTTGGTAATGCCCAATAAATTTGTAAGGAAACTAAAACCGCTAAAATAATCGTACTAATTATTAATCCACGTAAGAAATTAACATTTTCATGTTTATGATAATGAAGTACAGTTTGATAGCCAAAATATACAATAAAGCCAATTGTAACGTATAAAATAATATTAAAAATAACCATTTTTTCGTCCCTTCTATAATCACTTCAATTATACGTGAAACCATTTTGCTTTGCTTAATATTTATTTTCCACTTATAATCAATCTTGAAAATGACATAGAAAGCGAATAATAAAATGTGTGAAAAAGAAGATTTAAATATTGGACTTGTTTTGCAATATCAAGTCGCTCCTAAGGGCACAATTGATGCAGATGCTCTTGTGCGTCATGCAAGAGACTACGGGTTTAGAGGCGTAAGTATTAAAGACGGCGATGACTCGCAAGCAGCTGCCTTACAAACTGCTTGTCAAAAATACGCAATTAAGTTTTGTCAAAAACGTCCAGCTGAAAAATTAATCTCTCCTGACGTCTTAGCAAAACTAATTGCTGCTAGATTAGATAATATGAATATCTATTTTGAAGTTGAATTAAATCAAGATGGATCAATTAAGCCAGAATCAGATCCAGCAATGAAGACCTTACAAAAATGGATTGATCGATTTGGTCATGCCTACTATGAAAGTCGCGCTGACCATGAAATCAAAGCGGACGAAGATAACGTTCATATTTTCTACAATGCCATTGCTAAGTATCAACGCTACATTTTCATTCATATTCCACTTGAAGAAAGTATTGAATTAAAACATGTTCCTCATGTTGAAGAAGCAGTCTGGATTGATACTAGAAACGAAGTAGAATTTAGGCAAGATGGTGATCATTTGGAGCTTAAGTTAGATCGCCAAACAGACAATGAAGATTTCTCTGTTTACGGTTTACGCCTTCAACTTCACCGTCCTGAAGATGATTTGGGCAAAACTGAATATTAAAAGCAAAGAAGATATCAAGGAAATTTCACCTAGATATCTTCTTTTTTATTTATCGATTAATTGAGCGAGCCATACGAGAAATTGTATGATTCATTCCTCTAATTGTCTTACTTAATTCAAAAATAGTATCTGTTGGCGGAACTACGCCCCAGCCTGCGTCTCCAATATGTTGAATATCAACACCGCAAATTTTGTTTTGCAAGGCAATATCATGAACGGTTTGAGCACCTGAACTTTCTTGGCTAGTACCAATTGTACTCATCACCAATCCTCCATGCGTATGAACGATTTTTACAATCTTGATTAATTCTTCGCTAGTAAAGCCTGGAACCGTTCCAACAGCTGGAACCAAAATCACATCTGCTCCAGCATCTAGAAATGCCTTAACTGATTCTTCACTAGCCACTGGTTCGTCTACACCAGCTCCATGCATTTTTCCTGCAATAATTAATCCTGAAAAGTTTTCCTTAGCTGTTTTTACAGCCTTAGCAATCATTTTATTAGTCACGCCTGTACCTGGATTTCCAGTAAAGCAAACAAAGTTAAAACCTAATTTTTCAGCAGCTTTCATTGATTCAACTGTTGCAGTACGGCCTGAAGAAATATGTAATTTGGTTGATTCCATTTCTGCACGATCATCAACCGGCTCTAAATTGACACCAATCGGACGACCTGTTAATTTTTGAAGTTTTTTAACAGTGCCTTCTGCATTATCCACTTCTAATCCACTTACTTTTGGCTTTAAAGTATCAAAAAGATTCAATAAAATTAAGTCCGCTCCAAAAGCTGCAGCAATTTCTGAAGTTGTTAATCCATCAATTGCGGGCTCAATAACCACATTTTCGCTTAAAACTGTTCTACCTTCGCTAGCCTTAATGCTTTGCTTTAATTCTGCACCATTCATCTTTAGTATTTCACTAGCATTCGCACTTATAATTCTTGTAACCATGTTTTTAGTCCTTCTTATTTTCTTCAACAACTTGACGATTATTCAAAGCTGCCACAAACGGTAAGTAAATCAAAATATCAACAACAATATTAAATAGTTGCAAAATTGAACCTGCGATACTATTAGTTGCCAAAAATCCGGAAATGATTGGTGGCATCGTCCATGGAATAACGGTTCCAGTACATAATGGTACCCATCCTAATTGCATTGCTATGTATGTAATAATTGCATTAAACATTGGTGCAATAATAAATGGAATAATCAAAGTTAAATTTAAAACAACGGGCAACCCAAACATTGTTGGCTCATTAATATTAAAAATACCCGGGATAATAGTTAATGGAGCTAAAACTTCATTTTGCCTACTTGCACGTTTTCTCCAGACTAAATAACCTATACATAAAACTAAACCTATAGTCGCACCAGCACCACCCATGTAAACAAAGTTATCAATGAAAGGTTGAGTAATAATATTACCACCATGTGCCAGATCCAATTTTCCAGATTGACTTAAAACTCGGTTTGCATTAACCAAATTGGAGACATTGCGGTATTTACTACATTTCCTCCGTGAATACCTACAAACCAAAACAGACTCACTAGAATAATTGATGCTAATGTTCCAGGCAAGGTATTTCCAAGTAAGCCTAATGGCTTAGCTAAGATATTCATAATTACATCATGTAAGTTACCCCAATGTGCCCATGAAAATAGCCAGTAAATACAACCAGCTAGGAAAATACATACAGCACCTGGAATTAAGGCTGAGAAACTCTTAGCTACTGCCGGTGGAACCGTATCAGGCATCTTAATTTGGATATTATGATTAATAAACCATTGGAAAATCCAAGCACTGAGCAAGCCTAAGAAAATTGCAACGAATAAACCACGACTGCCAAGATAAACATACGGAAAACCTTCAGCAGGCACTTTATCGCCACTCATAATGCTTGGCGTTACAATGAAGAATACCGAAGCTGAGATAATCCCAGCAGAAACACCATCAGTTTTATATTGGTTAGCATAGCTCCACGCAATTCCAAAAGCCGCAATTAGACCCATGATCCCAAAAGACCCATTACTTACTTTAATTAAAATCTGCGACAAGCTTACACCATGCACAGCAGTCTCAGTTAAGAAATAAGTCCAAGCCTTAACCGGGAAACTATTAATAACCATAAATAATGAACCTGCAATAATTAGTGGCATCGCCATTGCAATACCATCACGAATTGCAATTAGCGGCTTAAAGGCGCCAATTTTTGCTGCAATGGGCATTACATTTTTATTCACCCAAGCATTGACAGCATTCGATCTATTACTCATTTTTCTAATCCCCCTTTTATTAATAGTTTTAATTTATTATTTAAAGAATTGGTATATACCTATATTATCATAAAGCGCTTTCTTAATCAATTATAAGCACTTTCTTTTAAACAAAAAAAGCATCCCAATATAAGGATGCTTTAATTACCTTCATTATTCTTCATCAGGCAATATCAAAATATAATTCAATAACTTATTTGCATTACTGCGATTATCTTCAAAATCTTTAATAGTCTCATTTAATTCAGCTAATTGATCCGTAATAATCCCATTAACATTCTCATACATCATCTTCATCATGATATTTGATTCATTTACAGTCCAAGCATAAACAGGTTTGTTTTGAAGCTGCGCTTGCCATATAAAATCATTATTTAAAGTTGAATATTCCATAGAATATCCATCTGCAAGACTCTGGGGATAAGTAAAATTATAGGGCTGAATATATAAGACAAACAGTTTAGGATTAATCTGATGCAGGCCTTCAATAACGCGGTAATCTAGTGATTGAACCTGATACTCGCGTTTAAGAATTAATTTACTATATTTTTTATTAAATCTTTCCAGCATTTTAGGCGAATCATTAGGCGTTGTTTTAACTTCAATTAATAATTTTTGCTTTAGCTTGGCAGCAACCCTTAAATATTGGTCAAAGCTAGCGATTTTGGCATGATGCCCATCTTCATGAAGCGTAATTTTAGTTAGTTGCTTTAAAGTTAAATCTTTTGGCGTTTTACTGATACCAGCTAGTTTCTTTAGATTTTCATCATGCATAACCACAAATTGGTTATCCTTTGTTTCATGCAGATCTATTTCGACATAATCAGGATGAAGTTTAGCAGTTTTCTTCAAAGCGGGAATAGTGTTTTGGACACCATTTTTATCACTAACTCCGCGATGCGAAATAGTGAGAGGTCGCTGCATATCAGCACCTTTCAAATAAAGAGCATTGTTAACGCCAGCGGTTAAAAGAAAAATAGTTATTAAACATAGGTCTACTATTTTAACTGTCTTTCTTCTCGCAAACTTTACTTGTGTTTGAGGTTGAAAATTTTCCAATGGCTGAACAATAATCAATATAGAAGCTACACTAGTCCAAAGCGCAACAAACTCACTGATTATTTGAACTAATAGTAAATTAAATGTAGCAAGACTCAAGCTGAGAGCATTTGACAGGTGATCAAATCCCAATTGGCAGAAATACACCAATAGATAAAAAGCAAATAAGATTAACCCGGCACTAATTCCTAGTACTAATAAACGACTTAAAAGTGTCCACCAAGATTTATGACTAGTTAATCTCCAGCTTTTTTTCATTGCAGGCAGAGTTTTTTCTCCTTGGTAGATCATTATAGGGAGGGTCAAAATTAAGCGAATCCCCAAGATAAAAGCAATAATGTAAAAGATTATTACCCCACTAGCTAACCAAACGTTTCGCATCAAGAAATCCAAGATAAACTCAGGTATTTGAACTTTTGCTAGTAAAGGAGTTCGGTAAACAGTATCCGCAAAAGGAACTACTAATAAAAAATATAGTGTTAATAAAAATACAGAACTAACTCGGACTGATTTATAGGCCTGAAATAGTTCTTTTAACAAAAATTTAAATACAAACTTTCCTTGAGAAATCTCTCTAATTCCTAATAGGATCAGGGCAAAGACACCATAAATCACCACAAGTAAAGCAACTAGTTCAATAAGTAAACTTAAGAATACAAGAGTATGAGTTGTAATAATAGTAATAATATTTTGATAGGAAATAAATGGAATTGCGCTAGCCTTTAAAATTCCTGTTGTTATATATCTGAACACTGGAATTACTAACATCTGAGTAAAAATATCTATTCCAACTAGTAAGGCTATATATTCTAACAGATGCTGTCTAAAATTCTTAGAGTAGTGATTTATTTCTCGAAAAATGTCCTTCAAAAATTAACCCCCGTTATTGCTTTTTTTATTAACATTTTACAATTTTGCCCATAGAAAAAGGAATCCTATTTATTTCGGATTCCTATTTTTTAATCTCAGCTGTTTTTACATGAGAAAAAATCAATTTACTTAATTCTTGGAAAAACAACCTATCTTCTATATTTCTCCCCTTATAACTACTTAATACAGTACAAAATACTGGCGCTTCTTTTGTCATAAAGACACAAACTTCATGACAAGCTTGTCGATCTCTTCCTAGTTTATTATAGGTAACGATATTATCTCCATAAAAAGTTAAGTCTGTAGGAATAGTATGATTACTCAAGCCTTTACGAACTAAAGCACAAAATAGATTTTTTGTAGTCATTAAGTGCGTTATAAGTTTATCAATGCTTATAGCTGTACATTCATTATCTTGACCAGTAGCTGAGTAGCGCATTAGCTCTCTACCCAATCGCAAACCGGGATAGTTCTCCTTTAGCCACTCATCAATTTCATAAACATCAAACCTTTCAATTAATAAGTTAGTTGCTACATTATCTGAAAGTGCACTAGTTAAATAGACTAAGTCTCGAACGCTCCAATTAGTGCGACGCAAATCACCAATAATTCCGGCACCCCGTACTCGAGAAAGATCAGTAACTTCCATTTTTTCATTAACAATGTCTGGATTCTTTTTCCACTGATCTTCAATATACGCTGCAATCGCCAGATCAATCAAACTTCCTGCTGGAAAAATTTTCTCAGCTTGATGCTGATACATTATCTGATCGCCATGTTTAACAATTACACTTGCATCAATATCATACTTTTGGATAATTTCAGTAATTCCATCCTTTAACATAAAGTAATCGCCTTCCCTTATAGATTAGACAAAACTTAACTTACATTATCTTATATATTATGTCAGTATTTTTATTTATAAAAATATTTTAAAACTTTTTATTATTGCGGATCAAGATGGGGTTAATTTTTTAATTGATTGGTTATTAATTCAGTATTCCTAAACCGTTCTTCTAATTTAGGCAAATCTTGATTAATTGTTGCTAAAAACAATACGCTTGAAACGAGCATTTCAGAAAAGAGTGAGTTAATCGCACCGACTCTAAGCAGTTTTTCATCGGTTGATACGCCCAAAACCACATCACTCAATTCAACTAAAGGAGATTGACGAGAGCGAGTAACTGCAATAATTGGAGTATTATTTTTACGAGCTTGCTGAGCCATTAATAAGATTTCCTGTGTTAAACCACTATAAGAAAAGATTACTAAAACATCTGTTGAGCGAGAATAATATATTCGTTCCAAAGCAATATGAACATCTTGATTAAAAATCACATTTTTATCGCTACGGATAAACTTATAGTAAAGATCTTGAGCAGGTAGACCTGAAGCTCCTACACCAGCTAAATAGATTCGATCTGCATTTTTCAAAAAGTTAATTGCTTGATTCAATGCCATTCCATCAATCAAATGAGCTGTCTGTTCAGTATTTTTTTCAATGCTTGATAAAAGTTTTTGTAAGACAATATGCGGATTATCATGATTTCCCACAATTGGATCAATTGTATTCTCATTTTCTTGCGGGGTATCTTGAGCAAGTTGAATTTGAAAATCTTTTAACCCCTTAAAACCGAGTTGCTGACAAAAGCGAATCATCGAAGCAGCACTAGTTTTAGTAATTTTGCCTAAACCTTGTGCATCTTCTTGCAAAAAAGTTTTAGGATGTGCAAGCAAATAATCGGCAATCTTTTTAGATGCGCCCTTAAAATTAGGATAGTTGTTTAAAACCTTAGTCGATAAATCCATAATGTACCTCTATTTCTAATACAACATTTTAAGGTGCTGAAATATTATTTCAAGATTCTTGCACAAAGTTTAATAATCTTTTAGCTTCTTTTCTTAAAGTATCGTCATCATTACATTCAGATAATTTATAACCTACAAAATAAGGTGGTGCATAAAAGCGTGGAATAATCTTGCAGCAAATTTCGCTTTGATTTGGATAGAAAAATAAATTATAGGAATCACAGCGACCGCCATACATTTTCTCTAAAGTATAACGTACTCCATATTGAATCCAATCTGCCCAAGAGTTTACACCACTATTTTCTAGCAAATTAATATTTATCTCTTGAAAGCCCTGAACAGGATGAGTCGCAAAATTAACTTCTATATTATTTGTTTTAAAGACAGTAATTCCAGTAAAATTATTTTGATGAATATATTTATAGCCATCTTCTTTATTTAAACCTACAATCTGCATATGAGGGTGTGATAAAGAACCATTAGACTTAGGCCCAAAGTTTTTATACCAAAGTACTGACTTAAATTCACTGCTTTGTTCCATTTTATTGAAACACTTCAAAGCAAATTTCATCAATTCACGATTATATTCCTTTGAATAGTTGCTTACATCTCCGTCGTGCTTGTCAGATTCAATCAGTACGGTCTGCTTAGTATCCTTTAGAGTTGGAAAACGATTAGCTAGCCAAATCATTGGTCCATTAGTCTGATAGATATCAGTCAAGTGTTCTACATCGCAAAAAGGACAAGTATTATCCTTCTTGTCATTAAAACTGGATGGTTTATCTTTAGCTATTGCAAATTCAAATATAAGTGGATCGTTATTCAATTTCATCTCTCCATCCTAAAAAACATTTGCACTTCAGACCATAGTCTACTATAATAATCAGTGAAGGCGGTTGAAGCGCTTTCATATAACATTTTGTAGCTTTCCTTAACTTTACTCTTTCGGTCACTTTTCCGAAAGAGTTTTTGTTTACTCAAGAAAGTACAACACCTAAACCTTTGGCTTTAGCGTCTTGAATTAAACCCGCTACTCGATCAGAAACATGATCGCGTTCAATATCAATTGCATCACCCAGTTTAAAATCAATAGCAATTTTTACTAAATTTAGATATGCATCTTCACTATCCAATTCAGTTTCACCGCCAAGCTTTTGACTACGAAAAGTAACTAAAACTGGAATGTCAGTCATAATGCTCTTAACTTTATTAGCTACTTCAAGCAGCCGATTCATTAAAACCACATCTTCAAAATAATCTATTCTCCACTCCATCATTTCAGGTTGGAGCTTTTTTATTTCTTGGGCTTGTTTTAGTACATCAGCTTCACTTCTTCCAGTATTAACTAGAGTTGAGAAAGCTTCATTCTTTACTGATACTTGTTTTTTATCAAAACTCATCTTTTTTCTCCAAATAAAAAATTGCTACTTAAATTATAGTAGCAATTTTATTTTCATTCATTAAAATTTATCTCTTTTAATACTCCGAATGATCGCAATTACAAATACCATAATACTACATCCCATACCAAAGTAAGCCATGTAGCCAACACTGAACATCTGACCAATTTGAGCTGGATTAATTTGGTGATTAATCGCAAATTGGTTAGCCCATTGATGAATAAGAGTTGGAGTTAAAACAAATAAAACTGTTGAAATACCAGATCCAACTAACATTGCCCGGCGTGAATAAGGCTCTCTAAAGAACTGAGCTAACACACAAATAGCTGGTGCAACCATTAAAAGAAAAGTCCAAATCATGATCCATTTACCAGCAGGGTCATTCATAAACTGACCACTGTTTGCAGCGTAGCGATACGTTCCCCATAGGCTACCTCCCAATAAATTATCCAGCAAGCCAACTACATTTGCTCCCTGCGCAGCGTAGACATTATTTGTGCTAGCAGCTGCACCTTGCAGCATTTTTAGCATATCTTGCGAACCAGTAGTTTGAAAATTAATAGTTACGACTTGTCTCATATAAGTAGATAAAAACATGATCATTGATGCTCCTAGCTGCAATGCTTTAAGCAAATGAAGTGTCTTATTTCCACCTAATTTAAATTCTAAGCTAAAAGTGCGGCCAGGATTCTTACTTTTAACAATGATAAAAGCACTAACAATTGCAATAACAATTAGAATTACCAGCCCAAGCCACCACTTAGTCATAATAAAGATAATTGCAAGCACAATTAAAGTTACTGAAACATAGGGACGATTTAAAAATAAATCCCAAACATTTACTTTGCCGTGGCTTGCTAAACGTTGTCGATATTCTTCCCTAGTTAAAACGTTTTGATTTTTCTTATCTTTAGAGTCTTGCATCTTGCTCATTACACTCAACCTTTAACTTATTTTGCTAATCAATATTAGCACGTTCCACCATTACGCGCATTACTTTTTTTAGAAAATTAAACAACTTAAAGAGATCATGAAAATTGATTTAAAAAACACTATGCTAAAATAGATTATTGAAAAAATAAGACATATTTTGGATTGGGATGACTATGTGAGTAAATCACACTCTTCTACTTTGCCAAATAGCTGGCATAAAACATTTTATATACTTTGGCTAGGCTGTTTTATTACTGGACTCGGTTATTCAATGACAATGCCTTTTATCTCTTTATTTATGGCGGAACTAGGTCACTATAATAAATTACAATTAAACCTTTATTCTGGATTAGCCTTTGCCATGACTTTTATTGCCCAGGCCATTATTTCTCCTTACTGGGGAAATCTAGCTGACCGCAAAGGTAGAAAACTAATGTGCATGCGTGCTGCCGGCGTTATGAGTTTAACTATCTTTATTACTGGTTTAGCTCAAAGTGCCCTTTTTATTATCTGCATGCGGTTTTTACAGGGCCTGTTTTCAGGCTATATTAATAACGCAACTGCTTTAATGGCTAGTGAAACGCCTCACCAGCGTAGCGGATGGGTAATGAGCCAAATGATGACCGCTGGAACTGCTGGCAACTTAGTGGGACCATTAATTGGTGGTGCCCTATCTAGCGCCTTAGGTTACCGGATTCCTTTCTTTATTACTGGTGGACTAATGTTTTTAACTTTTCTAGGAACTTGGTTATTAGTAAAAGAAGACTTTACTCCAGTTTCTCGTGAAAAGATAAAACCAATGAGCAAAATAATGCATGAGTTACCTAACGTTAAATTAATCGTCATTATGTTTATAACTACTATGATTGTTCAATCATCAACCATGTCAATTGATCCTATTGTTTCTTTATACGTAAAATCTTTAATACCCCATAGTAATAATATTGCCTTAATCGCTGGTATTGTTGCAGCAACACCTGGTCTTGGAACTATGCTTTCGGCTTCTCATATTGGACACTTAATGGATCATATTGGAGCTGATAAAGTTTTGCGTTGGGGACTGCTTATTGCTACAATTTTGTTCATCCCTATGACTTTTATTCCAAACGCTTGGTCACTAGCCTTTTGGCGTTTTCTTTTAGGTATTGTTAGTGCTGGCTTACTTCCTGCTGCTCAAACAATTCTAACTTTGAATGTCCCACCAGAAGCATTCGGAAGAGTTTTTTCATATAACCAATCTTTCCAAGCAGTTGGTGCAGTTTTAGGGTCTTTACTAGGTTCAACTATTTCTGGTATGTTTACTTATGAATGGGTATTTGCAGCAACGGGATTTACACTTTTGATTAATTACTTAATCATGCTACTCTCCTCTCGTCGTCAAAATGCCTAACTTGTTAAAGGAGTAATTATAATGAAAACTATTGGTATTACCGCAAGCATCAAAAATAATCAATTAGTCGTTGATCGTAGCATTATTGATACTGTTGTAAAATTGGGATATCTTCCTCTTGTCTTTGCTCCAGTAAGTTTAAAGACAATGCCCTTACCAAATGTTAATTTTGATGCTTTGATCCTTAGTGATGGTCCTGATATTACACCAATTTTCTATAACGAAGAACCACTTCCTGGACTAAAAGAAACTGATCCACATCGAGACCAATTTGAGCTAAATTTAATTAAAAATACTCATGATTCTAACTTACCGATTTTAGGGATTGGGCGCGGAATGCAAATGCTAAATGTAGCCTTCAACGGAACTCTTTTTCAAGATATTTATGCTCAAAATTCAGGCGCTGGTATTCAACATATTCAACCTAATGACTTGTCATTAGAAAGCCATCACGTAAATGTAACCGAAGAAAGTGAGCTTGCTAAAGCAACCGGTACTCATCCTTACGTAAACAGCAATCACCACCAAGCAATTAAGACAATTGCCAATAACTTTAATATTGTAGCAACTGCACCAGATGGAATCATTGAAGCCATTGAGTCAACTGATCAAACAATGCTCGGAATTCAATGGCGTCCAGATAAATTACTAAATGATCCAAAGCAAGAGAAGATCTTTACCAACTTTTTTGATAAGTTGAAATAATAAAATAAGAGCTAGAGAGAAAAAATTATTCTCACTAGCTCTTATTTTATCTATTATCCTTTTTACCTTCGCATAAATTCAAATGAACAATCTTATTAAACATTGCCTTTTCTTCAGGCGAAATCTTATGGGCAACTTCAATTACTGCCACATGAGGATTTTTCAATAACGTTTCATGGATTGCAAGAGATAGATTAGGATCTAAGGCACTAGTAGCTTCATCTGCTAATAAAATTGGTCTGCCAGACAAGAGTGCCCGTGCAATTTCAATTCGTTGAATTTGACCACCTGACAAGCCATTTCCAGCTTCACCAACTTTATGATCTAGACCTTCTTTTTTCACCAATTCATCTAATCCTGCTAAATGAATAACCTGCTTTAATTTTTCATCGCTAACTTTTCTGCCTAAAGTAATGTTAAAGCGCAAGGTATCATCAAACATAAAGGGTTTCTGGTTAACATATGAGAAGTAGTTATGAGCTTTAGCCCAATCTCCAGTTACATTTTCTCCATTGATTAAAATTTTTCCCTTTACTGGATGCTTTAATCCTAGCATTAGTCGAAGCAAAGTAGTCTTTCCCCAACCACTTGGAGCCATGAGCAAAATCTTTTCGCCAGGTTTCACCTGCAAATTAACATCGGTAAAAATTGTGTGCTTATCAGATTTAGTTTGGTAAGCAAGATTTACAACATCCAATCCTTGAAACTTCTCTGGTTTTTCTGAATTTTCAATTGCTTCATAATTAAGGGCTTTTTGTGTCTTTTTCCACATTGGTACAGTAGACTTAACCTGATTGAACTCATTAAAGAGGGTTACAACTGGTGTAATGAAGTTCATTGCTAGGTCAACCATCATAAATAGCGTACCCACGCTCAAACTTCCTTGCATCATCATTATGCCACCAATCGTACATGGAATAATAAAGCAGAATAATTCGGCAGCTGAGTAAATCAACTCTAACGCCCAAGCCTGCGTTAAGTTCATATTACGCAAGGCATTTTCCATATTTTGAGCTGAATGAGTCGCTCTCACTACAATATTATCTTTAACATTATATAGTTTAGCCGATTGAGCGCCATTTAAAGAATCCGAAACATTTTGCGTATAGTTAGCATTCGTTTTAGCCCAAATCTTAGACTTTTTAGTGATAATTCTACTTGTAAAAATTTGTACAATTGCCGGAGCAGCCATCGCAACTACAAAAATAATCGTCATTTGCCATGAATTATACAAGGCAAAAGCTAATGATCCAACAAAAGTTAAGCCTTGATAAATCATATCGAGTTGCGCCGTAATTCGATTAGTTTCAATTTGCTTTAGATCGTTAGTCATAAGCGACAAGCCATTTTTAATATCAGGATCACCTTGATCAACTAAATACTGTAAATTAGCTTGCTTAAAGACCATGTTAACATCACGAATTATGCCCATTTTTACTTGTTCATAGACAAAATTACTCATCATAAAACAAAGCTGTCCTAACGCAGTCAAAGCTGCTAAACGTACTAAGTGCATCACATCTTTTGAATGTGATGATGCGACATTTAGCATAATTTTAATCATATAAGCTACAAATAAAATATTACAGGCCTTTATCGCAGCTAAGATAGTAAACCAGATCACCTGACTTCTTCTTGCATATTTTAAACTCATCTAAAACTCCTCACTTTAGTTAGACGTTAGTTTATTATATATGGCTTTATTTTCTGAATCAAATACACAAAAATAGACCTTAATATTAAATTTTTGTTGTTTAAACCAGTTTCTTGTAGTTTCAACCGCAATTTTTGCGGCATCTACTTTTGGATAACCATAAACACCAGTTGAAATACAGGAAAAAGCAATTGAATGTAAGTCATATTCCTTAGCTAAATTAAGACTATTTTTGTAACAAGATGCCAATAATTCAGCATCTTGTTGAGCAAAATTAGGATTATACACAGGGCCAACTGTGTGGATAACATATTTAGCAGGCAAGTTATACCCCTTAGTAATTTTTGCTTCACCAGTTTCACAACCATGAAGTGTTCGGCACTCTACTAATAACTCTGGACCAGCTGCACGGTGAATTGCCCCATCAACTCCACCGCCACCTAAAAGCGTGCGATTGGCTGCATTAACGATTGCATCCACGTTTAATTTGGTTATATCTGCTTGAATCACTTGAATATCATTCACTAACCCTCACCCTTTCTTTCATACTTATATTTTATCTCAAACGAAAAAATAAGCTCATCCCCAAAGTAGGAAATGAGCTTATTTTGATTTACTTATCAATAATTATCTCTTAGTAACTGCAATTAGATCGTCGCCATGTTTCTTGTCTACGCCATCAATACGTTGAACATTTGCATAGCTAGCTGTGTTAGTAATAACAGTCATAACAGTTGTGTCGTATCCTGCTTTCTTAACAGCATCTAAATCAACCGTTCCTAACTTTTCACCTTTTTCAACATGTTGGCCTTGTTTTACATCAGTAGTAAAACCTTCACCCTTCATGTTAACAGTATCAATACCAATATGAATTAAAACTTCTGCACCCTCATCAGATTTAATTCCATAAGCATGCTTAGTTTCATAAGCAACTGTAATTTCACCAGTTACTGGGGAGTAGATAGTACCTTCACTTGGTACCATTGCAGCACCTTTACCCATTGCTTCAGTTGAAAAGACTGGATCTTTAACATCCTTTAAGCTTTCTGCCTTACCTGAAACAGGAGCAGCAATTACTTCATCATGTAATTCTTTATCTTCTTTGATAATTTGATCAGCTTTTTCTTGTTGTGCTACTTGATCACCAGCTGATTCAACAGTACCAGATTCTTCAACTACGTCTTCTTTAAAGTGACGCTTACCGTATATAAAAGTTAACCCAAAAGCAACAATAAAACTAATTGCTACCGAGAGTGCCCACATTGGAATGCTCTTTGGAACCATTGACAAGAATCCAAGGAAACCAGCTGAACCAAGAGCAGCAGCAGTAACATGCATTAATCCTGCAAAAGCAGCACCAACACCTGCACCAATTAAAGCACAGAAGAATGGAAACTTGTACTTCAAGTTAACACCAAACAATGCTGGTTCGGTAATTCCAAGTAATGCAGAAACACCAGATGAACTTGCTAAGCCTTTTACCTTTTCATTCTTAGTTAAGAAGTAAATAGCAAATGTAGCAGCACCTTGGGCAACGTTAGCCATACATGCGGTAACAAAGATAAAGTCACCGGATCCACGACCACGTGCATATTCAGCTAAAAGTTGAGTTTCAACTGCTGGGAAACTTTGGTGAAGACCAGTAGTAACAATAGCTGAGTAAGATAAACCAAAGATACCCATACCAAAGGCACCCGTTGTGTTGTATAACCAAACAATGGCAGCAGTAATTGCATCTGACACACCTTTAAAGACTGGTCCAATAATTGTGAAAGTCAAGAAACCAGTAATCATAATTGAAAGAAGTGGTGTGAATGTGAAGTCAACTGCAGATGGTAGCCACTTGTGGAATCTCTTTTCTAAGAATGCCAAAAGCCAAACAGCAACTAAAACTGGAATAACTTGATATTGGTAGTTAGTTTGAGATACATGTAAACCAAAAATATCCCAGAACTTACCTGCTCCGCCTAAAGCGGGAGTAGTCATAATCATACCAATAGTTGCACCTAAAAATTGGTTAGCTCCGAAACGTTTAGCAGCTGACATACCAACCAAGATAGGCATGAAAATAAATGGAGCAGCTGACATTACTTGAATAATTTCAGATAAGCCTTTTACGTTAGGCGCCATTTGAACAACTGATTTGGCTCCAAACAAACCTGGAGAAGTTAAGAAGTTGTTCAAGGCCATTAACAAACCACCAGCAACTAAGGCTGGAATAATAGGAACGAAAATGTCAGACAAAAGTTTAATAAAAGCCATTACTGGGTTAAACTTTTGATCCTTTTGAGCCACGTTCTTTAAATCATCAGTTGAAAGTTCTGATAGACCTGTCATTTTAATTAATTCATCGTAGACGTTGTTAACATCGCCAGGTCCAATAATAATTTGAAATTGACCATTAGTTTTGAAAGTACCCTTGATATCTGGATCGCTATCAAGCATTTTCATATTTACTTTACTATCGTCTTTTAAGACTAAACGTAGACGCGTAGCACAGTGAGCAGCGGCTACTAAGTTGTCGCGACCAACAGCTTCAATAACTGTCTCAGCAACTTTTTTGTGATCCATGTCTGTCTCCTCCTCAAAAATGTGTAAGCGTTTTTAAATATTTTACATGTATTATGATAGCGCATTCTGATTTTATGTCAAGCGCTTATCACAAAAAATATTATTATTTTGCTGGTTTTTTCATTCTTATAAAATGCGTTAGCCTTTAAAATACTGCTATTCGTTTGACATACATATCTTTTTTAGTTACTATTCTCTATATAAGAATGCGTTTACATATTCAATGAGGTGAATAAGTTATGGAATGGACAAGAAAACAACGTTATCGTAAATATAAAGATTGGGATGCACAGACTTTATTAAATCTTCAAGCTCAAGCTGCAACTTCCCCATATCAAATGCACTATCATATTCATCCACTTTCTGGATTAATTAATGACCCTAATGGTTTTTCTTACTATAATGGTGAATACCATTTATTCTGTCAATCATATCCTTTCGGACCAGTTCATGGAGTTAAATCATGGATTCACTATGCCTCTCCTGATCTAGTTCACTGGCATTACTTAGGACCAGCAATTGATCCCGACAGCGACTTAGATAATGCTGGAGCATATTCTGGTTCTGCAATGGAACATAACGGAAAGCTCCTATTAATGTATACAGGTAATCACCGGGATGCAGATTGGACTAGAATTCCTTATCAAGTAATTGCGGAAATGGATAAAGATAATCATATTACTAAGCCTAAGGACGCCGCAATATTGCCTCCAAATCATGTTAGTGAACACTTCCGTGATCCACAATTATTTGAGCATGATGGAAAATATTATGTTTTACTTGGGGCCCAAGATGCTAAAACTAAGAGCGGTCATATTGATATTTATGAATCAGACGACCTTAAAACTTGGCATGAAAATGGTTATTTAGATTTAGGTAAGGATGAAATGGGCTATATGATTGAATGCCCTAACCTAGTTTTCATTAATAACTATCCTGTTTTGATTTTCTGTCCCCAAGGCTTAGACAAGTCAGTTACAGACTATCAAAATATTTATCCAAATATGTATTGGATTGGTAAAGATATCAACTTAAGCAAGGCTAAATTCATCCCACTTCAAAGCCATCCAGCTAACTTAGATGATGGTTTTGACGTATATGCAACACAAGCATTTAATGCTCCAGATGGAAATGCCTACGCAATTTCGTGGGTCGGATTACCTGATAGCACTTATCCAACTGATGAAGAAAATTGGGCTAATTGCTACAGTCAAGTTAAGCGTTTGGAAATTAAAAATGGTGCGTTATATCAACATCCAGTAGACGCAATCAAAAATTTACGTCATAATGAAAAACAGCTCAATGATGAAAAAGTAATTAGCCAAAAAGCTGGTAAACAATACGAATTAAAACTTCATTTATCTGCTGGCCAAGCCGGGAAATTACACCTTGCTGCTGATAAAGATTTATCTGCAAGTTTAGTAGTTGACTTTAATACCGCTCAAGATGCTAAGTTAATAATTGATCGTGCTTCAAGCGGTCCAGCTGTTAATCCAGATTACGGTGCAACTAGAACGATTGAACTTAATGACAATCAAGATTTAGATTTAGATATTTTCGTAGATGGCTCATTATGCGAAATTTTCATCAATGATGGTCGCCATGTCGCAACTTTACGCTTCTTTGTACCAAGTTCAAATCAAAAAATTGCCTTTGACAAAGATACCAAGTACACAGGACGATTATGGAGCATGAATTCTATATTATAGGAAGATGACAATGGTCAAATTAACCGATGTAGCCGCAAAAGCCGGCTGTTCTGTTACTACCGTCTCACGAGTAATTAATAATTACGGCTATATTAGCCAAAAAACACGAAAAAAAGTTCACGAGGCAATGAAAGAGCTGAATTATCAGCCAAATTCTGTTGCTCGTTCTTTGCAGGGAAAAAAGACTAAACTGATTGGCTTAATTTTCCCAGACGTATCTAACCCATTTTTTGGAGAGTTAGTTTTTAAAATTGAAGACCAACTATTTAACCATGGCTATAAAACAATTCTCTGTAACGCTAGCAACGACAAAGAAAAAGAACGAACTTACTTACAGATGCTAATGGCTAATCAAGTAGACGGTATCATTGCTGGTGCTCATAATTTAGGAATTGAAGAATATCAAAAAACTGGCTTACCAATTGTTTCATTTGATCGTAAACTATCAGATAATATTCCAATTGTTAGTGCTGATAATTTCAAAGGTGGCAGCTTAGCTACGCAAGAACTTTATAATCATGGTGCTCGCCATATTTATTTTGTAGGAAATCCAACCCTAGACGGTCACCCTACTCAAAAAAGATTGCTTGGCTATAAAGAAACAATCAAAGAACTACAATTAACCGAACATGTTCACCCAGTAATCTTTAATGAAACCCTCGCATTAAAAGAAATGGCAATAAAGGACTTACTAGAAAATCACAAAGTAGATGGCATCGTGGCCTCTGATGATCTAACAGCTCTTCTTATCCTGAACATTAGCCATGATCTAGGAATTAAAATACCTGAAGATTTAAAGATTATTGGATTCGATGGTAGTAAAGTAGTGCGTGATTTTGAACCACGTTTGTCTACAATTGTGCAACCTATTCCCTCAATTGCACAATTACTTGTTAAGCTTTTAGAGAAGCGAATCGACAATCCTACTGAGAAATTAGACAATTATACATACTATTTGCCAGTAGAATTACTTAAACGTGAATCTAGCGGAAACTAAAAAATTCAGACACTTTTTCGATTAAGTGTCTGAATTTTTCTATTCTAAATACAATTTTCTAAAATCTTTCAAATCTTGCTTTGAAAACCCTAGTTCTTTTGTAAAGTAATTTTCAAAGCCGCCATAACCAGCGTCAATTGTCTGTGTAATTCCTTTAATAGCTGTTCCCTCACCTTCAGTGACGTTCATCCGATTAACCATTTTAATCATCTCAGAATTACTTGGGAGTTGCTTTTTAAGGCCAAAACTATACAACTCATTTGTTAATAAATAGTCTCTTGCAATTGTATGTTCATCAACACCAAGTCCCTTTAAAATTAAAGCTGTTGTCATCCCTGTTCTATCTTTTCCAGCGCTACAATGATATACCAAGGCTTCATTTTCAGGCAAAGTAAGTAATGACGCGAACACACGAGCAAAGGCTTTTTGACTAGCAGGACTTAAAATCACATTTTGGTAGATTTCACCCAAATAACTATCAACCTTAGGAATATGATGTAAGAAACGATACAATTTATGACTGTCATTAACGAAGTTACCGCTACTGTCCTCTGCATAGACATGACAATCTAGTACTTCAACGCCCTTCCACTTCCGATCTGGAGCCATTATTTGTTCATTGCTTGTTCTTAAATCGCAATCTACGGTAACCTTCATCCGCTCTAATTTTTCTTCATCACGCTCAGTTAAACTGCTCAAGGAATCAGATCGATAGATCTTTCCCCACTTAACGTGTTTGCCTTCATCATTTTCATAGCCACCGATATCACGAAAATTTACAGTACCGTCAAAAGTAATTAAGCGATTATGTTCCATACTTTTCATCCCTATCTTATTATCTATCATTATATATTTTAGCTTATTTTCTTGGGTAATTAAGCTTTCGTGATTGGATTAAACAATATCATCACTAATCCCTTCGCACAAATACAGAACACTTTCACTTTGTTAGTTTCTTCTCTATAATTAATAGTAATAATTTACAAGTACATAATCTTTAAGGAGGATTGCACAGATGTCAGATGAACACATAGAGGCCTTAACAATTGCTGGTCATGATAGTGACGGTAGTGCTGGAATGCCTGCTGACTTACATGCTTTTTATGCACGTGGTGTTTATGGAATGGGATTATTAACTGCCGCTGTTGCTGGAAATTCACAGGGAATCTTTGCACAACAATTAATGCCATTAGATTTCATTCAAAAGCAGTTCGACGTCTTAAATGATGATTTTAAGATAAAAGCCGTTAAGACTGGGATGCTTGCTAATAAAGAAATTATTGATGTAGTAGCAAAAAATTTAAAACACTATCAAATGCAAAACATTGTGCTTGATCCTGTTATCATTACTAAACACGGTGCTACGCTTTTAGCAGATGACGCATATCAAGCATTTCTAGATGAACTAGTGCCTCTTGCCACAATTATTACGCCAAACTTCTTTGAAGCGCAAAAGCTAACCGGACTTGAGTTAAAAAATGAGTCTGAAATCAAGCAAGGTGCTAAAATGTTACAAAAAATGGGTGCTAAAAATGTTTTAATCAAAGGCAGTCATCATAATGATAAGCAAACTGAGGTCAAAGATTATTTACTGTTAGAAGATGGCTCAGAAGAATGGTTAACTAAGCCTTACTTTAAAACTGATCGCGTTAACGGTACCGGAGACACTTTATCAGCAGTGATTGCAGCTGAACTTGCAAAAGGTAGCGATGTTAAGACTGCGGTTAAAATTGCCAAAGATTTTACCTATGCGGCAATTTCACATCCAATTAATGTAGGGTCAAAATACGGTCCCATTAACCACCTGGCTGCTCAAGAAGAAATTGACTAATAATTTTTGTTAATTAGGATTTAAAACAATTTTAAGTTATACTTTGAACATACAATTTAAATAAGGATGATAATTATGGCAGATAAAACAATAAAAATTGCATACTTATATGAAGACTTAATGAATACTTACGGCGATTCAGGCGATGTTAAAGTAATTCGTTACTTATTTGATAAGCAAGGCTATCAAACTAAAGTTGATAATATTTCATTAGATGATGATTTCGATGCTAACGACTACGACTTTTTATTCTTTGGCGGTGGTCAAGACTTTGAACAAACTGTTGTAGCTAAAGATCTGCCACGTCATAAAGAAACCATTGAAAACTATATCAAAGCTGGTAATCCAATGCTTTGTATCTGTGGTGGTTATCAATTAATGGGAGACTATTACAAGACTAATTCTGGAATTACTATTAAAGGATTAGGTATCTTACCTCTTCACACCATTTTCAAAGCTGATAAGCGTATGATTGGCGACACTCGCTATATGACTGAGTGGGGAGAAGTTAAAGCTTTTGAAAATCACTCAGGACAAACCTACTTTGATAACACCGACATGCTTCATCCCTTTGGTGAAATGATTGAAGGATATGGCAACAATCCTCAAGATAAGGTTGAAGGCTTACGTTATAAGAACTTTATTGGTTCATATTCTCATGGACCTTTGCTTCGAAACACAAATGTAGCAAATGCGATTGTTAAGATGATTTTAGAACGTCACAAGGAGCGTACTGCTAATGAAGTTGAATCCGTTTAGAAAAGAAAGCCTCAAGCGCTATTTGGGTACTGATAAGCACTTTGCCAAAACGCTTGGGGCTTTTGACTTATTAACTATTGGTATTGGTGCAGTTATCGGAACGGGAATTTTCATCCTGCCTGGAACAGTAGCAGCTAAGGAAGCTGGTCCTGGAGTAACTCTTTCATTTCTAATTGCCGCCTTAGTCTGTACGCTAGCAAGTATGTGTTATGCAGAGCTTTCATCTAGTATTCCCGTTGCCGGTTCAGCCTACTCTTATGGAAATATTCTTTACGGAGAAGTAATTGGCTGGATTTTAGGCTGGGCATTAATTCTAGAATATATGCTATCGGTTGCGGCTGTTTCAGCTGGCTGGGCTTCTTATTTTAATTCCCTGCTCCATAGTTTCGGCTTACATATACCACATCATTTTGAAGGCCCATTTGATCCCTTAAATGGTACGTACCTAAATTTATGGGCGGTTATTAGCGTTTTATTAATTGGAATTTTACTTTCACGCGGAATGAAAGCATCCATGAAATTCAACAATGCGGCTGTTTTGATTAAAATTGCTATCATATTTATTTTCATTGGTGTTGGCTTATTTTTCATTAAACCAAAGAACTACCAACCATTCACACCATATGGAACTACTGGCGTGTTAAGAGGTGCTACAACCGTCTTCTTTGCCTTTTTAGGTTTTGATGTTGTTTCCTCTTCAGCTGCCGAAGTGAAAAATCCTAAACGAAATATGCCAATTGGGATTATCGGAACTTTAATTGTGGCTGCCCTTCTTTATATGGGTGTGTCGGTCGTTTTAACTGGAATGGTAAACTACAAACAATTAGACGTAGCAAATCCCGTTGCTTATGCACTAAAACTAGTTAACCAAGGTTGGGTAGCTGACTTACTATCAATTGGTGCGATTGTGGGAATGAGTACAATGATGCTTACCATGATCTATTCAAGTTCACGTTTAATCTACTCAATCGGGCGTGACGGACTACTGCCAAACTTCTTAGGAAAAATTGATAAACATGGACTTCCTGAAAATGCTCTTTGGATTGTAACTATCGTCATTGCTTTAATGGGCGGTTTATTTTCACTAGAAGAGCTTACTAGCTTAGTTTCAATTGGAACCTTGCTTGCATTTACATTCGTATCTTTCGGGGTCATCTTATTACGTAGAAGAAAAGACATTCCTGAGGGAGATTTTAAAGTTCCCTTCTATCCAGTAATTCCCATTCTTTCCGGACTTGCATGTATCGGAATGATGTGCTTCTTATCAGTTAAAACCTACATTTTTGCTGGTATTTGGTTCCTATTTGGACTATTTATTTACTGCGTTTATGGTTATAAGCATAGCAAAATTAGTAAAAAAAATAATTAATCATCAAAAAAGCTTAGTTACTATCAATTTACAAAGTAACTAAGCTTTTTATTTTTACTTATTACTTATGATGCTTAGGTTCCCAATTAAGAGCTAAAACAGCACAAATAATCATAATTGAACCGATCCAATCAATTGGCGCCATAACTAGCCCAAATACAATTACTGACCCAATTGTAGCTGAGACTGGTTCAAATGCATCTAATAAACTTGCAGTTGACGGTTTAATATAGCGAAGTGATCCCATCATCCATTGGAA
The DNA here is from genome assembly GCF_947539375.1 of Lactobacillus isalae. Lineage (NCBI taxonomy): Bacteria > Bacillati > Bacillota > Bacilli > Lactobacillales > Lactobacillaceae > Lactobacillus > Lactobacillus isalae. The sequence continues at coordinate 1,612,739 of NZ_OX443569.1, forward strand.
AGGAATTAAGGTTCCAATTACAATCACTCCTGCCATGAGCCAAAATACATTAATATTGTTTGGAATTTTCGGCCAAACAGGATGTGCAATGGTCAAAGCAATTCCTGAAAATAATAATCCCCATCCTGTAACTACCAAGCTTGAAGTATGATCGAGTAATCTACGTGGAATCAAAGTGTTAGTAGCAACTCCAACGGCAGAAAGGAGACCCCAAAATAGAACTGAAGGAGTCAATGATAATTGATTAAAGTGACCATGTGTAGCCAAAAAGAAAACACCTAAAAACGCAACGATAGCCGCAATAACATCTACTGCTCGTAATACTTGGTGTTCAAATACTACCATATAAAACAAGACAAAGAATGGCCCAATAAACTGTAAAACGGTCGCAATTGAAGCATTTGCCTGTTGAACAACGATAAAGTAACAATATTGTACGGGCAATAGTCCTAGTAGCCCATAGGCAATGACGGTAAGTGCATCTTTTTTATCAGTCATTGTCTTTAATGGCTTCTTTCCAGTTACTTGGGCAAAAATCAAAAGCAGAATTCCACTTACTACCATTCGTACTTGTGAAATCCAAATTGGCGTTATATTGACACTGATATTAAATAATCCTTTGGCAAATAAACCTGATATTCCCCAAAAAACACAGGCCAATGCTGCTAAGCATGTCCATAATCTTTTTTTAGTCATAAATTTCCAACTTTCCTAATCTTATGCAAGATTCATCATAACATACTGCAAAAAAATTATCTTTTTCCCCTTGCTTTTTCAATGCAAATCTATTTAAATATAATTAATATAAAAATTAAAAAGCAATGAAGAGACGAGTAGATAATTTTATTCTTTCAGTGAACTAGCGTTAGTGAGAAGCTAGTAGACCCTGGATTATCGAATAACACTTTTCCGCCATGCTGCTAGCCTAAATTACAGTAAGCTAAGCCGTCATCGGTACGTTATCAAGCCGAGGAGCATGATTGTGCTCTAATAAGCTGGTCTATTTTAGACAATTTAGGTGGTACCGCGGAAAAAAGCCTTTCGTCCTGAGAATATCAGGAGTGAAGGGCTTTTTCTTTACTCTTAAATCTTTTTTCTAAGGAGTACATAGCTATGACATTAATATTACCTAAGGATTACCATCCAAGTTTAACTATTCGTGATACTGAAGCCGCAATTGTTTTTATTAGAGAAACTTTCCAAGATAAAATTGCTGAAAAATTAAATGTTCAAAGAATGTCTGCACCAATGTTCGTTGAAAAATCCACTGGGCTAAATGATAACCTAAATGGGATTGAACGTCCTGTTTCTTTTGACATGAAAGCTATGCCTGACGATACGATCGAAGTCGTTCATTCGCTAGCGAAGTGGAAGCGGCTTGCACTTAAGCGTTATGGTTTCGGGATGCATGAAGGCCTGTATACCAACATGAACGCGATTAGACGTGATGAAGATTTAGATAATTTCCACTCGATTTACGTAGACCAGTGGGATTGGGAAAAAATTATTTCCAAAGATGAGCGTAATATTGATACCTTAAAAGATACTGTTAAGCAAATTTTCAAAGCAATCAAAGAGACGGAAAAAGAAGTTGCAGCCCGCTACCCTAGCTCTACTTATCGTTTACCTAGCGAGATTACGTTCATTACTACTCAAGAACTCGAAGATCGCTGGCCTGACTTAACGCCAGATGAACGTGAGGATAAAATTGCTAAAGAGAAAAAAGCAGTATTTTTAATGAAAATTGGTGATAAGTTAAAGCGTAGCAGTATACCACATGATGGTCGTGCACCTGACTACGACGATTGGCAATTAAACGGTGACCTATTATTTTGGTATGAGCCATTAAAGCGCAAAATTGAAATTTCTTCAATGGGAATTCGTGTTAGTGAAGACTCACTTAAAGAGCAACTTAAAAAGGCTCACGCGGAAGAAAGATCCGCTCTTCCTTTTCATAAAATGCTCTTAAATGGCGAGCTTCCATATACAATTGGTGGAGGAATTGGACAATCTCGATTATGTATGCTTTTACTAGGAAAAGCTCATATCGGTGAAGTTCAAGCTAGTATCTGGCCTCCAAAAATGATTGAAGAATGTGAAGCAGCTGGTATGCAAATATTATAAAAAAGACTGTCTAAGTCAATTGACTTGGACAGTCTTTTTCAATTACTTATTTAGATTTACGCTCTTTTCTTGAAACAATGAACATAATTAATGGCAAAACGATAAAGCCAAAAATCATCATTGCAATTGCATACCAATTAATGCCTGTTACTTGTCCTTGTGCATTAACGACACCAAATTGCGCTTTCCAGTTATATTCTACTAACAAGAAGATAACCAAAATAATTGAAAGAATTGGAACAACAACATCTGTCCAAACGTTCTTTTGAGCGTCTAATACCGGCTCTGCAGTTTTTCCACGATAGAACTGGATAACTGCCAATGGAACTACAATAAAGCCTAAGAAACGCACCATAGCACTCAATGTAATTAAGTTAACCATGTTGTATTCAAATGCCATTGGAATTAAAATTGCGAGTAACACTGAAATAAAGAAAGTTCTGATTGGGAAATTATTCTTAGTTCTCTTAGTTAAACTCTTTGAAAATTGATTTTCACGTGCCATAGCTTCCAAAATTCTTGGAGCATTAAAGCTAGAAGCAACGTTAATACCAAACATTGAAACCAAGGCACCTACCAAAATGACATCTCTTAAAATTTCATTTTTAAAGATAGCAGCAATCGCCACAACCTGTTTAGTCGTCATTAACGCCTTAGGATCAAGCACCATTGCTACGGCTACAACACCAATATAGATTACCGCAATTACTATGATTGCTAAAGGAATAGCACGTGGTAAGTTTTTAGCTGGATTTTTCATATCATCAGAACCTGAAGCAACCGACTCAAATCCAGTAAAAGCATAAAATGCTGATACAATTGCCATTACAAATCCAGTAGTAGTCAGAGTTGGAACGATTTTTTGACCGTTTTGAGTAATTTGATCTACTTGGTTTAGATTACTTGATGCACCAGTCATAATTAATAAGACTACACCTGCAACAATAATTAATACTAAAGCTGCTAATTTACCAATTGTAGCTAGATTCATAACATACTTAACTACTTTTTGACCAAATAAATTAATGATTGTAATAACGGCCATTAAAATTAAAAATCCAATTGTTACACTCATCGTCTTATTTGGATTACCACCAAAAATAGAAATAGTAGACTTAATAACTCCAACTGCCATTACACCCCAGGCTACGCTTGCAGAAAAGTAACGCAAAATTCCCATATAGAAACCAACATTATTTCCAAAAGCAGCCTTAGAATAAGCATAAGCTGCTCCAGACTTAGTCACATACTTTGCTGCTGCTGCAAAAGAAATAGCTAAAATAGAAGCAAAAATTGCAGCTATAAAGTATACAATCAATGCTTTTGATCCCGCCTGCTGTACAACACTCCCCGGTGTTAAAAAGATCCCAGATCCGATAATCGAATTAATAGCTAACAGAACAATAGACCAAAAACCTAATTTGCTTGTTTCATTTTCATTCATCTATTAATAACTTCTCCCTACTTTTTCTTTGCATTATCAATAATATACTTAAATAAGTTATTTTGATATGAAACAACCCTATGAAGCATTTCAGGATGCCACTGAACTGCAATCACTGATGCATCATCATTTTCAATTGCTTCCACTACTCCATCTACACAACGAGCTGAAACCTTAAAGCCTGATGCTACATCCTTAATCAATTGATGGTGGAAAGAATTTGTTTGTAACTTTTCTTTGCCCAACAATTCCGCAATTTTTGTTCCAGCTACTGTTTCAACAGTATGACTCAGCAAAGTCGGTGTTTGGTCTTGGTTATGCTTTAGTGTTTTTTCTTTTCTATAGCTAAGGTCTTGATATAAAGTTCCACCATGATAAACATTAATTATTTGTGCACCGCGACAGATACCTAGAACCGGAATTCCATTTTCTTCGGCTAATTTTAGCAATCGCATATCGAATTGATCTCTTTCAGGCCAGATATCACCTAATTTTTGCTCAGGCTCTTCGCCATAGTTATGCGGATCTACATCGTGACCACCAGATAAAATTAATCCTTGGACATTTAAAAGCTGTTCTTTTACTACTTCTTCATTTTCATTGAAAGGAATAATATAAGGAATTCCACCATTTTGTATTACAGAATCAACATAGTCTTCGTTAACGTAACTACGACGATATCCTGGAAAAATACCACTATCATCAACAATTACAGAACCAGAAATACCAATAATTGGTTTCATATTAATCGCTCCTTCAACTTACTTTTTATCAGTTAGGTATAATTATAAATTATATATTTTAATGCGTAAATACTACAAGTTAAAATTAGCACTTTTTTCTCATTATAAGCTAATATTATGTCCTACAAAAAAAGACCATCCCTTTTAAGGATGATCTAAAATCTTATTTCTTACTTCGATGCTTAATCAAATAAACAATAGTTGCAAGTAATAATACGCCGGCCCCAACAGCCACCGATACTCTTGTTTCAGGATTAATAAACATAAAAATCACAATTACTAGCAGCATTGCAAAAGCAAAGTAATTTGAATATGGATAAAAAGGTAACTTAAATGGATGATTTTCCATTAAGTGTGCATTATTTCTTCTGAATTTTAATTCAGCAATTAGAATTACAAACCAAGCTACCATTCCTGGTAAAACGGAGGAACTATAAACAATAACAAATAATTCTCCCATTGATTTATTCATAGTTGAAACTATTAAGTTCAAAATAAATCCAATAAAAATACCAGCAGTAATTCCAATAATAGCACGATCTGGAACAATATGTTTTGACAATTTACCAAAAGTCTTTGGTGCCTCTCCCTCATGTGCAAGCTTAAACAGCATTCGACTTGATGAATAAATTCCCGAGTTGGCACCTGATAAAGCAGCCGTTAAAACGACAAAGTTAATAATTCCAGCAGCTGCTGTAATTCCAACTTTAGTAAAAGTTTCTACAAATGGCGAGCCAATATTACTTAACTGATTCCATGGATAAATTGTAACAATAACCAAAATTGCTCCAACGTAAAAAATTAAGATTCTCCATAAAACTGATTTTACGCTCTTTACAATTGCTTCTTGTGGATTAGCAACCTCTCCAGCTGAAATACCGATTAACTCTATACCTTCATAAGAACCAGCAATAATTGCCATTGAAAAGAAGAAACCTTTTACTCCACCAGTGAAAAAGCCACCATGCGACCATAGATTACTAAAACCAACTGGCTTTCCATGGTTTCCTACTCCAAGTAAGATCACTAATAATCCTAAAATAATCATTAACACAATTGTTACTACTTTAATCATCGCAAACCAGAATTCCAAAGCTCCATATGCTTTGGCGCTTGCCAAGTTTGCTAGTAACAAGAAAGCAATAATTATTATTCCTGACCAAAAAACACTAACTTCTGGCCACCAAAATTTCAAATATTCTGTTGCAGCTACAACTTCTGAAATTCCAACTACAATATATTGAAAGACATTAGCCCATTCCGCCAAATATCCAGCTAATGGTGAAATATATTCTGTTGCATAATCCGCAAACGAGCCTGTACCCGGACTAACATAAAGCATTTCGCCTAATGCTCGCATTACGATATATAAAATTAGGCCAACAAACATATACGCTAATAAAACAGACGGACCTGTCCATTTAATCGTCGATGTGGATCCCATGAATAGTCCAACACCAATTGCCCCACCAAGTGATATCATTTCCATTTGGCCAGCCGTCATCGAGCGTTTTAACTTAGGAGGATGATTTTGCTTATTTTCCATCATTGACACCATCCTTCTTATGTCTAATTAGATAAACTATTGTAGCTATAACTAATACTGCTGCCCCAACCAATACAGAAATTCTAGTTTCTGGATTAATAAGCATAAAGACTACAATAACAATTAGCATCAAAAAAGCAAAATAATTAGAAATAGGATATAAAGGTAATTTAAATGGATGATCGACCAGTAAATCTTGATTATTGCGTCTAAATTTTAACTCAGCAAGTAAAATTACAAACCACGGAATCATTCCCGGCAATACTGAGGATGAAAACACGATAACAAATAAATCTTGAGTAGATTTATTAATCGTAGCTGCAATCATATTTACAATAAATCCAATTAATATTCCCCCGGAAATACCTAAAATTGCATGGTTAGGCACTATTCGTTTAGAAATATGACCGAATGTTTTTGGTGCATCCCCATCATGAGCCAATTTAAATAGCATTCGACTTGATGAATAAATACCTGAGTTTGCGCCCGATAAAGCAGCTGTTAAAACAACAAAATTAATAATACTTGCTGCGGCTGTAATCCCTACTTTAGCAAAGGTAGTTACAAATGGAGAACCTATATTACTTAATTCGTTCCAAGGATAAATCGTAACAATAACAAAAATTGCTCCAACATAGAAAATCAATATACGCCATAAAACCGATTTAACACTTTTAACAATGGCTTTTTTAGGATTAGCAACTTCTCCAGCTGAAATACCCAGTAATTCTATTCCTTCATAAGAGCCAACGATAATTGACATTGAGAAAAAGAAACCTTTTACTCCACCAGTAAAGAAACCACCATGCGACCATAGGTTACTGAAACCAGTCGGTTTTCCTCCATTACCTACGCCAAAGAAGATTACAATGAAACCTAAAATGATCATTAAAATAATAGTTACAACTTTGATCATCGCAAACCAGAATTCAAGGGAAGCATATGCTTTAGCACTTGCCAAATTTGCTAAAACCAAAAATAAAATAATAATTATTCCTGACCAAAATGTATTAACCTGTGGCCACCAGAATTTTAGATATTCTGTTGCTGCCACTACCTCAGACATTCCAACAACTATATATTCAAACACATTAGCCCACTCTGCTAGGTATCCAGCTAGTGGGTGAACATATTCCGTTGCATAGTCCGCAAATGAGCCGGTACCTGGATTTACATATAGCATTTCACCCAATGCTCGCATTACAATATACAAAATCAAGCCAACAAACATATATGCTAATAAAACAGAGGGACCCGTCCATTTTATAGTAGAGGTGGATCCCATGAACAATCCAACACCAATTGCTCCACCTAAAGATATCATTTCCATTTGACCAGCGGTCATAGAACGTTTTAACTTAGGCATTGATTTCTTATTTTCCATTACTTAATGCCACTCCTATAAAAAAAACTAGCAGTCAATTGAGAGCTAGTTTTAAATATCAAAAAATTGATTAATGTTATTTTAATACAGGTAGGCATTAATTCCAAGAGCTTTTTAACAAAAAATAAGGAGCTTAGTCCTATAATTAAGTCTCCTTATTAATTTCGTTTGAAATTGCGTTTAATCTTTTGCCAAATTGTAAGAGCTTTTCTCATATTATCTGCTGGTACGTGTTTTCGAATAGCACGCAACGTTGGCTTTACATGTCTTGCAGCAAAGATAAAACTACCATTTTTTTTAGTACAAATTTTGAAACGTGGAATATACTTTCCACCAAAATATACATCTGCCACTACAATGGTTACTTCATCCCAAGGAATTTGTACATAATCATTTGGATTGTTGTCGCTGTAAAATTCAAAGCCTTTATCTCCAACTAGAATTTTTCCATATGTAGGAATTCCTCTAAACCAAGTCCCAGCATCTACATATTCTGATTTTGTATTTAGTGATTGAACCATATAAAAAACCTTTTCATATATAAGAAAAACGGTCTAAATCAGACCGTCTCTTACTAATTATTGTTTATAGTAAGCCGATTACGTGACCTACAATACCAACAACGAAGATACCAATAATGATAACGATTGGTGAAACTTTCTTCTTTAATAACCACATACATAAGAAAGTTAATAGGACTGCGGCAAGACCAGGAATCAAACTATCCAAGTTTTGTTGCAACGTTGTTTCCTTAATTCTATCTAAGGCCATACCGTTACCTAAATTGTACTCACTTAAAGCCTTGTGAATACCCTCGGCTCCTTTTGGAAGAGTATTCCAATCAATGTATGCACCCTTTTGAAGTGGAACACTTGAAACAACCGGCTTGAAGTTAATTGTTACCCAACGCTCAATTAAGGCACCGATAACAAACATACCCATCATTGAAGCACCACGGGTAATCTTTTGTAATAAACCACCTGAAGCATCTTCAGTAATCTTAGTACCAGCCTTGTAACCCATTTCTTGAGTGTACCATAAGAATGCCATACGAATAACGTTCCATAATACAAAGAATAAAATAGGTCCTAAGATGTTACCACTCAAAGCAAGTGAAGCACCCAATGATCCAATAATAGGACGAACAGTGTACCAGAATACAGGGTCACCAACACCGGCCAAAGGTCCCATCATACCAACCTTAACACCTTGAATAGCAGTGTTATCAACTTCAGCACCATTAGCCTTATCCTCTTCCAAAGCAAGAGTAACACCAATAATAGGTGATGCTAAATAAGGGTGAGTGTTAAAGAATTCCAAGTGTCTCTTTAATGCAAGAGATAAATTTTTCTTTTCCGGATATAATTTTCTTAAAGCTGGGATCAAACTGTATGCCCAACCACCGTTTTGCATTCTTTCATAGTTCCATGAACCTTGGATGAAAGTAGAACGCCACCAAACCTTAATACGATCTGATTTACTTAAAGTTAATTTCTTTTGTGCAGTTTCAGTCATTTATAATTAGCCTCCTCTCGCTCAAATTTTAATAATCATCCAGGATATCGCCTAATGGGTCACCTGAACCGGAATTAGAGTTATTGTTGTTTCCACCCTTAGAACCTTCAAGAGCAAGGTACATAATAGCAAGTGAAATACCAATACCACCAAGAGCGATTAAAGTTAATTCCTTAACGGCTGCTAAACAGAAACCAATAATGAAGAATGGCCATACTTCACGACTAGCCATCATGTTAATAACCATTGCATAACCAACAGCAACAACCATACCACCACCGATGGTCATACCTTCATTCAACCAAGCTGGCATCGCGTTTAAACCAGCACGAACTACTGATGCTGGAATAGCAAGTAATAAGGCTGCTGGGATCGCAATTCTTAAACCTTGCAAAGCAACAGCAATCATTTGCCAACGATCAATGGCTCTCCAGTTAGCTTCTTCAGCTTTTCTATCCATAATGTGCACAATAGCAACAGAGATAGTACGAACTAACATGGTTAAGAACAAACCAGCAACAGCTAATGGAATAGCAATACCTATAGCGGTACCAATACCTTTTTGTCCTTGTCCACCTTGAACCAAAATAATAGTTGAAGCAACAGATGCTAAAGCTGCATCTGGAGCAACTGCAGCACCAATATTAGCCCAACCTAAAGCAATCATTTGTAGTGAACCGCCAAGAATAATACCAATAGTTAAGTTACCAGTAACTAAACCAATTAAAGTACATGCCACTAGAGGTTGGTGGAATTGAAATTCGTCAAGAATTCCTCCCATACCTGCAAAGAAGGCAACGATCACTACCAGAATCATCTGAATAGCATTCATTTATCAAAATCCCCCTATTAATTATTTCTTTTCATCAACTAATTTTTGAGCCTTATCCAAAAGTTCATCCATGTTTTGTTTACCATCAGAAGGAACTTTACGGACATCAAATTTAACGCCTAAGTCTCTTAATTTCTTATATGTATCAATATCTTTTTGATCCATTGCCAAAACAGTATTGACATTTACTTTACCATCACTATAAGCCATGGAACCGACATTCAATTCTTTGATGTCCATTCCACCTTCGATAGCTTTAAGAGCATCTTCTGGATTTTCAAATAAAATTAATGCCTTAGTATTTCCAAAGCGTGGATCTTTTACTACTTCGAGCATCTTATCGATTGGGACAACGTTTGCAGGCACACCAGCTGGAGCTGCTTCCTTGATCATTGTCTTACGAATTTTATCTTTAGCAACATTATCTGAAACAACAATAATCCGGTTTGGATTCATTGCCTTAGTCCAACCAGTTGCAACTTGTCCATGAAGAAGACGTGAATCAATTCTAGCTAAAACATATTTAATGTGACCATCACCAATGACAGTACCTTCAGGAATAGCACCTTGTGGTTGTGCACTAGCGCTTGAAGCTGCTTTAGTCTCTTCTTTAGGCATGAGAGATTCTGGTTGTGTCTTTATTCCGTCACGACCAGGTTTAACAATAGCCTTAGCGATATCGTGGGCATTGTCGCTTCCCATTCTTTGACCTAAAGCTTCAATAACCATAGGTAAGTTCATACCAGAAACAATAGCCCAAGTATCTTCATGCTCTTTAACAAGATTATTTGCTTGATTGAATGGTGTACCTCCCCATAGATCGATCAAAAACAAGACTTGGTCTTGATCATCAAAAGAAGCAACCGCCTTTTCCATCTTAGCTCTAATGTCATCAGGACCTTCATCTGGCTTTAAAATTACGTGAGCAAGGTTTTCTTGCTTACCAAAAATCATTTCAGCAGATTGAAAGATTCCATCAGCAAAGCCACCGTGACTAGCTAGGACAATTCCTACCATTTGATTTCCCCCTTAATCAAAATATCTTCACGAATACTTTATAGCAGAATAAATGTATACGTTTACTTTTAATATCATACCATTTTTTTACTGAAAATGCTTGCATAATGCAAAAAAAATCAAAAAAATTAATATCTATTTAATCTTTCTCATCTCTCTCAAATGACAGCTTTATAATATTATCATCTTTTCCCTGCTTTGACAAGGTATTTTTATCAATTTCTTGATAAAAATAGGAGCCATATCGACTCCATTGGCTCCGGCTGTCAGACTCGAACTGACGACAACCTGATTAACAGTCAGGTGCTCTACCAACTGAGCTAAGCCGGAATATTAAAAAAGAGCACGGCGACTGCCTACCCTCGCAGGCAGTTTCCCACCAACTACTCTCGGCGTTAAGAAGCTTAACTTCTGTGTTCGGCATGGGAACAGGTGTATCCTTCTTGCCATCGCCACCGTACTCTTTCTGAGCTTTTACACTCAAAACTGAATATAATCTCTTGCTTTAAAAACCTTTGAGCTTTGGTCAAGTGCTCGACTGATTAGTACTAGTCCGCTCCACATATCACTATGCTTCCACTCCTAGCCTATCTACCTCATCGTCTTTAAGGTGTCTTACTGCTTGCGCATCGGAAATCTCATCTTGAGGGGGGCTTCGCACTTAGATGCTTTCAGCGCTTATCCCTTCCATACATAGCTACCCAGCGATGCCTTTGGCAAGACAACTGGTACACCAGCGGTATGTCCATCCCGGTCCTCTCGTACTAAGGACAGCTCCTCTCAAATTTCCTACGCCCACGACGGATAGGGACCGAACTGTCTCACGACGTTCTGAACCCAGCTCGCGTGCCGCTTTAATGGGCGAACAGCCCAACCCTTGGGACCGACTTCAGCCCCAGGATGCGACGAGCCGACATCGAGGTGCCAAACCTCCCCGTCGATGTGAACTCTTGGGGGAGATAAGCCTGTTATCCCCAGGGTAGCTTTTATCCGTTGAGTGATGGCCTTTCCATGCAGTACCACCAGATCACTAAGCCCGACTTTCGTCCCTGCTCGAGGTGTACCTCTCGCAGTCAAGCTCCCTTATACCTTTACACTCTGCGAATGATTTCCAACCATTCTGAGGGAACCTTTGGGCGCCTCCGTTACATTTTAGGAGGCGACCGCCCCAGTCAAACTGCCCACCTGACACTGTCCTCCAGAACGCTCAGCTCTGCGAGTTAGAGGATCCATCAAACAAGGGTAGTATCCCAACATTGCCTCCGGTAAGACTAGCGTCCTACTTTCTCTGGCTCCTACCTATCCTGTACATGTTTAACAAATACTCAATATCAAGCTACAGTAAAGCTCCATGGGGTCTTTCCGTCCTGTCGCGGGTAACCCGCATCTTCACGGGTATTATAATTTCACCGAGTCTCTCGTTGAGACAGTGCCCAAATCATTACACCTTTCGTGCAGGTCGGAACTTACCCGACAAGGAATTTCGCTACCTTAGGACCGTTATAGTTACGGCCGCCGTTTACTGGGGCTTCAATTCAAACCTTCGCTTACGCTAAGCTCTCCTCTTAACCTTCCAGCACCGGGCAGGTGTCAGCACCTATACGTCATCTTACGATTTTGCAGATACCTGTGTTTTTGATAAACAGTTGTTTGGGCCTATTCACTGCGGCTGATATTTTACTATCAGCACCCCTTCTCCCGAAGTTACGGGGTCATTTTGCCGAGTTCCTTAACGAGAGTTCTCTCGCTCACCTGAGTGTTCTCCACTCGACTACCTGTGTCGGTTTGCGGTACGGGTAAAATTGCTCTGGCTAGAAGCTTTTCTTGGCAGTGTGACATCATGACCTTCGCTACTTTTATTTCGCTCCGCGTCACAGCTTGAAATCTAAAGACAAGCATTTGACTCATCTTTTTTCTTACTGCTTGCACATGTATTTCCAGCAACATGCGTCATTAGCCTCCTGCGTCCCTCCTTTGCTCATATCGAACAATTTCAGTACAGGAATCTCTACCTGTTGTCCATCGGCTACGCCTCTCGGCCTTACCTTAGGTCCCGACTTACCCTGGGCGGACGAGCCTGCCCCAGGAAACCTTAGTCTTTCGGCGGATAGGATTCTCACCTATCTTTCGCTACTCATACCGGCATTCTCACTTCTAAGCGCTCCATTAGTCCTCTCGATCTAACTTCGCCGCACTTAGAACGCTCTCCTACCACGCATATAATATATGCATCCACAGTTTCGGTACTATGCTTAGCCCCGGTACATTTTCGGCGCAGCGTCACTCGACTAGTGAGCTATTACGCACTCTTTAAATGGTGGCTGCTTCTAAGCCAACATCCTAGTTGTCTACGCAACTCCACATCCTTTTCCACTTAGCATAGATTTGGGGACCTTAACTGGTGATCTGGGCTGTTTCCCTTTCGACTACGGATCTTATCACTCGCAGTCTGACTCCCGTGCATTGATATCTGGCATTCGGAGTTTATCTGGATTCAGTAACCCCTGACGGGCCCCTAGTCCAAACAGCGCTCTACCTCCATTATCATTCACACGAGGCTAGCCCTAAAGCTATTTCGGAGAGAACCAGCTATCTCCAAGTTCGTTTGGAATTTCACCGCTACCCACAACTCATCCCCGCGATTTTTAACTCACGTGGGTTCGGTCCTCCAGCGTGTTTTACCACGCCTTCAACCTGGTCATGGGTAGGTCACTTGGTTTCGGGTCTACGTCATGATACTCTTTCGCCCTATTCAGACTCGCTTTCGCTCCGGCTCCGTCTTTTCTGACTTAACCTTGCACCATAACGTAACTCGCCGGTTCATTCTACAAAAGGCACGCCATTACACTTTAATGTGCTTTGACTACTTGTAGGCACACGGTTTCAGGTTCTCTTTCACTCCCCTTCCGGGGTTCTTTTCACCTTTCCCTCACGGTACTGGTTCACTATCGGTCACTAGTTAGTATTTAGCCTTGCGAGATGGTCCTCGCGGTTTCAATCGGGATTCCTCGTGTCCCGACCTACTCAGGATCCTGCTAAGTCTCTCCGCAATTTCGCTTACGGGGCTCTCACCCTCTCTGGCTTATCTTTCCAGATAATTCTGCTATCGCTTCAAGTACTACATCGCAGTCCTACAACCCCAACTGGCAAGCCAGCTGGTTTGGGCTCTTTCCTGTTCGCTCGCCGCTACTTGGGAAATCGATTTTTCTTTCTCTTCCTGCAGCTACTTAGATGTTTCAGTTCACTGCGTCTTCCTTCATTAACCTTAACAGCTAATGATAATACCTCGCGGTATTGGGTTCCCCCATTCGGATATCTCCGGATCATTGCTTACTTACTGCTCCCCGAAGCCTTTCGTGGTTCGTCACGTCCTTCATCGGCTTCTAGTGCCTAGGCATTCACCATGCGCCCTTTTCTACTTGACCTATTTTCAAGTTGAGTTTCTCTCTCTTCTCGGTCGCTCTTCAATCTGTTCTTTTCGATTGTCTCGGTTTTTTTGCTTTCGATTATATTCAGTTTTCAATGTACTAACCCTTGAGACTTTATGTCTCAATGGAGGCTAACGGGATCGAACCGATGACCTCCTGCGTGCAAAGCAGGCGCTCTCCCATCTGAGCTAAGCCCCCATCATTGCCTTTTATCAAAGCTTTTAGCTTTGAATGGGCCTAAATGGACTTGAACCATCGACCTCACGCTTATCAGGCGTGCGCTCTAACCAGCTGAGCTATAGGCCCGATTGTGCTTGGCTTGTTATTCAAGTTGTTTGAGGTAATACCCTCAAAACTAAACAAAGTTTCTCAGTGTGCTTCCGCTTGGCTTTCTCGATGACTTCTCTTTAGTGCTCTCGCACTCTCCATCATCTTTCGCCTTCCTTAGAAAGGAGGTGATCCAGCCGCAGGTTCTCCTACGGCTACCTTGTTACGACTTCACCCTAATCATCTGTCCTACCTTAGACGGCTGACTCCTATAAAGGTTATCCCACCGGCTTTGGGTGTTACAGACTCTCATGGTGTGACGGGCGGTGTGTACAAGGCCCGGGAACGTATTCACCGCGGCGTGCTGATCCGCGATTACTAGCGATTCCAGCTTCGTGTAGGCGAGTTGCAGCCTACAGTCCGAACTGAGAACGGCTTTAAGAGATCCGCTTGCCTTCGCAGGTTCGCTTCTCGTTGTACCGTCCATTGTAGCACGTGTGTAGCCCAGGTCATAAGGGGCATGATGACTTGACGTCATCCCCACCTTCCTCCGGTTTGTCACCGGCAGTCTCATTAGAGTGCCCAACTTAATGATGGCAACTAATGACAAGGGTTGCGCTCGTTGCGGGACTTAACCCAACATCTCACGACACGAGCTGACGACAGCCATGCACCACCTGTCTCAGCGTCCCCGAAGGGAACACCTAATCTCTTAGGTTTGCACTGGATGTCAAGACCTGGTAAGGTTCTTCGCGTTGCTTCGAATTAAACCACATGCTCCACCGCTTGTGCGGGCCCCCGTCAATTCCTTTGAGTTTCAACCTTGCGGTCGTACTCCCCAGGCGGAGTGCTTAATGCGTTAGCTGCAGCACTGAGAGGCGGAAACCTCCCAACACTTAGCACTCATCGTTTACGGCATGGACTACCAGGGTATCTAATCCTGTTCGCTACCCATGCTTTCGAGCCTCAGCGTCAGTTGCAGACCAGAGAGCCGCCTTCGCCACTGGTGTTCTTCCATATATCTACGCATTCCACCGCTACACATGGAGTTCCACTCTCCTCTTCTGCACTCAAGTTCAACAGTTTCTGATGCAATTCTCCGGTTGAGCCGAAGGCTTTCACATCAGACTTATTGAACCGCCTGCACTCGCTTTACGCCCAATAAATCCGGACAACGCTTGCCACCTACGTATTACCGCGGCTGCTGGCACGTAGTTAGCCGTGACTTTCTAAGTAATTACCGTCAAATAAAGGCCAGTTACTACCTCTATCTTTCTTCACTACCAACAGAGCTTTACGAGCCGAAACCCTTCTTCACTCACGCGGCGTTGCTCCATCAGACTTGCGTCCATTGTGGAAGATTCCCTACTGCTGCCTCCCGTAGGAGTTTGGGCCGTGTCTCAGTCCCAATGTGGCCGATCAGTCTCTCAACTCGGCTATGCATCATTGCCTTGGTAAGCCGTTACCTTACCAACTAGCTAATGCACCGCAGGTCCATCCAAGAGTGATAGCAGAACCATCTTTCAAACTCTAGACATGCGTCTAGTGTTGTTATCCGGTATTAGCATCTGTTTCCAGGTGTTATCCCAGTCTCTTGGGCAGGTTACCCACGTGTTACTCACCCGTCCGCCGCTCGCTTGTATCTAGTTTCATTTAGTGCAAGCACTAAAATCATCTAGGCAAGCTCGCTCGACTTGCATGTATTAGGCACGCCGCCAGCGTTCGTCCTGAGCCAGGATCAAACTCTCATTTTCCTTTTTGAAAATGAGCTTTTTATCGTTTAGCTCTAAAACTTTCTTTGAGTTATCTCAAATTTATTGCTTGCGAATTGACTTCGCTTTTGTTTGGGATTTTTATTTATCCCGCACACTTTCAGCGAAACTTTGTTCAGTTTTCAAGGTACTACCGTTGTCATGTGACAACTTTTATATTATATCATGTCTTTTGATCTTTGACAAGAACTTTTTAATCTTTCTCATCTCTCTCAAATGACAGCTTTATAATATTATCATCTTTTCCCTGCTTTGACAAGGTATTTTTATCAATTTCTTGATAAAAATAGGAGCCATATCGACTCCATTGGCTCCGGCTGTCAGACTCGAACTGACGACAACCTGATTAACAGTCAGGTGCTCTACCAACTGAGCTAAGCCGGAATATTAAAAAAGAGCACGGCGACTGCCTACCCTCGCAGGCAGTTTCCCACCAACTACTCTCGGCGTTAAGAAGCTTAACTTCTGTGTTCGGCATGGGAACAGGTGTATCCTTCTTGCCATCGCCACCGTACTCTTTCTGAGCTTTTACACTCAAAACTGAATATAATCTCTTGCTTTAAAAACCTTTGAGCTTTGGTCAAGTGCTCGACTGATTAGTACTAGTCCGCTCCACATATCACTATGCTTCCACTCCTAGCCTATCTACCTCATCGTCTTTAAGGTGTCTTACTGCTTGCGCATCGGAAATCTCATCTTGAGGGGGGCTTCGCACTTAGATGCTTTCAGCGCTTATCCCTTCCATACATAGCTACCCAGCGATGCCTTTGGCAAGACAACTGGTACACCAGCGGTATGTCCATCCCGGTCCTCTCGTACTAAGGACAGCTCCTCTCAAATTTCCTACGCCCACGACGGATAGGGACCGAACTGTCTCACGACGTTCTGAACCCAGCTCGCGTGCCGCTTTAATGGGCGAACAGCCCAACCCTTGGGACCGACTTCAGCCCCAGGATGCGACGAGCCGACATCGAGGTGCCAAACCTCCCCGTCGATGTGAACTCTTGGGGGAGATAAGCCTGTTATCCCCAGGGTAGCTTTTATCCGTTGAGTGATGGCCTTTCCATGCAGTACCACCAGATCACTAAGCCCGACTTTCGTCCCTGCTCGAGGTGTACCTCTCGCAGTCAAGCTCCCTTATACCTTTACACTCTGCGAATGATTTCCAACCATTCTGAGGGAACCTTTGGGCGCCTCCGTTACATTTTAGGAGGCGACCGCCCCAGTCAAACTGCCCACCTGACACTGTCCTCCAGAACGCTCAGCTCTGCGAGTTAGAGGATCCATCAAACAAGGGTAGTATCCCAACATTGCCTCCGGTAAGACTAGCGTCCTACTTTCTCTGGCTCCTACCTATCCTGTACATGTTTAACAAATACTCAATATCAAGCTACAGTAAAGCTCCATGGGGTCTTTCCGTCCTGTCGCGGGTAACCCGCATCTTCACGGGTATTATAATTTCACCGAGTCTCTCGTTGAGACAGTGCCCAAATCATTACACCTTTCGTGCAGGTCGGAACTTACCCGACAAGGAATTTCGCTACCTTAGGACCGTTATAGTTACGGCCGCCGTTTACTGGGGCTTCAATTCAAACCTTCGCTTACGCTAAGCTCTCCTCTTAACCTTCCAGCACCGGGCAGGTGTCAGCACCTATACGTCATCTTACGATTTTGCAGATACCTGTGTTTTTGATAAACAGTTGTTTGGGCCTATTCACTGCGGCTGATATTTTACTATCAGCACCCCTTCTCCCGAAGTTACGGGGTCATTTTGCCGAGTTCCTTAACGAGAGTTCTCTCGCTCACCTGAGTGTTCTCCACTCGACTACCTGTGTCGGTTTGCGGTACGGGTAAAATTGCTCTGGCTAGAAGCTTTTCTTGGCAGTGTGACATCATGACCTTCGCTACTTTTATTTCGCTCCGCGTCACAGCTTGAAATCTAAAGACAAGCATTTGACTCATCTTTTTTCTTACTGCTTGCACATGTATTTCCAGCAACATGCGTCATTAGCCTCCTGCGTCCCTCCTTTGCTCATATCGAACAATTTCAGTACAGGAATCTCTACCTGTTGTCCATCGGCTACGCCTCTCGGCCTTACCTTAGGTCCCGACTTACCCTGGGCGGACGAGCCTGCCCCAGGAAACCTTAGTCTTTCGGCGGATAGGATTCTCACCTATCTTTCGCTACTCATACCGGCATTCTCACTTCTAAGCGCTCCATTAGTCCTCTCGATCTAACTTCGCCGCACTTAGAACGCTCTCCTACCACGCATATAATATATGCATCCACAGTTTCGGTACTATGCTTAGCCCCGGTACATTTTCGGCGCAGCGTCACTCGACTAGTGAGCTATTACGCACTCTTTAAATGGTGGCTGCTTCTAAGCCAACATCCTAGTTGTCTACGCAACTCCACATCCTTTTCCACTTAGCATAGATTTGGGGACCTTAACTGGTGATCTGGGCTGTTTCCCTTTCGACTACGGATCTTATCACTCGCAGTCTGACTCCCGTGCATTGATATCTGGCATTCGGAGTTTATCTGGATTCAGTAACCCCTGACGGGCCCCTAGTCCAAACAGCGCTCTACCTCCATTATCATTCACACGAGGCTAGCCCTAAAGCTATTTCGGAGAGAACCAGCTATCTCCAAGTTCGTTTGGAATTTCACCGCTACCCACAACTCATCCCCGCGATTTTTAACTCACGTGGGTTCGGTCCTCCAGCGTGTTTTACCACGCCTTCAACCTGGTCATGGGTAGGTCACTTGGTTTCGGGTCTACGTCATGATACTCTTTCGCCCTATTCAGACTCGCTTTCGCTCCGGCTCCGTCTTTTCTGACTTAACCTTGCACCATAACGTAACTCGCCGGTTCATTCTACAAAAGGCACGCCATTACACTTTAATGTGCTTTGACTACTTGTAGGCACACGGTTTCAGGTTCTCTTTCACTCCCCTTCCGGGGTTCTTTTCACCTTTCCCTCACGGTACTGGTTCACTATCGGTCACTAGTTAGTATTTAGCCTTGCGAGATGGTCCTCGCGGTTTCAATCGGGATTCCTCGTGTCCCGACCTACTCAGGATCCTGCTAAGTCTCTCCGCAATTTCGCTTACGGGGCTCTCACCCTCTCTGGCTTATCTTTCCAGATAATTCTGCTATCGCTTCAAGTACTACATCGCAGTCCTACAACCCCAACTGGCAAGCCAGCTGGTTTGGGCTCTTTCCTGTTCGCTCGCCGCTACTTGGGAAATCGATTTTTCTTTCTCTTCCTGCAGCTACTTAGATGTTTCAGTTCACTGCGTCTTCCTTCATTAACCTTAACAGCTAATGATAATACCTCGCGGTATTGGGTTCCCCCATTCGGATATCTCCGGATCATTGCTTACTTACTGCTCCCCGAAGCCTTTCGTGGTTCGTCACGTCCTTCATCGGCTTCTAGTGCCTAGGCATTCACCATGCGCCCTTTTCTACTTGACCTATTTTCAAGTTGAGTTTCTCTCTCTTCTCGGTCGCTCTTCAATCTGTTCTTTTCGATTGTCTCGGTTTTTTTGCTTTCGATTATATTCAGTTTTCAATGTACTAACCCTTGAGACTTTATGTCTCAATGGAGGCTAACGGGATCGAACCGATGACCTCCTGCGTGCAAAGCAGGCGCTCTCCCATCTGAGCTAAGCCCCCATCATTGCCTTTTATCAAAGCTTTTAGCTTTGAATGGGCCTAAATGGACTTGAACCATCGACCTCACGCTTATCAGGCGTGCGCTCTAACCAGCTGAGCTATAGGCCCGATTGTGCTTGGCTTGTTATTCAAGTTGTTTGAGGTAATACCCTCAAAACTAAACAAAGTTTCTCAGTGTGCTTCCGCTTGGCTTTCTCGATGACTTCTCTTTAGTGCTCTCGCACTCTCCATCATCTTTCGCCTTCCTTAGAAAGGAGGTGATCCAGCCGCAGGTTCTCCTACGGCTACCTTGTTACGACTTCACCCTAATCATCTGTCCTACCTTAGACGGCTGACTCCTATAAAGGTTATCCCACCGGCTTTGGGTGTTACAGACTCTCATGGTGTGACGGGCGGTGTGTACAAGGCCCGGGAACGTATTCACCGCGGCGTGCTGATCCGCGATTACTAGCGATTCCAGCTTCGTGTAGGCGAGTTGCAGCCTACAGTCCGAACTGAGAACGGCTTTAAGAGATCCGCTTGCCTTCGCAGGTTCGCTTCTCGTTGTACCGTCCATTGTAGCACGTGTGTAGCCCAGGTCATAAGGGGCATGATGACTTGACGTCATCCCCACCTTCCTCCGGTTTGTCACCGGCAGTCTCATTAGAGTGCCCAACTTAATGATGGCAACTAATGACAAGGGTTGCGCTCGTTGCGGGACTTAACCCAACATCTCACGACACGAGCTGACGACAGCCATGCACCACCTGTCTCAGCGTCCCCGAAGGGAACACCTAATCTCTTAGGTTTGCACTGGATGTCAAGACCTGGTAAGGTTCTTCGCGTTGCTTCGAATTAAACCACATGCTCCACCGCTTGTGCGGGCCCCCGTCAATTCCTTTGAGTTTCAACCTTGCGGTCGTACTCCCCAGGCGGAGTGCTTAATGCGTTAGCTGCAGCACTGAGAGGCGGAAACCTCCCAACACTTAGCACTCATCGTTTACGGCATGGACTACCAGGGTATCTAATCCTGTTCGCTACCCATGCTTTCGAGCCTCAGCGTCAGTTGCAGACCAGAGAGCCGCCTTCGCCACTGGTGTTCTTCCATATATCTACGCATTCCACCGCTACACATGGAGTTCCACTCTCCTCTTCTGCACTCAAGTTCAACAGTTTCTGATGCAATTCTCCGGTTGAGCCGAAGGCTTTCACATCAGACTTATTGAACCGCCTGCACTCGCTTTACGCCCAATAAATCCGGACAACGCTTGCCACCTACGTATTACCGCGGCTGCTGGCACGTAGTTAGCCGTGACTTTCTAAGTAATTACCGTCAAATAAAGGCCAGTTACTACCTCTATCTTTCTTCACTACCAACAGAGCTTTACGAGCCGAAACCCTTCTTCACTCACGCGGCGTTGCTCCATCAGACTTGCGTCCATTGTGGAAGATTCCCTACTGCTGCCTCCCGTAGGAGTTTGGGCCGTGTCTCAGTCCCAATGTGGCCGATCAGTCTCTCAACTCGGCTATGCATCATTGCCTTGGTAAGCCGTTACCTTACCAACTAGCTAATGCACCGCAGGTCCATCCAAGAGTGATAGCAGAACCATCTTTCAAACTCTAGACATGCGTCTAGTGTTGTTATCCGGTATTAGCATCTGTTTCCAGGTGTTATCCCAGTCTCTTGGGCAGGTTACCCACGTGTTACTCACCCGTCCGCCGCTCGCTTGTATCTAGTTTCATTTAGTGCAAGCACTAAAATCATCTAGGCAAGCTCGCTCGACTTGCATGTATTAGGCACGCCGCCAGCGTTCGTCCTGAGCCAGGATCAAACTCTCATTTTCCTTTTTGAAAATGAGCTTTTTATCGTTTAGCTCTAAAACTTTCTTTGAGTTATCTCAAATTTATTGCTTGCGAATTGACTTCGCTTTTGTTTGGGATTTTTATTTATCCCGCACACTTTCAGCGAAACTTTGTTCAGTTTTCAAGGTACTACCGTTGTCATGTGACAACTTTTATATTATATCATGTCTTTTGATCTTTGACAAGAACTTTTTAATCTTTCTCATCTCTCTCAAATGACAGCTTTATAATATTATCATCTTTTCCCTGCTTTGACAAGGTATTTTTATCAATTTCTTGATAAAAATAGGAGCCATATCGACTCCATTGGCTCCGGCTGTCAGACTCGAACTGACGACAACCTGATTAACAGTCAGGTGCTCTACCAACTGAGCTAAGCCGGAATATTAAAAAAGAGCACGGCGACTGCCTACCCTCGCAGGCAGTTTCCCACCAACTACTCTCGGCGTTAAGAAGCTTAACTTCTGTGTTCGGCATGGGAACAGGTGTATCCTTCTTGCCATCGCCACCGTACTCTTTCTGAGCTTTTACACTCAAAACTGAATATAATCTCTTGCTTTAAAAACCTTTGAGCTTTGGTCAAGTGCTCGACTGATTAGTACTAGTCCGCTCCACATATCACTATGCTTCCACTCCTAGCCTATCTACCTCATCGTCTTTAAGGTGTCTTACTGCTTGCGCATCGGAAATCTCATCTTGAGGGGGGCTTCGCACTTAGATGCTTTCAGCGCTTATCCCTTCCATACATAGCTACCCAGCGATGCCTTTGGCAAGACAACTGGTACACCAGCGGTATGTCCATCCCGGTCCTCTCGTACTAAGGACAGCTCCTCTCAAATTTCCTACGCCCACGACGGATAGGGACCGAACTGTCTCACGACGTTCTGAACCCAGCTCGCGTGCCGCTTTAATGGGCGAACAGCCCAACCCTTGGGACCGACTTCAGCCCCAGGATGCGACGAGCCGACATCGAGGTGCCAAACCTCCCCGTCGATGTGAACTCTTGGGGGAGATAAGCCTGTTATCCCCAGGGTAGCTTTTATCCGTTGAGTGATGGCCTTTCCATGCAGTACCACCAGATCACTAAGCCCGACTTTCGTCCCTGCTCGAGGTGTACCTCTCGCAGTCAAGCTCCCTTATACCTTTACACTCTGCGAATGATTTCCAACCATTCTGAGGGAACCTTTGGGCGCCTCCGTTACATTTTAGGAGGCGACCGCCCCAGTCAAACTGCCCACCTGACACTGTCCTCCAGAACGCTCAGCTCTGCGAGTTAGAGGATCCATCAAACAAGGGTAGTATCCCAACATTGCCTCCGGTAAGACTAGCGTCCTACTTTCTCTGGCTCCTACCTATCCTGTACATGTTTAACAAATACTCAATATCAAGCTACAGTAAAGCTCCATGGGGTCTTTCCGTCCTGTCGCGGGTAACCCGCATCTTCACGGGTATTATAATTTCACCGAGTCTCTCGTTGAGACAGTGCCCAAATCATTACACCTTTCGTGCAGGTCGGAACTTACCCGACAAGGAATTTCGCTACCTTAGGACCGTTATAGTTACGGCCGCCGTTTACTGGGGCTTCAATTCAAACCTTCGCTTACGCTAAGCTCTCCTCTTAACCTTCCAGCACCGGGCAGGTGTCAGCACCTATACGTCATCTTACGATTTTGCAGATACCTGTGTTTTTGATAAACAGTTGTTTGGGCCTATTCACTGCGGCTGATATTTTACTATCAGCACCCCTTCTCCCGAAGTTACGGGGTCATTTTGCCGAGTTCCTTAACGAGAGTTCTCTCGCTCACCTGAGTGTTCTCCACTCGACTACCTGTGTCGGTTTGCGGTACGGGTAAAATTGCTCTGGCTAGAAGCTTTTCTTGGCAGTGTGACATCATGACCTTCGCTACTTTTATTTCGCTCCGCGTCACAGCTTGAAATCTAAAGACAAGCATTTGACTCATCTTTTTTCTTACTGCTTGCACATGTATTTCCAGCAACATGCGTCATTAGCCTCCTGCGTCCCTCCTTTGCTCATATCGAACAATTTCAGTACAGGAATCTCTACCTGTTGTCCATCGGCTACGCCTCTCGGCCTTACCTTAGGTCCCGACTTACCCTGGGCGGACGAGCCTGCCCCAGGAAACCTTAGTCTTTCGGCGGATAGGATTCTCACCTATCTTTCGCTACTCATACCGGCATTCTCACTTCTAAGCGCTCCATTAGTCCTCTCGATCTAACTTCGCCGCACTTAGAACGCTCTCCTACCACGCATATAATATATGCATCCACAGTTTCGGTACTATGCTTAGCCCCGGTACATTTTCGGCGCAGCGTCACTCGACTAGTGAGCTATTACGCACTCTTTAAATGGTGGCTGCTTCTAAGCCAACATCCTAGTTGTCTACGCAACTCCACATCCTTTTCCACTTAGCATAGATTTGGGGACCTTAACTGGTGATCTGGGCTGTTTCCCTTTCGACTACGGATCTTATCACTCGCAGTCTGACTCCCGTGCATTGATATCTGGCATTCGGAGTTTATCTGGATTCAGTAACCCCTGACGGGCCCCTAGTCCAAACAGCGCTCTACCTCCATTATCATTCACACGAGGCTAGCCCTAAAGCTATTTCGGAGAGAACCAGCTATCTCCAAGTTCGTTTGGAATTTCACCGCTACCCACAACTCATCCCCGCGATTTTTAACTCACGTGGGTTCGGTCCTCCAGCGTGTTTTACCACGCCTTCAACCTGGTCATGGGTAGGTCACTTGGTTTCGGGTCTACGTCATGATACTCTTTCGCCCTATTCAGACTCGCTTTCGCTCCGGCTCCGTCTTTTCTGACTTAACCTTGCACCATAACGTAACTCGCCGGTTCATTCTACAAAAGGCACGCCATTACACTTTAATGTGCTTTGACTACTTGTAGGCACACGGTTTCAGGTTCTCTTTCACTCCCCTTCCGGGGTTCTTTTCACCTTTCCCTCACGGTACTGGTTCACTATCGGTCACTAGTTAGTATTTAGCCTTGCGAGATGGTCCTCGCGGTTTCAATCGGGATTCCTCGTGTCCCGACCTACTCAGGATCCTGCTAAGTCTCTCCGCAATTTCGCTTACGGGGCTCTCACCCTCTCTGGCTTATCTTTCCAGATAATTCTGCTATCGCTTCAAGTACTACATCGCAGTCCTACAACCCCAACTGGCAAGCCAGCTGGTTTGGGCTCTTTCCTGTTCGCTCGCCGCTACTTGGGAAATCGATTTTTCTTTCTCTTCCTGCAGCTACTTAGATGTTTCAGTTCACTGCGTCTTCCTTCATTAACCTTAACAGCTAATGATAATACCTCGCGGTATTGGGTTCCCCCATTCGGATATCTCCGGATCATTGCTTACTTACTGCTCCCCGAAGCCTTTCGTGGTTCGTCACGTCCTTCATCGGCTTCTAGTGCCTAGGCATTCACCATGCGCCCTTTTCTACTTGACCTATTTTCAAGTTGAGTTTCTCTCTCTTCTCGGTCGCTCTTCAATCTGTTCTTTTCGATTGTCTCGGTTTTTTTGCTTTCGATTATATTCAGTTTTCAATGTACTAACCCTTGAGACTTTATGTCTCAATGGAGGCTAACGGGATCGAACCGATGACCTCCTGCGTGCAAAGCAGGCGCTCTCCCATCTGAGCTAAGCCCCCATCATTGCCTTTTATCAAAGCTTTTAGCTTTGAATGGGCCTAAATGGACTTGAACCATCGACCTCACGCTTATCAGGCGTGCGCTCTAACCAGCTGAGCTATAGGCCCGATTGTGCTTGGCTTGTTATTCAAGTTGTTTGAGGTAATACCCTCAAAACTAAACAAAGTTTCTCAGTGTGCTTCCGCTTGGCTTTCTCGATGACTTCTCTTTAGTGCTCTCGCACTCTCCATCATCTTTCGCCTTCCTTAGAAAGGAGGTGATCCAGCCGCAGGTTCTCCTACGGCTACCTTGTTACGACTTCACCCTAATCATCTGTCCTACCTTAGACGGCTGACTCCTATAAAGGTTATCCCACCGGCTTTGGGTGTTACAGACTCTCATGGTGTGACGGGCGGTGTGTACAAGGCCCGGGAACGTATTCACCGCGGCGTGCTGATCCGCGATTACTAGCGATTCCAGCTTCGTGTAGGCGAGTTGCAGCCTACAGTCCGAACTGAGAACGGCTTTAAGAGATCCGCTTGCCTTCGCAGGTTCGCTTCTCGTTGTACCGTCCATTGTAGCACGTGTGTAGCCCAGGTCATAAGGGGCATGATGACTTGACGTCATCCCCACCTTCCTCCGGTTTGTCACCGGCAGTCTCATTAGAGTGCCCAACTTAATGATGGCAACTAATGACAAGGGTTGCGCTCGTTGCGGGACTTAACCCAACATCTCACGACACGAGCTGACGACAGCCATGCACCACCTGTCTCAGCGTCCCCGAAGGGAACACCTAATCTCTTAGGTTTGCACTGGATGTCAAGACCTGGTAAGGTTCTTCGCGTTGCTTCGAATTAAACCACATGCTCCACCGCTTGTGCGGGCCCCCGTCAATTCCTTTGAGTTTCAACCTTGCGGTCGTACTCCCCAGGCGGAGTGCTTAATGCGTTAGCTGCAGCACTGAGAGGCGGAAACCTCCCAACACTTAGCACTCATCGTTTACGGCATGGACTACCAGGGTATCTAATCCTGTTCGCTACCCATGCTTTCGAGCCTCAGCGTCAGTTGCAGACCAGAGAGCCGCCTTCGCCACTGGTGTTCTTCCATATATCTACGCATTCCACCGCTACACATGGAGTTCCACTCTCCTCTTCTGCACTCAAGTTCAACAGTTTCTGATGCAATTCTCCGGTTGAGCCGAAGGCTTTCACATCAGACTTATTGAACCGCCTGCACTCGCTTTACGCCCAATAAATCCGGACAACGCTTGCCACCTACGTATTACCGCGGCTGCTGGCACGTAGTTAGCCGTGACTTTCTAAGTAATTACCGTCAAATAAAGGCCAGTTACTACCTCTATCTTTCTTCACTACCAACAGAGCTTTACGAGCCGAAACCCTTCTTCACTCACGCGGCGTTGCTCCATCAGACTTGCGTCCATTGTGGAAGATTCCCTACTGCTGCCTCCCGTAGGAGTTTGGGCCGTGTCTCAGTCCCAATGTGGCCGATCAGTCTCTCAACTCGGCTATGCATCATTGCCTTGGTAAGCCGTTACCTTACCAACTAGCTAATGCACCGCAGGTCCATCCAAGAGTGATAGCAGAACCATCTTTCAAACTCTAGACATGCGTCTAGTGTTGTTATCCGGTATTAGCATCTGTTTCCAGGTGTTATCCCAGTCTCTTGGGCAGGTTACCCACGTGTTACTCACCCGTCCGCCGCTCGCTTGTATCTAGTTTCATTTAGTGCAAGCACTAAAATCATCTAGGCAAGCTCGCTCGACTTGCATGTATTAGGCACGCCGCCAGCGTTCGTCCTGAGCCAGGATCAAACTCTCATTTTCCTTTTTGAAAATGAGCTTTTTATCGTTTAGCTCTAAAACTTTCTTTGAGTTATCTCAAATTTATTGCTTGCGAATTGACTTCGCTTTTGTTTGGGATTTTTATTTATCCCGCACACTTTCAGCGAAACTTTGTTCAGTTTTCAAGGTACTACCGTTGTCATGTGACAACTTTTATATTATATCATGTCTTTTGATCTTTGACAAGAACTTTTTAATCTTTCTCATCTCTCTCAAATGACAGCTTTATAATATTATCATCTTTTCCCTGCTTTGACAAGATCTTTTTTAACCTTTTTATTGGCTCTTTTTGCTCTTGCCTCAAACAGCATGTATTACTTTACAGACTTTTTTCCTTTTCGTCAACCCTTTTCTGCTAAAATTTAGCATTATTTTTTAGAGTGCTAAAAAAGGCTTCACAATCGAAGCCTTTTTGTTAATTTTGTAATTTAGAATGTTTTATTCCATATGTTGCATACACAATTATTCCCACTATTAGCCAAATTCCAACCATAATCTTAGTAGTTTTCGGTAACATCCAAATAAAGTATACACTCAATAATCCAGCTACCACAGGTAATACAGGATAAAGTGGCATTTTAAACCCATCATTCACTATATCTTTTCTATGACGAAGTGGAATAATTCCAAAAGAAATCAAAGCAAACGCAATTAAAGTTCCCGCATTGATTAAGGATGCCAATTCCATCAAAGGAACCAATCCTGCAAAAACAGCAGCTACTATTGTAGAAACAATTACTGCATGATCCGGAATCATTTTCTTAGCATGCACGCTTCCCATCGAATCAGGCAGCAATCCATCTCTTCCTAAAGCATATAGTAATCTCGATCCACCTAAAAGCATAGTAATCATCGCAGTAAAGATACCTACCAAAGCTCCTACTGTAATCAATTTATTCCAAGCAGTCAATCCTACAACTTTCAAGGCATACGCAGCTGGATCGTCTACATTTAACTGCTTGTAGTTTACCATTCCGGTTAAGACTAAGGAAAAACTAACATATAGTAACACAGCAATAATTACTGTTCCCATAATTCCTTTAACAACATTTTTTTCAGGATCTTTAGTCTCAGCACTGTTAGCGGCTAAAGCATCAAAGCCAATAAATGCAAAAAACACTGTTGCAGCAGCTGTAGAAATTCCTCCAATTCCTAACGGTGGAGTTTGGAACTTTTTAGGATAAAAAGGAATATAGTTCTCAGTCTTAATGTAAAAAAGTCCAATTACAATAAACAAAATAATAATTGCTACTTTTATGATTACAGCAATATTTTCTACACGTTTAGAAAGATTAGCTCCTTGATATAAAATTAAAGCAACAATTAAAACAATTAAAACTGCAGAAAAGTTGATTACGCCGCCTTCCATTGGACCAGCTTCAAGAGCTTTAGGCAAATGAATCCCAATTGGAGCCAAAATATTATTATTAAAATATGATGCAAAACCAGTAGCTTCAGCAGAAACTGCTAAAAAGTATTCTAATAACAGTCCCCAGCCAATTATCCAGCCTACGACTTCTCCGTAAATTACGGAACCAAATGAATACGCAGAACCAGCTACTGGCATAGCAGAAGAAAATTCAGCATATGCCATCCCCACCATACCAGAAACTATGGCTGCTAATAAAAAAGAAATCGCAACCGCAGGTCCGGCATGTTGAGCTGCTTCATGACCAGGTAAAATAAAAATTCCAGTTCCGATAACTGCTCCAATTCCCAGTGCAACTAAATCACGTGCATTCAAGTGTCTAGTCAACCGTGAATCAGCTTTTAAAAAAGTTTTTACTGGAACTTTCTTAAAGAAGTTTTTCATCCTAACTCTCCTTAATTTATTTTTAATTATTATACCTGATTTTGTGGGGATTTCTACCCTATAATTAAAATTAATTAAAAAAAGACCGCGAAATTATTCGCGGTCTTTCTTAAAAATAGAGTTAACTATTTTTCTTCTTTCTTATCAGCCTTTTCAGCTTCCTTGATGTCTTTCTTTTCTTGTTCACGAGTTTCTTTATCGAACAAAACATCTTCTAAAATCTCACCATTTAAGTACAAGTGCTTATCATCAATAGTGAATTTAACTTCCTTAGTATCTGGCTTAGAAACAATCAACTTAGCAGCTGGAGTTTCAAGATCTTGTTCAACAACTCTTCTTAATGGACGAGCACCAAATTCCTTGTCATATCCCTTCTTAGCCAAGTACTTCTTAGCATCAGCAGTAACATGAAGTTTGATGTTTCTCTTAGCAAGAGATTTTTCCATCTTAGCTAAGTAGAGGTCTAAGATCTTAAGCATATCTTCACTAGTCAATGAGTTGAATGGCACAATTGCATCCAGACGGTTCAAAAATTCTGGTCTGAAGTAAACTTCAAGTGCCTTACGTAAAGCATCTTGATCGTCACCCTTAAGTAACTTATCAGAGTATCCAGCGTTTGAAGTCATGATAATGATAGTATCCTTGAAGGAAATTGTTCTACCTTGTGCATCAGTCAAACGACCATCATCCATAATTTGAAGTAAAGCGTTGAAGACTTGTGGATTTGCTTTTTCAATTTCATCAAGCAAAATCAATGAATATGGTTGGTGACGAATCTTTTCAGTTAATTGTCCACCTTCACCATAACCAACATAACCTGGTGCTGAACCAATCAACTTGTTAACAGCCATTTGGTCTTGGTATTCTGACATATCCAAACGTACTAAAGCATCAGCCTTACCAAACAACTTAATTGCTAATTGTTTAGCCAATTCAGTCTTACCAACACCGGTAGGACCAGTAAGTAAGAATGAACCAGTTGGGCGGTTAGAGTCCTTAAATACTTGCTTACGAGCAATTGCGTCAGTGATGATATCAATTGCCTTATCTTGGTCAATAACAACCTTCTTTAAATCAGCAGCTAAGTTAGCGTTCTTTTGAGCTTCATTTGCATTAATTTCGCTCATTGGGATACCAGTCTTAGTTTGAATTAAAGCGTACATATCTTCTGGTGTAACTTTAAGTTCACTTGCTTTACCAGCAGTCTTAAGGTCCTTCTTAAGGTCTTCAATTTCTTTCTTAAGCTTAGCAGCTTCGTCATACTTTTCATTCTTAGCTGCTTCTGCTTTTTTACCTTCTAAGGCATGAATCTTATTCTTAATTGAAGTTTCATCCTTTTGATCCATACCCAAAGACTTCTTAGCACCAGCTTCATCCATTAAGTCAATTGCCTTATCTGGTAAATGACGATCATTGATGTAACGGTTTGAAAGTTCAGCAGCAAGTTTTAGTGCTTCTGGATCATATTTAACATTGTGATACTTTTCATATCTTGGAGCTAAGCCCTTCAAAATTTGAATAGCATCCTTGATAGTTGGTTCTGGAACTTGAACTGGTTGGAATCTTCTAGCTAAAGCAGGATCCTTTTCGATTTGTTGGTATTCACTAGTTGTTGTTGCACCAATTACACGAATTTCGCCACTTGCTAAAGCTGGCTTTAAGATGTTAGCAGCATCCCCAGAATTGTTTTCTGAGTCAGTAGAACCTGCACCAACAATATTATGTAATTCATCGATAAAGAGGATAACGTTCTTATCACCTTTAGCTTTATCAATAATCTTCTTTAATTTTTCTTCAAAACTACCACGAAGAGAAGTACCTGCAACCAATTCATTGATGTTTAACTCAATAATATGAGCGTTCTTTAATTTTTCTGGAACATCCCCATCAACAATTCTTTGTGCCAATCCTTCAACTACTGAAGTTTTACCAACACCAGCAGGTCCAGTTAAAACTGGGTTATTCTTCTTACGTCTACTTAAAATTTCAATAACTTGGTCAATAACTGCAGTACGACCAATAACTGGATCGTACTTACCATTCTTAGCTTGTTCAGTTAAATCAACACCAATTGGCTTTTCTTTTTGTTGTTGGCCGTTTTGAGCTCCTTGTTGAGGTGCTTGACCAGCGCTAAATCTCATTGGTTGTTGACCATTAGACATTCTTCCATCATTGAAAAAGTCTCTATTTAATTCATTAAACAAATCATCAAAATTGTAGTTTCCATTGTCAAAGTATGCCATGCTTTACACACTCCTCATATTCTTCAAAATTTTAGCACTCATTAGTTTTAAGTGCTAACTACTCACAGCTTTTATTATAGCAGGTTATCCACAGAAATCCAAATATTATATCATATTTTTTCCACAGAATATTTTAATTTGTGAACAAAATAAGCGCAATATACTATTTAAAGCATATTACGCCTAAATTGTTTGTGAATTGATATGTCAGATTTATCTATAAATTATTTATTTTTATTATTTTTCCAATTTTTAATTATTTAACTTTTTATTTTGCTTTTTACGTCCCTCTTTTGGTTTTTGCCCACTTCTTGGTGCCTTATCTCCATTATTATTTGCAAGCAGATATTGTTCAATTAGTTGCACTACTTGCTTATTTTGAGGTAACGATGAATGTTGTGCATCAGCACCAGTGACTGTCATTGTTGTATAATGTTTTACCTGATTTTGAAAAATATACTTCCCGGCCGCCACACTACTTTCTGGTACTAGGCCATCAGATTCATAATTTTCCCCACCAGAAATTGAATATACATCTAAATTATCAGGTATTTTCTTTCGATTTTTAATAAAATCAGTCAGCATTTCAGTCTTGTGGCCAATATTGCTCTCATTAAAATTATACGGTGTACCTAAAGTCATTAGCTTCTTTATTTCTATTTCATCACTATAATCTGCATAGTAATTTTCTAACCAGTACGTCCAAATTAAGCCACCATTTGAGTGCCCAAATGCCTTAAAATTATTAAATTTATATTGTTGACTAATTTGAGCAAAAGCTTCATCAAACCAACCAGCTTGCTTTTTAATATTGGCATAGCCATCATGATTATTTTCAAAACCGACTACAATAAAAGGCTCATTATCGTTACGATTAATTTTACCGCTATATTTTAGGGCTCCATCTTTCTTTACTTGAATTTTCAATAAACTATGCTTCTTATAAGTATCTTTATTCAGTAAACTAACTAATTCATTGAATCGCTCTGTCGTTGCACTAGAGCCCGGAATCATAATTACAGGCGACATTTGTGATTTTCTTCTTTCAGCCAAATCACGGTTAGCATTTTTAATCCAAAAGAAAGTAGGTATAGCTAAAATAATTAAAAATATAAAAGTACCTAGCAAAAGCAGGCGATTTTTCGAGATTATTTTTTTACTTAACATATTCATAACCTGCTTCCTCATCATTTAGCAAATCAATTTCATCTTGAACATCTTTCGCCATTTTCACAATTGGCAAATAAAGTAAAATATCAAAAGCAAATAACAGCATCGAAAAGACTAAAGCCTGCCAAGTTCCGTTAGTAGCAATAAAGGCAACTAGTGGACCAGGCGTACCTGATAACACATTATAAGCTGAAGCCGGAACTAAATGGATTGCAATCATACTTGCTGCTAAAAGCATGTTAATGACAGGTAAAACTACATATGGAAACAGAAATAATGGATTCAGCATAATCGGAATTCCAATGAAGGCTCCCTGATTTGAGCCAAATAGAGTAGGTATAAAACTCCAACGTGCTACTCGAGCAATGCTATTTTTCTTAATAAAAATCAAAACACCTATCAATAAGACTAGCGTTAAGCCACTACCACCAAACTTCCCATACGATTGATATAAGGAGTTACCAACATAAGGATTAGGTACATTCCAACTTGAGCCATGAGTTAAAGCGTAATTCATATTAGCTACGTTAGTTGCACTATCACTTCCCGCAGTTAGCGAAGCTAATGGTTGACCAACTCCCAGCCAATTTAAAAGAAGGGCTAAAAGGAGCAGAGGAATAAACACACCTAAATTTAAGTTGTTTTGGCCCTGGTTTTGGAAAAATTGATAAAAGTTACTGGCAACAACTCGCACATGAACTAAACTAGATACAATACCAATTATTAATCCAATTACCCACGTTGCAAGCATAGGACGAAATGAATTAAAAGCTCTCTTTTTAATACTTTGTGCACTTTCTGCATGTTGATGGTGATATTCAACACCCAGAAATCTAAAAATCAAGCCTGTCCCAAAGCCAATTAAAAGGGCAAACAAGAAACTATTAATATTTAAAAATCGCCAGTTAAATGACAATTGAAAGTCTCTAACATCCCTAAAACGATATGCACACAAAAGTAAGGCTAGCATTCCTGAAACACCAGCCATCTGGGCATCTTTCTGGTATAGTCTAGCCGTGTATTGGGCTGAAAAATAAGCTGTAAAAATACCAAACGTCCCAAATATCACGCTAGTGACACCTTGGCAAGAATACCATGCAGCATTAAAGATCTGGTCTGGTAGCCACTTATCAAAGTAAAAAATATTTGATATTAAACTTGTCGGTGAAAAAACGCTCTGCCACAAAAATTGAAAAATACTTCCAACAACTGCTAGTGGCATTAACATCATCAAAGTACGATCAGCCACCCTAAAAAATGCTAATCTTCGCAGTCGAACAACAGTATTAAAAATTATTCTTTCCATATTTCATAGTCCTCAGCTTTAATAATCTATTCTCTAGTTTAAATTAAAAAACAAAAGAAACCTATGATTTTAAAAAAATAAAAACAATTTAAGTCTAGCAAAGTTTCCATAGTCCCTGGTTAAAGAAAGAAAATGCTATAATGAGAAAGAAGATAATAAGGGAGAAAAATCATGGCTAAACGAAGTTTTTCTATTAATGATGAAACTGATCGTCTGTTAAGCTACTATTTAGATCATTCTGAAAAAGAATGGGATGTAGTAATTAACGAAGCAATTAAATATTATATCTGCGACCATTTAAGTCAAAAGCAGGTTCATGAAGCAGTCAAACATACTGGTAAAGATGCCTTTCCAGCTGATGAAGTTCTACGTAACTTCAATAGTAGCTGGATGAACGGAGACGCTTAAAGGATTGCCTAAATTACTATTTTCGATCAAAATGAAGATAGCTGTATTAAAAATAAGCTGACAAATGTCAGCTTATTTTTCTACGATAAATTTTAATTTAAAGGAGGAAAAACATGCTCAAAAAACATGCATTAGATCCAATTAAGTTAATTTGGCTATTTGCTGGTTCATTAATAATTAACACTGGAGTCAGCTTCATTTGGCCCCTGACTACTATTTACATTCATAATTATCTTCATGAAACACTAACAGTAGCGGGAATTGTTTTATTCATTAATTCAGCTTTTACAATGGTTGGGAATGCCTTAGGTGGTTTTTGGTTTGATAAATGGCACCCCTACCAAACTCTTTTAACTGGTGTAAGCATTTCTACTTTTTCTACTTTTTTGCTTGTCCTATTTCATGGCTGGCCTGCTTATCCTATCTTACTAATCACTCTAGGATTAGGTAACGGAATTGTAGTTACGGGGCTAAATTCAATTGCTACTCTTATTAGAAGCCGAAACGCTTCCTATGTGTTTAATGTTTTATACTTTACACAAAATCTAGGCCTAGTATTTGGATCACTAATGGTTGGCTTCATCTTACCTTTCGGAATTACCTATATTTTCTTGCTTGCCTTTATCATGTTTGCTTTCTTGAGTATCGTAATTTTTCTTGAATATCGTGGTCTAAATCAAGCTCATGCTTCTAAAGATAAAAAAGCTGCTAATTCTGTCCATGAAGAAAAAATTCCTTATGGAGCAAAAAAGGCTATCTTTTCTATCTTGATCTGCGTATTAGCAGCATGGATTGCATATGAACAATGGAACTCAAATATTTCATCCTATATGTTGAGTTTACATATGAGTGTTCGTTTATACAGTCTACTTTGGACATTAAATGCCATCTTAATCGTCTTGATTCAACCACTACTAACCTACTTTGATGATTGGCTAACCCAACACTTACATGGACGTTTATATATTGGTTTTAGTCTCTTTGGTTTAGCATTTTTATTACTAATTGGTGCAACCCATTATTTCAACTTTGTTATAGCAATGGCCGTACTTACATGTGGAGAAATTCTTGCTTTTCCTGCTGTTTCAACATTTGTTAACGACCGTGCTAGCAACAAGGACAAGGGAAAATATCAAGGAATTGTTCAGTCCGTTACTTCTGCGGGACGAGCTCTTGGACCATTAATCGGAGCCTTAGTAATTGATAATTTTTCATATTTGATCTTATTTATTTTTTGTACAATCTTAGTTTTAATTTCAGTCCTACTATTTGCACTAATTAATGCTTATAACAAGAAAAAGATCGCTAAATAGCGATCTTTTATTTTTTCTATTTTTATAAAAAAAGCCTAATTCCACCAACATCGGAATCAGGCTCACACAGTGTTAGGTACCGCTATTCTGACCAAATAAAAAGCAACGTTTTCGCTACCGTAGAAAACGCACTTCATTACAACGGTACAGGTAAATCTTAGCACAGCCAGCATTCTTAGACAACCGGTTTTAAGAATGCTTAAAGAGCAAAAAAGAGATGGAAAGTATGTTTTCCATCTCTATGAATCTGATTTTATTAAATCTTCCATGAGCGCATTACAGAGCTGTCTCACCTTAAAATAATCCTTAACCGGATAATTAGACTGAACAACTAATGCGTCTCTTGTATCGTTTGAAATACGATAATAGGTCGTATATCCATCTCCTGACCCATTTGAAGAATGAAAATCAGGAAAATTATAAAAGCCAGCATTATATTTAGCAGGATCGGCAGGAGCATACGCAGTTGCTACTGAAGAAGGCTTGATTATTTCACCGTTTAAAATAGCGCTAGTAGCCCGATAAAGATCCTTACTAGACATTACTAAACTTCCAGCCCCTAAGTCCCCGTGCACCTTATCTACCGAAATCGAGTGCGGAACCAGGTATCCCTGAGAGTTCTTTGTGTAAGACGTTGCTACATGAATTTTTTTATTCTTAGGTATATCCCAATAAAATTCTGTCGCAGAAAGTCCTAATTTTTTGATATAAGTATCCCTAACAAGCCTTTCATAAGAACGATGCGTTACCTTTTCTAAAATACCCGATAGCAAAATGTAATTAATCGACGAATAAACTCGCTGATTATAATGTTGTTTATCAAAAATCACATTATGTTTAATATCATAATTAATTCCTGCTTGATTATTTTTAAAGACAGGAGTTCCATAACTTGACTCATTCTTTCCACGTAAGCCAGCTTCCATTGTTAAAAGCTGTCCAATCGTAATTTGATTAGCATGTGGAACTTCAGGATAAAACTTTGATAACTTATCGTTAAGACTGAGTTTTTTACGCTCAATTTGCTTTAAGACTAAAGTACCGGTAAAAACTTTATTAACAGAATTAATAAAGAAAGCTGTCTTTGACGTATTTCGAACCTTTTTACTGATATTGGCATAGCCAGTTGATTCATTAAGAACTACTTTATTATTCTTAATTGCTAAGACATTACCGGTAATACCGGCTTGTGCTAGTTTTTTTTTATTTCTGTTGCAGCCGTACTTTTAGTACTTGGCATTTTTACATCAGACTTATTACCCCAAGCTTTAGTAAAGTAATAGCTGTTTAACTTATAGTTAACTGGATGGTTCTTTTCTTCCATAAATGGCTTAACGTATTGATCTACTTTTAGCCAACCATTCCAGCCAAGGTGAATCGTGTCTTCCATGAAGAATTTCTTTCCACCATCTTTTGATAGATCAGCAATATTATTAAAGCCTTGAGATGTAAGCTGCTTGGTAATCTTAGCAACGCACTCTTGATACATTGTTTGCGATAGGCCTGTATACTTAGCCCACTTTTCATTAACCGGTGGAATAATGAATAAAACATTTACATGTTCATGCGCTAATTCATTTAATACTAATTCAAAGTCAGCATATTCTGGCGACTTAGTATAGTCAAAGTCTTTTTGCGAATTCTTTAACTTCTTTAAGTGCTTGTTGTTTAACTTCTTATCAAAGAAACCATTGGAAATACCAAATTTGTTGTTGGTAGTACCTTGCTGACCTTGTTCATTAGCAAATTGACGCAAGTTATCATATGCATAAGTACCTGGTAGTTTACCTGCTTCTTTTTGAATCTTTGGAATATTATTAGTCATCCCTAAAGAAGAGAAGAAGTTATCTTCGTTAGCCAACGCTCTGCGTCTAGCTTTCAAATATAGAGTCTGATACTTAGATAATTTCTGACCTGAAGCTAATGTCATTAAGGCATACTTCGTTGTTTCACTTGCTGTACCAGCTGGCATGTCTAATAGGCGTCTTGCAGCATAGCGAGTAGCCACACTGTCTTTAGCGTCTAAAATCCAATCAACAGCTTGAAGCTGAGAGAAGTACATACCGAAAGCGGCTGGGTTTTGTCCCTGCTTTGTAAACCACTGTGGTGAAATAATAAATACAGCCTTTTTGTTAGAAAGTTGATTTACTGTTTCTTGCATAGTGAAAAAGTGGGTTAATGATTGACTTCCCGGTCCCCCTAGTAAGAAAGGTCGATAATTTCTCTTATATTTATAAGCTAAGACACTTGGGTGTAATGCATCCATTCTTGATAATTCACTAGAACCATAAAATGGAACATAATTTTTTTCAAATGCAGCTTGTTTAATCGATTGTCCCTTAAAAACTGTCTGGGATTGTGAAACTGAAGCTTTAAATAAGGCATTATCTGACTTTTCGCCATTTTGCCATGGAATCAAGAATAAGATAATTAGCAAAATGAAAGCACAAAGAACCGGGCCGAAAATCTGCCACAGTTTGCGTTTATTACTCATTTCTTAAGCTTTCTACCTTTGCAATGATTTTGTTTGGAGTGTCCCAATCTTCACGGTGAAATTCTGAAACTGGTGCAGTAACACCACACTTATCTTGTAATTCAAGTAACATTTGAACAGTTGCCATGGAATCTAACAAACCATTTTCAAAAATGTTTTCATCCATTTGATCACTTAAATCTTCACCAGTTAATTCGTTTAAAATATCTAAAACAGCTTGTTTTGTATCCATAATTAAGAAAATCCTTTCAAATCAAAACTAATAAATTACTTCCAGCCAAACCATAATGTACTCAAGAAACCTGAGAAAATTAGGAAACTGAAACAAACAACATTAAATGTTAAGAAAATCGCGAACCACTTTGTAAACTTATTATGCGGAATCTGTTTACGGTGCTTACGCTTAAATCTTAACCAAATGTCATTAATGATAATTGCTGTGGCATGGAAAATACCATATACGATATAGTACCACGTTAACCCGTGCCAGAAACCCATAATTAAGAAATCTACAAAATATGATATTTGCGATAATCTGATTCTATTCTTCACCAATTTATGTTTCATTGCAAAGAAAGTAAAACGCATAAAGATAAAATCACGGAACCAGAATGACAAAGTCATATGCCATCTATTCCAGAACTCTTTAATATTTTGAGAAATAAATGGTTTATTGAAGTTCATAGGTGTCTTAATTCCCATGAAGTATGAGGTTCCTACAGCAAATAAAGAATACCCCGCAAAATCAAAGAATAAATACATACTGTAGCAATACATGTAGCCAAGAAGAGCCCATGATAAACGTAAGCCACCATTCGCTTGACCATAAAACAAAGCATCTTTGGCTAATTGCGGTAACCACAAAGTACCAAATACATATCCAATAATAAATTTGTATAAAAATCCTTGGAAAATATATCTAGTACCAAACTTTAAGTTTTCAATATACTTATCTCTTTCTGGAGCCTTATCATAGTCTTCCTTAAATCTTCTGTATCGATCAATAGGGCCAGAGGAAAGAGTTGGGAAGAAAAGTAAAAATCTTGCGTAAGTAATTGGATCAACTTTTTTAATAGTTTTATCGCGAAGTTCCATAATAACTTGAACTGTTTTAAAAGTTAAATATGAAATTCCGAAAAATCCAATTAAGTCAGCAGTCTTATTTGGCACTAATGGTGCAATCTTGACTGCTGCTAACGGCAGAATTGCTAAGATAACTGCTAAGCAAAAGACAGAGGTCTTATTCTTTCCCGAATTGACGTATTTTTGATAAGCAAAGGTAACCAAAAATTGGAAGATGATATATCCAATTAACTGAACCCCTTGTATCCAATTCTTACCATCAAACATTAAAAATAAAAATAGTAACGAAACGAAAGCTTCGTATGTTTTAAAGCGCCGACCATGATATAAGCCAATAATTAATGGCAGGAGCGCAATAAAAAGAATAACAAAGTAACGCGGATTACTATATGGTTGAATGTTGATCACGCGTTATTTACCTCCTTAATAACCTGTTTAATATCTACCTTGCCGTTTTGTGAGATTGGCATTTCATCACGGTAGATAAAACGTTGAGGAAGCATGTATGGCATAATATCTTGACTTAAAGATTCGCGTAGTTTCTTAGTCAATTCAGCATCGCTATACTTTTCACGTACTCCATCAGCTAATTCAACTACAGCAACCAACTGTTGAACCTTGTGATCCTTATTGTATTTAGGTGCCACAACGCCGTAACGCACTAATGGATTCTTAGCGAGGTAGAAGTTGATTTCTTCTAGCTCAATACGGTAACCATTGAACTTAACTTGGAAATCAATTCTTCCGCGATAAAATAGCATATCGCCATCTAAAAATCCTAGGTCTCCTGTACGATAACTTTGATGGTCACTATCTTTAAAGAAAGCAGCCTCGGTTTTTTCTGGATTATTTAAGTAACCCTTTGAAACACTTGGTCCTTCAATAATAACTTCACCTTGGTTATCTTCTTCACCCTTTGAAGTATCAATTGAAATCTTAGTGTCTTCTTTAGAAACACCAATCGGCAAACGATCGTATTTATTTAAGATTTCATCAGTAATTTCTACTTGCGTAACAGCAACAGTTGTTTCAGTAGGACCATAGGTGTTAAAAATGTGGCTATCTGGGAATTTCATCTTTAACATTTTTGCTGTCTTATGACTTAATTCCTCGCCGCAGAATAGAAAATGAGTTAATTCTGGATGATGCTTAGCATCAAAAGTAGGATCTAAAAAGATCATTTCTACAAATGACGGTGTTGAAACCCAGACATTAAACTTCAATTGCGGCAGTGTCTTAAACAATTGGCCTAAGTTCTCAGTTACATCATGAGGTAATACCACCAACTTACCGCCTGCTGCTAAAGCAGGATATAAGCTCATCACAGATAAATCAAAAGAATATGGAGCTTGGGCTAAGAAACTAGGTTGTTCTGGAAGTGAAAAGTCATTTAATTCCCAATTTACGAAGCTAAGCAAATTATCATGGCTAATTTGAACACCCTTAGGTTTACCAGTAGTACCTGAAGTAAAGATAATATAGAAATTATCATCCCCACTCACGAACTTACTCTGATCAATTTCTGCATGATCATCAGAAACCTCTTCAGGAGTTAAAACCTTTATATTGTCCATTTCAATAGGAAGTTTATCAATAGCAATTACCAAAGGAGCTTCAGAAACTTCCTGAATCATTAACAAACGTTCACTATTAGAATAACTAGCGATTGGAATATAAGCATGTCCAGCTTTCACAGCACCAATAAAACTAGCAATCATTTCAAAGGTTTGACCACCCCAGATCATTACTGGGGCTTTTTCAGGAAGATCTAATTCGCTGATCTTAGCTGCGTATGCATCTGATCGAGCTTTTAGGTCTCCATAGGTATTAGTTTCGCCAAGATAATCATAAGCGATCCGATTTGGATCTTTAGTAGCAATTTGATCGATTGTCTTGATTACATCTTTAATCATTTAATGCGACCCTTTCAGTTCTAGAAATCTTTATAAATAAATTTTGCAGCTCCAATGCCACTATATGAGTACAAGTAAACTAGCACCACAAGCACTGCAAAGTAAAAGAGAGTTTTAGCAATAAACAAGCCAATCTCCTTTTTCTTTGTATCGTTCTGCTTATCTTTATTTTCTGCCATGCTTACACCTCGTAATCTTTTTTCTAAATTTTACAACATTGTTATAAAATAGGTTAACGTTTTTACTATTTCTTAGGAAAATAGCATGAACAGAAGTAATTATACCAAAAATAGCCCTAGTTATGGATAGTTCGCTATTGTTGATTACGTTTTCTTTCAATAAAATACCCAATTCCTAAGAAAATAGTTGGCAAAATTGAAACAAATACTAAAACTAATAAAATTACTTTCAACAGCCAATTTGGATTTTCCCACTTTTTATCATTAGCTGTTGCTAAAGCATAGGCTGAAAATAAAACAATTGTAATTAAGTTTATTAAAAATAAGCTACTGTGGGAAAACTGATATAGCATTAATACGCTGCTACCAGAAATCAAGCCGCTCCATCCTGCTAAGCGTACCCAAAAAGATATCTTTTTAACCATTTTTAACCCCCTAATAAGGCATTAATATTTGCCGATAAAATCCGATCAACAATCATTATTTGATCGCGTGCATAAGCTTTTGATCCTGATTCAAATAACATCAGCAGTTGCCCATTTTGAACATAAATTTGTTCTAAGTATGGTGGCATAATAACAACTTTTTCCGCATTGCTTTCATCTAAGTAATTCAAAGCAGAAATTGGGAAAAAGTACAACTTAGAATCCTTGCTTCCATAGGACTGACTCAAGATGATCCAGTTTTGATAAAAAGCTATTCCCTGAATCTGCCGGTCCATTGATGCACTTCCTGATCCTAACGCCCAAGAAACTTGTCCTGTTACTGCCTTAATTTGGTCACTAGTGATTGTCCCTTTAAAGCTGCCTGAACGAGCAATTGGATAACTTGCTATTTGTCCTTGACCATCAGTATTAAAGAAACCAACAAATAGTTGATTGTCATAATAAGTTACACAAGATGCTCGTTCAATTGTTGGCAAAGTAATTACATTATCATATTGAATCGGTTGCTTTTTCTTATTATAACTATATTTCGCTAGTTTCTTTAATGAAAAGGACATTAGGGCCGAGGAATCATCTTGACTCCCTGTTACCCAAATATTTTTAGCAATTGGATCATAGGCAATACCGCCTAAGTGAGGTGCCCCTGAAACTTGAATAGTCTTTAAATATTTACCTGTTTTTTTGTCCAAGCAGTAAATAACTGAGCGATGATTATGAGTTGAATCATAGGCAGTAATCAGTAAATACTTCCCTGCTACAGTTAGTCCTTGCGGAGTCATTGAGTCTGCATCTGTGATTTTCTTTTTATTAAAATCATAGCTTGGCGTTACAACCTGCCCAGGAATCACAACACTACTACCTATTTTGCTCGCACGAGGTGTTTCATAAGCTGCGTCATAAACATCAGGGTATTTTTCATTTAGCAACTTCTTAAAATAAGCCAGATTATGGTGACCAGGACTAATGCTTGTGCCATCCTTTGCCTTTTCTACATCTGGTCTAGACGTAAAAGACGCTTTTGCCTGCTCTCGTTTTTGATATTGCTGGTATCCATAGTAGCCGCCGTAACTAGCGCCAGCAATAATAGCCAGAATTAAGATGAGTTTAAATAAAATCTTAAAAAATTTCTTCATTAGCTTTCCCTACCTAATAAATAATTTTCTCAATTCGATATTATACCTGAATCATCTTTCAACTACCGAAAATTAAAAATAGGCATACATCTTATATTTCTTTCGATTTTGTACTATAATATATAAATTGTAGTAGTGGATTAGTAATAATTCATTGCTATTAGCATTAACATCCAACTTTTTATTTTCATTCTTACTCCTCCAAGTAGATTGAATAATAACAAGATCAGCTTCGAGCTGATTATCTATCTTTGAAACGACCTGTGCACTTCCCAGCATAGGTCGTTTTCTTATATTGAGGATTATTAAGGAACCGGTCAGCTCCAATATTACTTTTACCGCTAGGGAATAGAAACTCTGGGAAAAACTACGTTTCCCAAATGAGCGAGGAAATAATCTTGGGGACGTAAGTTTATAAATTCATTTCAACTTCTTAAGTAAATTTAACTTTTTTAATAAAAAACGTCACAATTTGTTCACATTTTCAGTCTAATATATAAACCATAGCAACGGGGAAACAAAACCCCATCGCTATTAGCATTAACATCCAACTTTTTATTTTCATTCTTACTCCTCCAAGTAGATTGAATACATTTATCAGTCTGTGACTGATCCTATACTTATATATTTTGAAATCCGCGTCTTTCCCAGCGCGGATTTTTTTGTGGGTTTATTTACGATACTTTCTTATAATAGAAGTAAAAAGTAATATAATTTAACGAATTCACTATTTAGTATAGGAAGGATTATTATGTTCTCACCATCAATTCAATCCTTGATTGAAGAAAAAGCAGGTTCATTTATTATTCCTGCCTCTAGAATTGCATTTGTAGAAGATGAAAATCCGCTCTACCATGCATTTTTAATTCTTACTAAAATGAAATACTCAAAAATTCCAGTTTTAGATAAGAATCAAAAAGTGGTCGGCTTAATTAGCTTATCGATGATCACTGATAAGATGTTAACGCCTGATAATATCATTATCGAACCACTATCAGACTTAAAAGTTAAAGATGTAATGCAGACAAACTTTGAAGCAATCAACTTTGCACATACTAATCTTGAAACACAGTTGCATCTTTTAGTTGATAATACTTTTATTCCAGTTGTAAATGACAATAATATTTTTCAAGGATTGCTTACGAGAAGAGAATGGATTAAGGCTTTTAATTACGTTACCCATTCAATTGATGAAAAATATGATATTACTGAAAAAGACAGACCTCAGAAAGAAAATCAAATTTCTAAAATTTAATCTATTAAGTGGTATAGTAATAGTGTTTTAGTATTATTGTTAAATTAGTTGGAGGGAAAGCTAATGAGACACCAATGGAAATTTTTTACAATTCTTGGAATTGGTGTTATTGCAGCAATTTTAGACTTTCTTTGCGGAGCGCCTAAAATTGGTACATGGCCCGTTTCAGGTATTTTAATTGATATCTTTGGAATTTTTAT
This sequence comes from Lactobacillus isalae, assembly GCF_947539375.1. Taxonomy (NCBI): domain Bacteria; kingdom Bacillati; phylum Bacillota; class Bacilli; order Lactobacillales; family Lactobacillaceae; genus Lactobacillus; species Lactobacillus isalae. The sequence goes on from NZ_OX443569.1 coordinate 1,656,809, forward strand.
GGCAATCACAATGCTACGCGAAATGATTCATACGCTTGAATCAGGGCGCTGGGGTGTAGATATCCTAGCAATTATTGCCGTTGTTTCAACCATGGTTGTTGGAGACTACTGGGCAGCTTGGATGATCTTAATCATGCTTACTGGTGGTGATTCACTTGAAGATTACGCTACTAGTCAAGCTGACAAGGAATTACGTTCCTTATTGAAAAATTCACCAAGAATCGCTGATAAGTTAGTTAACGGCAAGATTGAAGAAGTTAAGGTTGACGACTTAAAAATTGGCGATATTGTGTTAATTAAGCCAGGTAGCCAAGTTCCAGTAGATGGAGAAATCATTAAAGGTAATTCTAGCTTTGACCAATCGTCTTTAACTGGTGAGTCAGTTCCAGTAGATAAAAAAGTCGGCGATGATTTAATGTCAGGATCAATTAATGGGGATGCAGCCGTAGAAATGAAAGTTACTAAAGCTGCTAAAGATTCTGAATATCAGTCAATCGTGGCCTTGGTTAAGTCTTCAGAAGCAAAACCAGCTAAGTTCGTTAAGATGGCTGACCGTTACGCTGTACCATTCACCATTATTTCTTTAATTATTGGTATTGCAGCTATGATCACTTCCGCTGTAACTAATCCAGCACTAGGTTGGCAAGGGCACTTCTTGCGTTTTGCACAAGTTATGGTTGTTGCATCTCCTTGTCCATTGTTAATCGCTGCTCCAGTTGCAATGGTATCTGGTATGAGTTCAATGTCACGTAGCCACATTATCGTTAAGTCTGGTACTACACTTGAGAAGCTATCTCGAACTTTAACTTTTGCTTTTGATAAAACCGGTACGTTAACTGAGAACCAATTGGTTATTGACCAAGTTATTTTAGCTAAAGGCAGCTCAATTTCAAAAGAAGAACTACAAAGCTTAGCTGCTAGTGTTGAACAACAATCCAGTCACGTTATTGCCACTTCATTAGTAAAAAGCACCGATAAAAACTTAATTAAACCAGTTACCAACTTGAAAGAAGCTACTGCTAAGGGTGTTAGCGGCAACGTTGATGGTAAGTTAGTTAAAGTTGGTAAACTTTCTTATGTTGATCCCGATCAAGAAAAAATTACTGTTAATTCAACGGCTGTCTTTGTTTCAATCGACAATAAATTTGCTGGATACATTACTTTCCAAGATCAAATTAGAAAGAATACGCCAGAAACAATTGCCCGTCTTCGCCGTCAAGGTGTTAAGCAAATCATGATGTTAACTGGTGACCGTAGATCTGTAGCTGATAAAGTTGCTAAAGAAGCTGGAATTAGAGAAAGCGAAGTACATGCTGATTTACTTCCTGCCCAAAAGATTCAAGCTATTAGAGACGTTAAGCCTGACCTAAGACCAGTTGCAATGGTTGGGGATGGTGTTAACGATGCACCTAGTTTAATGGCCGCTGATGTTGGTATTGCTATGGGTGCTAAAGGAGCAACCGCTGCTAGCGAAAGTGCCGATGCCGTTATTATGGTTAATGACATTTCTAAAGTTAATGATGCTGTTGCAATTTCTAAACATACTATGAAAGTAGCCCATGTCGACATCATCACTGCAATTTGTATCGTTATCTTAATTGAATTAATTGCCTTTACTGGCATTATCCCAGCCTTCTGGGGTGCAATCTTGCAAGAAGTTGTTGACTTAATTACTATCTTACTTGCTCTTCTTGCTAAGACTAAGCCAACCAATCCTAAACAAACGGGAATTGAAAAATAAAAAACTAGTTTGCAACCAACAATATTTTTAGCTAAACTTAAATTTAGTTAAATATGTTCATTAGTGGTTGGGGTTTATTTAAAACTTTCAAGATTTGCTTATTTGGGTCAATAAGCGCTTGAAAGTTTTTTATTTTGCCACAAAGTTATAGAAAGCTGAAAAATATGCACTTTTTAGGAGAATTAATATTAATTCTGCTGGCCACTACGCTGTTAGGACAATTATTTTCCCGTCTTAATATGCCAGCAGTTATCGGTCAATTGTTATCAGGGATCTTATTAGGTCCAGCCATTTTAGGGCTAGTTAAACCAAATGAAATTATTTCACTTTTTTCAGAGTTCGGAGTAATTTTGTTAATGTTCCTAGCGGGGCTTGAAAGTGATTTGGATTTATTAAAAAAATACTTCAAATTAAGTTTCACAGTTGCTGGTATCGGTGTAGTATTGCCTGTATTTTTCATGGGAATTGCTAGCTACTTATTTGGAATGAATTTCCTAGAAGCATTATTCATTGGAATTGTATTTGCAGCGACAAGCGTTTCAATCTCAGTTGTAGTTCTACAAGAAGCTAATCAAATTCACACACGTGCTGGTACAGCCATTTTAGGAGCAGCTGTAGTCGATGATATTTTAGCCGTTATTGTTTTAAGTTTATTCACTACCTTTAGTCATGAGGGTGGCAAGAGTGGGCTGACTAACAATTTCTTTATTAATTTATTAATTGAGATAGTTTACTTTGTCGCTGTTTGGGCTGTCTTTAAATTTGTTGCTCCATATTTCATGAAGCTAGCTGAAAAAGTTGAAGTTGACTATGCTGTTGTCATTGGCTCACTTGTGTTAGCTTTATCAATGGCTTGGGCTGCAGACTTTGTCGGTTTAAGTGCAGTTGTTGGTGCCTTCTTTGGTGGACTTGCAATAAGACAAACACCTCAATATAAAGAAGTTCAATCCTCAGTCAGTGCAATTGGATATTCAATTTTTATTCCAGTGTTTTTTGTAAACATTGGTTTATCAATGACATTTGCAAGCTTTGTTAAAGATATCTGGTTCATTATCGTGATGACCATTTTAGCTGTAGTATCTAAATTCTGGGCTGGTAAATATTCAAGCGAATTATTTGGTTTTACTAAAAATGAAGGAAATATTGTTGGTGCCGGCATGGTGTCACGTGGTGAAGTAGCTTTAATTGTCGCTCAAATTGGGATTACGCACCATCTCTTCCCTGAAGATATCTATTCAAGTTTAATCTTGGTAATCATTATTACTACTGTTCTTTCACCGTTTATCTTGAATCACTATATAAAACGTGAACTAAAAAATGACTAACAAAAACGAATTAGCCTTGATTGTAGCTAATTCGTTTTTTCATATTCTAATTTACTGAAATACTACCCAAAGAAGTGTCTGCTTCTAAAACATTCCTAGAGTCACTATTCTTTTCAAAAGAATCACCTTGCTTTTTACCACTAATTGTAATTTTCCCAAGAGAAGTATCTAAATCATAACCACTCGCATTACTGCTCTCAATTCTAATATTTCCTCTTGAAGTATCAAAACTAATTCCATCTTTAGTCTTCAAATCTTTAATATCGATACTGCCGTTTGATAAATCAATATCGCCTGTTTTCACTGCTAAATAATCAGCACTAAAATTACCATTTGAATTATCAACATTTAAACTTTCTAATTGTTTTTTCGGCATTTCAACGACGATTTTAGAATTTAATTGCTTAAAATTGAATAAACGAATGTGGGTAACTTGATTCTTAAAACCAATTTTTAATTTGTTATCTTCAACCTTAACTTCAGGAGCAATTTTTTCTAGTCCAGAGTAACTAACATGATATTTATTTCCTGCTTTTAAAGCTACATCTCCCGTTGGAATATCTATATCTACTTTAGTAAATTTAGGAAGTGAATAATCCTGATTAACAACTTTTTGATTAGCTATATTAAGCATAATCCATCCTCCAACTAATATAATTACAATAATGCCAATACTAAATAATGTTTTCTTCCAATTCATCTAAATATAGTCCTTTAAATCAAGTATTTCGTCATATTGCTTCAATTCACTTTCTTCATAATGGTGAATTACTTCAACAAAAGTTAAATTTGAAACTAGTAAATATTTATGAATTATATCAGAAGTTTTCTTATCAAGAGAAGCATTAATTTCATCAAGTAATAGAACCGGTCTTTCCACCAAAATTGCTCGCGCTAATTCAATTCTTGCTAACTGACCACCAGATAATTTATCAGCTGCATCCCCTAATTGATAATCAAAGCCTTTTTCTTTAATTAGTCCACTTAAGTCCAATTTATTGCAAACTTCTTCTACCTTCTCCCGGGAAATATCTTTTCCTAAGGTTAAATTAAACAATAAGCTATCTGCAAAAATAACCGGTGCTTGGCTTGCATATGAGAATAAGTCTGGAAATGTACCAGCTTTTACTCTTTTATCATTTAATCTAATCGCCTCTGCTTTTCCATATTTTCCATATAGTAAGAACTGCAATAAAGTCGACTTTCCTGCTCCAGATGGTCCAATGACAGCAATTTTCTTACTTGACTTGATGTTTAAGTCAATCCCAGTAGCTAATTGCTTACCATCTCTCTTTAAGATCAAATCTTCTACTTGTAGATCCTGTAAACTTATAACTTTTCTATTTTCTGCATCTTTTTCTTTATCTAAAAAGTCATTAACCTTCTCAACAATCTTCTTAGTAGTAGACAATTTGCTTCTATCATCTAAGATGAATAAAATTGGATTTACAAATGAATTAGCTAATTGCACAATTGCAAATAAAGCTCCTAAGCTTGTTTGTCCTTTTACAACTAAATAAATTCCAAATAGAAATGGCATCAGAAACGTAACAATATTCCCAACAAAATTAATCCATGAGTTCGTATCAAGGTTTAAGAGATTCATATTACTCAATGCTTGTTCTAGCTTAGAAATTGTTTTTTTATTTTTAGCAACCGCCTGATTTTGACCATCATACAAATGTAGCGTTTCAACACCTGCTAAGAAGTTTTTAGTCTGATTAACATACTTACTATTAGCACTAGTCCACTTTTCAGAAGATTCTTGAATCGGCTTTTGAAAAACATTAGAAACAACCATTGGAATAAAAGATCCAACTAGGAATAGTAATGTAAGTAGCCAATTAACTGCTAAAGCATAGCCTAGTGCTAATACTAATGAGAAAATCTGCATAATAATTTCAATTTGAGCGTCAAAACGATTAGTTTCAAGAAGCTTAAAATCATTAGTTAAAAATCCTAAACTATCATTGTTTTTATCTTTTGATTCTTCTAACATCCCGCTAAAAATATGCGTTCTAAGATATATATTTGTTTCTCTAATCGTATCTATTCTTAACCGGTTAAAGACTAAACTAGCTATCAAAGTAATAATTAAGGCACTAACAATAACTAATAAAAATTGTGCAATTTTATTCCAATTCTTATTAGTAGCAATATTAGTTAGAGTTTGAACAATATTAGCCATAATAATATTTTGAAAACTAGCGATTAAGCCAAAGATAATCATCAATACGAATTTAAATTTATTTGAATACTTAAACAGCATTTTCTTCATCCCCTCATCAATCTAAACTTGTTGATAAGAGTATATGATGAGATTATACTTAAAAATAAATCTCTTGCAGATCTGCAAGTTAATTTTTGGAGAATGAAAAAATGTATGGTCATGAATTCAAAGAATTACGCTTAGAACAAGGTATTACGCAAAAAGAAGCTTGCAGTGGAATCTGTTCCGAATCCAAATTATCACGCTGGGAAAACGATCAGGTCGAGGTTGAATTTAGTACAGCAATGAAACTACTAAATAGAATTCACATTACTAGTCACGAATTTATGGGCTGGTCTAAGTTTTCACCACGACCAGAAACTGACACTGAGGTAATAAACGCAATAGACAAAGATGATGTTTCACTTACTAAGCGAATTGCTAAAAAACAGTTAGACAAATACCATAAATCGAAAAATCCTTTTGATCTTTTAGCAACAGTTTCTTTATTTAATCAATTAGTCATCCTAGATAATAAAAATTATCTTCCAGAAATTGATCAAATTAAATTAGCTAATATTTTTTCAAAAGTAACTATCTGGACGGAATACTATCTTGCCCTTTTTGGTAATTCAATTTTTCTTTTAAATTCAAAACAAGTATATGGAATCGCAAGATTAATTCTTAAAGATTCTGATCGCATTAAGTCTGCAGATACAAGTTATGACTTAGAAGGTATGCTCGGCGTTTTAGGAGACTCCATAATTAAAATGATTTTAAGCAATGATCTTCAACATACACGCTCATTACTTAAAGAGATCAATAAAATTGAACTTCCTCACTACATGATGTTTTTCACTTTAACCTTTAAGTATTTAGAAAAAATTGCTAACTACGTTGAGGATAAAAATGAGCAGCCAATCCTTAAACTTATTGCAACATTAGTGCAAATAGATTGTCCCGTTCAAGCAGAAATCTATCTTGATATATTCAAACAAGTTAAAAAAACACATGAAAAAAGGAGGTCCTAAAAACCTCCTTTTTTCACGATCTTAATAAATAGAAATGGTATAAATACCAAGTTTCAACTATAAACACAATTACTAGATAACCATACCAATCAAAATTTGCATCATGATTACCAAATTGCATTAAACAAACAAAACTAGAAACAATGATGCCAATTAAGCAATAAGCAAACGAAAAGCCATATTTAATAATGTGCTGCCTAACTAGTAGGCACAAAATAAAGCCGACAATAGCTAAACTTAAAAAGATCCAAAACATAGAATCACCTGTATTCTAGTGAGTTGCTCCTTCAACTGCTTTAATATCACCTTTGCCATCACGTTCAACAATTGCGCCAAGAGCTGCAGTTAACCCTTTAACAATATCATCAAGGGCCATTGATGGTGTATTAGGACGATTTACAACTTGTTCAGGTAAGAAAGGAATATGAATAAATCCTGCCTTAATATTAGAAAATTCCTTATCTCTCATATACTGAACTTGATACATAATATGATTACATACATAAGTGCCGGCAGTATTTGAAACGCTAGCTGGCAAACCTGCATCCCTAATTGCTTTTGCTTCTGCCTTAATTGGCAATTGTGTAAAGTAGGCAGTTTCGCCATCTTCATGAATTGGTTCACCAAGTGGTTGGTAGCCCTCATTGTCTGGAATACGCCCATCATTGATGTTAATTGCTACTCGCTCTGGAGTTAAACCAAAACGACCACCAGCCTGACCAACATTTAAGACATAATCAGGATTTTCGTTTTCAATTGCTTCTTTGACAACTTCAGCTGACTTATTGAAGACAGTTGGAATTTCTAACTTAACAATTTCTGCACCATTAATTTCATCAGGCAGTCTTTTAACTGCTTCAATTGCTGGATTAATTTTATCTCCGCCAAAGGGATCAAAACCTGTTACTAGAATCTTCATAATCTTATCCTTTCAAGACTAAAATGCTAAAAAGTACATTAAACCAATTTGAACAATCAATAAGATAACTGCGATTGGAGCTTGTTGCTTAATAACGCCCATCTGATCTTTCATTTCTAAAAGTGCAACCGGTAATGTATTAAAGTTAGCTGCCATTGGTGTTACTAAGGTACCACAATATCCAGACGTCATTCCAATTGCCGCAACAACTACTGGATTAGCACCTTGAGCAATTACAAACGGAATTCCAATTGCAGCTGTAATTACAGCAAAGGCCGCAAAAGCGTTACCCATGATATAAGTAAAGAGTGCCATTGCAATACAGTATAACGCTACTCCTAAGAAGTGGTTTCCTGCTGGAAAAACATGACTAATCATATCAGCGGTTAACTTACCAACACCGCAAGTAGTAAAGACTACTCCAAGCATAGCTAATAGTTGAGGCAAGACACCTGGCGCACCAACGCTACGTACCATCCGCTGAGAATCTTTAAAGACTTGCTTAGCCGGCGCCTTAGTTAAGAAAATAGCCAAGACGAGTGAAACAACTGCACCGATACCAATTCCGACTTGACCACCAAGTGGAGTGAACTGAGCAATTAAAATAGAAGTCAATGCCAATACAATACTTGGTAAAAATACTTTTGCACCTAAACGCTTAGCCCCTTCTTGTGCAGTTTTAGGATCTAACTTAGGCAAGTTACCAACCTGAATTTGTTTAAATAAGGCTAAAATTCCAATTACTAAAACCATTGCACCCGATACAACTGCTGGAATCCAATCTCCAAAGGCAAAAATAATTGCTAAAAAGAACCAAAAAACGGCGGTTCCAATTCTTACCTTGTTTGTCTTATCTCTTAATGTTTCAATCCCAGCAACTGCCATACATAAACCAATCAAAGCATAAAGAATGGCAAGTAAAAAATTAATCGTATTTTGCATTTTATTGCCCCTCCCATTTCTTCATTTGACGGTCAAAGTAAAGATTATAAGCAAAAACCAAAACAAATGTGATAATCGCAATTGGAATCGTATTAATTACAATACCAACTGGGTCAACTTTATAACCAAGTGATTTCATTGTGGAAGAAATCAAAAGTACTCCACCAGAAGCTACAAATAAGTTTTGAGCAAAGAAGTTACCGAAGTTATCAACTGCTGCACTCCGGCCCTTAATCAAGTCAATTTCTGACTCAGTTAACTTCTTCTTATCTTGGTCTTCAGCAGCAGCAATTACCATTGGAGAAATTAGTGGACGAACAAATTGAACTTGTCCCTGAAGAGATATTCCAAATACACCTGCTAATTCACGAATTAAAAGGTAAATATTTAAAATCTTTCCCGCAGTTAATTTTTTCAGTTTTTTAATTGCATTAACCGCATAATCTCTTAATCCGTGAGATTCAACTAGTCCAATCATCGGTAAAGTTAAGAAAAATAAACTTACCATTCGATTGTCTACAAAACTTTTTCCAATTACTTCTAGCAACTTAACAAAGTCCATCCCTGAGAATAGTCCTGTTACAATTGCTGCAATAACTACAACTGCGGTCGTATCCCATTTTAGGACAAAGCCGACTACAATTATTAATATGCCTAACAGCTTTAAATATTCCATACTATCTATTCCTTAAATAAAAAATAAAAAAATACTATAAAAATATTATACAAAATATAGTAAAAAAATACGAAGGTAAGCTTCCCTTCGTATTTCTAAATATATATTTTTTATTCATTTAATGGGTAAATAAATAGCTTCCCCATCTTACTGGCTCTTCAACTGTCGGTAATAACATGAATACTACTACAATAATCCAACCAAATGGAATAAAGACTAGCCATAGCCACCAACCACTATAGTTAATATCGTGTAATCTTCTTACTGCATAACCCAAAAGTCCTAATTTTATCCAAACTAATAAAATGAATAAAATTAGTTCAATCAGCCAAACGCCAAAACCGATATGTGTAAGAACCCAATTTACATCATTCCTAGATACCGCCAAAATACCGCTTGGAATAAAAACAGCCATCGAAATAATCCCAATCAAAAACGTTAATAAAAATTGAAAAGCAAACGCAATCCAAAAAGCTTTACGCGTGCTACGTACATTCCATGTAAAAGGATAAATAAATAATCCCTTAAAAATCTCACCAATTGATGGATCAGGAATATCACTTTTTGGTGCATGATATTCTTGTTCATAATATGGTTTTTCAGGCATGCCTCTCACCTCATTTTTAATTATTTTCAGCTTCCGCAACTAGTTTATCAAAATTCTGATCCTTGTGCTTTTTAGCTAATTCGGGTGTCTTCCAATAAACTTGGTTAGTCCATTTACCTTCTCCATTAGCCAAGATCACAACTGGTTGCCCATCTAAAATTGTGTAACCATAAGAAGTTCCATAGCCACTATTAACTGTCCAACCAAATAGCGTAATATAATTGACTCCTTTTAATTGTTCAGTACCATTAAAAGCCTTAACCCAAGTATGTGTATCATTTAAATATTGATCAGAAAATTGTTGATGTTTTTCAAAATATTCTTTATCTGGCACATGAATTTCATAGCTACTATCATCAGTTTTAAGTGTATGTTTGCCAAATTCGATTTCTGTTAACTGATTATTACTTTCACTCTTAGTACGGCGATTTTTATCCATGCTATACCATTTACCTTGCAGTTTCACTGGAACACTATACAGTCCCTTATCACCAGCAACCTTACTAGTTTTTACTCGCGTTCTTACGTTCGTCGACAATTTTTACATTCTTAATAATCTTATTAACCTTGTCGCCATCATTATGTTTATTCAAATACTTAACCATCATTTTAACGTCAGCAGACCCGATTTCCTTATCCTTGTGATAAAAGAAAATTGTTGGGTCATTCTTGGTGTAATAGAAATATTTATCTCCATCAGCTGTAGCAATTTCATATGCGACATCGCTACCATTTTGCATATATGAATAATCTTTTCGGTTGTGAAGTTTGACTGTAACAGTATTATTTTGAGCTTGTTTAAAAGTTTTCTTCCAAATATTAGGATACTTTTCACCAGCGTAAGCAATTGTAATTGCGGTTTGCTTTTTAGTAGTCAGATTATTTGCCGTAATTTTGCTGTTCTTTTTAACTGTTGTTGTCTTTTCTGTTGACGAACTAGAATTATTACTTTGTGTATTACTACATGCCGTTATCATCGTACAGCTTAACAAACCAATTAAGCCAATTGATATTATCTTTTTCATCATTAATGCCTCCGAAACAAATTACCTCTCAAGTTTATTAAAGCACTCTGTTATTTATTACCCAAGAAATATAGCCCTAATTATTAGCCATTATTTTTCTTCCTGATACATCAAAGCATCCCCTAAGGACTGAATTTGTTACAATAAGGACAAAGCACCTACAAAAGGACGTGAAGATAATGTCAAAATTTAGTTGGAAAAATGTATTAATTGCAGGTACCGCTGCTGGTGTTATTTCTGGATTAGTTAAGTTAGGCTGGGAAAATATTCTCCCTCCAAGAACACCAGAGAGAAATAAAACCAATCCACCACAAAAATTACTTGAACAAATGGGTGTACCCGCTAAATTAACTCACGCAACTTACACTTATTCTGGTGAAAAATTACCATGGGTAAGCTATCTAGTTCACTTTGGATTTTCTATTTCCTTTGCAACAGCCTATGCTGCCTTGCTCGAAAAGAAAGTTAAGTGGCTAACTGTTGACCAAGGCGTTCCATTTGGCTTAGCAGTTTGGATTGCTTTTCACTTAGTAATCATGCCATTAATGAAGACTGTTCCTTCTCCTAAAGACCAACCGCTAGAAGAACATGTCTCAGAAGCGCTAGGCCATATTGCTTGGATGTGGACTAATAATGAAATTGCAGAAGTTGTCTTAGAACAATTAAGACATAATAAAAAGGAGCATTAGTGCTCCTTTTCTTTTACTATAAAATTGATAGGATATTATTTAGCATATGCGTTAAGACCGAATATCTAATATCCTTTGTTTCCACATATGTCCATGCAAGGATCATTCCCATTACCCAGTAGAGATAAATAAATTTACTAAACATTGGATCGTGACCATAAGCAAAAACAAAACCACTTGCTACAATGCCAACCCACTTATTAAGGTTATTATCTGCTGGGAAGAAAGTATTAAAGAACAGCGCTCTAAAAATGAACTCTTCACAAATTGGAGCTACTACAACAAGCAAAATATTAAACATCGGCGATGCTACTTTTCTAACCTCGTCAAGTTCTGCTTGGTTCTGAGAAACAGTGTTTCCGCCAATCAATCTAATATAAGCTACTTGAAAAATTACCAGAGCAAAAAAGGCAGCTACTGCGATAATAATTCTCTTCACATCCCAGTGTGGTTTAGCATTAAAGAACCAATCATTTTCCTGCTTAAGCTCTCTTTTATAAATCCAATACATCCAGTAAATCGCCGCTACCGTTAAAACGGCTAGAATAATTGCAAATAATAAGTTCACCTTTTTTTGTGCATATCCTAATTGCAAAACTGTATAAAACACAAAGGCAATAATCATTACTGCTAAATTACCTAAAAAGCGTAAAAAAGTCTTCATTCGAACACTTCCCCTAATTGAAATTACCTACTTTTTTTCTTTATAATTATTTATCAAAAAGACATAAGGACATTTAATCATGCAATCACAACTCATGCAATCTTTACATCAATTTCTTAATTTTACCATGCATCATAGAGTAACAATCACTACTTTATTGATGTTTACGTTTTTATTACTATTTTTATTTTCTTGGTTAATTGAACCGCGTCGGTTGATTAACGGATTAATCTTTACAGCATTCGGGCTTACCTTTTTAGCTTGGGCTGCTATCTTAATCATTTCGCAGCATAACGCTGTTTTGACCTCATCATTTGCATTCTTGGCCTTATTAATCATGTTTGGGATCTTTTTCCTTGTTACATTCTCATGGATCTTCTTTCTTTGGAATGCTTATTTTGTCTGGAAATATGAAAGTCACTCGCTTCCAAACCTTTTAACTCTCATTATTGGATTATTCTTAGTAGGATTATGGACGCTATATCGTTTAGGCGTCTTTCATAAGCTACCAGGCTGGCTTCATTCTTTAGTTGCTGGCGCAGCTTTAATTGCTTTTTATTTACTATTTGTAATGTACAATTTCTTACTCAATCTGGTCTTATACCAAATTGTGCCCCGCCACTACAAACAAGATTACTTGATTGTTTTAGGAGCAGGCCTTATTAATGGTAAAAAAGTTTCGCGACTTCTTGGCTCAAGAATTGATCGTGCAATTGCCTTTTCTAATAAACAATACGATAAAGGCCATAAGCGTCCTAAATTAATCATGTCTGGCGGTCAAGGAAAAGATGAAGATTTATCAGAAGCAGAAGCAATGAAGGATTATGCAGTTAAACGTGGCTATGATCCAGACCTAATTTTGCTTGAAGATAAATCAACTAATACTTATCAAAATATGGTCTACTCTAAAGAAGTCGCCACTAAAGATTATGGTAGCGACAATTTCAAAGCTAAGTTCTTTACCAATAATTACCACCTCTTTAGAGCTGGTCTATATGCCAAAATGGCCCACTTAAAAGCTAACGGCGTTGGTTCTACTACAAGATTTTATTTCTTACCAAATGCTACAATCCGTGAATTTGCTGGGGTGTTTATCATGCATAAGAAACGCCACTTTGCTATTATTGGTTTAATCGCAATTTTATTTATAATCCAAGCAGTTTTTGCCCTTTTAGGATGGACAAGATACTTAATTGCTTAGAGAGGAAAAAAATATGCTACAACTCTTACATCTAAAAAAGACATATCATGTTGGTGATACTGTCACACATGCACTCGACGATGTCACAATCAATTTTCGAAATAACGAATTCGTCGCTATTTTAGGACCAAGTGGATCAGGTAAAACGACGCTTTTAAACGTAATTGGTGGCTTAGATCATTACGATTCCGGTGATATTATCATTAACGGTAAATCTACCAAAAACTTTTCTCAAACTGACTGGGATGCGTATCGTAATAATTCTGTCGGCTTTATCTTCCAAAGTTATAACCTAATTTCCCACTTATCAATTATTGAAAACGTAGAATTAGGTATGACTCTTTCTGGCGTAAGCAGTAATGAGCGCCATGAAAAAGCAATCGCTGCTTTAAAACGAGTTGGCCTTGGCGATCATTTAAAAAAACGTCCTAACCAATTATCTGGTGGACAGATGCAACGTGTCGCTATTGCCCGGGCAATAGCTAATGATCCTGATATTCTTTTGTGTGATGAGCCAACCGGTGCTTTGGATACGAAAACTAGCGAAAGTATCATGAAGCTAATCAAAGAATTAAGTCATGATAAGTTAGTCATCATGGTAACCCACAATCCAGAATTAGCTGAAGAATATGCTAGTCGGATTGTTCATTTTCAAGATGGTAAAATCCTTAGTGATTCAAATCCTTTTGAACCAAAAAAGGAGGTAGAAGACACCTTTAAACTCAAAAAGACCAAGATGTCTTACTGGAATGCACTAAAATTAAGCTTTACCAACATTATGACTAAAAAAGGCAGGACCTTTTTAACGGCTTTTGCTTCAAGTATCGGAATCATTGGAATTGCAATTGTCTTAGCCTTGTCACATGGTTTTCAAAAGCAAATTAACGATACCCAAAGTAAAACACTAGCCAAATTTCCGATTTCTATTTCACAAACAGCAACCGATATGGACGCTGCCACAAGTCGAAATGAATCAGATAAAAACGTCAAAAATAAGGGCTATTTAGTTGCGTCTAAACCTGACAATGAAAAGAATACGCACGAAAATAAAATCAGCCAGTCTTACATTAATTATGTCAAAAAGATTGATCCTGATTATGCTAACAACATTTCCTTCATCCGTGGCACCCAACTTAATCTTTTAACTAATGATAATGGAAAAATTAAACATGTAGAGTTTTCTAATGTTAATAATTCCGGTTCAGCTATTGCTAGTGCACAGCTCCAAGGAATGAACAGTGTTGGCATTAATACCAGCGTCTTTCCAAAAACACTTGACTCAAAACAAGGAACATTTTTAAAAGATAATTACCAAATTCTTGCTGGATCTTGGCCTAAATCAAATAACGATGTCGTTCTTGTTTTAAATAATAAAAATCAAGCTAATATCAACGCACTTAAGAATTTAGGTATTTCCATTAAAGACGGTCAAAAGTTAGATCTTAATAAGCTTGTTGGTCGTACTTTTAAAGTAATTAGTAATAATGATTACTACCAAGAACTACCGACTGGAAACTTTGTTCCGCAAAAAGCTTCTAAGTCAATGTACGATTCAAGCAACTTAACCTTAAAATTAACAGCTGTCATTCGCGGTAAAAATAATAGTCAAATGGCTCTTTTAGATAACGGAATTGCTTATAGCGATGGTTTGACGCAAGACATCATTAAACAAAATGAAAATTCAAATATTGTTAAAGCTCAAAAGAATAGCTCAACTAACGTCATGACTAATCAGCCAATGAACAAAAATCAAAAGGAGCAATTCATTGCTTCTCTAGGTGGCTCAAGCATCCCTACTGGTATTCTTATTTATCCAAATTCCTTTAAGTCAAAAGATAAAGTACTTGATTACTTAGACAAATATAATAAAGGAAAAGCGAAAAGGAACCAGATTATTTATACCGATATGTCAGGTACAGTAACTAAATTAACTGGTGGCTTACTTGACGGTATCACTGATGTTTTAGTTGCTTTTGCTGGAATTTCATTAGTAACTTCTATGATTATGATTGGTATTCTAACCTACACTTCTGTCTTAGAACGTACTAAAGAAATCGGTGTGTTAAAGGCTCTTGGAGCTAGAAAACGCGACATTACCCGTGTCTTTGATGCAGAAACATTTATTTTGGGACTATTTTCTGGGATCTTAGGTATTTTCATTGCTTATCTATGTACATTTCCAATTAATGCCGTCTTATATGCAATTACCAATATGAGCAACGTTGCCCAGCTTGATCCAATGCAAGCTTTAATCTTAGTGATTATTAGTACTATCTTAACCATGATTGGCGGACACATTCCAGCTCGAATGGCAGCTAAGAAAGATGCAGCAATTGCATTGAGAAGTGAATAATGATTTTTTAAATAAGGACTTCATATTGAGGTCCTTATTTTTTATCTCTATTTTAACTAAGAAAAAAATTATAGACTTATTCTTATATATTATTGAAAACGATAATAAGAAAGTATATGCTTAAGGTAACAGATGTTATATATGTGGATATAGAAATAGGTGAATGAAAATGTTATCGGGTGTAACAATGTTAGATCTTGCCCGCTTCCAATTCGCAATGACTACAGTATTCCACTTCTTCTTTGTTCCCTTCTCTATCGGGATGGGATTCATTGTATCAATCATGGAAACACTCTACGTCGTTAAAAAGGACGAAGTATATAAAAAGATGGCTCAATTCTGGGGGAAAATCTATTTATTGAGCTTTGCTGTAGGGGTAGTTACAGGTATTATTCAGGAATTCCAATTCGGAATGAATTGGTCTGACTATTCTCGTTTCATGGGAGATATTTTTGGTGCTCCATTAGCTATTGAGGCTTTACTTGCCTTCTTTATGGAATCTACCTTTATTGGCTTATGGATGTTTACCTGGAATAAGTTTAAGCCAGGTCTTCACTGCGCTTTAGTTTGGATTTCATTTATTGGTTCTACGTTAAGTGCAATTTGGATTTTAACGGCTAATGCCTTTATGCAACATCCTGTTGGCTATGTTATTAAAAATGGCAAAGCACAAATGGCTAGTTTCTGGGCTTTAATTGCAAACGAACAACTTTGGGCTAGTTTCCCACACGTAGTAATCGGTGCGATCATTACTGCTTCTTTTGTAGTAATCGGTATGGCTGCTTTTGGCTTGCTAAAAAAACGCGATGTCATCTTCCACAAGAAGTCAATGAGAATTGCTTTATGGGTTGCCTTATTTGCATCAATTGCCGAAATTGGTGCTGGGGACTACCAAACTCAAGTAGAAATTCATGAACAACCAATGAAGTTTGCTGCAACTGAAGGTGTTTACGATACTACTAGCGACCATGCTCCGTGGGATATCGTTGCCAACCTAAACACTAAAGAACACAAAAATGAAGGTGCAATCTCTATCCCTGATGTATTAACTATTCTTACCTACCATAAGACTAGTGGTTCCATTAAGGGTATGAACCAAATTAATAAAGAATTGCATGAAAAATATGATAAAAAGTTTGGCAAAGATATGAGCTATTATGTTCCTGTTAAGACTTTGTTCTATAGTTTCAGAATTATGGCTGGATTTGCTGCCTTATTTGCACTACTTGCAATCTTAGGATTAATTTGGACTCGTCCAAAGAAGAATACAATTGAAAATAAGCGTTGGTTCTTATGGATTCTTGGTATCTCTACTTTCCTTCCATTTGTTGCTAATACTTGTGGTTGGTTCATTACAGAACTTGGGCGCTTCCCATGGACTGTTTATGGACTATTCACAATCGCAGATTCAATCTCTGCAAGTACAACAACCGGCGAGCTTTGGTTCACAAATATTATGTACTTCCTAATCTTCTCAACTCTTGGCGCAGTAATGATTTACTACTGCAAGCGTCAACTTGACATGGGTGTAGCTGGTGCACTTGAAAGGGGTGCATACTAATGATCGACGGAATTGATTTTTTACAGTTGCTTTGGTTCTTATTAATTGGACTACTTTTCATGATCTTCTACTTCACTGAAGGTTTTGACTACGGTGTAGGTATGGCAACTAAATTTTTAGCAAGAAATGATCAAGAAAAGCATCTCATGATGGAAACAATTGGACCTCACTGGGATGGAAACGAAGTATGGCTAATCACAGCTGGGGGTGCCATGTTTGCTTCATTTTCTGACTGGTATGCAAGTCTATTTAGTGGATATTATATTCTGCTCTTCTTTACCTTATTTGCCTTAATTATCAGAGGGGTATCATTCGAATTCTCTGCCCATGCAGAAACTGAACATGGCTTTAGAATTTGGACTGGAACTCTATTCTGGGGAAGCTTATTAGCACCATTTTTCTTAACTATGATGTTTGGAAGCTTAATTCAAGGTGTTCCAATTGATGCGCAAGGAAACATGAGCTTAAGTTTCTGGAACATTGTTAATCCACTATCAGTTGTAGCTGGAGTTGCCGGCGTACTTCTTTGCTTAATTCATGGAATTAACTTCTTAAGATTGAGAATTGATGATCCAGAATTAAGCGAACGTGCTGCTAGTTTAAACGAAAAGCTTTATCTTGTAGCATACTTAGGTGAAATCGCCTTTGCTTTACTAATCTTCTTCCAAACTGATTTCTTTAAGTTAAGACCAATTTCTTCAACAATTATTACCTTAATCATTGTTGCCTTAACTGCTTGGTCTGATATTGCCTTAATTAAAAATAAGCAAGTAGCAGCCTTTGTAACAAGCGGATTAACTTTAGTTGCTGTTGTTGGATTGTTATTCAACGGACTATTCCCACGTGTATTAATCGCTACTGATCCAGCTCACTCACTATTAATTAAGACTGCTGCTAACTCCAAATTGACACTTGAGGTAATGACGATTGTAGCTCTTATCCTCTTGCCAATTGCATTAGCTTACATCATCTGGTCATACGTAGTCTTTAGACACCGGATTAAGGTAAACCAAAATGCCTAATCTAGAACAGGAATAAAAATGATTGATAAACGACTTTTCAAATTACCAAAAGCCAAAATCATGCTCGCAATGCTTGCAGGACTAATGTTCTTGCAAGCATTTGCTATTTTAGGACAAGGTATTTTCCTTGCCCATGCAATTGTTGGCTCTTGGAAGCGTCAACCTTTTACTGATATCGCACAAGATGTACTACTTTTTTTGATTTTTTACTTATTAAGACAGGGTATTAATTGGTTTCAAAAATGGTATATGAACCGTTATGCAAATCAAACAACCGCACTTTTACGTCAGCAATTACTTAATAAAACCTATGACGGCGGAATTGCTCTTGTGTCCAGAATTGGAACCGGAAATTTGGTTTCTACCCTGCTAGACGGAATGGATGAAATTTCTAATTATTTATCTTTAATTTTTCCAAAACTAATTGCTCTTGCTATCGTTCCTTGGGTTATTTTGATTTATATTTTCACCCTAAATGCTCTGTCAGGCTGGATTCTACTATTAGTATTTCCCTTGCTAATCCTATTTATGATAATTCTTGGAACAGCTGCTCAAAGCAAGGCAAGTAAGCAATATGCTGGCTATGTCAAATTGCAAAATCATTTTGTTGATGCTTTACGTGGTTTAAGTACCTTGAAAGTACTAGGCCTTGCCAAAAGATATGGAAATATTGTCTATAAAAATAGTGAAAATTATCGTAAAAAGACAATGGGTGTACTAAGAGTAGCAATCCTATCAACATTTACGCTTGATTTCTTTACGACATTATCAATTGCAATGATTGCCATGTTTCTTGGAATTGGCTTAATTAATGGCAATTTAATTCTTTATCCTTCACTAGTCATTTTAATTTTGTCACCAGAATATTTTTTACCAATTCGTGATTTTGGTAATGACTTCCATGCAACGTTAAACGGTAAAAACGCCCTTGGCCAAATTTTTGATATTTTAGCTTTTCCTACTACTCCGCAAGAAGATCAATTATCTAGTTTCACGTGGAACAAAGATAGTGCTTTCATAGCTAATAATCTTTCTTTTAACTACGCTCATGTTGATCAAAGCAAGTTTACTGTTAATAAAAACGCTAAAATGAGCGGCGTTGTAAAAAAAGAGAAGTCGACTAAAGCAGTCAGCACTCATCTAGCCGATGAATTACGCAATATCAACCTAAAACTTACTGGTTTTCAAAAAGTCGGTATCATTGGTCCCACAGGAGCTGGTAAGACAACTCTAATGCGAATTCTTGCCGGTTTTCTTACCCCACACCTTAAAGACGATAATTTTATTATTAATGGGCAAAATCTTACTCAACTTAATCAAAAGAATTGGCAAAATCAGATTACTTATATTCCACAAGATCCATTCATGTTTGCAACTAGTATTAAAAACAATCTAACTTTCTATAACCCTAATGCTAGCCAAGAAGAAATTGATGCCGCCTTAAAGGCAATGGACTTAGACAACTTTGTTGCCAGTCTAAAAGATGGTTTAAATACTAGAATTGGTGAAAACGGACGTGGTATTTCTGGTGGTCAAAAACAGCGAATTGCTTTGGCACGTGCATTTTTGGCAAAAGAGCGAAAGATTCTATTCTTTGATGAACCAACTGCTCACCTGGATATTGAAACTGAATACGAATTAAAGCAGCCCATGAAGAAATTAATGGAAAACCATTTAGTATTTTTCACAACTCACCGCTTGCACTGGTTGAATGACATGGACTGGTGTCTAGTGATTGAAAATGGGGAAATTGTTGAACAAGGCACACCTGCTGATTTAGCTAAAAATGGAACTGCCTTTAAGAAACTAACTCAGCCACTGAAAGAAGACCTATTATGATGAATAAAAAATTTTCTTGGAAAAATGATCACTGGATCAAACCATACTTAGCACAATATAAATGGAACTTTCTCTTAGCAATTTTTCTCGGCGTTGTAATGTTCTTTTGCGGTGGAGCTTTGATGTTTTATGCAGGCTATACCATCGACAAGGCCGCTACTCGTCCTGAAAACATTTTGATGATTTATGTACCAATCGTTTTAATGCGAGCTGTTGGTATCGGCCGGCCTTTATTTAGATATTTAGAGCGTTTAGTATCTCATAACTGGATTTTACGTGTTACTAGTTCTTTGAGACGAAGATTGTTTTATATTGCTGAAAAAAACACCTCAGCTGTTGGATCCAGCTTTCAAACAGGAAGCATTTTATCGCTTCTAACAGATGATATCGGTCATTTGCAGAATCTTTACTTGAGAACTATTTTTCCTGCAATTTTAAGTTACTTAGTTGGCTTTATTGTAGTGATTTTACTCGGCCTGTTCTCCTGGTCTTTAGCCGGCGTAATCGCAATTTTACTAGTTGCAGAATTAGTATTAGTTCCCTTCTTTTCTCTTTTAAAGCAGGCTGCTGTCCGCACTAAGGAAAAAGAAGAAAAAGCGCAGCTTTACACCGAATTTACCGATCAAGTTTTGGGAGCTGGTGACTGGAAGATTTCGGGAAGACGGGATGCTTTTTTCAATCAAACTAAAGGAACTCTAAAATCTTTAGGTCAGCATGAAAAAAAGTCTGGAAAGTTCGATTGGGCAAGAGACTTCGGTCTTGAATTTATCTTTGGCTTGATGGCAGTTGCACTTCTTTATTTCACCAACCAAACTCTTACTTACAATCAAGAAGCAGCCAACTATGTTGGAGCAGTCGTCTTAGCACTCTTTCCCTTATCAGATGCCTTTATTCCAGTTGGCCAAGGCATCGAAGAATGGCATACATATAGTGATTCCGTAAAGCACTTAAATGAATTAAAAGTACCAGAAAATACTCTCCCTGCTCAAAAACATCTTGATCCTGCTCTTGCGGATACCTTAAGAGTTTCGGATATTTCATTTACTTATCCCAAAGAAGATTATCCAATTATTCAAAACTTTTCTCTTACCTTAAAAAGAGGACAAAAAGCTGCTTTAATCGGTCCATCAGGTGCTGGTAAAAGCACTATCTTGCAATTAATCTTGGGTGATTTAAAACCTAACCAGGGAACCGTAACACTGGATAATTTTAATGTTCTTGAACTTCAAAAAGAACGCTCAAAATTATTCTCTGTCCTAAATCAAGAGCCGTTTTTATTCAACACGACGATTTATGAAAATTTAAAAATGGCTAATCCAAACGCTAATGCTGATCAAATGATGCAAATTTTAGAAAAAGTACAACTAGCCGATTTTGTTAACTCATTACCTAAGAAATTAGATACCGAAGTAGCCGAAGCTGGAGCACGCTTTTCTGGCGGTCAGAAAGAGCGTTTAGCACTAGCACGTGTACTTTTACAAGATACGCCAATTGTCCTCTTAGATGAGCCGACAGTTGGTTTAGATCCACTCACAGAACAAAAGCTCTTGAATTTAGTATTTGATGTCTTAAAAAATAAGACAGTCGTTTGGGTAACCCACCACTTACAAGGTGTAAAATATATGAACGAAGTTCTCTTCTTTAAAGATGGAAAAGTCACAATGCAAGGAGATCCGCATGAGCTCTTTAAACACAATGAACACTTCCACCAACTTTATTTAATGGATCAAGGACTAATCTAAAAATAGAAAGAAGTTTACTATGTCTGCTGAAGCTAAGCAAGGCTACTATGAATTAGTTGAACCACGTACGCTGTTTAATTCCATTATTCCGGTCTTATTAGGAATGATGTATACCGAATATAATTTTCAATTGTTTAGAATTTTCCCCACAATTGAAATGTGTATTGCTACCATTGTTTTACAAGTTTTTATGAATGTAAATGATGGCTATTGGGATTATAAACGTGAAAAAGCTGCCAAAACTGGCGACCATAAGAAGAATCCGATTGGTAAGTATCATCTTAATCCTAAACACGTTTTAGCTTTTGTTTGGATACTATTCATCATTTCAGCTGTTTGCGCTGTTCTGATTGGATTTCAAACTAATATCTATATTTGGATTATTGGAATTATTTGTTACGCTATTGCTATTTCCTATTCAACGGGTTCACATACAATTTCTGCTGGACCCTTTGGCGAAATTGCAGCTTGTTTTGCAATGGGTTTTGGTATTTTCTTGGTAATGGTTTATATTAATGTTTGTTCTAAGGTCTCTTTTAATTGGAACTTTATTTGGCCAATTATTCTAGCGGCTGGAATACCGGAGATTTGTAACTTTACTTTAATGCTTGGTAACAATTTATGTGATCATGACGCAGATATTGCAAATGGACGCCATACTTTAGTTTCATACATTGGAATCAAAGGCGGCTTATATTTATTTGTGTTTAACTATTTACTAGGATTTTTCCTAACTGGTTGGGCAATTTGGATTGGTGTGCTTCCTTGGAGTGTAGCTTTAATTTTAATTTGTATTCCAACCATCTATAAGAACATGCGCTTTCTTTGGAAGATTCAAACAAAGCCGAAATCATTTCCTAAAGTTGTTCAAAATACGCAAGTATTGTTTATTACTGAAGCCGTTGGGTTCTTTATCGGTTTGATTTTAAATCTTAGAATTAGATAATTAAAAAGGTCAAAACTTCATCTTAGTACGAAGTTTCGACCTTTTTTATTTCAAATTATTTTTATTGCTTCCATGCTGCATCAAATTTTGCTTTACCAGCTTTAATTTGATTATCAACATTTTGACCATTCTTAGCTGCATACAAAATCTTAGCCATAATTGGATCTAATTGACTGTAGGCAGCATTTGAATTCTTAGCTACTGGAATACTGTACAAGTGTTTCATAGCACCTTCTAACTTAGCTGGGAGCTTAGTTTTGGTATTTTCCTTGTATTCTTTGGATTTCACAACAGAATTATTAACTGGAATGTAGCCAGTTGCATTTGCCCATTTAAGTTGAGTGGATTTAGAAGTCAAAAATTGCATATATTTAAATGCGGCGGTTCTTTGCATTGCTGTTGCTTTATTAAACATGTAAATATCAGTACCTTGCTGCATAGTGTATTTACCAGGGCGTGCAGCTACATCGTAAGTAAACTTGTCACCAACTGCTTTTTTAACGTAGCCTTCACCTGCTGATGTTCCAATATACATTGCTACCTTTTCATTAGCAAATGGACCTGATAAATAGTGTGCTGAGCCAGCAGTTGTGAAGTAGCCCTTCTTCATACCTTGAGCGTAGTAATCAATAACTTTCTTGGAATCTTTGCCAGTAAAGTTAACTTTATCCGTTAAATTAATTCCTTCATTTTTCATACCCAAAGTATAGTAATTAGCTAAAGAATCAAAACCTGCACCAACAACTTGATGGTTACTCTTCTTATAAATAGTCTCTGAAACTTGGGCTAATTCCTTCATAGTTGTAGGAACTTTTTTAATACCATATTTTTCAAACATGGATTTATTATAAGTTAAAACCTCAATAGACTTATTAAATGGAATACCATATTGTTTTCCTTGAATTTTAGCTCCATCTAATAATTCAGTTCTAATATTTGACTTAGCACTACTTCCCCAACCAAGCTTACTGTTATTAATGTATGGGGAAAGATCAACCAACATATTACTCTTAGCAGCATTATAGAGCCAACCAGGATATGCTTGCGTAATTGTTGGTAAATTATTTGGTGATTGTAATGTTGAATTTACCTTAGCTTGTAAATCAATGTAAGAGCCTTGATTTTCAAGCTTGATTTTAATATTAGGGTTTTTCTTTTCAAATTCTGCAGTTAATTTCTCTAATTCTGCACGTTGACCACCATTCATTCCATGCCAAAAGGTGACTGTAGTCTTCTTTGTAATTTTAGTTGGAATATTTTTGGCTGAACTATTTTCTTTATTTCCTTTAGAACATCCAGTAGCAAGTAATGCCAACCCCGCAGCTAAACCTAAAGCAATCTTTTTATATAAATTCATCAAAATCCTCCAGTGATTAAAAAATTGAAGCACCATTTATTGTATCAAACTAAAAAACATACACAAGATGTTGTAGTACAAAAATTGCATTTTTTAGTTTAAAATTTTTTATATTTTAAGCTAGGCATCAAACACGCATTTTATATAGCTTTTGTATATAAAAAATACGTATTAATACGTACATTTAGCAGTAATATATTTATAATTATTCATATTTAGCCTTGAATTACCATTAATAGTCTGCTATCTTTAAATCGTCAACTTCATTAAGTAGTTCTGGAGGAAAAAATGAAGATAAAGAAATTTTTGATTGGCGCCGCTATGGTTTTACTTGCTGCAACAACTGCAGCTTGCTCGAACAGTAAATCTGCTTCTAAATCAAGCGATGGTTATACTCCTAAAGAGTTAAACGTTCAATTCGTTCCTAGTGTTCAAGCTTCTAAACTTGAAGCTAAGGCTAAACCATTACAAGGTTTACTTGAAAAGCAATTGCACATGCCTGTTCACGTAACTGTTTCAACTGATAACTCTGCTTTAGTTGAAGCAATGGCATCTAAGAAAGTTGATGTTGGTTTCTTGCCACCCGATGCTTATGTCTTAGCTCATAAACGTGGCGTAGCGGATGTTTTACTACAAGCACAACGTTACGGCTATGACGAACCAAGCGGTAATTAATGGACAGCTACCGTTCAATGATCGTTGTTAAAAAAGGTTCTAAGATTAAGTCTTGGAAGGATCTTAAGGGCAAAACAATTGCCGTTCAAGACCCAACCTCTACTTCTGGTTACGTTCTTCCAATTGCCGAACTTCACAAGAAGGGCTTAAACGTACCAAAGGATTGTAAGTTAGTTCAAGTTAAGGGACACGATCAAGCTGTTTTATCAGTTTATAACGGAGATACTGATGCTGCCTTTATCTTCTCAGATGCTCGTCCACTTGCTGCTAAAGATGCACCAGCTGTAATGAAAGATGTTGTTCCAATTTACTACACTAAATACATTCCAAATGATACGGTATCTGTTAGAAGCGGTATGTCTAAGTCATTTAAGAAGAAGCTTGCCAAGGCATTCAAGGATATTGCCAAGACTAAGAAAGGTAAGAAGATTCTTGAAAACATTTATCAACATTACGGTTATGTAGATTCTAAAGACTCTAACTTCAACATTGTTCGTGAATACGAAGCTGAAGCTAAGAAAGCTCAAAAATAAGTTTAATATTTTTAAAGGCCACCCTACTTTGACTTGTAGGATGGCCTTTTTCTCGTTTAAAATTAGAATAGATTTTTAACCGAGGTTTTTAAATGAAACTAAATAAAAAAATTTCTCTATTATTAGTAGCAAGTACTATTTTCTTAAGCTTAAGTGCTTGCAGTAAACCCACTCATGAAGAACAAACAAGCAAAAAAACAGATAATCACATTGCCTTAATTTCAGATACCAATGGAATTAAAGATAATTCCTTAAATCAATCTGCATGGCAAGGCTTAAAAAATTACGGCACAAAAAATGGTCTTATAGAAGGAAATAAGGGCTACAATTATTTCATTCCTAAAGACCCTAAAGATTACCAAGCAAGTATTAATGAAGCACTAGATAAAGACTTCTCAACAATCATTGGTGTGGGCTACACAATTAAGCCTAATATTGTTAAAGCTGCTAAAGCTAATCCAAAAAAGAACTTCGTTGTTATTGATACTCACGCTCCTAAGCTTAAAAACTTAGCTAGTATCTCCTTTAAGAACCAAGAAGGAGCTTATCTTGCGGGCGTTTCAGCTGCATACACTACTAAAAATCACACAGTTGGTCTTGTCTTAGGTCAAGATAGTAAAGAAATGAATGCATTCAAAGTCGGATTCATTCAAGGAGTTACAGCCACCAGTCATAAACTTCACAAGCATATTAAAGTATTAACCCAGACTGTAGGTAACTTTTCAGATGCTAACAAAGCACATGATATTGCCCAGGAAATGTATGCTAAAAAAGCTGATGTGATTTTTCAAGTTGCTGGTAAAAGTGGTCAAGGAGTCTTCAAAGCTGCTAAAGAAGTTAATCAAGCACAACCTGTAAAACAAAAAGTGTGGGTAATTGGTTCAGATGAAGATCAAACTAAACTTGGAGATTACCAAGCAAAAGGTGATCAGCCTTCCAATTTTACCCTTACTTCAGTTATTAAGAGCGCTGACCTTGCAGTAGAAAAACTTGCTGATCAAACTGCCAAGGGGAAGTTTCCTGGTGGCAAAAATCTGAGTTATGGGCTCAAAAACAATGGTATTTCTTTAGTTCAAGGAAATTTGCCATATCATACCTGGATCAAAGTTCAGAAAGCTAAACAGAAAATTATTGATGGTAAAATTAAAGTTGAGAAAGATTAATAAATTAAAAAAAGAGAGGTAGTTATTTACCTCTCTTTTTTTAATTGTCACAGATAGTATCTAAAATATTGGCTATGACTTTTTACATTATTTACTTCTCTTATTATTTTTATGAATTAAAGTTGTTTTATTAGAACGCTTTAAGTTTTCAAAAACCTTATCTGAATACCGTGAAATATAAGCAAACACTAGGACATCTACTACAAAGAGTTGACTTATCATTGATGTGGTAGCACCGGACCTAATTTTAGGTTCCCCAATATCTTGTGTAAGTAATATAATATCTGCCTTTTTAGCAATTGCAGTTCTAGGTTGAGCAGTTAGTAACACAGTTTTTATACCAACTGATTTTCCCACTTCTAAAAGATCACCAATTTCAGTCGTCATTCCCTGATTACTAATCAAAATTAAGATATCATTAGGAGCAAAATTTCCAATCTCTGTTGCTGCAATATGAAAATCAGTAGTATAGGTAATGGCTTTGCCCAAACGGAGAAATTTTTGATATATATCATTAGCTACAAGACCTGACGCTCCAACGCCATATGCTAAAATCCTTGAAGACTTATTAATTTCCCCTACTAGCTTGAAAATTGTTTTTTCATCTACTCCACTTTTTGTTATGTCAATTACTGATTTAAACCTTGTGGCCATTTTATCCTTTATGGATGAGACGTCTTCTCCAATATCTATTTCATCGTATTCAGCAGGTTCTTTGGGCGACTGCAGTGAAGCCAGCTCTAATTTTAGTTCACTAAATCCATCAACCCCAACTTCTTGACAGAATCTAACGATCGTTGCTGTGCTAATACCAGTATCTTTAGATAATTTTTGAATAGAAGACTTTATAACTGTTTTAATGTTACTACTTATGTATTCCGCTAAAAATTGTTCTTTTTTTGGCATCTGAGCCTTCTTAGAATGAATGATATTTAAAATATCTGCCATTTTTACTCCTTTATAGTACGAAGTAAGATAAATTCTTGGTTAGGTTTTATCAAATTAATTAAAGGTATATCTTTTTCAATTATTTTTCCTACTACGTTTACTTTTTCATTCGCTGGTAAATTTACCTTAAGTATTTGAATTTCTCCCATATATCTTTGATACTTCCCATTATTAATTGTAATGTCCCCAATGTATCTTTTACGAGAATTATTTTTCTTAATTACAGGTACGTGATGTAGGCGCGAATCTTCACATCTTACTACATATTCTGCTGGATCAGGCCGTTGATTATGTTTTCCGAGTAAATAATCATATACATCTTTATCTCCATTTTCGTATTTTTTTGTATGGAGTAATATTTGTTTTTTGTTTCTATAAATCTCTATCTGTTTTAAACATTCTTTACTAACTCCTCCATCGCCCACATAAATTAAATCTACTCCCATATTTTGCAATTCTAAAATACTAGCTAGTGGACTATAATACCTTTGCCTTTCAAGCGTTGGAAGTCCTTCATATAGGGGACCTCTTAAATTTTCGTCTCCTGCAAAAAATGCTTGAGTAGTAAAACCATATTTTTTAAACATATGAACCTGTTGCTCTAAAAATTTCTGACTAATTCCTGTGTCGGGAGCAGGATAAAAATTAAACCACGCTTGCACATTTTCTTGTTTTATATTTAAAGAAAGTAATTTTTTCAATTCATTTTCATTAAAGGTGCTAGCGTTTATCCCAATTTCTATTAGGTTAGAAATCTCAGCAATTCTTTCAATGGGTAACTTATCATCTATTCGCAAACCAGTTATACCAGATTTCTTTAAGTCCGGAATTGTATTCATTGATATTTTTAATTTTTTTAAACTACTTTGATCAATATCAACCATTACATTAAGATTATGCTCTTTTGCTACTTTACCTAATTCTTGTAGATTTTGTTTATAGCTACTTATATCTTCTTCTGGAATATGAATCGACGTAAAGATCCCTTCAAAACCATTGTTCTTCATTTTTCTAATATATTCTCGTGTTTCATCATCAATATTTTTATTTAAATATACAGAAAAGCCTAACATTTATTCACTCTTTCCAAAAGAAGGTCAAAAAGTATATTACTTTTTGACCTCATTCTTTAATAATTATTGACTACAGAACTAATATTACCGTTATATTGTTTCAAAATATCCATTGCCTTTTCTTTATCAACATCTGTTTTCAACATAGTAATTGCAACTGCAACATTCATATCTGATTTTTTTAATGCATCGCTGGCTACCGATTCTGAAACACCAGTCGCAACTTCTATAATTCTACATGCTCGATCTACTAGCTTAGAATTTGTTGGCATAACATCTACCATTACGTTCTCATAGACTTTACCTTGTTTAATCATAACGCCAGTAGATATCATGTTCAGAATCATTTTCTGAGCTGTACCAGCCTTCATTCTTGTTGAGCCTGTTATTACTTCCGGACCTACTATCGCTTCAATTGCTATATCAGCATATTTCCCAATTTCTGATTTTTTTACACACGCTATAGAAATAGTAAGAGCCTTTATCTGATTGGCATATTTCAAACAGCCTATTACATAAGGTGTACGTCCACTAGCTGCAAGACCAATTACAATATCTTTTTCGTTTAATTTAAGATCTTTTAAATCTTTTTCTCCTAGTTTTGGATCATCCTCTGCACCTTCTACAGCTTGGAACATAGCACTTTGGCCCCCAGCAATTAATCCAACGGCTCTTTCAGGATTGATTCTATAGGTAGGGACTAGTTCAACGGCATCTAAGACCCCTAATCGTCCGCTGGTTCCTGCCCCTACATAAATTAATCTTCCTCCTTCCCTATATCTTTTTGATGCATATTCAATGGCTTTGGCAATTTTCTTATCTTGAGTGCCAACTGCATCTGCAATTTTTTTATCTTCTTGGTTTATTATTTTGACTATTTCAAGAGGAGTAGCGCTATCAATATGTAGAGAATTTGGATTTCGCTGTTCTGTTGTTAAATCTTTAATATCCATTTTTATCCTCACTTACTAGTTATCTTTAATACCGGCACATCTGCCTTAACTTCACCTGTTGTAATCAGCTTAAAACTAGAAACATCATCCATGTTGGTAATAGTCATAATTACTATTGGATCCTTTCCAGCTTCTTTTATTTTTTCTATATCCATTTGTGCAATAGGTTGTCCAGCTTTTACTATGTCATTTTCTTTCACTTTGATATCAAAAGGACGTCCTTTTAGCTCTACAGTATCTAAACCCATATGCAATAAAATTTCTAAATTTCCTTTAGTAGATTTTAAAGTTAAGGCATGTTTTGTAGACATTACACTAACTACCTTCCCATCAACAGGAGCAACAATTTTCCCATCTTTTGGAATAATAGCAAATCCTTCTCCAAGCATTTTTTGTGAAAATACTTGGTCTTCAACTTCATCTAATTCTTCAATTTGTCCATCTACTGGAGCAACAATTTCTTGTGTTGTTAATTTAGAGCTGTCTTTTCTCCCATTTTCATCTGAAGCAGTCATATTCAAATTATATGCTTTCTCTTCAGCTTCTCTTCGTTCTTTAACTTCAGCATCAGCCTCATCTGCAGGAAGCATAGCTTCTTTAGGAACGCCCCAGAAGTAAGTAGCTATAAAACCACCAATATAAGAAGCCAATAAACCTAGTACATAAGCCCACCACATATTATGAGCAATTAATGGAATCAGTGCTACGCCTGAAGGTCCAATAGCTATTGATCCAACTTGACCGAAAGCAGCAACCACAGCACCACCAATACCACCACCAACACAAGCAGTAATAAATGGCCGACCTAATGGCAATGTAACACCATAAATTAATGGTTCTCCGACACCTAAGATGCCAACTGGTAAGGCACCTTTAATCATATTAACTAATTGTTTATTTTTCCGACACTTTACCCATAAAGCAATCGCAGCTCCTACTTGACCACCTCCGGCCATCGCTAAGATAGGAAGAAGAGGTGTAAATCCAAGTTTTTGAATCATTTCTAGATGGATAGGAGTTAATATTTGGTGTAACCCTAGCATTACCATAGGAAGGAAGAATAATCCTAAAATAAATCCTGAGATTGGTCCACCAACCTTTAATACCCAATTAATTCCACCTACAAGAGAATTAGAGAACCATCCCGCTAAAGGCATAATTACAAAAATTGTAAACAATCCCATTATTAGTATTGTCAAAAACGGTGTAAAAATAATATCTACCGAGTCAGCGATATGCTTATGGAAGAATTTTTCAACATAAGATAATAACCAAACACCTAATAAGACACCGATAATACCACCTTGACCAGCAGCTAGAGGTTTTCCATCAAAAATATTAGGAATGGTTACTGGAGCAACAATCCCAGGTAAGTAAACAATACCACCGATGATACCCCCTAGGCCTGGAGTAGCCCCAAATTCTTTTGCTGTATTAATACCCACATAAATATTCAAATAGGCAAATAATGCGCTAGAAATCATTGCTAAAACTGTTACGCCAAGATTCCAAGACATTGGCAATACTTTAGCAGTTAACAAGTTTCTCAAAATTCCCGCAACACCAGAAATTAATCCGGCACCTACAAATGCGGGTATTAATGGTACAAAAATTGCCGAAATATGTTGAAGAGCTGCACGCCACCAGGTCTTCTTTAATGAAGCTTTGTGAGCTGCATGAACTTCAGCAGCTTTCTTCTCAACTTCACTCTTATTAGATTGATATGAACTCGTTTCGGGAAAAGTTTCTCCTTCTTTTACGCCAGCTTCATTATTCATTATAGTTGCAACTTTAGTATTAACACCTGGTCCTAAGACAATTTCCAGTGTATCTGCTTCAACTACCCCCAATACACCATTTATCTTTTTCAATTTCTCCATATTTACTTTCGACATATCTCTAATTTTAATTCTGAGTCTTGTCATACAATGGATTAATGATTCAACATTACCTATTCCACCAATTTCTTGGTAGATTTCATCGCTTAGAATTTGATATTTATCCTTTGACATGATGAATCTCCTTATATAAATGTAAAAATGTTTCATTTAGATACACATTAATTTTTTATATCTATTAATGTAATCGCTTTCTACACCTAAAATATTAGATCCTATTAGTATCAATGTCAATAATTTATCCTTAATAAATCAAATATATTCAAGCTATAGTTTTATATAAAAATAAAATATTATTACATTTATTAAAAATGCTCATTTGATAATCTTGATGATATCTCTCTTCAAAACGACTACCACTTGCTAACTAAACGTAAGGGGCTTATAATACCTACCATTGTAATGTTTACACCTACAAGGAGAGGTGAATTTATGAGTCCTTTTTTCTTATTCATTTATTTAATTTTGGGTGGGATCTTAGGAGGTTTGCTATCAACCATTGCTAGCATGGCTTCTCTAGCAACTTACCCAATACTTTTATCCGTTGGAATTCCACCCGTATACGCTAATACGACCAATGATGCTGCTTTAATTTGGACTGGAGTTGGTTCAACAGCATCTTCACTTAAAGAATTAAAAGGGCATTGGAAAGAGGTAAGTTTCTATTCAATCTTTACAATTGTTGGATCAGCTTTAGGATGTATACTTTTAATACAATTTCCCGGGAAAATATTCGAAAAAATTGTTCCATTTTGTATTGCTTTTTCTGGCTTAATGATTTTATTTAGTGGAGATATTCATCTAGAAAAGGATGACAATAATCGGCTTCTTCAGATTATATCTTTACTTTGCCTAGTGATTACTGGTATCTATGCAGGATATTTTGGAGCAGCAAGTGGTGTTTTGATGCTCGTTATCTTGAATGCTATCAGTGATGATAACTTTTTAACTGTTAACGCTATGAAAAACATTATCGGTGCTCTTTCAAACTTAGTCGCTTTGATCATTTATATGTTTACTGCAAAAATTTATTGGAGTTCAGCTATTCCATT
Organism: Lactobacillus isalae; assembly: GCF_947539375.1. NCBI lineage: Bacteria > Bacillati > Bacillota > Bacilli > Lactobacillales > Lactobacillaceae > Lactobacillus > Lactobacillus isalae. Next base: position 1,688,953 of record NZ_OX443569.1, read on the forward strand.
GGCTATTGGAGCTTTAATCGGAAGCTATTTCGGTCCTCGAATCATGCGTCATATTCCCGTTAAAGTCATTCGATTAGGCATTGCTGTTTTAGCTCTTATTCAAGCAGCTTACTTTGCATATACTGCATATAAATAAATCATTGTTTTATCCCCCTATTTATTTGTAATAAACATAAAAGCTCTACCTTTGCGCAGGTAGAGCTTTTTGAGTTGTTTTTAAAAATAGTTTCTTCGTATCAAATATACTATAACCTATTCTATATTTTTGTGAAGTGTCTTAATTCTTATCTTATATCGTAGCAAGCGGCATTTTTTCAGTCGGCTGCGGAAAATCATTATCAATCAATTTTATTTCGTCTGATGTTAATTTAATATCTTGAGCAGCAATATTTTCCTTCATATGTTTAACTGTGGCTGCCTTAGGAATTGAAAGAACATTACCATGTCTTAAGGTCCAAGCCAACATAATTTGATGGGGCGTTGCGTGATGTGCGCGAGCCACTATCTTAAGATTATTAGTAATTCTAATTGAATCCCCTTTACCCGAGTTAAACGGTGAATATCCAATAAAACTAACGCCATGCTTTTCTTGCCAAGGCAGAACGTCATACTCTACACCACGTTCAGAAAGATTGTATAAATCTTCATTAGCAAAACAATCTTCGCCACCTGGAACGCTAAATAATTCTTCTAGATCAGCCACATCGAAGTTAGATACACCCCAATGACGAATTAATCCTTCATTTTGCAATTCTTTTAACCCGCGTACTGTCTCAGATAAGCGCTTATCTCCGCGCCAGTGGAGCAAATATAAGTCTAAATAATCAGTTCCTAATCGCTTTAAGCTTTTTTCTAAGCTTTGTCGTTCTAATTCCGGAGAAGCATGATAAGGATAAAACTTTGAGATCAAAAAGAGTTGGCTGCGATCATAATCCTTAATAGCTTCACCAACTAATTTCTCACTCTTTCCTTCACCATACATTTCTGCAGTATCAATTACTTTAATTCCATTATCTAAACCATAGCGAAGTGCAGTTATTTCATCTTTTTTCTTAGAAGCGTCTTCGCCAATTCCCCAAGTTCCCATGCCTAAACCTGATAAGTTACTATCTTGAAAACTCTTCTCCATCTCTTCTCACCTCACTTAAATTTTACCGCAGAAAAAATAAATAAAAAAATGTTAGCGGTTTAAGTTGACTAGACCAATTTTATATTTTATAATGGACTAGACCAATGAATGAGGAGGTATACATAATTATGAAAATCATCGTAACTAAAGATAATATTGAAGGCGGCACTAAGGCATTTGAAATTATTAAAAAGGGAATGGAAGATGGCGACAAAGTTTTAGGATTAGCAACTGGCTCTTCCCCAATTCCAATGTATGACGATATGTGCGACAGCGACTTAGACTTCTCTGATATGACAAGTATTAACTTAGACGAATACTATGGCTTAAATCCAGACAACGATCAAAGCTACCACTACTTCATGCAAAAACACTTATTTGATAAGAAGCCTTTCAAGCACTCATATATTCCAGACGGAATGGCAAAGGATATTGACGAAGAAGTTGATCGTTATAACGACATTATTGCTGAAAATCCAATTGATATCCAAATCTTAGGTATCGGTAGAAATGGACACATTGCTTTTAACGAACCAGGGACTCCATTTGGCAGCTTAACTCATAAAGTTCAATTAACTGAGAGCACCATAAAAGCAAACTCTCGCTTCTTTGATAATGAAGACGAAGTTCCTCGTCAAGCTATTTGTATGGGAATTCGTTCAATTATGAACAGCAAGAAGATTGTTTTACTTGCTTTTGGTGAATCAAAGCAAGACGCAGTTAAAGCATTAGTCGAAGGCCCGGTTACTGAAGAAGTTCCTGCATCTATTTTGCAAGATCACCCAGATGTTACAATTATTTGCGACGAAGTAGCCGCAGCAAAACTTGATCCAAAATACAGAAATTAATCCTCATTTAATAAGACCGTTTACTTTGGCGAATTAATCGTTTTTTCGATTAGTTTGCTTTTTCTTTTTGCGCTTTTTTTACGTGTTCGCTTGACAACTAGTCATAATTCATTTTTTAAAAAGAGCTTGCTTACCTACCAGATATTGAATTACACTATTAAAGCAAACTATATATTGTAGAAAGAACGTGATGACAGTTATTGTATTGAGCGGGCCTATTGGAGCCGGAAAATCCAGTTTAACCAGTCTGCTTGCAGAGCATCTAGGCACTCAAGCATTTTATGAAGGTGTAGATAATAATCCAATTTTGCCACTTTATTATAAAGATATGGCACACTACACTTTTCTCTTAAATACCTATCTTCTAAATCACCGTTTGGCTCAAATTAACCAAGCTATTCGCGATCATAACAGTGTGTCTGATCGTTCAATTTATGAAGATGCATTATTTTTCAAAATGAATGTTGATAGTGGTATTGCCGACCCTACTGAATTCAAAATTTATGATAGTTTACTTGAGAATATGATGGAACAAGCTCCTGGCAACCCTAGCAAGAAGCCAGATCTTCTTATTTATATTCATGTATCTCTTGATACGATGCTTCATCGAATTCAAAAGCGCGGTCGTACATTCGAACAATTATCAACTGATCCAGGCTTAAAAGACTACTATGCTCGTCTTTTGTCTTATTACGAGCCTTGGTATGAAAAATATAATGCATCCCCTAAGATGATGATTGACGGCGATAAATATGACTTTGTCGCTGATGAAGATGCACGAAAAGAAGTTATCAGTACAATCGATCAAAAGCTTGCTGATCTAGGTAATTTGAACTAGTTAACGAATAGAAGGAACGTGATGACAGTTATTGTATTAAGTGGGCCCATTGGAGCCGGAAAATCCAGTCTAACAGGTATTTTATCTAAGTATTTGGGTACTGATCCCTTTTACGAAAGCGTAGATGACAATCCTGTTTTGCCATTATTTTACGAAAACCCAAAGAAGTACGCATTTTTATTGCAAGTTTATTTCTTAAATACTCGCTTTCAAAGTATTAAGTCAGCATTAACTGATGATAATAACGTACTTGACCGTTCTATCTACGAAGATGCACTTTTCTTCCAAATGAATGCCGACATTGGCCGTGCTACTAAAGAAGAAGTAGATACTTATTATGAACTCTTACATAATATGATGAGCGAATTAGATCGGATGCCTAAGAAGAACCCAGACCTTCTTGTCCATATCGATGTATCGTACGATACAATGCTTAAACGTATCCAAAAGCGTGGTCGCAACTACGAACAATTAAGTTATGACCCAACCTTAGAAGATTACTACAAGCGTCTACTTCGCTATTACAAGCCTTGGTATGAGAAGTATGACTACTCACCAAAGATGACTATTGATGGTGATAAATTAGACTTCATGGCTAGTGAAGAAGATCGTCAAGAGGTCTTAAATCAAATTGTTGCCAAGCTCAAAGAAATGGGCAAACTTGACGAAGATTGGAAGCCAAATTTAGTTAAATAAAAAAGCCACTACAAAGTAACTCTCAGAGTTATTCTCGCTCACTTGAGACTAGCGCTTAATCTCATGAATCAAAGAGACGTGAAACTTGATACAATACTAAACCAGTAGCAATTAAAGTAAATGTGTTGAGTAAACGCACAACAATGGCAGTCTAATTACTTGCCGAAAAGACGGCTTCTGGGGTGGTCACACTATCACTCCTTTTTTATATGCAAAAACTGCGGTCCGTATTGGATCGCAGTTTTTGCATACATTTTTATTTTATTAAATTAATGTCTTGAAGCACCACTTACTGCGTCTGCAGCTTCACCTGTTAATTGATTTTCCTTAGTAACAGGATATGGTTTCATAACGCTCTTGCTCGTTGAAGAAATTCCCCAATCAGCAGTGTAATCAAGATGATCGATTTTAGCATGTTTAATATCTTCAATTGTCTTGCAACCAGTCAATTGCATATCGATTAATAATTCCTTATTCAATTGCTCAATAACTGATTGAACACCTTGAGCACCACCAAGTGCTAAACCGTATAAGAATGGACGACCAATACCAACTAAATCAGCACCTAATGCTAATGCTTTAAAGACATGTGACCCGCGACGAACGCCACCATCAAGAATAATTGGAACGCGGTGGTTGCAGCTCTTTACAGCCTTGGCGATTTCAGGCAAAACATCAATTGTAGCAGGAGCACCATCAACTTCACGACCTCCGTGGTTAGAAACTACGATTCCGTCTGCACCTGCGCCAATTGCAAGCATTGCATCTTCAGCACATTCAACACCTTTAACAATTACAGGGACATCAGCAATTTCCTTAATCTTACGAATATCATCTGGGCCAATATTTTGAGCAGATGCCGCATACATTTGGGCAACGCTTTGTCCTTCGCCCTTTCCACCATTCCATTCATTAAAGAATGCAAGTGGAACAGGATAAGTAAAGTTAGTCCGTAAGTTTGCTTCACGATAGCCACTAACTAAGGCATCTACTGTTAAGAAGAAACCAGTAAAACCTGCCTTAATAGACTCTTCAATTACCATCTTATTAAAGTCCCAGTTCTTGCTCAAATACAATTGCATAAACCGAGGCGAATCACCAACTGCGCTTTGTACATCTTGAACACTCTTATTTGCATATGTACTCATCCCAAATAAAGCGCCAGCGGCCTTTGCACCTTTAGCAGTATCAATTTCTGCTTCTGCGTTAGCAATACCATGACATGCAATTGGACAAATCATGACTGGTGTTTTTAACTTCATTCCTAAAAATTCAGTATTAAGTTCTGGATCTTGCATTCCAGTTAAAGCACGAGGTACTATTTGAAAATGGTTGAAAGCCTGGGTATTGTTACGCCACGTCCATTCATTTTCAGCACCACTAGCTATGTAATAATACGCTGCTTCTGGTATTACATATTTTGCTTCATTCTCTAATTCGTTCAAGTTAACCATATGTAATTTTTCTTCTCTGGTACTTTGCGGGAACCCCTTATAGTATGTTGTCATCGCTATTTCCTCCAATCATTAAGTATGTTTCTATACATCTTGATTTTAGGCCTATTTCATCAATTTATTAAATAAAAGCTATTATGAAATGATTCACTAAGTATCAACTCAACACTCTATAGTGCCTTTATAGCGCTTTCCCCAGATAAAATTCGTGTTTACATTTATTTATCAGAATGATACACTGTAAAAGTTGCTTATTTAAAGCTAAAAAACGAACATTATGCCTGGAGGATAAAATGAATTTTATTAAAAACTACTTTCATTTAGAAAAGTTAGGAACTAATGTTAGAACTGAATTTATCGCTGGTCTAACCACTTTTATCAGTATGTCTTATATCCTTTTCGTTAACCCAAGCGTTCTTGGCGCTAGCGGAATGAATACAGGAGCTGTATTCACTGCCACTGCTTTAGCTGCTGCTCTTGGTACAGCAATCATGGGTATTGTAGCTAACTATCCAATTGGTGAAGCACCTGCTTTAGGAATCAACGCTTTCTTCGCCTATACTGTATGTATTGGCATGAAGGTATCTTGGCAAACTGCTTTAGCCAGTGTTTTCGTTGCATCAATCATCTTTATTTTAATTACCTTATTTAAATTAAGAGAAAAGATCATTGATTCAATCCCTTCAGACTTAAAATTTGCAATTTCATCAGGTATTGGTTTATTTATTGCTTTCTTAGGTTTACAAAATGGTGGCTTAATCGTTGCTAATAAGTCAACTTTAGTGGGTTTAGGTTCACTTCATAATCCACTTGTTTGGATTACAATTTTCGGTTTAATCGTTACTGTAATCTTAATGATCTTAGGTGTTCCAGGCGCAATTTTTATCGGAATGATTGCTGCATCCATTTTTGGAATCTGCACTGGTCAAATCGCTGTACCTCATAAGTTTATTTCTTTAGCACCAAGCCTTGCACCAACTTTTGGTCAAGCAATTTTCCATATTAAAGATATTAACTCACTTCAAATGTGGGTGGTTGTTTTAACTTTCTTACTTGTTACGTTCTTTGATACTGCTGGTACTTTAATCGGTCTTGCTCAACAAGCTGGCTTCATGAAAAACAATAAAATGCCACGTGTTGGTAAAGCCTTGGCAGCTGATTCTACTGCTATGATGTTTGGTTCAATCTTCGGTACTTCACCAGTTGGTGCCTTTGTTGAATCAAGTGCTGGTATTGCAGTTGGTGGACGTTCTGGTTTAACTGCTGTCTTTGTTGCCATTTTCTTCTTAATCTCAATGATCTTTAGTCCATTGCTTGGCGTCTTCACTACTCAAGTAACTGCTCCTGCCTTAATTATTGTTGGAGTTTTAATGGCACAAAACACTGCGCATATTCACTGGAATAAGTTAGAAATTGCTGTTCCTGCCTTCTTAATTCTACTAGGTATGCCACTTACCTACTCAATTTCTGACGGTTTGGCATTAGGAATGATTACTTACCCAATTTGTATGGTTTCTGCAAAACGTGGTAAAGAAGTTAGCCCAATGATGTGGGTACTGTTTGTAGTATTTATCATCTTCTTGTGGGTTTTAAACTTTAAGTAAGATAAAATTTACTAAACAAAAATACCGATTATCATCCATTTTGATAATCGGTATTTTTTATTGCTTTCTACTATGTTCGAGTAAAAATTTATATAACGGTATTATCTTAATTTTTACATTATTTTCTTCAATTATTTCTTCTTGTTCATAGGTAATTATCTTATATTCGCTAATATTTTTATCTTTTTCAGCCAAAGTAAGTAGCGCATTAACTTCTCGTTCTCTTGAAAAATCATCTAATTCCCAGGCCACTTGAATTGCTGTCCTTTCATTTGGTAAATAAAAATCTAAATCAATTTTATTTTTAATTGAATGCAAATAATATAAGTCTTTCCCATATTGATTATATAAAGTTAAAGCTACAATATTTTCTAACAACGCAGCTTCTTTTTTAAATAAAAATAGGTTTAACAGTCCATTATCTAAAAAATAGAATTTGGGTATACTTTCTCGTTCTGAAAATTTGCTGGCAAAATTCTTTATATCAAATAATAAATATGCTTCTTTAGCGTAATCTACGTAATTAATAGCAACCGGCACACTTATTGAATTACCAGTTTGTCTAACACTTTTAACTAATCTATTATATGAAACCTCGTGCATAACTGTTTCAGCAATTTTAGATATCAACAAACGTAGCGATTCTACATTTCTTACTTTGTTATGAGTTACCATATCTCCTAAAAAGATATTTTGGTAAATATTATTTAAATAGTCACGTGGTACAATTTGATTTATGCTTTCAGGCAACCCACTATTTTTAAGTAGGACGCATCAATATTTTGAATTTCATCAAAAAAAATATGACTTTTCATTAGAAAGTTCATTGGCTACTGAAATAATTAAATTTAGATCGCTCAATTTCATATCAATTAAACGTTCATCTTCAAAATTGATATAAATTATCTGTGACCAATCACAGCCATTTTTGACCAAATCTCGTGCAATCTTATTTTACAAACAAGCTTTCGCTATAATTATTTTCACAGCAAGTTTTATGAGCGGCGGTTGTTTTTTCTCTCGGAGGTGGGGCCTATGGTCAATATACTGCAGAAAGGGTTCAACCATGTCGGTTTACGAAAGTATCTCTTTGATGCTTTTGTTTGGTACGTTTTTGTTAGCCCTGCTAACTTACATCGACCACCACAAAAAATAAAAACGCCGCTCTACTTATAACTTTGGCGAGTTATAGAGCGCCGTTTTCAATGTTTCTATAATCATCTAGCCACCGCTCTTAAAGCGGGCTGTACAAGGAGATCTTCGGATCTCCTTTTTTCATGTCTAATTATATCATATCGCAATGAGAAATATTGTTTATAATTCTTTATTCTCTGCTAATTTCTAAGCAATACGATTTCTTTCCACATTTTGGACAAGTTAATTTTCTAAACTTAGGTGTATGTGGAGCTAAATTAAAGGCTAAAAATGACGGAATAAAGATATTCCCGCAATTAGGACATACATATTCAACACGGTCGTAATAGTATTTTGAAAAAAATACAGCTCCTAATACAGCTATCACTATAACTATAATCGGACTTAATCGTAATGCATACATTAAGCTAATACCTATCAATTCAATTATTATTAACATAATTAGAAAAATTAATATTTTTCGTCTTACTGTAGTCATTTTGTTTTCTTTTCTCATAATGCTTGTAATGTCAGAAAAATTAGTTAATGCGGCAGATAAAACACCTATTTTTTGTAAATGTTCTATCTGTTTTTGCTTTGCAGTCAATTTTTTAATTTTTTGTTTGTTTTCTTGATACTGCTGCTTTAAAAGCAACTCAAGCGATTGCTTTCCACGCTGATCTTGAATGAGCATTTTTATTTGTTTCAACGAAAAGCCAAGATCTTTTAGAAACAAAATTAATTCTATCTGCCTTATCTGTTCTTTTTCATAAAAACGATAGCCGTTCTCTTCCGTATATGCTGGTTTAACAAGTCCTTTTTCATCATAGAATCTTAGAGTACGTGTACTTACTTCTAGCATCGCAGCTACTTCACCAATTGAATATTTTTCTTGCATTACTTTCACCTCCTAGCTTCAAGATATCAATTAACGCAAGGTTAAAGTCAATATTTAAATTATAAAACATTATATTTCCCAGGCCATAATGTTCGGATTCCGCAAAGAATTTAGCCTTTTTTCGATTATTAATGCTAGTTTTAGTAATTTAATCGAATAATTGTAGTTTTTATTCTTGAAATAGTTAATAATTTAGATATAATTTTAGTTGAAGATTCGCTTTTAAATGACTAATAAACTAATTTGGTTATTTAAAATTCTATTTTTCTTTAAAATCCGAACATTGCCATATCTGGAGGGCTACATGAATTCAATTGGTAATTTTTTCCATTTAAATGAAAATCACACTTCATTTAAAACAGAGTTTTTAGCTGGGTTAACTACTTTTGTAAGTATGTCTTATATTCTTTTTGTTAACCCATCCGTTTTAGGAGCAAGTGGCATGAATAAGGGAGCGCTATTTACCGCAACTGCTTTATCTGCTGCTTTCACGTGTATTGTAATGGGACTAGTTGCCAATTACCCTATTGCTTCTGCACCAACCTTAGGACTTAACGCATTCTTTACGTATACGGTCTGCCTGGGAATGCATGTTAAATGGGAGACCGCCTTGGCTGCTGTTTTTGTTGCTTCGATTCTTTTTATCTTATTAACTGTATTTAAAGTACGTGAGATGATTATCGATGCCATCCCTAGCGACATTAAATATGCGATCTCAGCTGGTATTGGTTTATTTATTGCCTTTATCGGTCTTCAAGGCGGTAAGTTAATTAGTAAAAGTGATTCTACCTTAGTTACTGTTGGTGCTTTGAACAATCCACTTGTTTGGATCACAATCTTTGGTTTAGTTGTGACTATTTTTTTAATGATTGCTAAGGTTCCTGGGGCAATTTTTATCGGGATGATCGTAGCTGCTGTCTTTGGAATTGCTATTGGTCAAATTCCAATGCCAAAAGCATTCATCTCAGGCGTTCCAAGTCTTTCACCAATTTTTGGTCAAGCTGTTTTCCATATTAGCGACATTAATACTGTACAAATGTGGATCGTTGTCTTCACTTTCTTGCTTGTCACTTTCTTTGATACTACTGGTACTTTGATCGGACTTGTTCAACAAGCCGGCTTAATGAAAGACAACAAAATGCCACGTGCCGGTGAAGCTTTAGCAGCTGACTCCTCGGGTATGTTAGTTGGTTCCGTTCTTGGTACTTCACCAGTTGGTGCCTTTGTTGAATCAAGTGCTGGTATCGCAGTTGGCGGTAGAACTGGTTTAACTGCTGTCTGGGTTGGTATTTTCTTCTTAATCTCAACCATCTTCAGTCCAATCCTAAGTGTCTTTACCACTCAAGTAACCGCGCCTGCTTTAATTATTGTTGGAGTATTAATGGCTGAAAACTTAGCACACGTTCACTGGACTGATCTTGAAATTGCAATTCCTTGTTTCTTAATCGCACTCGGTATGCCTCTTACCTATTCAATTTCAGACGGTCTTGGCTGGGGCTTAATTATTTACCCAGTATCAATGCTGGCTGCTAAGAGATTCAAAGAAATCACACCAATGATGTGGATTTTATTCTTTGTCTTCGTCATTTACTTCGTAGTTCTGAATGTGAAATAAACGATTTAAATAAATTAGCAAAAAGGGTTTAGTACCCTTTTTATTTTTCTCCAATTCTTAATTCGATTTGCGTATACGATAAATTTCTGCTAGAATACTTAACAATCAAGTTATCTATATATCGTCGAAATAAGGTCGACAGTATCTACCCTGAGCCATAAATTCAGGACTATAGGTATCAGACGTCATAAATTTGCTTTAAAGGACATCTTTTACCCATGGCTTTTTGGGTAAACTGTGTCCTTTTTTCATTTTTATTTTATGTTGGAGAAATGATGCAATTTTTAGATAAAGTCTTTCATTTAGAGGATGCACATACTAATGTCAAACGCGAATTAATCGCTGCTCTTACCACGTTTGTCTCATTATCATACATCCTTTTTGTTAACCCTAATATTTTAAGTGCAGCTGGTATTAATAAAGGAGCCGCCTTCACTGTTACTGCAATCGCAACTGCAATTGGTTGTTTCTTAATGGGATTTATTGCCAACTACCCAATTGCTTTAGCACCAACTCTTGGTAGTGCTGCCTTTTTCTCATATAACGTAGTCATTGGAATGCACATCAACTGGCAAACTGCCTTAGCTAGTGTGTTAGTTGCTTCAATTTTATTCATTTTAATTACCGTTTTAAAATTACGTGAAAAAGTTGTCGACGCTATTCCTCAAGACCTAAAGTATGCAATCTCAGCAGGTATTGGTCTATTCATTGCTTTTATCGGTTTACAAAACGGTAAATTAATCGTTGATAATAAATCTTCTCTAGTTGGTTTAGGCTCATTCAATAATCCAGCTGTTTGGATTACCTTATTTGGTTTAATTCTAACTGTCATTTTAATGGCTGCTAAAGTTCCTGGTTCAATTTTCATCGGGATGATAGTAACTGCTATCTTCGGAATGGTAATTGGTCAAATTCCAATGCCACATGGTATCGTTTCTGGTGCGCCAAGTATTGCACCAACTTTTGGTCAAGCAGTCTTTCATTTAAAGGACATTAATACACCGCAACTATTTATGGTTGTTTTGACATTCTTATTAGTTACTTTCTTTGATACTGCTGGTACTTTAATTGGAATGACGCAACAAGCTGGGATGGTTGATAAGAATGGTAAGATTCCACGCATCGGTAAAGCATTCTTGTCCGATTCACTTGCTATGGTTGAAGGTTCCGTTCTTGGTACTGCGCCACTCGGTACATCTGTTGAATCAAGTGCTGGTATCGCAATGGGTGGTAGAACTGGTTTAACTGCAATTTTCGTTGGTATTTTGTTCTTAATCTCAATGATTTTTAGTCCACTGCTAGCAGTAATTCCAACCACTGTAACTGCTCCAGCTTTAATTATCGTTGGGGTATTGATGGCAGGAAATCTTAAATACATTCACTGGGATAACTTTGAAATCGCTTTTCCATCATTCTTAGTTGTTGTTGGTATGCCATTAACATACTCCATCTCTGATGGTTTAGCCTTAGGAATGATTGCTTACCCAATTACAATGATCGCTTCTAAGCGCTACAAAGAAGTATCGCCAATGATGTACATTTTATTTGTAATATTCGTTATCTTCTTCCTTATTACAAATATGGGATAAATAAAAAATGAGATCGCATGCGATCTCATTTTTTTATTACCTCGGAAATAATTTACTAGCTTTACAGCATTATTTATTCCATAATGTTAGGTATATTTACAGTGCAACAAACTAGCTAACTGAGGAGTTTTTAAATAATGTCAGTTAAACCTATCATTCATGATGAAATTTCTTTAAAATTCAAATCTATGCCTGCTACCAAACAAGACTTAACGGCAGCCAATGACTTAAAGGAGACCTTACTCGCCAATAATGGCAAAGCCGCTGGACTTGCTGCAAATATGATTGGTATACAAAAACGAATTATCGCCTTATTTGTTGGTCCGCTTCCAATTGTGATGCTCAATCCAATTATTGTTTTTAAATCTGATAAATATCTAGCTTATGAGGGATGTCTTTCTTTAGAAGGAGAGCGTCCAACTGAAAGATATAAGAAAATCACAGTGAAATATCAAAATGAAAACTTTGAAACTCGTCAACAAGAATTCTCTGATTTTGTCGCTGAAGTAATTCAGCATGAAGTTGATCATTGTAATGGTATTTTGATTTAGAAAAAACGTCAGTAGCAGGGGGGGATGCTACTGACGTTTTGTTTTCATTCTAGGCTTAATAATTTATCTCCAACTACAATATTTACCTTTGAAGTTGGTTTAATTTCTTGATAGTCTTTACTGTTTAAAATAATAATTGGAGTAATTAAATTATAGCCTTCCTTTTCAATTGCTTTCTGATCAAATTCAACTAACAAGTCACCTTTCTTTACGCTATCTCCAGTTTTAACATGAGCTGTGAAATATTTTCCTTTTAGATTAACTGTATCCATACCAATATGAATGAGTAATTGTACTCCGTCTTTAGTTTGTAACATTACACCATGCTTTGTACTCATAATTGAAACAATTTTACCATCATCTGGTGCATATACTTTTCCTTCGACAGGATTAATAGCAATCCCATCACCCATTGTTTTATCAGCAAAAGTTTTATCGGGAACTTCACTTAATGATAATACCTTTCCAGAAATTGGAGCATACACAGTAGTAGGAGTATGAACCACTACTTGCTCAACATCTGATTGTGAACTTTCATTCACTTGGGTTACATTTTCGGCTAGAGCTACTTTATGTTTGCTGTCTCCTTCAAATCCCATAACTAAGGTTAGAATGAAGGATAAGATAAATGATACTAAGATCATAATTACACCAAATGCGAAATTTAACATTGGCTTATGACCACCTACAAAAGCGGGTAATGCCAGCAAACAATTTTGAGGGATGTACAAAGTTACTTGAAGAAGTCCACCAACTAAACCGCCAATTCCAGCAGCAATTGTTGCAGCAACTAAGGGACGCTTTAATTTAAGTGTTACACCATAAAGTGCAGGCTCAGTTATTCCCATTAAAGCTGAAATACCCGTAGCGCTTCCTAGTTGTTTCATATCTTTTTGTCTTGATTTAACTGCTACCGCTAAAGCGGCACCACCCTGTGCAACATTTGAACATACTTGAGAAACAAAGATTAAGGTATCGCCACCGGTAGCCACAGCATTTAACCCTATTGGTGTAAGAGCATGGTGCATCCCCGTCATCACAATATATGGAAATGCTGCTGCTAGTAATCCAACAATAACGAATCCAAGATGAGTAGATAAGAATTTTATTGCTTCTGCTAACCAAGTACCTAAAATACCACCAATTGGTCCTACAATTAATAATGCTAAAGGTACACTGATTATAATTATTAATGTAGGTTCTAAAATAAGTCTAATTATATCGGGCGAAACTTTCTTGGCAAATTTGGTAATGTATGACATAATCCAGACCATCAAAATGATAGGAATTACCGAATATGAATAATCATATTTAAAAACCGGTATTCCAAAGAATAAAATTGGTGCCTTAGCTAAAACCATCTTTACAAAATTAGGATGTAAAAATACACCTGCAATTAATAATGCTAAGGATTGATTAACTCTAAATACTTTTGCTGCACTGGCCGCAATAAAGAATGGTAAGAAGTAATACATTGCATCTGCAGCAAAGTTAATAACTTGATACGTACTACTAGTTTGTGAAACCCACTTAAAAGTTGTACATAGAGCTAGAACAACTTTAATCATACCTGCTGCAGTTAAGGCAGGAATAATAGGTGTCATACAGCCCGCAATGGCATCCACAATTTTAGATACTATACCTTCGTTTTTATCAGTAACATTTTGACTAGTATCCGTATCATCATTTGGAACACCCAAATTTACTAATTCATCGTATATCCCACCAACATATGTACCACAAATAATTTGAAATTGATCGTTATTCCAATTAGTTCCGGTTACCTCAGGTAGATTTTGGATAGTTTGTTCGTCAACTAAATTTTTCTTTTTTACATAAACTCTAACTCGGGTCATACAATGAAAGACACGTTTAATATTGCCTTTTCCTCCTAAAGCATGAACAATAGTTTCCGCATCTTTAGGATAATCCATCTTTGCCATACTCTTTCCTCTTTTCAACTACTTACATTTCATCAAAACCTAACTTCTTGACCATTAACCTTAACCTTGTAGCTTAAATCCTTTAAGTTAACTGTAGCTTGGGCTACATGAGACTGGTTCTTATTACTTCTTTGAATTACAATCTCATTTTCACTCGGTGTCTCAACATTAATTGTTCCGTCTAAGTCAAAGGCTGCTTCCTCATTTCTAAACTTAAGTAGTTTAATCAGCGACTGAACAACTGGCCTATTAACTTCCTTTGCAATTTCTTCTTTAGAATAATAATGCCTGTTAATATTTCGGCCTTCTTTAGTCTCCTCAAGTAACTTTAAGTCATTCTTTCCAGCCAATAATCCTACATAGTATATTTGTGGTATTCCTGGTGCAAAGACTTGAAGTAAGCGAGCTAAGAAGTATTTCTTATCATCATTTCCCAGGGCCGAGTAATATGTCGTATTAATTTGATAAATATCCAAATTGTGATACTCAGCACTAGAATATTTTCGGCTTACATTAGCTCCCACCTTATACAGTTCGTTAGTCGTATACTCTAATTCGTCATCAGTCAAAACATCTTTGGCATCTACTACTCCAATACCATCATGAGTATCTAAAGTAGTAAATTGCTTCATTGGACATTTTCTAAGCCAGCTGGCCAAACGGTCCGACTTTCCGCTATAGAGTGAATAAAGTAAAACCATCGGCAAAGCAAAATCATAAATATAATATCCATGCTTTGCTACCTTCATTGGCATCGTATAATGCTCATGAATTTCAGGTAAAATCTTAGCGTCTGTTCCTTTAAGATCATCTTTTACCTGATCTAGCAACTCCCAAATTTCAGGTTCTACAAAGAAATCATTAGCATCTAATTTTTTAATCGCGTACGCAAAAGCATCTAGTCTAATTAAACTTGCTTGGTGCTTAGCCAAAGTTCGTACTGAATTTTTGATGAACTCCTGCGTTGCTTTTGTTCTGACGTCTAAGTCAATTTGCTCATCCCCAAAAGTATTCCATAATTTTGATTTG
Organism: Lactobacillus isalae; assembly: GCF_947539375.1. NCBI lineage: Bacteria > Bacillati > Bacillota > Bacilli > Lactobacillales > Lactobacillaceae > Lactobacillus > Lactobacillus isalae. Next base: position 1,704,281 of record NZ_OX443569.1, read on the forward strand.
CTTCCATCCGCAAACGTAATTTCTTGGTACGGAGCCTTGTCTTTTCTTTTATAAATCTGATCAATATCTGCCTTAGTAGGTCTCCCTTCTGGCCAGAACTTATTCCAATCTAAAAATAAGTCTTTATATTTACTATTTTCACCATTCTCTTGAAAATCCTTATAATATTCAGAATGCTTAGAAATATGATTAATCATAAAATCAAGCATTAAATAATACTTTTTGCCAAGCTTTTCAAAGTCCTTCCATGTGCCAAACTTGGGATCTATTTCATCATACCTAGTTGGTGAGAATCCCCTATCTCCTGTCGAAGGAAAAATAGGCAAGACATGTACTCCTCCAATGGCGCCTTCAAAATACTTATCTAGTATCTCTGATAGATCATTTAGATTATTTCCCAGGCTATCCGCATATGTAATTAGCATTGTTTTATTTTGCAATTTCAATCTTTTATTCCCTTATCTTTTTATTATTAAGCGCTTACATTTGTTACACTTATAGAATACCGATTATCTATCTATTTGTAGTTGTTTTCATTTTTTTACATTATTACTTTTATAAAGCCTATAATATAAGTGTATTTTGATATGTAAATTTTCAGGTGAGAGGTAAAAATGAAAGTATCAATTACTGATGTCGCCAAAAAAGCTCAAGTATCTATTGCTACAGTTTCACGCGTTATTAATCAAAATGGCTACGTTGCTCCAGAAACTAGAAAATTAGTAGAAGCAGCTATTAAAAGTACTGGCTATCACTTACCCCAACATCATCTAGTCAATCATACGCAAAATAAGGTGGTTGAGGTTATCCTCCCTTCCATAACTAACCCACTCTACGCAAAATTTTATCAAGAAATTGAAAAAAATCTGTCTAAAGAAAATTACTTAAGTTTACTAAAAATAGACAATGATTCCACACATACATTACTTCCTTATTTAGATGCCTTAAAAAAGGGAAAAATCTCAGGTATTATAACTTCTTCGAACTTACCCATTTCAGATAAAGACGCCAATGAACACTTACCTATAGTTTCATTTGATCGTCATTTAGACAAAGTTACGGTCCTTAAGTGTAATAACTTAGATGGCGGCTATAAAATTGCACAAAAAGTTTTAAGTCTTGGCAAAAAAAATATCCTAATTCTATCGGGAAATCGCGCGGACTTATACCCTCTTAATGACCGCCTTAAAGGGATGCTTTCGGTATTTAATCACTATAAGGTTAATGTAAAAACAACATATATTGATTTCGAGAGTTCAATGATGGTTAAAAAAATCCAAATTGCACAAATTATCGACTTACCAAAATTTGATGCAATTTGTTGCACCGATGACGTTACCGCCTTATTAGTCAAGCAACATACTGATGAAATGAACTATCATCCTTTAATTACCGGTTTTGATGGAACAGACTTCATTCATAGTTTCTTTCCAGAATTAATTACGGTTAAGCAACCAATTGAAGATATTGCAAAATTGATGTGCGAGATTTTGATTAAAAAAATTTATCATCCAAGTAAGCACTTTGAGCCAGAGTATATTTTTCCAGTAACGTTACTAGACTAATTACACATAAAAAGGTAGCATCTCGACTAAGCAATCGGAGATGCTACCTTTTTCTTTTATAATTCACGATTCGTTGGACCGCGTTCAATTTTAATTCTAACAATCAAATGAACTAAGTTATACAGCAAGGTAAATGCTAGTAAAATCAGCCAAAAGTACCAAAATGCATAAATAATTAACAAAATAGCTGGAAAAACACCTAAAAATATTGCAACTAGACTATCAGCTAGCTTCAATTTCTTATTAAATATTCCGACTCTCACTAATTGATACGACTTAAAGCCTAAATATCCTGCACCAGCTAGTCCAAATAGTCTTAATAGCACGTCAACATTCACAAAAACACATACCATGCTTAATCCTATATACAAGACGCCGATGATCATCAGTATAATCCGGACCGATCTGGTAACCGCATGGCTTTCTTCTAAACCTTGTTCTATATCAACAAGATAATAAGTAATCGCGCATAAACCTACTAGTCGATACAGCCAGCCTAAATTTCTAAAAGCTAAAAGCAGAATGACAACGCTCAGAATTACTCCAATCACACCAATAAGACGGTTTAATTTTCTATTCTTAACAATTAAATCTGGACGCATCCAATCATCCCTATCCGATCCTATAATTTTCGATTCGTTCCATCGTGCTCAATCTTAATTCTGACAATCAAGTGAAGTAAGTTATACGCCGAAGCAAAAATTAACAGAAACAGCCAAAGAATATCTCGTGGAGCTAATGCAACTACTAATGACGCAACTATTATTCCTAAAAAAGTTGCTATCATGCTATCGGCAAACTTTAAGTTTTCGTTCTTCAGGTCTTTACGCAAGACTGCATTAGTTTTAAATCCTAAATATCCAGCACTGATAATTCCAAATGCTACCAATAAAAAATCTAAATTAGTAAAAGCAAAAATAATACTCATAAGTTCATAAGCTGCCCCAAGAACAACAAAGATACTCTTTTGCGTGCGCCTAATTACCTTGCTATCTTCTAGCATCTGTTCAACATCAATCCAGAAATAAAGAATAACCGCCACCACAATAAAAGTGAGTAGCCAGCCGATGTTTTTTACAGTAAAAAAGACCATCATAACTACAATCAGTAAGCTGATAATTCCAAAATACTTATCCTGTTTTTTCCTTTTGGCTAATTCAATCCATCTTTTATCATCCATCCTACTCACCTCTTATTATTTGTTTAGATTTTACTATGAAATATTTATTTTAACAATATTCTAATTATATTTTTATATAAACCAAGAAGATTTTATTGTTGACAAGTGTAAACGTTGAGATATATGATTACAAATGTAAACGAAAGGAGAGTAATAATGAACGAAAAAAAATTATCTTCTATTTCAGACAGTGAGTGGGAAGTAATGCGCATTGTCTGGACACTAGGTGAAACTCATACGAATCAAATTCTAAAAGAGCTCCAAGCTAAAAAAGATTGGTCTGATTCAACTATCAAGACATTAATTAGACGCCTCGTTCAAAAAGGTTGGTTAACAGCTAAGCATGAAGGACGTCGTTACACCTATACTGCTACTGTTAGTCAAACAGATATGATGTACAACGAAGCCAAAGCCTTATTAAACAGAATGTGCAATATGCATAAGGGCGAAGTAATCCTAAAGCTTCTAGAGGACTCTCCTATTTCTAAAGGTGATTTAATGAAGATGCAAGAAGAAATTAGTCAAAAAGAAAAAACAGCACCTGATATGGTTCCCTGCAATTGCTTAAAATCGGGATCTACTATCTGCTAGGAGGAAATAAAAATGAACATTAGTCAAATTATCACATTAATCATTGGCATCATTCTAATCGGCTTTATTGTCTGGTGGTTCTTCGGTAAACACAAAGAAGCTGCAGGAACTGGAACTATTGTCAATGATGAACAAACTGCAACAATTGTTGTAAATGGTGGATATTCTCCTTCAACTGTAATTCTCAAAAAAGGAGTTCCAGCCCAGGTTAACTTTGATATGCGGGATTCAACCGCCTGTTTATCCCACGTTGTCTTTGAACAACTAGGAGTTAATAAAGACCTAACTAAGCAAAAAATTACTACTGTCAATATTCCGACAGATAAGGCCGGAACTTATAACTTTGCTTGCGGAATGGATATGTTCCACGGAAAAGTCATCGTTAAATAAAGAAAGGATCTATTAAAATGAGTATTTTTTCAAAAAATCAAACCAAAAAAGTTGTTGTCAACGCAGAAAATCATGGTTATAAACCAGATACCATTACTTTTAAGCAAGGTAAACCAGCCCAATTAAAATTTATTCCTTCTGATAATATGGGCTGCATGAACGAAATAGTTTTCAAAGACTTGAATATAGATGACAAACTTGATGGCAAAAAAGAAGTCATCGTAAATATCCCTACCGACAAGCCTACTACATATAAGTGGAGTTGCGGAATGGACATGTTTCATGGGAAGGTTGTTGTTAAATAATGAAGTTATCAAACATCAAAAGATTCTGGATATCTTTCATTCTATCCATCCCAATGCTTATTCAAATGTTTGCAATGCCCTTTCATTGGATGATGCCAGGATATAACTGGATTGCACTTATTACAACTACAATCATTATGGCAATTTCTGCTCTTCCTTATTGGAAAAGTGCAATTGCTGCTTTTAAAAAGCATAGCGCTAATATGAATACCTTAGTTGCTACAGGTACAGCAGTTGCTTACTTTTACAGTATCTTTGCAATGATTACTAATCGCCCGGTTTATTTTGAAAGTGCAGCCTTTGTTACTGTCTTTGTCCTACTTGGCGATGCTATGGAAGAAAAGATGCACGATAACGCATCAAACGCTCTAGGTAAATTGATGGGCTTGCAAGCAAAAGATGCTGAAGTTCAAAGAGATGGTAAGTTCGTTAAAGTTCCACTTGATCAAGTTAAAGTTGGCGATATTATTCGCGTTAAGCCAGGTGAAAAGATTCCAGTCGATGGCGAAATCTTAGAAGGTGTTACAACGCTTGATGAATCAATGGTTACTGGTGAAAGTATGCCAGTTGTTAAAAAAGTTGGCGACACAGTTGTAGGTTCAACTATTAATAGTAACGGTACAATCACTTTCAAAGCCACTAAAGTTGGCTCTGATACAATGCTCGCTCAAATTGTTGACTTGGTTAAAAAAGCTCAAACTAGTCATGCTCCAATTCAAAATTTGACAGATAAGATATCTAATATCTTTGTTCCAGCCGTAATGATTATTGCTATTTTAACTTTCATTATCTGGTACTCATTTTTAGGTGCGACTGCTGTAGAAGCCATGTTATTTGCCGTTAGCGTTATAGTCATTGCCTGCCCATGTGCTTTAGGACTTGCTACTCCAACTGCTTTAATGGTTGGTACTGCTCGTAGCGCTAAAATGGGAGTTTTGATTAAGAACGGTGAAGTTCTTCAAGAAGTTAGTGACTTGAATACTGTTGTCTTTGATAAAACAGGTACTATCACTGTTGGTAAACCTGAAGTTACTGATATTGTCGGTGACGAAAAACAAGTTTTAACTATTGCTGCAAGTCTTGAGGAATCGTCTGAGCATCCACTTGCTACGGCGATTGTTAAAAAAGCAGATTCTGAAAAATTGCAAATCGAAAAAGTTAGCGACTTTGAAGCAATCGAAGGTAAAGGCGTTAAGGCTAATTACCATGATCAAACAGCTTTTGTTGGAAGTAATCGTTTATTAGCTGATGTCAATATTTCCCAGGAAATGAATCAGCAAGCTACAAAATTACAAGAAGAAGCTAAAACAGTTGTTTATGTCGGCTTAAATGGTGAAATTATTGGCTTAATTGCTATTCAAGATGTTCCTAAGCCAAGCTCTAAAGAAGCTATCAGCGAACTTAAGAAACGTGGATTAAAGACAGTAATGCTTACAGGTGATAATGAAAAAGTTGCTCAAGCAATTGCTAATGAAGTTGGGATTGATCAAGTTATTGCTGGTGTTTTACCAAACGAAAAAGCTGAGCATATTCAAGAACTTCAACAACATGGCGACAAGGTAGCCTTTGTTGGGGATGGTATCAATGACGCTCCTGCTCTTTCAACAGCTGATGTTGGAATTGCCATGGGCTCTGGTACTGATATTGCAATTGATTCTGGTGGTATTGTCTTAGTTCAAAATGATTTACGCGGTGTAGTGCGTGCCCTAGATATCTCAAAGAAGACCTTCAACCGTATCAAGTTAAACCTTTTCTGGGCGCTTATCTATAACACAATTGGCATTCCAATTGCTGCTGGATTATTCGTTGGTTTAGGCTTTACACTAAGTCCTGAACTAGCAGGTTTAGCTATGGCCTTTTCATCCGTTTCTGTTGTCGGTAGCTCATTACTTTTGAATAAAGCAAAAATTGCCGGAACTAACTAATGTAATTTATTTTTATAGTGATAATTAGTTTTCCTCAAATAAAAAATCAGTTCTATCTTAACGATATGAGCTGATTTTTTATTTTCTTAATTTTTGCTCCAATTTGCTGTTCATCCTATTTTTTGCAATCCTTTTCATTTTATGAGTGGTTTTATTTAAAGTTGGGATACCCTCCTCCTATAATAAAGCTGGTAGTCAAAATCAGTGGATGTTAAAAAGGAGAATAATATGTTGTCAAAAAATAATTTTAAAGAACGTCTCCGTAAAATGGAGGATCGACAAGATAGATTTTCAATTAGAAAATTTTCTATAGGAGCAGTCTCTGTGTTAATTGGCTCATTTATTTTTGGTGTCCAATCCACACAAGTTGCTCATGCGGATACTTTGGCTGAAAAAGATAGCACTGTAGTATCTACTAAAGACAGTTCAAAAGTAGTTGCCAGAAGTAATAGTGACACTTCTAATCCGTCTTCAAATAATCACTTACAATCTGCTAATCAGACAATCGATACTAATACAGCTAAATTGGAGCATAAAGCTACAACCAGTGAACTTAAACCAGTTAGCTCTAATACAATCTCAGCTGTTAAGCAAGCCACTCCAGACATAGAGAGTAGCTCAAAAAATCAAACTCTATTAACCAAAAACAATGCTATAAGTCAATCTCAACCTAATACTCAAGAAAGCTCAAATAATCAAGAAAATAGTGCTTCCACAATAAATGACCCTAGTGTTAATGATAGGGAAAATACTGAAAAAGCTGATACTCTTAACACAGATACAACTATTAGTGACGCACCTAATTATCCTGATACCCATGGTATCGTGCCTACAACTCAATACATATTTGACCAATTTACTTTAACTAACGGACAATTGACTAATAATGCTTATACACCTTTAAATATGCTTATTACTCTTACTACCGATAGAAATAATCCTGGAAATAAACTAAATTATTACATCACTAATAATAATTATTCAGAAGTATATGCTAACGATGCAATTAATGTAGACCAATACGTAAACTATACTGGAGTCGGTCCATATCCATCTTCAAATTTAGTAATCTATAATTTCGGCCCAAATGGTATTAGCGTTAATGAAAATAATAATAATTTCGGCTTAGCATTTACATTTGGTTATGGTAAGTATGATTCTATAATTAACTCAAGTGATCCTAATCCATTTTCATCCTCAAATGTTTCAAATGCCTGGGGAGATACGACACCAACCAATGTTACCCAAACTATCACTTACGTTGATGCTCAAACTGGACAACCTATGCCAAATACGCCAACCATTGAGTCAAATGGATTAACAGGACAAATATATCAAGTTGATCCTGCAGCTGAAAAAATTATAAAAGGCTATTACTTAGTTAATAAAGAAAGAGATCACGGTGTTATTTCTCAATATAAAAATGGTGGAACTTACACTAATGAATGGGTTTCTCAAAGTGGACAACTAATAAAAGAAGTATGGCATCAAATAAATTCTAACGGTGTTATGCAAGTTGATGTTTATATCAATAATGTACAAAAATATGATCCAAATAATTTAAAGGGTATTGTCTATCCTTCCACAATGTCTAAAGATGGCCCTACACAATTAAATATTGATAATGGATCCTATGTCTTTCCTAATCCATATGTAGAACAAACAAGTAATATTGAACTTAAATATGATCCATTAGGTCATATAATTCCTGTAACACCTGATGGTACTCCAATTTCAAACGCACCTACTCCGCAATATACTAATAGTCCTACTAATCCTAGTGCAGTAGAGCCAAATGAACCAGTTCCAAATATCCCAGGATATACACCGGAAGTCTCAACAGTAACACCAACTGCTCCCGGTACAGATACAAAAGTAATCTATGTTCCAATCGAACAAGGTTCAATCACTGTTACAGTTCACGATGTCACAGACAACGTGAACTTACCTCAATATGGTAAGAGCAGTGGGGAGCAAGATGTAGGTACTGGATTCACGTATGATAAGAAGACTGTAATTACAGATCTTGAAAACAAAGGTTATAAAGTTCTTAATCCAGATGTAATAGTTCCAACTACTATTAGTAAAGGTGCTCAAAATATTGTTATTGATGTTGAACATCAACTTGTTCCTGTAACGCCAGACAATCCAGGAAATCCGGGCCAACCTATTAATCCTAATGATCCAGACGGTCCAAAGTGGCCAGACGGAACTGCTAAGAATGCTTTAGAAGCAACTGGTTCTCAAACAATTCATTATGAAGGTGCTGGTAATAAGACACCAGCTGATAATATTCAACATTTCACTTTCACTAAGAGCGCTACGGTTGATAAGGTAACTGGTCAAATTGTTAGTGAAACTGGTTGGAATGTTTCTAGTCATACATTTGGTAACGTTGATACTCCAGTAGTAGCGGGCTATCATGCAGATAAGACTGTCGCTGGTGGGGCTACAATTACTCCGGATGACTTGAATAAGACAATTGTGGTAACGTATGCACCAAATGGTCATGTAATTCCTGTTGGTCCCGATGATCAACCAATTCCGAATGCTCCACAGCCTCAGTTCCCTACTAACCCGGATACCCCAACAGGAACAACACCAAGTGAAGTTCCAGTAGTACCAGGATATCACCCTGAAAATGGTAAACCTGGCGATCCTGTAGATCCTGTTCCGGGTAAACCTGGTGAGAATGTTCCTGTGAAATATGTTCCAGACACTCCAACTCCTGAAACTTACACTGGTTCTCAAACTATTAAGTTTGTTGATGGAACTACGGGCAAGGAAATCGAAAGTCCTAATGTTCAAAAAGCTACTAACTTAACTGGAGATCACACATTTGGCAAGATCAATACTCCTGTTATTAAGGGTTACACTACAACTGAAACTACCGCCGGTGGAGCAACAGTAACGAAGGAAAATCCTAATGCTGTAATTACTGTGACATATACTCCAAATGGTCACATCATTCCAGTAGGTCCAGATGGTAAACCAATCCCTGATGCTCCACAACCACAATTCCCAACCAATCCTGATAACCCTAGTGAAACTACTCCTAGTCAAGTTCCTGATGTTCCTGGTTACCACCCAGAATCTGGTAAACCTGGCGAACCAGTAAATCCTGTTCCGGGTAAACCTGGTGAGAATGTTCCTGTGAAATATGTTCCAGACACTCCAACTCCTGAAACTTACACTGGTTCTCAAACTATTAAGTTTGTTGATGGAACTACGGGCAAGGAAATCGAAAGTCCTAATGTTCAAAAAGCTACTAACTTAACTGGAGATCACACATTTGGCAAGATCAATACTCCTGTTATTAAGGGTTACACTACAACTGAAACTACCGCCGGTGGAGCAACAGTAACTAAGGAAAATCCTAATGCTGTAATTACTGTTACTTACACTCCAAATGGTCATATCATTCCAGTAGGTCCAGATGGTAAACCAATCCCTGATGCTCCACAACCACAATTCCCAACCAATCCTGATAACCCTAGTGAAACTACTCCTGGTCAAGTTCCTGACGTTCCCGGTTATCATCCAGAATCTGGTAAGCCGGGTGAGCCTGTAGATTCTGTTCCTGGTAAACCAGGAGAAAACGTTCCTGTTAAATATATTCCAGATACAATGGTTCCAAATAAGTCTACTATTCTTGCTACGCCTAAACATGCTCCAACAAAAACTACTACTCAAAATAATAATTTAGATTCTTCAGTTTTATTCAACCCCATTAAAACTCATAATGTTGAAAAGACTGACAAAAATATAGTCTCTAGACCTGCCGCTTCACAAAAGAAGTCATCACTTCCACAAACTGGAAGAAAAGAAAATCAAGGTCAATTAATTGGATTAGCCGTCGTAGGATTAGGCCTACTTTTAGGATTACTTGGAGGTGAGAAAAGAAAGAATAATAATTTTATTACTAAATAAATTAGCCTAAAAATATAAAGAGATATCTGAAAAAAGTCTATTTTTTGATGATTTTAAACTTTTAATCAAAATAAAAATCCTATTAAATCAAGGTTTATTAATACCAAGATTTAATAGGATTTTTCAATTTCTGATTTTTTTAATTATTCTTCGACTGTCATTTCTTCTTCACGCTTTTGTTCAAGTTTACGCAGCCATGGTAAAACGAAACCTAAACCAAATAATACAACGACAGTAATAATGTTCATCCATAATTGATGAGTAAATGCCTTAGTACCTACTGCGACGTTTTGAGGAATAAATCCTAACGTAGCACAGACAAAAGTAAATAGTAGACACCAACCACCAACAGTTAACGCACCAGCTTTATTCTTAATAAATACATAATCAGAATGATACTTATCTTGGTGAATTCTCATTGCAACAAAGGCAAAGAATACCCAACAAGTCTTATATGGTGAAATAATTCCATTAACATTCAAAAGCCAATTATAAATGGTATTAATGTTAGGTAAAGTTCCAGTTAATAATAGCAAGAATAAACTAAGTCCGACAGTAAACGTATAAGAGTGAACTGGACGACCACTCTTGCTCTTCTTTTCAGTAAGCCACTTAGGCATGAACTTAGAGCCAACATCTCCAGCAAAAACACGACTTGAAGCATCTAGTAATACGGCAAGTTGAGCCATCATAAAGATTGCTTGTACAACAGCAAAGATATACATCAACAGCTTACCTACACCTAAACTTTCACCAAGCAATTGGAAGGCATAGTAAGGGCCGTTCATCTTGAAATCATGTGGAATATGATGAGCGTTAAAGAACATTGCTAAAGCTAATGTTCCAAAGATTGTTAAGAATCCAGTCATAATGGCAAGCATCCACATTGCCTTAGGAAAGTCTCTCTTCGGATTCTTCATTTGTTGTACATAAGGTGCAGCAAGTTCAGCACCTGACATAGCAAAGATCAAAAGACCAGTAGTTGAGAAATAATTCAAGCTAAATGAAGGCTTAAAAGCTCCCCAATTAAAAGGTTGAGTCGCAATATGGTGTCCATGCATTACTGACCATGCAGCAAGTAAAACAAAGAGCATAGACATAATAAACATTGCTCCCCCACCAATTAAAGAAAGAATTTCTAGTGAATTACGAAGTTTGTTTTCTAACAAAATGAAGATCAGGATGATCACAAAAGTTAAAATTCCGAACCAGAAAGTTGACATTTTCTTGTCTAAACTGTTGTTTCCAAAGATCATCCAACTAAATGAAACAATAACTGAGTTTGATACATCGACGATATATGGCACACTCTGCACCCAATACATCCAAGAGGTCCAATAACCCAAAGTATCATTTGTACTTCTTCTTACCCAAGAAGCAAGTCCACCATCCTGATTATCAAAAGTCAAACTCATCTGACTACTAATCAATGCGTAAGGAATAACATAAGTAAATAAAAGAAAGATCCAAGAAATTACAACTGAAAGACCTTGGTTTTGAAATGGATAGAAGATATTTTCAAAACTAATAATCGTTACGAAGTCAATCAGCGCAATAACTGGCCAACTCATATAATGTTTTTTATTCGGTTCTAAATCACTTAAGACATCTGGTTTATCCAATTTTTAATTTCCCCCAAAATCAAAATATTTATCTAAATCCAAAGTCTTAAATTTGGAGGCTTCAAAACTATCATTAAAGTATTCAAATTCACTTGTAGAAATCCTCTATAAATCGCTATAATTTATGCCGTAGTATTCTTGCAAATAAATTGCGTACAAAAACGTTCGCACAAAATTATAAAGATTTATAAAAATTTTGCAAGTCTATTTTAGAAAATACAGTAGGAAAACAAGGTGATTAAATGAATTTTCTAAAAATTGCATTAAGCAATGAGCTTAAAAATAATGATTTTAATTCATGGCAAACTACTAATTTGAACGATACTCCTCAAGCTAGTGAACTTGCCGCAATAGTAGTAACAGAGGCTGACCAAGATAGTCTTAAAGCTGCTCAAGATTTACAAAAAACTTCTGGCCTTGGAATTCCTATTATTAAAGTTTCACATGAAACAATTTCTAACGATGAAAAAGAAGAAATAATTAACGCTGCAAATAACTATACTAAAGAAATGGTCCCAGGCTTTTTAACTGACCTAGTCAACTTTGCACAAGATCATCCAGTAAGCTTTACTACTCCTGGTCACCACAACGGCTTATATTATGAAAAACATCCTGCTGGCGTTGTTTTCAATCGCTTCTTTGGCAAGAACCTGATGTTCGCAGATACTAGTGACACTGTACCTGAACTAGGCGATACTATGACGCACGAAGGTACTCCCTTAACTGCTGAACAAAAAGCCGCCAAAACATATCACGCTGATAAAGTTTACTTTTGTACTAACGGAACCACTAGTGCTAACTCAATTTGTGCTAGTGCACTTCTTACAAAAGACGATCTTGTTCTTTTTGACCGTAATAACCACAAGTCACTCTATAACAGCGCCTTGGTTATGAGCGGAGCTAAACCGGTATATATTCCAACTGACCGAAATGCTCTTGGCTTAATCGGAGAAATGGATCCCAACTTTTTAAGTGAAGAAAAAATTAGAGCAGAAGTCGCTAAAGTTGATCCTGAAAAGGCTAAGGCCAAACGTCCATTTAGATTAGCCATTATCCAATCAGAAACTTATGACGGACTTTTTTACGACGCAAAATGGATGATTGATAAAATCGGCAAACTTTGTGATTATATTCTTTTTGACTGTGCTTGGGGCGGATTTGAACAATTCATACCAATTATGAATCATTTATCTCCCCTCAACTTAGAATTTGGACCAGAAGATCCAGGAATTTTAGTAACGCAATCGCTTCATAAGCAACAAGCCGGTATGGGACAAGCTTCTCAGATTTTAAAGAAAGATGCGCATCTAAAAGGTCAAAAGCGTTATGTCGATCACAAGCACTTTAACCACGCTTATCTTAAATTCGTAACTTCCAGTTATTCATATCCCCTCTATGCTTCCTTAACCGTTAATTCATACTTAACAAGCGGCAAAGGCAATAAAAAATGGTGGGACAAAATTTTGCGTTTAGGAATTGAATGGCGTAAAGAACTAATTAGAAAATCAAAATTATTTAGACCATTAGTAATTGATAATTTTGAAAATATTAGTACTGACGAATTAGCAACAAATGAAAAATACTGGAACTTAGAACCCAATAATCTTTGGCACGGCTTCAGTAAAATTGCCACAGGTCAGGCAATTATTGACCCATTAAAGATTACTGTAGTCACACCTGGTATTGATGTTAAAAACTCAAAATATGAAGATGTAGGAATTCCTGGTCCAGTAGTAGCTGAATTCTTAATGGAAAAACGCATCATTCGTGCAAAAGATGACTTGTATTCCCTTCTCTTCCTGCTTACACCTGGTGATACCAAAGCTGAATTAGATACGCTTCTTAACGCATTCTTAGAGTTTGAACAATACTATGACGAAGATGCTCCCTTAGAAAAAGTATTGCCTAAATTAGCCAAAGTATACGGTGATCGCTACAAAGGATATACTTTAAAGCAGCTTTGCCAAGAAATGCATAATTATTACCGGGGAAATAAAACGTTCACCCTGCAACAAGAACTATTTGCTAAACCAAATATGCAAAACTATCCAATGACTCCTGAACACGCTGACTATCTATTTATGAAAAATGAAAGCGAGCTAGTTAACTTGGATGATGTTCAAGGAAGAATTGCGGCCGAAGGTGCTCTTCCTTACCCACCAGGAGTCTTTATTGTTGCTCCTGGAGAAAAATGGAGTTCTATTGACCAAAAGTACTTTGAGGTTTTGGTAGGAGCAATCGAGCGTTTTCCTGGCTTTGTTCCTGAAATTCAAGGAGTCTACTGGGATCAAAAATCAGATGGTAAAATAATAGTACAAGCAGAAGTATTAAAGGAGAATTAAGTAATGGTTTTATCTTGGAAAGAAAACTTACCAACAGAATTAAAAGAAAAAGTCGATAAAGTTGATAAAATGATCGAGTCTCGTCTAGAAGAAATTGACGAGCAAGTATTTTATAATCAACAACGCGTTTTAGACTTGTTTAGAAAGCACCGCGTAGGAGAAGAAGACTTAGTCCCTTCAACTGGTTACGGCTATGATGATGTAGGCCGCGATAAGCTTGAAGCAATGTATGCGGACTACTTTAAGACTGATGACGCATTAGTACGTCCACAATTTTCTTCAGCAACTCATGCAATTGCTGTTGGACTTTTCAGTATGCTTCGTCCTGGTGATACCCTCTACTACTTAACGGGTATGCCATACGACACAATTCAAGAAGTTATTGGTTTAGCTGGTAACAAACCAGGTAACATGAAAGAATGGGGTATTGACTTTAAGCATACCGATTTACTTGATAATGGCGAAGTAGACTATGACCAAGCTAGAAAAGACTTGCAAGATCCTAAGATCAAAGTCGTAACGATTCAACGCTCTCTTGGTTACGCCGTACGTGCAAGCTTTACCATGGAAAAAATCAAGAAGATGCTTAAATTCATCAAAGAAGTTCGTCCTGATGTAAAGATTTTCGTTGATAACTGCTATGGTGAATTTTCTGAAACCGAAGAACCAACTTTCTACGGTGCTGATATGATGGCAGGATCTTTATTTAAGAATGCCGGTGCTGGTATCGTTAAAGCTGGTGCTTTCTTAGTTGGTAAAAAGGATCTTATCGAAGGTGCTGGTTCTCGTCTTAACGTACCTGGCGCTGGTAAAGGCGAAGGCGCTACTTGGGGTTACTTAAGAGATATGTACCAAGGCTTCTTTATGGCAGCCCACACTACTGGTGAAGCTCTAAAAGGTATGATTTATACTGCCGCTCTTTGCGAAGAGATGGGTATGAAAGTTGCTCCTAAGTGGAATGATCCAAGAACCGATATCGTTCAAACAGTAACTTTCGGCGAACCAGATCCAATGGTTAAATTCTGTGCTGCAATTCAACATTATTCACCAATGAACTCATTTGTTGATCCTATTCCATACCACCAAGATGGTTATGAAGATGATGTCGTTATGGCTTCTGGTAGTTTTACTGAAGGATCGACAATTGAATTATCTTCAGATGGTCCCCTTCGTGCACCTTACCGTCTTTACATTCAAGGTGGCTTGTCTTACGCTCATGATAAAATTGCAATCACTCATGCAGTAGAAGAGACTTTCTATAAAAAGGACTAATATTAACTAACATACCCAAAAACGGCCAGTGATTTTCGCTGACCGTTTTTGCATCAATTAAAAATTTTTGTTAGGGTGAAATATATACTTTAATTTTTCAAGGAGGTTTTTTTTAGAGCTAATCTAAATGATTTAGCTCATATTATGCAAAACGAAAAACAATCTAATACAAAAAATGTCAAAGAGGTAAAAAATTATAAAAAGGCTCCCTTAATGCCTATTCACCTACGGGTATTCGTTGCCGTAGTTTTAGGACAGATAGCTTGCGGCTTTGCTTTAGGTATTTCGGGTACTGCACTTTCAAACGCTAGTAAATACCTCAATATCAGTGATCTATGGACTGGTTTGATCGGTGCTGGATCTTTAATTGGACTAGCAGGAAGCATTTTAATTGGACGTCTATCCGACAAGATCGGTAGACGAAAATTATTGATGCTCAATATGTATATTTTAGGTATTTTATCTCTAACGCAATTGCTCACAAATAACCTGCCTATTCTTTTTATTATCAGAATCCTGATTGGGCTAATGATTGCGGTCGATTACACAGTCGGAAATGCACTCTTAACGGAGTGGCTTCCTAAAGGCGAAGACAGCAAAAGACAAAGTCAATTATTAATCTACTGGACATTGGGTTTTATTGCATCCTATGTAACTGGATCTTTTGTTACTGGATTTGGTTCTTATACTTGGCAAATCATCTTAGCAACTGGAGCAATTCCAGCATTTATTGCTGCTTTTTTCAGATCTATTTTCCCTCTGCCTGCTTCACCCAGCTGGCTTGCAAGTCGCGGTAAAGTTAAAAAAGCTAATAAAGTTATCAGAAAACACATGGGTCGCAAATGGGGTATTCCTAAGAAACTCAAAAAGGCAAAACCAGTCAAAGAAGTTTCTTGGACAATATTATTTTCCGGGAAATATTTGCGTCGAACTCTAGTCGGTGGTCTTTTTTATGCCTGCCAAGCTTTTGCATTCTTTGGTATTAGCATCTTTCTTCCAATTCTGTTAGAAAGTATGCATGTCACTGATCAAAAAGTTTCCGGTATCATCTACAATGGCGGTATGTTCATTGGCGTGCTTTTCGGAATCTTGATTTTTAATAAGATTAGTCGTCGTGCATTTTTAATTAGTAACTTTTTGCTTTCTAGTATTCTAATCGGCTTTCTAGCCATTGATAAAAATATCAACAGTAATCTTCAATTATTTATTTTCTGTATTTTCGCAATTATTTTATCTTCTGGTTTAGTACTAGATTATCCTTACCCTACTGAATTATTTGATATTAAAGTTCGCGGAACTGGCGTCGGAACTTGTATTACGATCAGCCGTTTTGGTGCAGCTGCTGGTACATTTTTACTACCAATTTTAACCAACCTAGGTGGGTCGAGCTTAGCCATGATTACATGCGCAGTAGTACTATTTATATCATTTATCATCTGCCTAATCTGGGCTCCTGAAACCTCACCAAAATTTAAACAAAATAATTGATTCCCCAATTCTTTATCCTAAAATTAAAATTAGAAGGAATTGGAGGGATTATTATGGTTAAAATGACAATTAGTCAAGACGCGATTAACTTTCTTAAAAATCGTGGCTATGATAAACATGAAATACTTTTAATTGTTGACGGTGGTGGCGGTGATTATTCCATTGAAGGTGGCTCTTGTAACATTGGAATGGATTATTCGTTGATTTCACTAGACACAATGAAGCACGATCCACGCTATTCAGTAAAAATTGAAAATAACGCTAACTTTGCAATTTATACTTCTGACTATGACTTAGCCTTTTTAGGAGATAACTTAATTTTAGACATCCACGACACTACCTTACGTCTTCGCAATGATTCTGGCATTTTAACGGGCGCTGTAAAGATGGCTAAAGCAAGCTTTCTCGCAGAACGAGCAAAAGAAGGAATTGTCGGTCAAAAGAATTGTTAATTTTAGATTTACTCTCAAATTCATATTTGAGAGTTTTTATTTATCCTAATTTATAATGCTTTTTTCTTAAAAGTGTTATATCATTAAAATCAATAATTTAGAAAAGGACATATTGCTATATGATGCTAATTGTATTTTAGTCTCAAGGGACTAACTTACTTTCCCTTGAGAAAAACAAGTTTAAAATCTATTTTCTTAAGGAGAAAAAATAAAATTGAATAATATTGACGAAATTGAATTTTCACGTATCCGTAAGCTTGTAGCTCACTACGCTGTTTCACCTGAAGCAAAAGATGCACTTTTAACTCAATCACTTGCAACTAAGCTGGTTAAAGTAAATGCTCTGTTAAATGAAACTACAGAAATTCTCTGGATTTTAGACCATGGTTTACATATTCCATTTATTAATTCAGATGCCTTTACTCCAATTTTGAACAAGGTCAAAAAAGGTTTCATCCTAAATCCAGCAGAATTAGAACAAGTAGCAGATTTCATTAGAGTTACACGCTTATTAGTACGCTTTTTTGATAAGCAAAGAAATAATGCGCCAATTATCGCAAGTTACTGTGATACTTTAACTATTCTAGATAAACTAGAAAATGACATTTATGTAGCTATCGAACGGGGACAAGTTTCAAACAATGCAGATAAAGATCTCGCTAGATTAAGACAAAGAAGCAGCAAATTAAGTACAAATATTCATGATAACCTTCAGCAATATTTACAAAGTAAAAAACACCAGACTATGCTGCAAGATTATCAAATCATTCAAAAAGATAATCACTACACCCTTCCTGTCAAAGCAAGTTTCAAGCACACTTTTGGTGGAAATATTATTGATCAATCAAATAATGGAAATACGGTCTTCATAGAACCGACAAAAATAGCTCGCTTAGCTCAAGAAAAAGCAGCAATCGAAAACCAAATTTACCTAATTGAAACTCAAATTTTGGGCAATTTATCTGCGAAAGTCTATGAAGAGCTTTCTCAATTTGAAGCCAATCTTAATACCATCATTGAACTTGATTGTATCTTAGCTCGAGCTAAGTATTCTCAAAGTATTAATGGCAAACGACCAACTTTAAACGAACAGAATCAGCTGAAATTGCAAGAAATGAGACACCCACTTTTATCTGCTCCCGTTCCTCTTTCACTTAATTTAGATTCAAACAAGCGTGGTTTAATAATCACTGGTCCTAATGCTGGAGGAAAAACTATTACTCTTAAAACAGTCGGATTAGCAATTGCGATGACTGAATTTGGTTTGTTTCTGCCAAGTACATCCCCCTGCTCAATTCCAATAATGGCTGAAATTTACACTTCAATTGGTGATCATCAAGACCTAGATAATTCACTTTCTACATTTTCAGCTGAAATGAAAAAAATGTCTTATATTGTAAAACATGCAACAAAAAATAGTTTGATTTTATTAGACGAATTAGGTAGTGGGACAGACCCAAATGAAGGGGCAGCTTTAGCAATTGCAATCCTGCAAATGTTGCAACTAAAAGGCTGTCTGATTTTGGCTACTACCCACTATAGTGCCATCAAGGACTACTCTAGTAAGCATCCCGCTTTTATTACTGCTGCTATGGATTTTGATCTTGATACATTAAAGCCAACATATAGCCTACTTTTAAATCAAATTGGAGCTAGTCGCGCGCTTTGGATAGCAGAAAAAAGCGGTATGCCACAAAACGTTTTAGTAGCAGCTAATGATTTCTTAAATACTGGTAAATTTCCATTAAAGCAAAGCAATATCAAATTCAAAATAGAGCAGAAAAAAACTAAATCTACTATTTCTTTTAAAAAGGGTGACCGTATTAAAGTACCTAAGTACAAGCAAGAGGTCCTATTTTATCAAAACTCCGATCGTGCAAATCAAATTACCATTTTTGTTAATAAAACATTCGAAACTGTGCCAATCAAGGGAGCAAGGTTAGTTCGAAAAGCTGAAGAACTTTATCCTGCTGATTATAATCTTGATCTCTTATTTGTTCAAAACTGGCAAGATTATAAGTTAAAGAAAGATTTAGATCGTGGTTCTAAAAAAGCCTGGAAAAAGTTAAAAAAATAGTCAAATTAAAAAGGGAAGATCCACTCTTCCCTTTTTTCTTATCCATCAAGTTCTACACCTTGCAATTCTCTCATTGCATCATAGGCTTCTGGCCGTCGATTATGGTCAACCCCAAGAATCAGCAAGTCTCCCGCTACAATTACTGTATCACCATGCGGAATTATTTCTTGACTGCCCCTTCTAATGGTTCTTACTAAAACATTATCTGGCCATTGAATATTTTTAATTTCTTGATCCACTAATTTACTATTTTCATAAACTGGAATATCCAATTCATCCTCTTCACCAGAAATTGGCTGTAAATGCGTCTCAGGCATCATTGCTGCTGCCAAGCTATCGTAGATTGGCTTTCCACCTAAGATCTGATCAATTAACAAGGCAATAAAAGCAACAACTGCTAACGGCATCAGGTGAAGTAAGGAGCCAACCATTTCAGTAATTAATATAATCGCCGTAAAAGGTGCCCGAATAATTGCCGCAAAATAGCCTGCCATTGAAAAGACCACCAAGTTAATCACCAAACGTGCTGGCATTAGCCCCAGTTGTACCATCAAAGTGCCATAAGTAGCCCCAATCAAAGCTCCCATAGTCAAAATTGGTAAGAAAATACCACTAGGTAATCCTGAATCATAAGAAACAATCGAAAATGCGATTCTCATCACATAGTAAAAGGCTAGAATTCCAACTAAAGCCCACCCACTTTGAGTAATCATTTTTGGTAAAGTCAAAATTAGACGGTTACCAGGTCCTGTGATTAAGGGCCAGTAATACATAATTGGAATCAAAATAGCCAAAGGAATTAATCCATGCAAACATCTAGGAAGCCAGGTAATTTTTAAATAGACCTTCTTTAAGCCAAACAGGCCTTTTTTATATAAATGACCTAATAATCCCAAGATAATTCCTAAAATTACCAGATGCCAATATAAATAGATTGGAAATGAGTGATCATACGGCATCCCCAAAGCATGATGCAAACCAAAAAAGTTCGATACCATAAAGTTAGCTGCAATTGCTCCCACTAAGGCATTCATCCAGACGCGAGGAGAAAAATTATGAAAAATTTCTTCTAGAACAAATAAAGCTCCACTCAAAGGTGCACCAAAGGCAGCTGATAATCCACTAGCTGCTCCTGTAGCAAGCAAGACACGTTGATTATACTTGTTTTGCTTTAATTTTTCTCCGACTCCCTGACCAATAGAAGAACCTAATTGAAGCGATGGTCCTTCTGGTCCTAGAAATAGGCCAGTACCAATTACTAAAATACCGCCAATTAGCTTTCTCCAGAGAATTTGCCACCATTTAAGTTGCAGTTTCCCTTGAAGCTGCAGCTTAACTTCCGGTATACCAGATCCACCCACATGAGGATACTGCTTTACAAAATATCCAGCTATAATTCCAACAGCTGCTAATCCAGCAACAATTGCAATAAACCATAGGGGATTATTATGCGCTTTTTTAAACAGGTCTAACCAAAAAGCCGAAGTCTTTTCAATCCCGAACCTAAACAAGCCAACTACTGCACCAGCAATTAATCCAACAATCAGTGCTTGCAGCATTAGCTTAAGATTGCTTTTTTCTTCTTTTCTCATTCTTACCTACGTCCTATTTTTTTAGATACTGTTCTATTTTAACGCAAAAAGCCACTACAACAGTAGTGGCTTTTTCAGTTTCATGTGAAACACTATTATTTTTCTTCATACCATTCAGTATGGAAAGTACCTGGACGGTCGTTTCTTTGATAAGTATGTGCACCAAAGTAATCACGTTGACCTTGAATCATATTTTGAGGTAAGTGTGGGTTAAAGATTGATTCCAAGTAGTTCAAAGCTGCACTAAGAGTTGGAGTTGGTACACCAGCATCAGCCGCAATCTTAACAACTTCTCTCAAAGAACCAATACTTTCTTTCTTTACTTTATCAAAAAACGGTGCCTTGAATAAGTTTGGTAAATCTTTGTCAGCATTGTAGGCAAACTTGATATCATGAAGCATTTGAGAACGAATAATACAGCCGGCTTCCCAGTTTTGAGCAATAGTTGAGTAGTGCAAGCGCCAGTTATAAGCTTTTGCGGCCATAGTTAATTGTTCAAATCCTTGGCCATATGAAACAGCCATTGCTAAGTATAAAGCTTTTGCAAGTTGATCAACCAAGTCTTTTGGAGCCTTTTCTGGATCAATCTTTGGTTCAGGATCATCTCTTAAAGTTGCTTTTGACATGAAACGTGCAAGAACAGCTTCAGCAATAACAGTAATTGGGGCACCAAGACGAATTGCGTCTTCAAGCATCCAGTTACCAGTACCCTTGTAAGAAGCTTCATTTAAAATGTGATCAATAATGTGGTCATCAGTTAAATTATCTTTTTGTTTCAATACCTTTGATGTGATTTCAATTAAGTAAGCTTGAAGTGCGCCCTTGTCCCAGCTCTTGAAGATTTCACTCATTTCATCATTAGAATAGTGACCAACAGTACGTAAGATATCGTATACTTCAGAAATAATCTGCATAATACCATATTCAATACCGTTATGCACCATCTTTACATAGTGACCACTACCAGCCGGTCCAATGTAGCCAACACATGGTTGACCAGTAGGAGTCTTAGCAGCCATTGCTTCAAGAATTGGTGATACTTCTTCATAAGCTTTTTCATCACCGCCTGGCATTAAAGCAGGACCATTTAAGGCACCTTCTTCACCACCAGAAACACCCATTCCGATAAAGTGAATACCGTGCTTTTCCATTTCCTTGTAGCGACGGTTAGTATCGTGGAAGTTAGAGTTACCACCATCAATTAAAATATCGCCCTTGTCTAAAAGAGGCAATAATTTTTGTAAAGTCTCATCAACTGGTTTACCAGCCATAATTTGAATTAAGATCTTACGTGGTTTTTCTAATGAATTAACAAATTCTTCCCAAGTATAAGTCGGCTTTAAATCTTTATCTTCATATTTTGCTAAAGCATCGACCTCTGGCTTATCAATTGAAAATCCAGAGACAGAGTAGCCATGATTCTTAACGTTTAAGGCAAGGTTTTTACCCATAACGGACAAGCCAATAACCCCAAATTGTTGCATATTTTTGCCTCCACATATTTAATAAAATTCATTCATCTACTAGTATACTTTTTTATTAAGAATTTCGCACAATTTTGCTTACTTTTTATTAAAAAAATAAAGAGTTCAACTATGTGAACTCTTTACTTAATTATTTCCTAGGAAATTAATGACGTGATGCACCGGACGAAGCATCTTCTTTTGCTTCAACTGGTTCTGCTTCAGTATGTTCAGAAGCACCCGATGCAGCATCAGCTTCAACACCATACTTACCTGCAAAGTAACTAAATGGTTTCAAAGCTTGTGCATCATACTTAGCAACGAATGCTGGATCATCTAATGTATTCAATTCAGTTGAATATGGCATATCATGAGTGATCTTGCAATCGATTAAAACTGGGCCTTCCATTTGTTGAGCAGCAGCTACTGCATCTTCGAATTCTCTCTTAGTACGAACAGTAAAACCTTTTACATTCATACCTTCTGCACTCATTGCCCAATCATTATCTGGTAATTTTACACCTGATAGTGGTTGGTGTGATTCATCAACTTGTTCAGCTTCAATGTAGCCTAGAGTTTCATTGGTGAATACCACGTTAATAACATGCATGTTGTAGCGTGCTTGAGTCAAAAGCTCTTGGTTCATCATGGCAAAACCACCATCTCCGGCTAAGTTCCATACTTCACGATTTGGATAAACTGTTGCTGCAGCTAAGGAAGCTGGAGCACCATAACCCATGGTTGCGTATAGACCTGAAGTAGTCCACTTTTGATCACCATGTAAGTGCATTAAACGGTCAAAGTTAATATTTACATTACCAACATCTACAGCAAATACTGCATCATTAGCAGCTTTTTTATTAATTACGTCAAAGATTGGTTCAACTCTCATTGGAATTTCATCAGAATCATTGAAGCTTTCAAGCCAAGCTTCCCAATTTTCACGATCAGCCAAAGCAGCCTTGTACAATGGTGATTCTGGACGACTTTCACCAGTATCAATTAAAGCCCGTAAAGTCTTCTTAGAATCTGCTAACATTGGAACAGTCACAGCATGGCGCTTGCCCAATCTCTCAGAATTAATATCAATTTGAATTACCTTTGCCTTAGGATTGAAGAAGAAGACTGAGAATGGAGAATTATTACCAACCCAAACAACTAAATCAGCATGAGTTTGAATATCGTTACTTGGCTTAGCACCAACACGACCAATTGAACCCATATATGCTGGAAATTCATCTTCAACAATTCCCTTTCCTAGTACTGATGAAACTAATGGCATCTTAAATTTATCAGAAAATTCCTTTAATTCTTCACTAGCATCTTCAGCACCATGACCAAAGTAAACAATTGGATTTTCGGCATTATTAATCAATTCAAGTGCCTTATCAATTTGTTCCTTACGAGGTGCAGGGAAGTTAGGTACAACTTTATGTGCCGCAGCATTATTACGGAAGTTATCTTCAATCTTATCCCACCCAAAGTCTTTAGGCAAAATTAAAACTGCTGGGCCCTTTTTTTGATAAGCTTGGCGAATTGCTTCATCCATCAAAACCGGAATAGATTCAGCCGTTTTTGCTTGGTGATTCCAAACAGCAACAGGATCAAACCATGGCTTTTCATCAAAGGCTTGGAAGAAGTCGATATCTTGACGACTTGTTGGAACATTAGCGACAATTGCAACCATTGGAGTCTTATCGTATTTTGCATCATAAAGTCCATTCATCAAGTGAACAGCACCTGGGCCAGCAGAACCAAAGCACACTCCTACCTTACCGCTAATTTTATATTCAGCAGAAGCTGCTAAAGCACCAGCTTCTTCATGTCTTACTTCAATAAATTTTATCTTATCTCTCCAGTTATGAATTGCATTCATTGTTGAGTCGAATGAACCACCTGGAAAACCATATATATGATCAATACCCCAGTCATATAAGACTTGGAACATTGCATCTGAGCCACTAATTTTTGTCATAGTCGATAAGCATCTCCTTAATGATTTTTCTTACACCTTGATTAAAGCACATTTATTAACTAATTGAAAGCGTTTGCCATAGTTGATAGATCAAGATTTGGAGCATTATCAAAAATAATTATTTCACAAACTATTTATCTTTTTATCTACCTTATCGTTAAATCACAATTTCGAGGTGTGATTAAGTGATCATACTCAATAAAAAAAAGCAAAAAAACTTTTTTCGTTTTTTTGCTTTAATTACTTAATTATTTATTTTTTTATTTTAGCAATTCGACCTTGTTGAATATAGGCAGTTAAAATTGCCAAATCAGCTGGATTTACTCCAGAAATTCTTTCAGCTTGAGCAATAGATTCAGGACGAATCTTTTCAAATTTTTGACGTGCTTCAGTAGCTAAACTTGGGATTGCATTGTAGTCAATATCTACTGGAATCTTCTTTGATTCAAGACGGTGCAAGCGGTCAACCAAAGTCTTTTCCTTTTTAATATATCCTTCATATTTCAATGCAATTTCAACTTGTTCTTTGACATAACGATCAGTAGCTAGAGTTTGACCACTTAGCCTTTCAACTGCATCAAAGGTTACACGTGGACGCTTCAAGAAAGCCGCACCGCTAACTCCTGCATTTAAACGATCCTGCTTAACGCTAGCTAAATATTCTTGTACTTCATCAGTCGGATGAATGGTAACATTTTCAATAGCTTTCATTGC
Organism: Lactobacillus isalae; assembly: GCF_947539375.1. Classification (NCBI taxonomy): domain Bacteria; kingdom Bacillati; phylum Bacillota; class Bacilli; order Lactobacillales; family Lactobacillaceae; genus Lactobacillus; species Lactobacillus isalae. The sequence continues at coordinate 1,729,164 of NZ_OX443569.1, forward strand.
CCGGGAAATAGCTTGCTTTTTAGCTTCAAATTCAGCATAGCGTTCGTCTGAAATCAAGCCTAACTTATGCCCCTTCTCAGTTAAACGCAAATCTGCATTATCATGACGAAGAAGAAGACGATATTCTGCTCTACTTGTTAATAAGCGATAAGGCTCATTAGTTCCCTTAGTTACCAAGTCGTCAATCAAGACACCAATATATGCTTCATCTCTTTGCAAAGTAAAGCCGGGCTTATTTTGAGCACTTAAAGCCGCATTGATTCCTGCAATTAAACCTTGTCCAGCTGCTTCCTCATATCCTGAAGTTCCGTTCATCTGTCCAGCGGTAAATAAATGCTTAATATTCTTAGTCTCTAAAGTGTGTTTTAATTGCCAAGGCTCAATTACATCGTATTCAATTGCGTATCCAGGACGCATTAATTCAGCCTTCTCTAATCCAGCCACACTATGAAGCATCTTTAATTGCACTTCTTCAGGCATTGAAGTAGAAAAGTCCCCTACGTATATTTCCTTAGTATTACGGCCTTCTGGTTCTAAAAAGATTTGGTGACGATCTTTATCGGCAAAACGTACTACTTTATCTTCAATTGAAGGACAATAACGTGGACCTACACCTTTAATAACTCCCGAAAACATTGGTGCCCGATCAAGATTGGCGCGAATAATATCATGAGTTATTGTATTCGTATAGGTCATGTAACAAGACATCTGATCTTCCAAATAATCGCTATCTTTACTAGTGTAAGAGAAGTGTCTTGGTTCCTTATCTCCAGGCTCTTCTTGAGTCTTTGAATAGTCAACTGTATTTCCATCAACACGAGGAGGAGTTCCCGTTTTAAAACGACGCAGCTTAAAGCCTAATTTTTCAAGATTTTCAGGCAACTTAATAGATGGTAAAGAATTATTAGGGCCAGAAGAGTAAGTCAATTCACCAATAATAATCTTTCCTCTCGCAGCGGTTCCAGTAGTCAAAACTACACTTTTAGCATAATATTTTGCACCAGTATTAGTGATTAATCCTTTACATACTCCATCTTCAACGATCAATTCATCTGCAACAGCTTGTCGCAAAGTTAAATTAGGCTCATTTTCAATGGTATCTTTCATATGTTCATGATATTGCCACTTATCTGCCTGTGCGCGCAATGCTCTAACAGCTGGACCCTTTCCTGTATTAAGCATTCTCATTTGAATGTAAGTGGCATCAATATTTTTACCCATTTGTCCGCCAAGAGCATCAATTTCCCGAACAACGGTACCCTTTGCAGGACCTCCAACAGATGGATTACATGGCATGAAAGCAACCATGTCCAAATTAATAGTTAAAAGAAGCGTTTTTTCTCCCATACGAGCAGATGCCAAGGCAGCCTCTACTCCCGCATGACCAGCTCCAACGACTATTACATCGTATTCATTTGATTCATAAGTTTTCATTTTTATCCTACTTTCCAAGACAGAATTGACTAAATAATTGCGTAATTAATTCGTCAGGTGCACTTTCACCAGTGATTTCACCTAAAGTATCCCAAGCATTTTTTAAATCAATTTGAACTAAGTCTAAAGGCATAGCATCATCAATTCCACTAACTACATCTTCTAGAGATTGTTTAGCTTTAGCTAAAAGGCCGGCTTGTCTTTGATTAGTTACCAAGATTTGGTTTTGTGAATTTTCTATTCCACTGAAGAATAATTTTTCAATTGCATTTTCAAGTGCATTCATATTCTTTTGCTTCAAAATTGAAGTTGCAATAATTGGATTATCAGTGATTTCTTCGATCATTTCCTGGGAAATTTTTGTACCTAAATCTTGCTTGTTCAAAATAATGATCCGCTTTTTATTAGCCGTTAAATCCAGTAGTTTCTTATCTTCATCAGTCAGATCTTGACTTGCATCAAGAAGCAAAAGCACTAAGTCAGCTTCGGCAATAGCCTTCTTAGAACGCTCAACACCAATCTTTTCGACCTTATCTTCTGTATGGTGAATACCGGCTGTATCAATCAATTTTAGCGGCACGCCTTTGACAGAAACGTATTCTTCAAGTGTATCTCTAGTCGTTCCCGCAATGTCAGTTACGATTGCCTTGTCATCTTGAGTTAAGTAATTTAGAAGCGAAGATTTCCCAACATTTGGTCTTCCGACAATTGCAGTAGCTAGACCGTTACGAATAATTTTTCCCTCTTGAGCAGTTTTTAGTAATTGGTCAATTTGCTTAGAAACTTCTTGTGCCTTTTTCTTCATTTCTTGAGAAGTTAAATCATCCATATCATATTCAGGATAATCAATATTAACTTCTTCATGAGCCATTGTGTCTAAAAGCTCCTGGCGCATTTTTTGGATTTTGCCTAATAAACCACCAGCTAATTGAGTCATTGCAACCTGACGAGATTTATCAGTCTTTGCTCGAACGATATCCATTACTGATTCTGCCTGGGTCAAATCAATTCGTCCATTCATAAACGCACGCTTAGTGAATTCACCTGGATCAGCCATTCTAGCTCCATTCGCCAAAAGGAGCTGTAAGATATCATTAGTTACAATCATTCCCCCATGGCAATTTATTTCTACCATATCTTCTCGAGTAAATGTTTTGGGCGCACGTAATACACTTACCATTGTTTCATCGACAACTTCATTAGTTTTAGGATCAACAATATGCCCGTAATGAATAGTATGCGTAGGAACTTTAGTTAAGTCCGCTCCCTTAAAAAGCTTGTTCACAATCGCTACCGCATCTTCACCAGATAGACGAACAATCGAAATTCCTCCTTCGCCAATAGGAGTAGAAATTGCAGCGATTGTATCAAATTGCGTTAATACTTGTGCCATTTTTTCACCTACATAAATATCTAAATAAAAAAAGTGCCCACTCCACCACTACAAAAAATAATGATGGATAAAGCACTTTGACTACTTTATCTTAATTTAAAGATAATTTATTTTTGTTGTTTACGTCCTAAACGTTTGTATGCGCGACGAACTTTGCGCTGACGTTCACGTTCTTCCTTCTTTTGTTCTTCCAATTCACGTTGATACTTGAATGGATTTTGCAAAATAAAGGTTTGAACTACTTGGAATAAGTTTGAAATCACCCAGTAAAGGGAAATCGCAGATTGGATACCAATTGCTGACACCCCAATAATAAGAGGCATCAAGTATGTCATTCCTTTAGTCATTCCATTTTGTGAGGATTGAGGCGTTGACATCTGACTGATATATGTACTCATAAAAGTAAATACAGCTGCCAAGATAGGCATGATGTAATATGGATCGGGACGTCCCAAATCCATCCACAAAAACCGACCATTCTGCAACTGTGGAGTCCGCCAAATTGCTTGATACAAGGCATACATAACTGGTAACTGAATTAGCATTGGTAAACATCCAGTATATGGATTAATACCAGCTTCTTTATACAGCTTGCTAGTTTCCTCTTGCAGCTTTTGGCGTGACTCAACGTCCTTACCAGGATACTTTTTACGCAATGCATCCATCTGTGGTTGCACTTTTTGTTGCTTAGCCATGCTTCTAATAGAAATGGCATTCAATGGTAATAATATTATTCTTACTATAATAGTAAAGATAATGATTGCCCAACCATAGGAATCATGAACTAAACTTGCAATCCAAAGAATAAATTGGGAAATATAGTAAACAATATACCGATCCCACCAATTGCCACTAGTATGAGAAATAGGAGCAACACTCGATCCATTAGTTGATGCACAGCCTGTAACTACTAAAGCTAAGGTAAGCATCCCTAGACCTAATAGAATCAGTTTCCAATTTTTCTTAGACAAATGATTTCTCACTCTACTTTTCCTCAATTTCCGTCTCTTCGTTTGATAAGACTTTAGCTAGCTTTAAGACATGAATAAGATTTTTCTTGGTTCGTCCCATATCAAAATCACGTGCGTAAGGCCGAGCTATTACTAAAAAGTCTAAATCAGACCTTATCTCTGGTTTAAGCTCTGTCAGTGTAGCACGAATGAACCTTTTAAGGCGATTGCGTGCTACCGCAGTATGACCTACCTTTTTCCCAACAGAAATTCCAACGCGAAAATGCTTTTGGTTTTCTTTGAGCAAAGTATAGACAACAAAGCCTCTATTAGCCATTGACTGTCCTTCTTTAAAAACTTTTTGGAAGTCTCTCTCAGTTTTTACACGGTAGCTTTTTCTCAATCTGGTTCATCCTTACTTAAATTAAAAAAACCACTGAGCTTCAGTGGCTTAAGCAGATAAGACTTTTCTACCCTTTTTACGGCGTCTTGCTAAAACCTTACGGCCGTTTGCTGTAGCCATACGCTTCATAAAACCATGAACGCGTGAACGGTGACGCTTCTTAGGTTGGTAAGTTCTCTTAGTTGACATTAATGTTGCACCTCCGTTTTTCAATGCTTAATAAGCACAATTTCTAAGATAGAATAGCATATTTACGCTAAAAAACCAAGTCCTTATCAAAATTTTCCTAAAAAGAAAAGTAGTTTTTCTAGTATTTTTCAATTTTTATTTTGTGGATATCTTTTATAAAAATTTTTATTTAGATTTTATCAACAAAATAATTCTCAAAGTTATGCACAATTCACAGCCTGTTTAGAATATAATAAACAACCTGTGCATAATAGTTTTGCACACCTAAAAAATGCTAATCTAGAGCAAGAAATAAGCCCACAAGTATTTGTGGATAACTTTAATATGAAATTTTATTTCACAGCTCAGTGGATTTTTATTTTTTATTTTCCACATAGCTGTGAATATGTTAGTTCTTTTTACTCCTTGTGGAAAACTTTTTTAATTCATGCTAAACTTATTTTGACTTATTCTGTGGATAATACAGTATTTGGAGGAATTTTTTTGTTTGATCTAGATAAATTTTGGCAATTTTTCAATGCTGAGATGAAAAAAAGCTACAGCACAGTTGCCTATAATGCTTGGTTTAAAAATACTAAACCTATTTCCTTTAATAAAAAGACAAAAGAAATGATAATCGCCGTTGAATCTCCAGTTGCAAAGGGATATTGGGAAAAGAACTTAGCTTCTCAGCTAATTCAAGAAGCTTATGCTTACGCAGATATGGAAATACAACCTAAATTTGAAGTTGCAGGTAAAGAGGGGCCTGAACGCTTAGTTACACCCAAGCCGAGAGTCAAAACAAACCAGGAGATTTTAGAAGATCGTCGGGACGAGTTTGCACAAGACCTTCAATTAAATAGCAAGTATACTTTTGACACATTTGTTCAAGGTGAAGGAAATAAACTGGCAGCTGGAGCAGCCTTGGCCGTTGCTGATAATCCCGGAAGTTTTTATAATCCCTTATTTATTTTTGGGGGCGTTGGTTTAGGTAAAACCCACTTAATGCAAGCAATTGGTCATCAAATGCTTGCCGAGAAACCTCATGCAAAAGTGGTTTATATCCAAAGTGAAACTTTCGTAAATGACTTTATTAATTCAATAAAAAACAAAACTCAGGCTGAATTTCGTAACAAATATCGGAACTGTGATCTTTTATTGGTAGATGATATTCAATTTTTCTCAAAAAAAGAGGGGATTCAAGAAGAATTCTTCCATACTTTTGAGACTCTTTATAATGATCAAAAACAAATCGTTATGACTAGTGATCGTCTGCCAACTGAAATTCCTGAATTATCAGAGCGTTTAGTTTCGCGATTTGCATGGGGTTTGCAAGTTGAAATTACGCCGCCTGATCTAGAAACTAGAATCGCAATCTTACGTAAAAAAGCTGAAACAGATGGCTTAGCAATTGATGACAGTACTCTTGATTACATTGCCTCTCAAGTTGATACCAACATTCGAGAACTTGAAGGAGCTTTAGTTAAAGTTCAAGCACACGCAACAATTGAACGAGAAGATATTAATGTTGATCTAGCCAAAGAAGCTCTAGCAGACTTAAAACTGGTCCAAAAAAATAGGGGACTTCAAATTTCTAAAATTCAAGAAGTTGTTGCAAATTACTTCCAAACTTCAACTACAGAATTAAAAGGAAAAAAACGTGTAAAACAAATCGTAGTTCCACGTCAAATAGCAATGTATCTATCACGTGAATTGACAGATTCAAGTTTGCCTAAAATCGGACAGGAATTTGGTGGCAAAGATCATACTACCGTAATGCATGCTTGCGATAAGATTTCTCGCGCCCTAAAAACTGATGCAGAAATTAAAGCAGCTGTGTATGATTTAAAAGCAATGCTTGAACACTAAAAGTTAATAACATGTGGATAACTTTTACTTTTGTCCACATTTATTAAACATGCAAAAGTCCGTTTTATTCAGGTGTTTGCTAAGTTTCCCACAGATTCCACTGGCCCTACTACTACTTCTAAGTATTTAAATATATAATTAAATAAACAAAACAAAGTACATATAACTTCACAGGAGGTAAACGATGCAGTTTACAATTAATCGTAATTTATTCCTCGAAAACCTAAATAATGCAATGCGTGCAATTTCTTCACGTGCTACTATTCCAATATTAAGTGGTATTAAGTTAACCCTTACCGATGAAATGCTTACCTTAACAGGTAGTGATACTGATATTTCTATTGAGATTCAAATTCCTGTAAATGACGACTTAGTTGTTCAATCTACTGGTTCAATTGTGTTACCTGCTCGCTTCTTTAGCGAAATCGTTAAAAAATTACCAGGTAAAGATTTTTCATTTGAAGTAAAAGAAAGTTTTCAAACAAAAATCGTTTCTGAAAATACCGAATTTATGATTAACGGATTAGACGCTAATAACTATCCACATTTACCAGAAATTTCTACTGATGCTTCATTTAAGATTTCTGGCAAAACGTTTAGAGAAATTATTAACGAAACAGTTTTTGCTGTTGCTACTCAAGAAAGTCGGCCAACTTTAACCGGTGTTAACTTTATTTTCAATAGTTCATCAATTAAAGCCGTTGCGACAGATAGCCACCGTCTATCTCAACGTCAAATTTCTCTAGAAAACGGACCACAAACAAGTACAGATTTAATTATTCCAGGAAAAAGCTTAGTAGAATTAGCTAGAATTATTGGTGAAAGTGATCCCGAAATTACAGTAAATCCAGGTGAAAACCAAGTTTTATTTGAAGTTGGAAATATTGCCTTCTACTCTCGCTTGCTTGATGGCCAATATCCAGATACTGATCGTTTGATTCCAACAGAATCTACTACTTCTGTTGAATTTGAATTGCCAGTTTTGGCTCGTTCCCTAGAGCGTGCAAGTCTTCTTACTCATGAAAGTCGTAATAATGTAGTAAAGATGACCTTGGATGTTCAAAATCAATTAGTTAAACTTCAAGGTGATTCTCCAGAAATTGGTAATGTGGAAGAAGAAATTGGTTTTAAGAATCTTGAGGGTGAGGGGCTAACAATTTCCTTCAACCCTGATTACCTAAGAGAAGCTTTACGTGCTTCAATTACAGATTCTATTATCATGAACTTCACGCAACCGCTAAGACCATTTACAGTTGTACCGGCAAAACAAGACGTCAACTTTACCCAATTGATTACTCCAGTTAGAACATTTTAGTTTTCTGAAAAAGAGCTACTCAGTAGCTCTTTTTTTCTTGTTATACTTAAAAGCTAAATTTAGGCTGATTAAGCGAATTTTTATCTGGTTAAGTATAGCCATATTAAATTAGGGTAAAATGGCTTAAAAAAGGCTATAATGCGCCATAAAATTGAATTTCACATAAAAAAACGGTATAATAACTAGGTATGACAAGGTAAATGGGGTGATATTATCAAAAAATTCACAATTAAGGGAGAATATATTACGCTCGCCCAATTTTTAAAAGAAGAAAGCGTAATATCTTCTGGTGGTCAAGCTAAGTGGTATTTAAAAGATAATCCAGTTAAATTAAATGGCGAACTTGAAGATCGTCGCGGAAAGAAATTGCATCCAGGAGATGTATTAGATTTAGCTGGTGAAGAATATGAATTTGTTTCAGAGTAGCCAATGTATCTTGCAAACTTTGAACTAAAAGACTTTAGAAATTTTGAAGAATTAAAAATAAATTTTGATCCTCATGTAAATATTTTTATTGGTCCAAATGCCCAAGGAAAAACTAATTTACTTGAGGCAATTTATTTTTTAGCCTTAACTCGGTCGCATAGAACTAATAGCGATAAGGAACTAATCCGCTTCGGTAGTAAGTTTGCTGGCTTGCAAGGGAAAGTTCACAAAAGCCAATTAGAGGTAGAACTAAAATTACGTCTAACGCCCAATGGTAAAAAAGCATGGGTAAATAGATTAGAGCAGAAAAAACTTTCAGCTTATGTTGGACAAATGAATGCAATTTTATTTTCTCCAGAAGACTTAGCTTTAGTTAAAGGAGCGCCGTCTGTTAGACGAAGATTTATGGACCTAGAGTTTGGGCAAATTAATTCAGAATATCTATATTTTTCAAGTCAGTATCGGCAGGTACTGCAACAGCGAAATAATTATTTAAAGCAATTGAGCATCAAAAAGACAAATGATCAAATTTTTTTGGATGTATTGTCTGATCAGCTGGCAGGAATTGCAGCAGAGATCATCTCCAGGAGAATTAAATACATCAAAAAACTTAATTCATATGCTCAAACTGCTCATAGTGAGATTAGTGGTCAAGCTGAAAAATTGCAGATTTTTTATCGCCCATCAGTTAAAGAAATTGAACCAGATGATGATGTAGAGACCATTTATCAAAAAGTTATTACTAGTTATAAAAAGAATCGTCCTAATGAAATTCGAAAGGGAACAACTCTAAGCGGTCCTCACCGAGATGACTTAGATTTTCTAATAAACGATAAAAATGCCCATGATTTTGCATCTCAAGGACAACAAAGGACGATTTCTTTAAGCGTTAAATTGGCTGAAATTCAGTTAGTTCATGAATTGACGCAAGAATATCCGATTCTACTTTTAGATGATGTAATGAGCGAACTAGATCATAAAAGGCAGAGTAGGTTATTGAACTATATTCATGGCAAGACGCAAACATTTATAACGACAACAGATTTAGAAGGTATTTCTTGGGAAATCGTGAAGGAACCTAAGGTTTATCACATTTCTGCTGGAACGATCAGTGCAAAGGAGAGTTAAATGGCAGAAGATAAGAGCAAGGCAGCATTAAATAAAGCTAAAGACTTTGAAAAACGTGCTGATACTTACAACGCAAGTCAAATTCAAGTTCTAGGTGGACTTGAAGCAGTTAGAAAACGCCCAGGTATGTATATTGGCTCAACTAGTAGCCAAGGCTTACACCACCTTGTTTGGGAAATTATTGATAATAGTATTGACGAACGATTAGCAGGTTTTGCGACTAAGATTGAAGTTACTGTCAATGAAGACGGTAGTGTTACAGTTCAAGATGATGGACGTGGTATCCCAGTTGATATTCAAGCTAAAACAGGTCGTCCAGCTTTAGAAACTGTATTTACTGTTTTGCATGCTGGTGGTAAATTCGGCGGTGGCGGATATAAGGTATCTGGTGGTCTTCACGGTGTTGGTGCTTCTGTAGTAAACGCCCTCTCAACTAAATTAGATGTTACTGTTATGAGAGATGGTAAGAAGTATGGAATTTCCTTTGACCATGGTCGTGTAGTAGGCGAAATGAAACAAATTGGAACTGTTCCGCTTGAAGAACATGGAACCATTGTTCATTTTTATCCTGATCCAGATATTTTTACTGAAACTACAACCTTTGACGATAAGATTTTAAAGAATCGAATTCGTGAACTTGCTTTCTTAAATAAGGGCTTAAAGTTAACGTTTACCGACAAGCGTAAAGAGAGTGCTGAAACTGATGTTTACCACTTTGAAGGTGGTATCAAAGAATACGTTGCCTTTTTGAATAAGGGACAAGAAGTATTGTTTGATGAGCCTATTTATGTTGAAGGTAACTACGAAGGAATTGATGTTGAAGTTGCATTGCAGTACACCAACGGTTATAAGACAACGTTAATGACTTTTGCCAACAACATTCATACTTATGAAGGCGGGATGCATGAGGCTGGTTTTAAGACTGCTTTAACCCGTGTAGTTAATGATTACGCTCATAAGGCTAAAATCTTAAAAGATAAGGATGATAACTTATCTGGTGAAGATATTCGTGAAGGTATTACTGCTGTTGTATCTGTTAAGCACCCTAACCCTCAGTTTGAAGGTCAAACTAAAACTAAACTTGGAAATTCAGATGCGAGAACTGCAGTAGATCGTGCATTTTCAGAAACCTTTAGCCGTTTCTTAATGGAAAATCCTTCTGTAGGTCGTAAGATCGTTGAAAAGGGGCAACTTGCTGAAAGAGCAAGAACTGCAGCTAAGCGTGCTCGTGAAGTTACTCGTAAGAAGTCAGGACTTGAAATTGCTAACTTACCAGGAAAATTAGCTGATAATACTAGTAATGATCCAAGTATTTCAGAATTATTTATTGTGGAAGGTAACTCAGCTGGTGGATCCGCAAAACAAGGACGTTCACGTTTAACTCAGGCTATTTTGCCAATTAGAGGTAAGATTTTAAACGTTGAAAAGGCCTCAATGGATCGAATCCTTGCCAATCAAGAAATTAGATCACTTTTCACAGCTCTGGGTACTGGTTTTGGTGCTGACTTTGATGTTTCAAAGGCAAGATACCACAAGTTAATTATCATGACAGATGCCGATGTCGATGGTGCTCACATTAGAACTTTGCTTTTGACGCTCTTTTACAATTACATGCGTCCAATGATTGAAAAAGGCTATGTTTATATCGCTCGTCCACCTCTATACCAAGTTCGTCAAGGTAAGGTAGAGAAGTACTTAGATACAGACGAAGAGTTACATGATTATCTTGGTACGCTTCAACCAAGTCCTAAGCCAGTTGTTCAACGCTATAAGGGATTGGGAGAAATGGACCCAGAGCAGTTATGGGAAACTACTATGAACCCAGAGAACCGTCGTTTAGACAGAGTAAGCCCTGAATATGCAGAAGATGCAGATAAGATCTTTGATCTCTTGATGGGAAATGAAGTAGGTCCAAGACGAGAATTTATTGAAAAGAACGCTAAATACGTTGAGAATTTAGATGCTTAGGAGGCTTTAGATGGCTAACGAAAATCAACCTCAAGATCATAGAATACGTAATGTTGATTTGACCCATACAATGCGTAGTTCTTTCTTAGACTACGCTATGTCAGTTATTGTGGCTCGTGCCTTACCTGATGTTCGAGATGGTCTAAAGCCTGTACAACGTCGTATTCTTTACGGAATGCATGAATTAGGTGTTACACCAGACAAGCAGTACAAAAAGAGTGCCAGAATTGTTGGGGAAGTTATGGGTAAGTTCCACCCACACGGTGACTCCTCAATTTACTTAGCAATGGCTCACATGGCTCAAGATTTCTCATATCGTTACATGTTAGTTGATGGACACGGAAACTTTGGTTCCGTCGATGGGGATGAACCAGCCGCAATGCGTTATACCGAGGCAAAAATGAGCAAAATTGCTGTTGAAATGCTTCGTGATATCAATAAAGAGACGATTGACTGGCAACGTAACTACGATGATACCGAAAATGAACCAGTTGTTTTACCTGCAAGAATTCCTAACTTGCTGGTAAATGGTGCTAGTGGTATCGCGGTTGGTATGACAACCAATATTCCGCCACATAATTTGGCAGAAGTAATTCGCGGTATTCATATGTTAATGGATAATCCAGATGTTACTACGAAGGACTTAATGAAAGTCATTCCTGGTCCTGATTTTCCAACTGGTGGTATTGTAATGGGACGCGGTGGTATTTACCGCGCATATGAAACAGGTAAAGGTAATATCGTAGTCCGTGCTAAGACCAACATTGAAACAGAAAAAAGCGGACGTGAACGAATCGTAGTTAGCGAATTGCCTTACTTAGTAAACAAGGCTGAACTAGTTAAGAAAATTGCGGATTTAGCTCGTGAAAAGACAATTGATGGTATTACTGGAGTTCGTGATGAATCAGACCAGACTGGTATGAGAATTACGATCGATATTCGCCGGGATGCAAGCGCAAGTGTGGTTTTGAATAATTTATTTAAAGAAACCCAAATGCAGGCTAACTTTGGTATGAATATGGTTGCCATTGTTAATGGAGCTCCACACTTCTTAACCTTGAAGCAAATGCTTGAATATTATCTTCACCATCAGGAAGATGTTATTACTCGCAGAACTAAGTTTGAATTAAAGAAGGCTGAAGCTAGAGCGCATATTTTAGCTGGATTAAGAATTGCGTTAGATCATATTGACGAAATCATTAAAATTATTCGTGGTTCACAAAACAGTGATATTGCTAAGGCGCAATTAATTCAAAACTTCGGTTTAGATGATCGTCAATCTCAAGCAATTTTAGACATGCGTCTAGTTCGTTTAACAGGCTTAGAGCGTGACAAGATTGAAGCTGAATACCAAGATTTACAGGCAAAAATTGCAGATTACAAGGATATTCTTGCTAAGCCAGAACGAATTGATGAAATTATCTACAATGAGTTGCTTGATATTCAAAAGCGTTTTGGTGACGACAGACGAACTAAAATTGCGGAAGGCGAAGCAGTTTCAATTGAAGATGAAGATTTAATTGAACAAAAAGATGTGCTTTTAACTCTAACTCACAATGGTTATATTAAACGTATGCCAGCTGATGAGTTTAAGGTTCAAAATCGTGGTGGACGCGGAATAAAGGGAATGGGAGTTCAAGATGATGACTTTATTAATCATTTGATCTTCTCAAGTACCCATGACTTTTTACTCTTCTTTACTAATTTAGGTAAAGTTTACTCAAAGAAGGCATATGAAATTCCAGAATTTGGTAGAAATGCTAAGGGATTGCCAATTGTTAACTTGCTTGAACTTGATAAGGGTGAAAAGATCCAAGCTGTAATTAACGTTCCTGAAGGAGCAGATGATAATTATCTATTCTTTGTTACTAAGATGGGAACTGTTAAGAGAACAAAAGTTAGTGAATTCCAAAACATCCGTCGTAGTGGTTTAATTGCTTTAACTCTTCGTGATGGGGATGAGCTAAATAACGTTTTAACTACTGATGGTAAACAAAATATTCTTATTGGTACACACTTAGGCTATGCAGTAACCTTCAACGAAAAAGACGTTCGTTCAATGGGGAGAACTGCAGCAGGTGTGCGCGGAATTAATTTAAGAGACAACGATTACGTAGTTGGATCTGATATTTTGGAACCTGGTTCAGAAGTATTAGTAATTTCTGAAAAGGGATACGGAAAACGTACAGCAGCTTCTGAATATCCAGTTAAAGGTCGTGGCGGTAAAGGTATTAAGACAGCTAATATTACTGAAAAGAACGGGCCTTTGGCAGGTGTAACGGTAGTTAATGGTGATGAAGATATCATGTTAATCACTAGTGCTGGTGTTATGATTCGGTTTGACGTTGATGATGTTTCTCAAACAGGAAGAGCTACTCTAGGTGTACGTTTAATCAAGGTTGATGATGACTCTCAAGTTGCAAGTATTACTGCAGTACCTAAAGCTAGTGAAGAAGACGAAGAACCAGTAGAAGAAAATTAATAAAAAAAAATTACCAAATTTTTTGCGTAATAATAATTGAGTACTGAAACTCAGGATCACGTGAAAAAACATTTGGTAATTTTTTGTTTCTGTGATAAAATCAAGCATTGTGAGTAATATTATTCATTACTCCTTGTTCTTGATTTTAACAAGAACCATTTAGTCCAAGAGGAGGTGCAATTATTATGGCAAAAACTAAGTACGAAGTTACTTACATCATCAAGCCTGATATTGACGAAGATTCAAAGAAAGCATTGATCGATCGTTTCGATAAAGTTGTTACTGACAACGGTGCTGAAGAACTTGAATCTAAAGATTGGGGTAAGAGACGTTTCGCATACGAAATTGAAAAATACCGTGAAGGTACTTATCACATTATGACTTTCGTTGCAGAAAACTCTGAACCAGTTGATGAATTTGGTCGTCTTTCTCGTATTGATAACCAAGTTTTACGTTCAATGACTGTAAAATTAGACAAGTAATTTGTTTTCGTGAATTAGGAAGGGGACAAAAGTATGATTAATAATGTTGTACTTGTTGGCCGTTTAACACGTGATCCTGATTTACGTACAACCGGGAGTGGAATCTCAGTTGCTACGTTTACTCTAGCTGTTGACCGTCAATACACCAATAGTCAAGGTGAACGTGGTGCTGATTTCGTCAGCTGTGTAATTTGGCGTAAAGCTGCAGAGAACTTTGCTAACTTTACTTCAAAGGGTTCGTTAGTTGGTATTCAAGGCCGGATTCAAACTAGAACGTACGATGATAAAGATGGTAAGAGAGTTTACGTGACTGAAGTCATCGTGGATAACTTCTCTTTACTAGAATCACGTCGAGATCGTGAGAATCGTCAGACCAATGGTGGTAATTTTGCTCCACAAGGAGGAAATGCCCCAAGTACTAATAACTTTGGTGGATCTAGTGCTCCAAGCACTAATAATGCTCCTGCTGGTGGAGAAAGCAATAAACCGCAAGATCCATTTGCAGATTCAGGTAGCACCATCGATATCTCAGATGATGATCTCCCATTTTAATTTTAATTAGAAAGGATCTTTGATATGGCTCAACAAAGAAGAGGTGGCCGTCGTCGTCGTAAGGTTGACTTTATTGCAGCTAACCACATTGACTACATCGACTACAAGGATGTTGATTTGTTGAAACGTTTTATCTCTGAAAGAGGTAAGATCTTACCACGTCGTGTCACTGGCACTAGCGCAAAGAATCAACGTAAGTTGACTGTTGCTATTAAGAGAGCTCGCGTTATGGGCTTATTGCCATTTGTCGCAGAAGACTAATAACAGATCAAAAATAATAAAAAGAGTAGCATATGCTACTCTTTTTATTTTATTTTTTGCGGTATCATAAAAGAAGTAAACGGAGGGATTGTCATGATTATTAAGCAAAAACTAGCCGGAAACATTGAGTTTGACTACAAATGGTACGATATTTATAACTGTGACGATCATGATATTAGATTGTTGAAGGATGATTTTGATCTAACTTCAGAAATTATCTCTTATATCACCGACCTTCATGAACGTCCCCACTTTGATCATGACTATATTACCAACAGTGATTTGCTAGTTTACGATGTTCCTGTTTGGCCAACGGCTGATGCGGACCATTTTACAACTTTGCCAATTAAGTTTTTAATGGTCGATCATACACTTTTTACCGTACATTCTCCTGATACAACTTATATGATTGAGGAATTTAGACAGAAGCCAGACGAACATATTCATAGTGAAAAAGAATTAATCTTTGCTATTCTTTTTGCGGTTACGAAGTATTTCCAAAGAGCATTAAGCCAGCTAAATAGTCAACGCCTAGTTTTGGATAATAACTTAAGTGAAAGAATTCATAATAAAGACTTGCAAGAATTGTCTCAAGTTGAAAAAAGTTTGGTTTATTTATCTAGTTCAATTAGAACTAATCTAATGATGCTTGAGAGCTTGAAAAACAAAAAATCTGGTCTTCATATGAATGCTTCTGAAGAAGAAATGTGTGATGATATCATCATTGAAGTTCAGCAGTCCTCGCAAATGATTAAGATTTATAGCGAAGTGACTGAGGAAATATCTAAAACTTCAAATAATATTTTGAATAATAACTTGAACAATACGATGCAGTTTTTGACGGTGTGGTCTCTTTTACTAACGATTCCAACTATTGTAACTGGATTCTTTGGGATGAACGTTGATTTGCCGATTTTTCATAATCCATTCGATTGGGTAATAATAACTGTAGGTTCGATTATTGTAATGGCAATACTGCTTTGGTATTTACGTCGACATAATATGCTTTAATGCTTGCTTAGCTTAGATGATAAGCAAGCATTTTTTGATGTATAATATACACTGATGCAGTATATTATTTTTCATGATATTAATGCTATAAACAGGAAGGAATTTCAATGAAAGGCTTTTTACGCAAATTAGAATTGCCTGAATTTGTTAAAGATACACGTTTAACAGCATCATTAATCATTGTCTTAGTTTTATCCTTATTGGGAGCTATTATTGGGATGCTAATCAGTCCGCTTTTTGGGCTGGCAATGGTGCTGTTGTTTATCTTGACAGTTATTTTCGTAATATATGGAATTTATGTTCTGGCTGGAAATACGAATAATTATGCTGCTAATCTTTCATACCGCATAAAGCGTGGAGAACAAGAGGCTATGATTAAGATGCCACTTGGGATTATGCTTTATGATAAGGATCGACAGATTCAATGGATCAATCCTTATTTGCAAATGTATCTACATGGGAAAGACATTATTGGCTCTTCTATCTCCTCAGTAGATAAAGAACTAGCTAAATATGTTGACGACGCTATTAAGTCTGATAGTAATCAAAATAAAATTATTAAATGGGGCGACCGAAAATTTGAAATGGTTGTCCAAGATGATTTAGGCGTTGTTTATTTACTTGATATTACGCGCTATGCAAATATTGAGGAAAAATATAAGCAAGAGAGATTAGCAATTGGCTTAATATTTATCGATAATTATGATGAATTAAGTCAATCAATGAGTGACCAGAACTTAACAAATATGAGTTCATACGTCCAGAATGCTCTCAGCAATTATGCTGGTCAATTTAATTCATACCTTAAACGAATTGATGAAGACCACTTTATTTTATTAACGCACATGCATGACTTGGCTAAGATGGAAGATGATAAGTTTTCTATCTTAGATAAGGTTAGAACTGAATCAAGCCGTAAGAATATGCCGTTAACTTTATCAATTGGAATTGCGTTTGGGTCTGAAAGCTTAAATGAAATTGCAGACCAAGCTCAATCCAATTTAGATTTAGCTTTAGGACGTGGAGGTGATCAAGTTGTTGTAAAACAATCAGGTCATGAAGCTCGCTTTTACGGTGGAAAGTCTAATCCAATGGAAAAGCGTACGCGGGTAAGAGCTCGAATGGTATCGCAGGCTTTGGTAGAATTATTTAAAGGCGTTGATCACGTCTTTGTTCAAGGACACCGAAATCCTGATTTGGATGCGATTGGTTCAGCAATTGGAATTGTTAAAATCGCTAGAATTCATGGTGTGAAGGCTAGTGTTGTTTTGGATGTTGACCATGTTAACTATGATGTAGGACGTTTAATTGCTAAAATGCAGGCTGCTGGCATTGATAAAGATGTATTTATTTCTCCTAAAGATGCTCTTGAAGCAGCAACTGATGAATCACTTTTAGTTTTAACCGATCACTCTAAATACAGCATTACTTATGATCCTGAACTTTATGATCGTTTGAAGAATCGCTTGATCATTATTGATCACCACCGTCGCGGCGAAGAATTTCCTGAAAACCCAATGCTTGTGTACATTGAGCCATACGCATCTTCAACTTGTGAGCTTGTAACTGAAATGATTGAGTATCAGCCACAAGGAGGAGAGGGAGTCTTGACTGATTTAGAAGCATCAGCTATGCTAGCAGGAATTACAGTTGACTCTAAGGAATTCTCGCTCAGGACAGGAACTAGAACTTTTGACGCAGCAAGTTATTTACGGTCAATTGGAGCGGATACTCAAGTTGTATCTGAACTTTTGAAAGAAAATATTGATAATTACTTGCAAAGAAGTCATTTAGTTTCTACGATTGACATGATTGAACCAGATATGGCTCTATTAATGGGAGAAGATAATAAGATCTATGATCCCATTATTACTGCTCAAGCCGCAGATACTGCCTTATCGCTTGAACATGTAGATGCTAGTTTCGCACTTACTAGACGAACAAAAGACGCAATTGGTATCTCAGCGCGTTCAATGGGAAACGTGAATGTTCAAGTAATTATGGAAAAATTAGGCGGTGGTGGCCACTTATCTAATGCTGCAACGCAGATTAAAGGCGTAACAGTTGAAGAAGCTAAGGATAAGTTGCTTGCTGCAATTAATGAATATCTTGAAGAAAATGAATAGGAGTGAAATTCATGAAAGTTATTTTTATTAAAGACATGAAGGGTAAAGGTAAGCGCGGAGAAGTTAAGAATGTACCTGATGGCTATGCTCAAAACTTTTTAATTAAAAATGGCTATGCTAAAGAAGCTACTAGCTCTAACTTAAATACCTTGAAGCGCGTTCAAAAGGCCGAAAAAGATGCCTATGAAGCAGAAAAAGCAGCAGCTGAAGATATTAAAAAGAAACTTGAAGATGACAAGACAATTGTGAACTTTAAGTCTAAAGCTGGTACTGATTCACGTTTATTTGGTTCCATTTCAGGTAAGAAAATTGTTGAAGGACTTGAAAAGCAATACGGTATTAAGGTCGATAAGCGTAAATTAGAGCTTCCAGAGCCAATTAAATCCTTAGGATACACAAATGTCCCTGTTAAGTTATTTAAAGGCGTAGAAGCAGTAATTCGCGTTCACATTACGGAGCAAGACTAATAATGGATAATGTTGTTTCTCAACAAATTCCCCATGATAGTGAAGCAGAAAAGGCGGTCCTAGGGGCCGTTTTTTTAGATCCAGAAGCAATTATTGATGCTTCTGATGTATTGCAACCTGACGATTTTTATGAACATGCAAATAGAATCGTTTTTCAAGCAATGCTTAATATTTCGGATCGTGAGGAAGTAATTGACCCGGTTACTCTACAAGATGAGTTAAAGAAAAATAATCAGGTAGATGATATTGGCGGAATTTCATATGTTACAGAACTGTCTATGGCAACTCCAACAGCAGCTCACGTTACTTATTACGCTAAAATTGTAAAGCGCAAAGCTATTCTTAGAAACTTAATTTCTACTAGTCAAAGAATCATTCAGAATGCTATTGAAGGTTCTGATGATGTAACAGATATTTTAGATGACGCTGAAAGTCAAATAATGGGCGTCTCACAGAATAATGCAAGTGGTGGGTTTAAGTCTATTCATGATGTATTAAACACGACTATGGAGGAAATTAACTCTATTCCAGATGATGGGAATACAGTTACAGGACTTCCATCGGGATTTTCTGAATTAGATAAGATGACGACTGGATTCCATGATGATGAATTGATTATTCTAGCTGCTCGTCCTGGTGTTGGTAAGACGGCTTTTGCCTTAAACGTGGCTCAATTTGTTGGTCTAAAGACTGACAAGACTGTTGCAATGTTTTCACTAGAAATGGGAGCTGAACAGTTAGTTCAAAGAATGCTAGCTTCAGAAGGGTTAATTGACTCACAGCACCTTAGAACCGGTCAATTAACTGATGAAGAATGGCGTAAATTAGTTGTTGCAGCTGGATCACTAGATAATACAAGTATCTATATTGATGACACCCCCGGAATTAAAATGAGTGAAATTCGAGCTAAGGCACGTAGGTTAGCTAAAGAAAAAGGAAATTTAGGTTTAATCGTAATTGACTACCTGCAGCTAATTGAAGGACCACGGAGTGAATCACGTCAGCAAGAAGTTTCGGCAATTTCACGACAATTGAAAAAATTAGCCAAAGAATTGCATATTCCAGTTATTGCTCTGTCGCAGTTATCTCGTTCAGTTGAGCAGCGACAAGACAAGCGGCCTGTTTTGTCTGATATTCGTGAATCTGGATCAATTGAGCAGGATGCCGATATTGTTGCCTTTCTTTATCGTGATGATTATTACCGTGATGAACGAGAAGAAGATGACGAAGGCGAAGTGGAAGCTGAAGAAGATAATGGTGAAGTAGAAGTAATCATTGAGAAAAACCGTTCTGGTACGCGTGGAACAGTTAAACTGATGTTCTCAAAACCATATAACCGTTTTTCAAATCTTGACTATACTCATAATGAAGCTTAAGAAAATAATTTGTAAGCGTTTCATTAATTAGCTATACTATAAGAGTTAAAAGTCTATCTTTTTAAAAAACTAATTAAATGAGAAGGTGTAAGTTGAATGGTAGAAAATAAATATGTAGGTAGTATTGAAGCTGGTGGAACAAAGTTTATCTTGGCAGTTCAAGATACAGAAAGTGGCGAAATTGTTGCAAAGAAACGAATTCCGACAACCGACGCGAAGGAAACTTTAGCAAAAAGCGTTGAATTTTTTAAAGAGCATCCAGTAGCTGCTTTAGGAATCGGGACCTTTGGACCAATTGATATCAATCCAAATTCCAGAACATTTGGTTACATCTTGGATACACCTAAACGTGGTTGGTCAGGAACAAATGTTAAGGGTACTTTTGAAAAAGAACTTGGCATTCCAGTAGTAATGACGACTGATGTTAACGCTTCTTGTTATGGTGAATATATTGCACGTGGTAAAGATGATTCAAAGACTTACTTCTATGTAACAATTGGAACAGGAATTGGTGCTGGTGCAGTTCAAGCTGGTAAGTTTATTGGATTAAACAATCACCCAGAAATGGGACATATGCTCGTAACTCCTTATCCGGGTGATGATTACACTGGAAAATGTCCATTCCACGGTAATAAGTGTGTTGAAGGAATGGCAGCTGGACCTTCACTAGAAGGAAGAACCGGTATTCCTGGTGAAAAATTACCTAGAGATCACAAAGTATTTACTTATGTATCCTACTATGTAGCACAATTATTATTTAATGCATACATGACCATGCGCCCAGATGTAATGGTTGTTGGTGGATCAGTTTTAAATGATCAAGATTTAGTGCAAGTGCGTGGATTCTTTAGAGAATTCAACAATAACTATGTAGCAACACCTGACGTTGATGAGCTAATTGTTCGTCCAGCAGTTGCAGATAATGGTTCTGCAACTTTAGGTGATTTTGAATTAGCTAAAGAAGCTTTAAAGAATAAATAATTAACATTAATTTCTAAATTAAAAAGACAGCTTCAAATTGAAGTTGTCTTTTTGCTTTGTTTCACATGAAACATGTAACTAGCTACCATCATATGAATCGTCAACAATTGGTCCTTTACTCGAGTCATTGCCTAGTGGTTTCAAGTGTTCACTGTGGCTAATGAAGGGAAGATTGATATACTGACGAGCGGTTGCTGTAATATCAGAAATTATCTCGTTAGCAATTAAACGTACGTCTGGGTCAAGAGAAAGGTAAGCATGGCTAAATTGGATTGCACCACGTATTTTATTAGTTGTTAGTTGACTAGCATCTGTAATTTTTTGCGATTCTAAAGCAGTAAAGAAGGCTAGCCAAAATGCTTCGCGTTTTTCACGTGGAATCTTTGTATTCCATGAGATGAACGTACTTCTAATAATTCTGCTTGCATTGCTTAAGCCACGTGCCATCACAAAGCTATTTCGTGCTACTTCCCAGTGTAAGGGATTGTGCTGTTTCATTAAGTGTTTCATTCTACTTTTGACTACGATAACTCGCTCTGGATGGTCAAGCATCATCCCGAAGATCGATCCTTCAGGAACATAAGTCATCATTTTTGGAATTACGCGCTGAAATTCCACCTGCTTATACATTTCCTTCATAAAACCAGGGCCATCAAAGCTATATGCTCTAATAATTCTATCTTGAAGACTAGGGGCAGCCGCATAAAGTGCGTAAGCCGCAAAATTTCCACCTTTTGAATGACCAGTAGTATAGATTTTTTTATCAGGATAAGTTTCTGCAATTTTGTCTAGATAATCGGCTGCCACATTCTGTCCAAAAATTTCTGGTTGGTAACTCATATCTACGTCTTCATTCAAGCCAACCATCGAGCCATCAGTTCCGCGATAGGCTACAAGAATAGTCTCTGGATCCAATTCAATTGTCATTGCTGTGAACTGTACTGGTGGTTTTTTTTGAGAAAGGTGCGACCAGTCTAAAAAGCGCATCTTCTTATAGCGATCACTTAAGTTGACTAATTCTGCTTCTAATTTATCTGAGTGAATTAGTGTTTTCTTTTCTATTAAACGTTTTGTAGCTGCCTCAAGCGTATGACCTTTAACACTTTGATCAAAAGGAAGATAAGCAAATGCAGCAAATAGACCAGCGTCTAAGCTATTAAATGGTTCTCGATCTAGTGTTAGGTCACCCCGCCAGCGAACATAATCAAGTATTTTACCCAAGATAAAAGTCCTTTCGTTAACGGATATAGTACTTTCATTTTAATGCTTTTTAGGATAAAGATAAAAGGGGACGCTTGCGTGTAGAAACAACCCAAAAAAGAAGAGCTGATGCTCTTCTTTTAGTTAGAATATTAGTTGAATAGTTTCAAGAGGAGAGAGGGAAGTTTGAATTGTAGCAATTTTATCTTTTACTTCAATTCTAACTGTTTCCTTCTCAATGCTATTTTTATGCTTTCTAATCAAGGTAGCTGTATTGGATGGAAGATCGTGTCCTAGATGCCACTTAATTTCTGAATAGCCATCTAAGTTAAAATTAGCTAGCCAGACAACTTTACCATTTTCTTGAATGTTTAACTTAACGTGAGGCATATTAACTAAGTAATCAATTGGCTCAACGCTAGCAAGAATTTGTTGCATTAATCCTTGTTTATAAGATGAAAATTGTGATTCCCAACCGTGTTTTGGATCTTGGTCCATTGGTAATACAATTATGTGATCATCAATAACAGCCATAAAGTTTCCGAGTTTTTGATCGATCGAATTATAGGCTGAACTCCAAATTTTAACATTACTATCTGCTTGATAGTCTAGTTGTAGATAGTTGCCTGTATGTTGGAGCATGGTAATGCGTGGATTCTTAACACCTTGAACAGTAATACCATCAGCTTGTTCGAAGGACTGATAGCCACTCTTACATGGATGCCATTTAGCGCTTTGAATATGAAGCAAGTGACCTAAGTTTCTGTCTAATAAAACTTGGATACTTTCACCGTCAAGCAGAACGGTGTTTTTAGTGATTAGATTAGTGATTTGATCATTTGAAAGGTTACGTAATAACTGACCAGCAATAGCTATAGTTTGATTTCCGATTTTAAGATTATTTTGAACAGGAAGAATAGTTGTCGCAAAACCAAAACTTGCTAATAAACTAGCCCAGTTCTTTTCATGTGGTAGCAACTCTTCTGGCTCTTTTCCTACAGTTGTTTGTGCAGTATAGGCAGAGTCTTGATCGACTAAAACTTTAATACCTCTTAATTGTTTCATGTTAAGGCGATGATTAGTTAATTCAGAAGCAAATGGCTTAATATCAGCTAACATCTTGCCATAACCCCAATCTTCGTTTACACCATTACCCATCATGTCAAAGATATTAAGCATAATACCTTTGGCCCCAAGAAGGGCCGTGGTAATGATTTGAAAGGCAATAAAGGTATTAGATTTTACTTGCGGCGTCCACATTGAGTTTTCTAACTCTGGATAAAGTTCAGCTCGAGGTCCTAAAAATGCCGCAGTTGTACGACTATATTCTTCAAATTTGCGTCCATAAATTAAAGGTGCAACTTCGTTATAGGCCGGTAAGTGTGGACGCGCTACGCGTGGATGACCAGGACCTGCTTGCGCATCAAATAAACTAGCCCAATCTCTACCTTCAATAGCGTGCCAATCAGGAAATGAAGTCATTTGACCTAAGTCAGTATCTGGACTAACTTTATGAACTGCTTGCTCAATCAAGTGTTCGTTTTCGATCATTTCTTTGCGAGCTTGATCAAGATATATTTTCCGTTCAATCGTAGGTTCACCAGGCTTAAGCATATTTTTGACGAATTCTTCGCGGCTTTCTGCTTTACCTAGTTTTTCTTGATATAGCTTCATATGGTAGTCGCAAAAACACATTAACTTTAGCGGAGTATGATTATAGTGACGAAAATCATCTTCTACCCATAGCCGACGTGGGTGAATAGAGGCGTATTGAGCGTATCTATCAGCTAGATACTTACGCCAGGTTGGATCTGCTGGGCAAGCCATATCTCTAGCTTGCTTGCCGTTAATGTCGACAAAGGTATTAAAACCAATTTTTGGGTTAACACTAAAGCCGCGATCAGAGTGCATAATAGTTGTCCAGGGATTTAGGCTTGTAGTAACATCAAGCTCAGCTAATTGCTTTTGTAGGGGGATAATAGCATCAAGCCAGACTTGTGTTTCTTCTTTAGTTAAATGACTATGGTTTAATTCTTCGCCGTTAATAATGAAAGCCACGTCATCGATTTTAGATGTTTGGACAAAATCTAAGAGCTTTTTATCTTTGTCAGGTGTATTAGTACGTGGATCGAAGACATAACGTAAGGTATAAGTATAGCTCATAATAAAAATCCTCAATATTCTATGCAATTAATATTCAAAAAAAGTGCGTAACTTATTATATTAAGTTACACATATATCTTAGCATATTTTGAAAACGGTTTCTATTATTTTATTTAGCTCCGTGAGTTGAGTTGATTCGGCGAATATTTTGATCTTTTTCTAAAGCTAGGATGATGTCATTTTCATCTTTTCTATTCTTGATGACGCCATCTACATTAACAACGATATGTTCAGAAGTTACATCAATAATTTTGATAGAAATTTGTTCAACTTCGTTTAAGGATAGTTCTTTTTTCAGTTCATTAAGAATATCTGGATGATTATTGGCTTCAATTTGAACATTAAAGCGAACATGAAGAATAATAAAGTTAATGAATGTATCATCGTGAAAAATAATTTGAATGATGAACAAAAAGACTGTGCTGACAATCCCAATGACATACATTCCAGCACCAACTGCCATACCAATTGCAGCTGTCGCCCAGACGCCAGCAGCTGTAGTTAAGCCAGAGATTTGTTCTCGGCGAACTAATATTGTACCAGCACCAATAAAGGAAATTCCAGTTACAATCTGAGCTGCAATTCTTGATGGGTCGAGTGAAACATCATGGAGTGATAATAGGTCAAAGAAACCATATTTTGAAACTAGCATAAATAGAGCAGAAGCTACAGCAACAACCATGTGAGTTCTAATACCTGCGCTTTTTCTTTGAGTTGCACGTTCATAGCCAATTGCTGTTCCGCAAAGAGCAGCAACTAAAATTCTTAGTAACCAATCTAATTCAGTTGAAAGTGATGTTAAACTTACCATAATAAAACCTTTCTATTTAACAGATACGGTTTTATTGTAGCCCAGATTTAGTCGAATATTCATTTAAGTAAAAAGTAAAAAAACTCTTGTGTAGAAACAGATAATATGGTTAAATAATTAACTGTCATATGGATATGCTGACTTAGCTCAGTTGGCAGAGCACGTCACTAGTAATGATGAGGTCGAAGGTTCGAATCCTTTAGTCAGCACATGTAAAAGTCCTAACCAAGCGGTTGGGACTTTTTTGTTAGTAAAATATGTCATATATAATTGACAATTTTAAAAATTATATTATACTTAAAGTATAAAAAGTCACATATATATGACTTGTTGAGATAAAAGAAAGAATTACCGTGAACAGAGTTAAAGAATATCGAAAGCGAAAGAGCCTATCACAGATGGCTTTAGCTAAAAAAATAGATGTTGCTAGGCAAACAATAAATTTAATTGAAAATAATAAATATAATCCTTCATTAGATTTATGTTTAAAGCTAGCGCATGAGTTAAATACAGATTTAAATACCTTATTTTGGGATGGAGATGCTAAAGATGGAAGCAAAGGAAACTAAGTTTGAGAAGTACATGAAGTTTTGGTACGGAATTTCTGGTCCACTTGATGAACAAAAACGACAGGTTATGAATCAAATTGGTAATCGTGCATTCTTTATATTTTTCTTAAGTATGGATGTAGCGTTCTTAATTTCGATGGTTTTGTTTTCAATGTATAAAGCTGATGTGGCATATCTTTTCCTTTCTGGTAGCTTTGTTGTAATGCTAATGGTAGTTAGCTCATATATAATGTGGCAATCTAGAAAGGCTCAATTAACAGATAATGAGGTAGAGAAAGATGAAGTACCTGAGGCTAAAAAAGCTGCATGGGTAAGAGGAATGATATCAGGTGCAATCTTTGGCATACTGATGTTAATTTTAGAATTCTTAACTAGTTATAGCGATGGTTCGTGGACATGGATAATGCTTCCCACATACTTGATTTCGGGTGTTTTCTTCGGTATCTTTATGTCACTAATTGCAGTTCATAGAATAAAAGTAGTAAAAGACGAAGATTAAAGAAAAAAGTGCTTTACTTTCACTACTAACATCTGCTATACTAATAGACGTTGTGAGAAATGCTGACTTAGCTCAGTTGGCAGAGCACGTCATTAGTAATGATGAGGTCGAAGGTTCGAATCCTTTAGTCAGCACAAATTAAAAGTCCTAGCCTGATGGTTAGGACTTTTTTGTTTGCTCTTTTATCTTAGTATAATAAGATATAGAAATATATTGCGAAGTGTTAGAAAAGGTAAAAGCAGATGAAATTAAATAAAGATAAAGAAACCTTAGATCAAATAGTGCCATTAGTTGAATATGCTTTTTTAAAAAATAATGATATACGGGAAGATGTTAATTTTTTAAGTCGTTATAACCACAGTATGGGATTTGGTGAATATAAAGATGATCATCTTGCTAGCTATATTATGGTAAATGAATTTAAGAGTAGAATTTTTGCTAAAAAAGTTAAAATGGGAGGCGTCGGCTATGTTGCTTCCTATCCCGAAAACCGTGGTCAAGGCGATATTAACCGCCTGATGAAGGAGATTATTTTAGAATTACATGGTCAAAATTATGCAATTTCGAACCTAGCACCATTTTCAGAAATTTTTTATCGTCGTTATGGCTATGAAAATGCTATTTATGAAAAAATGTATCAAATTGATCCTGCCTACTTACGCTTCTTTAAGCCTGTCAAAGAAGGAAAAGTGATGCGTGGAAAGTGGAGCGACTCAAACTTAAAAGATGCGGTAATTAAGCTTTATCAGGCTAAACTCAATCAAGATGATCAAAGAAATACAGTTGATCGTGCAGATTGGTGGTGGGATAGGTTAGATACTTATTATCCTGGTAGATCGATTTGCGTTTATTTTGATCAAAATAAACAAGCACAAGGGTATATGTTTTATCGGATTGTTGAGCGTAACTTTCAAGTAGAAGAAATGTATTATCAAACTCCGCAAGCAGCTCAAGCTCTATTAAGTATTATTGCAAGCCACAGTTCAAGCGACTTGAAATATTATGTGAAAATGCCTGAAGAAAGCCTATTAGGAGAATTTTTCCCAGAGCAAGAAGGACTTACGATAAATACGCTGCCTTATATGATGACTAGAATAATCAATGTGAAGCAGGTCTTAGAGGCTGTACCTGTAGTAAATAAAAACCAATTAGCTATTGAAATCACTGACGATGATATTATTGATGAAAATAACGGTGTCTGGATGATTGACCAAAATAAGGTAAAAAAAGTAAAAACATCGCCAGACTATACCGCTTCTCTAACTAACTGGACCAAGGTACTTTTAGGCCATTTGACTTTGAAACAGGCAGTTCAATTAGGTTTTATTAAAGAAAATCGTCGAGTTGACAATGATTTTGTTAAGGGCGAAGTTTCATTCTATGATTACTTTTAATTAAAAATAGTTTTTCTGTTGTTCTAGGGCGGAAAAACTATTTTTTGTTATAGCCAGCAATATCCCAGTCTGTAAATTTGTAGTCCAATTTTTTATGATAGGCTTTTTCGTAAGCTTGTACTTTTTGGCGATAGTCAATTTTTCGCATTTTTTGTGCATTTTCGCTAGCTGAGAGTTGGGGATTAGGATAAATAGTTGGCAAAACATGAAGAATCCAGCGTGTTTTATTGAATTCAGGATGCAATTTTTCTCGCTTCTTTGTGTCTCTAATTTCGACAAAGCAAGAAATAATAGGTACGTTCATTTTTGCCGCATAGTAATAGGCGCCTTTTTGTAAGGGACGAGGCTTGCGATAATTCTGCCATAACTCTTGCTCTGGATAAATGACAATCCAGTTATTTTGAGTCAAAATTTGTTTTAGGTGCCTTGGTAGGTCTCGACCTAAATACTCTATGCTAGGAGTAACAGGAATGCTGTCGATATTTCTCATTAGGAAACCAAGCCAGTTAGGAAGTTTGAGGTTAGTATCCTCAATAACAAAGTACAATCTCTTATGGTATTTCATTGCTAGACGTTTGAGCGGTAAACAATCGAACTGATTGTAGTGGTTACAAGTAATAATAGCTGAAGAAAGATTATTAAGCGAAGTAGGAATATTAATTTGGGTGTTGAAAGTTAAGCAGGGAGTTCCAATGTTGAGGATTCCCCGGGCAATTAAATTAATTATTCTAGAAAATAATTTATCGTGCTTAGTCCAAAAGTTGTTAACTAAGTTCAAGCGATCTTTTTTACTTAAAATTGGATCATTTGGCTCAACCTTTGCATTAAAATTTTTCTCTTTGACGCTTTTTTTGATATTTAAAATAACTTGTCGCCGATTTTTTCCAATAATCATCTGTACTCTCCAAGATTTTATATGGTAATTATAAGTTCTATTTTATTTATTTTGCTTTTTAAAACCAAATATTATCCTACTTATCTTTTTTCATGCTAAGCTAAGGTAACAGATAAAACACAGAGAGGAGAAATTATAATGAAAGTAGGTATTATTGGAGCTTCTGGCATGGCAGGAAGTGCAATTTATAAGTTAGCTAGTCAAAATAAGGACTTAGAAGTAACTGGTATTGTTAGAGATGAAGATAAGGCTAAAAGAGTCTTAGGCAAGGATGCTAAGCTTTTAATTGGCGATGTCCTAACAATGGATGACAGCTTACTTCAAAACTTTAATGTGATTGTTGACGCTTTTGGAACTATTCCAGAAAAGGCAAGAGACCAGGTAAAACTTGCTACTAAGTTATGCGGTCTAGCTAAGAATAAAGATATTAGAGTAATATTCATTCTAGGTGCTGGCAGTCTTAGAACTGGTATTGACAACCATTTAGTAGTTGAAGATATTAAGAAATTAACTGGCTCTGAAAACTGGATTAATACGCCAAAAGAGCAATTGAATGAGTTGAACTACTTAAAGCAAGTTGAAGATGTAGATTGGCTCGGAATTTCACCAGCCTTAACATTTGAAGCAGGTCCAGAAGCAGCTGGTTACATGCTAGGAAACGATACATTGCTATATAACAATAACAATGAATCTAAAGTAACTTCTGGTACGATGGCACGCTTAGTTGTAAATGAGATTGTTCACCCAGAACACCACAAAGAAAGAATTACTTTAGTTGATGAATAAAAAATAACCGCTACAATGTAGTGACCCACAAAAATTGGACACTTTATTAATATTATGCAACTAAGGATTGATTTCGATATTGAATCGGAGTCAGTCCTTTTAGTTTACTCTTTGTCCTTTCGTAATTATAGAAATGAATATAATCTTTAATCGATTGTTCCAATTCATTCAGATTGGCATAGTTTGATTCTTTGCCATAAAACATCTCTCTTTTAAGTATGCCAAAGAAGCCTTCCATAAGCCCATCGTCTGGAGAACAGCCTTTCCTAGACATGCTTTGTTCAATGCCACGTCTTGCAAGTTCATATTGATAAGTCTTATGTTGATATTGCCAGCCACGATCTGAATGAAATACTAATCCATTCAATGAACCATTAGCTTTAAATGCATCATCAAGCATAGTCATTACCTGCTGTAAGTTGGGACTACGAGAGATATTATAAGCGACAATATCTCTCCCACAGCCATCGATAATAGGCGATAGATAAAGCTTTTGTCCTCTTAAGTTGAATTCAGTAATATCTGTGTACCATTTCATATTTGGCCTAACGGCAAAGAAGTTGCGTTTAATTAAGTTAGGTTTAATTCTTCCTTCAATTTCACCCTCAAAGCTGTTGTAGCGTCTTCTACGTTTCATACGATATCCAATCAAATTAAGTTTACGCATTAAACGATAGACTGTTTTTCGATTGATTATAAAGCCTTCACTATGTAAGTGATCAGTTATTGTTCGATAACCTGGAGCAGTGTATCTAGCTTTAAGTTCAAAGAATATTTCTTTAATTCGTTTAATTAGACCGTGGTGCTTTATCTCATCTTGATCTTCGCGCTTTAAAATATCGTAATAATTGCTTCTGGATAAGCTAGGTAAAGCATTATTCGGATCATTTAAAATCGACAAGATAGTTTTAACACCCAACCCAAGTTCTAGCCTTAATTCTCTAACAGCTTGTGCTATTTCTGTTTTGGTTGGTTTTTTCTCTTTTGAACCAAGGCATCCAATTTTTTTATAAATGCGTTCTCGACAGTAAGCTTTAAATTCTGGCGACGCAATTCTTCGTTTTCTTTCTTCAATTTCTCTAGTTCTTTGTTCACAGGTTCGTCGTCCCTTCCTCTTAATAACGACATTATACCCGTTTTCTTTATAAGAGCGAATCCAATTAATAAGCATGCCTTGACTTTTCAAGCCCAATTCTAAAGATACAGAGTAAGCAGTCTCATGATTGACTAAAACCCGATTGATAGCTTCTAGCTTAAATTGGGCTGAATAATAAGTATAGGGCTTATCTAATATATCTATTCCATGCCTATGAATGAGTGAAACTAAGTACTTAATACTAACTGATCCTATTCCATACTTTTTACTTAAATATGTCGATCTTTTATTTTCAATCGTCCATTCTTTATAAATATTCAATTTATCTTTTTTAGTTAATTTAGACATAGTAAAACCCCCGAAATCCGTGTCCGAATTTCGGGGGTCACTACACAACGCTCAGGCGCTATAGCGGTTATTTTTATGTGATATTTAATTATTAGCAACTAATGAACGATAAAAGTTAGCTTTAGTTTGACGGTAGTAAGGAGTAATCCAAATAAATCCAATTCCCAAAGTAATTAAGCCAAGTAAGCCCCAACCGATGAAACTTAAGTCTAGAACAAACAAGTCCATCTTGTGACCATTCATTAACTGACGACTTTCGGTAATAGCTTCAGTTGCTCCAATATCAGTTTGGCCAGCTGAAAACTTGTCTTTCAAAATATATGGTGTCATTGCATAGGAGTAGCCCTTAATGAAACCAGGAATAATGAATAAAATGGTCCATAAACTAACAAATAAGTTAGTCATAAACAGAGTAAACAAACTGTTTTTAAAACGGCCATTGCTATAAGCGCTAAAAATACCAGAGTACCAAGTCTCCATCTTGCCTGTTTCAACGAAATCTAAGATTGTGTAGGCAACTCCCCATAAAATCAATCCTGTAATTAAGCTAACAATAAATTCTGAAAGATTATATCCGGGTTTATATCCTTGAATTAAATTTTCTTTGTTAAAACGCAGAATCGTGTAAGTAAAATCTTTTCCAGTCCAGATCCAGCGATTGAGGTCCATAATAACTGCGTTGACTAGCCAAGCAAAGATAGTTAGGCAAATAGCCCAACCCCAATTGCCACGTAGCTGGTCTTTAGCAGCTTGTTTCATTTGTGCACGTGTCATAGTATTACTCTTCCTCTAACAATATATTAACTTTTATTCAATTATAATTTTACCACTAATCTTTAAGTAATTTGAAAAACTAAATTCTACTATCTTCTGCTATAATCAAAATTACCAATTTAAATAGAAGAAGGGTTGCTACTTGAAATATAAACAATTAATTTTTGATGTTGACGATACTTTGATTGACTTTGCTGCTACGGAAGACTCATCCTTGCATGCATTATTTAAATCGCACAAGTTGCCTATTTCTTCTGATTTACAGAAACAATATCATACTTATAATCAAGGGCTTTGGCGCAGGCTTGAACTAGGTGAGATTACGTATGATGAGTTAAGTGAGATGACGTTTCATGATTTCATTAAAGAGCATTTTAATTTAGATGTAGATGGAAATGAATGGATGAATGAATACCGCTCTTACTTTGGCGAAGCACATCAGTTATTACCTGGTGTGGAAGATACGCTTAAGTTTGCTAAGAAACAAGGATATAAGTTAACGGTATTAAGTAACGGTGAAAAGTTTATGCAGCGTCATCGACTAGAGTTAGCAGGAATTAAGGACTATTTTGATCTGATTGTAACGTCTGAGGAAGCGCATTATTCTAAACCAAATCCACATGCTTTTGATTATTTCTTTAGTAGAACCGAAATTGGTCCGAATGAAACCCTATTCTTTGGGGATGGATTGCAGTCAGATATTCTGGGTGCTGAAAAATATGGATTTGATAGTATCTGGTATAATCACAGGCATCGAAAGGATACTATTGGCCTTCATCCCTTGTTTGAGGTGGAAACATATCCTGAATTTATAAAAATAATGCAGAATGATTTTCAAAAAGTATATTAAAAGGAGCGCTTCATGCGCTCCTTTTGTGTTACATACTATTCTTTTTCAAAACCAATCATTAATCCGCCCTCTTCAGCATAAAAGCTGCAGAGAGCAGCACATTCACCGATAGTTACTTTAGCATCTGGGAAGTTATCTAAGATGATTTCTTTCATGCTTAGGGCAGACCCTTCATTTTGAACGTGATCAATTTGAACACGGCCACCACGGTAGCCGGCTTCAACCATATCCTCTAATAACTTTCTTCTAGCTTTCTTAGCTCCTCGTGCCTTACCCAAAAGTTCAAATTCGCCTTTATTGTTGGCAGTTCCGATAACGAAAAGCTTTAACAAACCAGCAATTTTAGCGACAGCTGGAGTAATCCGTCCATTGTTACCTAGATTAGTTAAATCTTGTAAAGCAAACATTAAGTCAATATGGTGTTGATATTCTTCTGTTGCCTTAACAATTTCTTCAAAAGAATTACCTGCGTTTGTTAGACTTGCAATCTTTTCAGCTAGTAATCTTAATTGGGGGCCAGCTGAGCGAGAATCAAAGACTAGGATCTTAGCTTTTGGATTCTTTTCATGATATATCTTTGCGGCTTGTGTAGCTGAATTGTAGCTACCAGAAAGTGCACTAGTTAAAGTGATTACGAAGATTTCATCACTACCTTCAAAGGCCTTAAGCCAGTCATTTACGTTTGGACAGGCAGAAGTTGATTTATTTTTAGTATGCTTTAGAGTATAAAGAAACTTATCTAAATCAATATCAGGCGTATCCATCCAAAGCTTGCCATCAACGTGAAGCGATAAAGGAACTGTAACGTGATCAATTCCATTAATTTGGTCAGCTGTTATATTAGCAGTTGAATCTGTGATAATTTTTATTGGCATATAGATTACCTCGAATTAAATATATTAAGCTATTTTCTTTCAGTCTAAAATACTATAGATAGTAAAGTCAAAGAAAATGCTATAGGTACAAAAAAGAGCAGCCATAAGGCCGCTCTTGGTTAATGTGAAAATACTAGTCCTAATAAGCCGCCTAAGGCAACTAAAGCCAGAAGGGGCAATACTAGATAAGAAACGAAGGCAAATAGCAGTCCGATCACGATTAAGAAACCGACGATCTTCAAAATGCCAATTCCTAGTTTCCAGAACAGCCAAATAATTAATAAGGCTAATAAAAGTGAAAACATATTTCGAACCTTCTTATAAAAATCAATTATATTTTGATATTAATCATATTACGAATTAAGGAGAAAGGATAGATAAGTTTTTATTAAGAATGTTTAGAGTGATTTTCGTTAACGAAAGTTGTGTTCAAATACGATAAACCAAGAACATTTCAGCCTCTTTATCTAAAAATGATGATAGAGGTGAAGAAAATGAAATACTTATTGAGATATTTAAAAAAAGAACCATTAAAGGTTGGGATTGTAATTATCCTAACAATTATTACTTCTGCTTTGCGTGTTACTCATGCACTAATCAATGTAAATATTCTAAATTCTTTAATCAAATTACAGATGCATAACTTTTTTAATTGGGTAATGATTGATATTGGAGTGTTTGCAATCCTATCTATTTTTCTAATTTTGCTTCAAATTCAAACAGCTAAAACAATTGAATTTTTATGCTTGAATTTAAGAAGGGATATTGTTCATCAAATTGCTAATAAGCCAATTATGAAATACCAGGAAAAAGATACAGGAGTATATGCTTCCTGGTTAACTAATGATATGAATACAATCGAAAATAATGGCTTTTATAATATTTTACAATCCATTCAAATTATTACCGACCCATTATTTTCAATTATTGCCTTACTACAATTTTCTTGGACATTTATACCTTTAATTTTACTAGTCTCATTTTTAACAGTTTTTTTACCACAAATTGTTCATGATAGATTAGCTAGTGCGAGTTTATCAACTACTCAAGCTAATGAAAATTTACTTAGTACTATTAATGATGGCTTGAGGGGTTTTGCAACATATTCTATTTTTGGCGTTGAGAGACAACTTGAAAATAGAATTACTGGTGCCACGATGACCTTAATTGGTAAGAAAGTACGACAAGCGAAATATCAAGCAGTAGCTAATAATATTGCTGGTTTTTCAAATATTTTAGGACAAACTGGTATTGAAGCTTGGACTGGTTTTCTAGCTCTCCAAAAAAGTATCTCAATTGGTGTAATCGGATCTTCGGGAAATTTGTCCTACAATGTTTTTAATTCGTTAGCTGCGATTGCACCAATGTGGGCAGAAATGACTGCATTGACACCAATTTTTGAAAAATATCATCTTGATGATAAAAGTAAGCCTAAACAAATTGGTAGAACACTTGAAAATAATGATTTTCAATGTTTAGATGTTGAGAATCTACAAATTTCTTTTGGAGATAAACCAGTTTTTAAGCAATCATTAAATTTACATATAAGTAAAAATCAAAAGATTGCTCTTGATGGCGATTCTGGTAGTGGTAAAAGTACACTTTTAAAAATAATTTCAGGTCAAATAAAAAATTATCAGGGGTCAGTTAAAATTAATAATCAAGATGAAAAAACTCTCAGTTATGATGCCATTAGAGAAACCTTGATTTATGTGGATCAGATTCCATATTTATTTAACGGGACAATTCGTTATAACTTAGAGTTAGGGGAGCACTTTAGCGATCAAGAAATATTCGATGCCTTAAGAAAAGCTGATTTGCTTGATTATGTTAAAGAGTTACCAGCAGGATTAAATACAAAAGTTGGCGAAGATGGTACAAAAATGTCTGGAGGACAGAAGCAGAGATTAGCTTTAGCTCGTGGTCTACTACGAAATAGAAAACTATTTTTATTAGATGAAAGTACAAGCAATTTAGATAAGAAAAGTGCTCTGAATGTTGAAAATATCTTTTTGAGTCAGCCAGATATTACAGTTATTTTTGTTAGCCATCAGCTACATGATGAAAACGAACAGAAATTTGATAGGATCATTAAGATATAAAAGAGATGAATAAGATAAAAAGGCCTAACTATGATGTGTCATAATTAGGCCTTTAATGCTTTAAGAAATCAATCTGTAATATATTCATCACTGAGGCTTTTTTCCTGTTTATTAGTTAAAAAGAACAGTCTGTCCCTTTTTTGTAACGCATCACTAATTGTTTTTAAGATACCTACCTGTCCCACTCCAAAATCTAAAGAATGTAAAAAACCAGTTTCGTCAATGAAGGCTAAAATATTAGTCTCCAATTCGATTGCGGTACAAAATTCGTAAAGTGATAAGTATTTTATACTATTAAAATATTCTATATGATTTTTTCTTACATACATATCTGAGAAAAAGTTAATTATACTGCTCCTCCCATGACACCAGCTTCCATCTACTCTTAGACTATTTTTTTGTAGAATGAACGAAATCTTATTTAAAGATTTGTAATGAATCTTATTTTTTAGTAAATTTTGTGATCTAATTAATGCGCTCCCGATACCGCTAAGGCCCTCACACCATGAAAAATACATATAATTTGTAATTGTTTTGTCATCAAACTCTTTCAGTATGAAACTATCAATAAAGGATAGGTTATTGGTAGCTAACTTTATTCCTTTCGCATCTTTAAAGTAGAGGGCAGAAACTAATAGAACATATGTAGTTCCAGAAAGACCATGAGCAAAATTCAATCTATCAAAAGTTGTAGAGAAACTGATATGTTTTTTATTTATTCCAGATTTTAGATTACTATATAATTTTTTAGCCTTCTTTCTTACATCATATAAAGTTGGATCTAGTAATAAAATAAAGATTAATGAATATAATTTTCCGGCTGTTCCAAGTGCAAAATCATTATTTGATTCATCTGTAGACCATGTTTTTACAATGGTGTTTATTGAATCTTTGAATTCAATATAGGTAATTTGTTTATTTTGATATTCATAGCCAAATTTCCATAAAAGACTTGCACTTCCAAATAAATAACTTTCAGAATACTTAAAGTTGTGATTGTTAGCTAATATTTGAGGTAAATCTGTTAAATTTTTAAAAGATTTTTCTCCTAAAGCACAATCTACACCAATGATCCCATGCTGTAAGGAAAGGGGACTCATTTGCTCACCAAATTCGCCAGATTTCCACCACTTTTTATGTAAACCTATCTCATCATAAACTTTAACTGTATTTTTCAATCTTTCTAAGTTATGGGTTAATGTATTAATTTGATATTGGTCACTAAAAGGGATTATTTTCGATTTATAATTCTTTTTATCTATAATTTTTTTAAGCTGAGATGGACTATATTTATTTTTACTACTAGATAAATTTAGTAAATCATAAGCAAGAAAGAAAAGCTTAGAATTTTTTTTGTTTAGGTGTATTCCAGCATATATTTCTGAATTTAATATTTTTATTGCATCATCTATATTTTTAGAATTATATTTTGGTAAATTACCCAGCAAAATTGCCAAAATAGTAACCGCTAGAGAAAAAATATCTTCTTTTTGGGATAAAAATTTTTCTTTATTATCTATGGGAATATAGTATGGTGTATAACCTTCCCTTTTAATTTTTTTATTAGTAAAGGATAAATATTCCAAATCAACTAGATAACAAGTCCCCTTACTAAAAATAAAATTACTATTGGTTAAGTCACCAATGATTACATTATTTTTGTGTAAAGTGTATACAGTTTTACAAAGTGCATAAATTACTTCAGATTTTTTTTGTCCTATAAGAGAAGTATCATCTAATGAAATTCCATCAATGTATGATGTTACATTGAATGCAACATTATCAACTTTAAAATGATTTAATAATTTAGGGACAACGCCAGTATATTCCAACTTTTTTAAAAATTTTGCTTCATTTAATAATAATTTTTGAGCATCTGAACTGTTTATTCTATTTCTTATATAAGGATTAGCAGTCTTTACAATAACTTTTTTATGATCATTTTTAGCTAAATATACATCTCCTTTGTTTTTCTGACTGAGGGTACTTAAAAACACATATTTTTTTAAATTTGGGTTTTCTACTTCTACGTCTAGTTCTTCAACCCAAGATGAGTCTTTTTGTATAAAGGGTAAAGAAATTCCCTCTGGAATATTGAAACTCAAAGTTCTATCATCTTCAATAATATTTCCATTTGGTAATTCCATTAGATCAATAAAACATTTATTTATCGAATCCCATTTTTTTAGTTCAGTAAAAGCACCATACCTAAACTGTACTGGACTATGTTTAGGTAGCTGATAATCTGTAAAAATTGTTGGGGCAGAATATTCTGCTAGCTTATCATTTAACTCTTTTACTACTTTTCGAAATTCAGTATTATTGCTGGGATAAAATGTCATAAATTTATTTGCCTCTGTGACTGATGCGTGTGGATCAGATAAGGCTTCATAAACCTTTCTAGAGCTTGCTACTTTGAAAGTACATTGATGAGCAGTTAGTACAGAATAGGTGAGTTTAAAAATTTCTTCAATATCCTCAGGTAAAGCGGCAATATGTCCTTTCCACCCGGATTGAGGTAATTCCAAATTCCTTAGCTGATAGTGTTTCCACATTCTATCGAAACTAATGTTGTACAAAGAATTTTCAAAATTGCTTAAAAAATCAGTAAAATTATCAGTACTATTTTGACATTGGATAAAAGGAAAGAATTCGTTAGTTTTAATCATAATAGTGTCTCACATAAAAATAAGTTTTCTGGGTCCAACTAATGTTTATAAATAAAAATCCTAAAAGCTTTATGCTTTTAGGATTTTTTCTATACTAACAAGTTTTACTACAAGTGTAGCCACATAAACGTGGGCCATTGTTAGCAACCGCTGCTTTTGGTAAACGTCTTAAATTTCTTACTTGATTAACTTTAAGATTTTTCATGATTTTTAACTCCTTTTAATAAAATTATTTATTGAAATCATGAGGCAAAACAGGTAATACAATAATAACCATGATTTTTCGTCTCCTTTTCTCAATTTATAAATTAGATTATAACCTCTAATATTAAAAATGATTTAAAAATTGTAAATCTGCAACTATTTTTATTTTTCTAAATTAAGGATAAATTTTGAATATCCAGCATCATTCAGTACGTCCAGAATATTGTTCTTTTTAATGTTGTCACCAGTAAATAGATATTTAAAATATTTACCCAATAATTTATACATTAATAAGTCTGGATTTTGAGCTAAACTTCCAAGAAGTATAATAGATTCATTAACTAATGCTAAATTGTTTTTTGAATAGCAGCGGTTTAAATAATTTATACAAATTCCAGCAATTCTCCGTTGTTCCTCAAAAGAGAGTGTTCGTATTTTAGGGCTATATTCCTTTATGATTTTATCCATATAGAATTTCAATCTATTGATATCAAAAATTACCATAGAACTTCCGAATAATTGGAGAAAATATTTATCTTTTATCCAATCATCGTTTTTATTAATTTCTTCTGTAAATCTTTTTTCTAAACTTTTGTTCTGCATAATATCCTTATTCTCAAGTACTAAAGTAATTAATTCTGATCTAATCAATAGCGAACTATCATAATTGTGTTTATATAGAAAATTTTGCATTTCTTTTGCACAGTCTAAATCTCTATCATAGAATATTTGTGCCAGTATCTGCATTACTTCCTCATTTGATTTTTTTTCTTTTTTGAAGTCTTGTAAAAAAATATTTATGTCTAGATCATTAAGAGAAATTAATTTAAGAAAATCGGTAGCTCTTAAATCTTGCTCTCCATGTTCTACTCTAGAATATTGGGAGGGGGAAATTACATTTTTTGTGAACTGACGTTGCGTTAAGTGTAATCGAGTACGTTCTTCGAATAGTCTTTTTCCAATATTTTTATTCATTTAAATATCATCTCTTAACTATTAATTATTTTTATATTTTAGGTAGAACAGCTATTAAGTCACTATATCCTGCAAGCTTTAAAACGTTAGTTATTTCCTGACAAATAGCAGGATCCTTTTGAAAAACGGACGCATAATATTTTCCAAGTAACTTTATAAATAGGACGGGCCCTTTGCTATTAATGGTTGAGATATATGCTAATACCTCTTGGATTAACTTGGTGGAGTTTTTCTCGTAGGAATTATCTAGGTAATTAATACAGATTGCGCCAATGCATTCTTGCAAAGAACTTTGTAGAATATTTGGATTAGAATACTTCGTTAAGATAGTACCTACTAAAAAATTCAATTCCTCTATATCGTAGATACGCATTGTTTCTCTAAAAATTTGAAGGGAATGAATATTCCAATTATTGTTGACGAGAATGTATTGTTTCAGTTTATTTTTTAATTCAATTGGAATTTCTTTAGCTTTAGGAAGATAGACCTCTAAAGTAAGCTGCAATTGCAATTTATAATATTCAGTTTGTCGATTATTAGGACGTGAATCTACCTCCTGTTTTATTTTTAATAATTTATCTCTGCTTTTTTGCTCAAAAGCTACAGATATTCTATCCATAATATCTTCTGAGATATTTTCTTTATCATTTAGATTTTCAAAAAAATAGGTAGCATTTATTTGATGTTTATTAAGAATTTGAAGGAGATCGTTAGTTCCAATATCATGAATATTTCTTTCAACTTTTGAATAAAAAGAGGTTGAGACTACATTTGCAGCCATTTCTGTTTGATTTAATCCTAGTTGCTTTCTGAGATTTAGCAATGCTTCACCAATTGTCATTCTGTGTACCTCAAATTTAACTTTTTAATAATAATTTTATTTAGCATTTATTCTATCATGCTATAGGATGATAATAATTTCAATTACATTAATAAGCTATAATAAAAAGAAATTACCACAAATTTACTACGATTACATTTAGAAAACTAGGAAAATGAAAAAACTAACAACAGGAATTTTAGCCCATGTAGATGCGGGAAAAACTACCTTGTCAGAAGGGATGCTCTACAAAAGTGGCACATTGAGGAAATTAGGTGCAGTTGATAAAGGAACTGCCTATTTAGATAGTGATGATTTAGAAAGGAAACGCGGAATTACGATTTTTTCCCATATTGCGCGTATTCAAACCGGTAATAGTGAATTACAAATTTTAGATACGCCGGGCCATATTGATTTCGCTCAAGAAATGGAAGAGACGTTAAGTGTTTTAGATTATGCCATCTTAGTTGTATCAGCTAGTGAAGGAGTAACTGGATATACACGAACTCTTTGGAGCTTACTAAAAAAGCATCAAATTCCAGTTTTTGTCTTTGTCAATAAAATGGATACCTTGAAAGCTGATAAGGAAAATATTCTTAAGCAACTTAATGAGCTGGATGACAATTTTATTGAGTTTGACAATCAAGATGCATATTTTTATGAAAAAGTTGCTACTGCAGATGAAACTACTTTGGATCAATATCTAGAACTTGGAAAAATAGAAGATAGTGCAGTCAAAAAATTAATTAATCAAAGAAAAATTTTCCCAGTATATTTTGGAGCAGCTTTAAAATTAATTGGAATAGATGAATTTCTAGCGGGCTTAGATAAATGGACTGATGAAAGAAAGTATACAAATGACTTTGGAGCTAGGATTTTCAAGATTTCTTATGATGAAAAGGGCGAACGATTAACTTGGGTAAAAATTACTGGTAGTAGTTTAAAAGCCAAGACCGAAATGTTTCCTGATGAAAAGGTGAATGAAATTCGTTGCTATAACGGCACTAAGTATCAAGTTATTTCGCAGGCAGAAGCTAGCGAAATTGTTGCTGTCAGTGGCTTGAAAAGTACATATCCTGGACAAGGATTAGGCTTTGAAAATGATCAGACTAATTTTACCGTTCAGCCGGTTCTAACTTATGCAGTAAAAGTCGACTCCACTAACACAAATGCTTGCTTGCAGGCACTAAGCCAGCTTGAAGATGAGAACCCTCAACTCCATGTTAAGTGGAACAAGCAAACAGAAGAGACAAGTATTGATGTTTTGGGTAAGATTCAATTAGAGATTCTCCAGCAACTATTACTCGATCGTTTTAATTTAGAAGTTGAATTTACTCAGGGCAAGATTCTTTACCAAGAAAGTATTAAGTCTTCAGTTGAAGGGGTTGGACACTTTGAACCTTTAAGACACTATGCAGAAGTTCACTTGTTACTCACTCCGGGCAAGAAGGGAAGTGGCTTAGTTTTCAAAAATAAGTGTAGTTTAGAAGTTTTGCCTAAAAAATGGCAAGATCAAGTGATGGAAAGTTTATCTAATAAGGAACACTTAGGCGTTTTGACTGGTTCACCTATTACAGATCTTGAAATTACTCTAGTTGGAGGCCGGGGAAGCAATGTTCATACAGTTGGCGGAGATTTTCGTGAGGCAACTTATCGTGCAGTGCGGCAAGGATTAATGGAGTTAAAAGCTAAAAAACAAGTTTATTTACTTGAACCTTGGTACCAATTCACTTTAAGAATTAATCAGGATCAAGTTGGCCGAGCAATTAATGATATTGAGAGAATGGGTGGAAAATTTGAACTTGGAGAAAGTAGTGGGAGTGTTACTACGATTAGCGGCCAAGCACCGGTAGCGCAGATGCAGGATTATGCTACTGAAGTTAGAAACTACACTCATGGTAGCGGACAGCTAGAATGTTTATTCTTGGGCTATCGAGAATGCAAAGATAGTGCTGCTATTATTCAAGAAATGGATTATGATCCATTATCTGACATTAACAATACTCCTAACTCTGTCTTCTGTTCCCATGGCGCAGGTCATACAGTTGTTTGGGATGAGGTACCAAGTCATGTTCAGTATCCATATTTAGGATAGATTGCTGCACGATTATGGTAGATTAAGCTAAATACTTTTAAAGTGAAACGCTTTCATTATTTACGAAAACGTGCTATATTAATGGTGTGAAATAGCTCTAGTAGAAGTCACGATTAAGATTGTTAGAAATTATATTTTTATTAATTAAGTAGACGATACTCTAGCTATTGCAATTCATAAATATAATTCATAAGTAAAAAGGAAGTTCTATTTTGAACTTCCTTTTTTGGTGTTAATAAAAATATAGTTAAAGTAACTATTTGAATCCCATTTGCTTACGTAAGACAGTGTAGATTGGTTCTCCACCTAAGAGGGCTAGAATTAGATAGGCAATAAAGACACTCATAATCATTGGAAGAACTTGTTCTACGGTTCCAATCATTTCTGTCAGCAAAATAATTGCAGTAAATGGGGCTCGCAAAATTGCGCCGAGATAAGCTGCCATAGAGACAACAATAATATTAGTATAGTTGTCAGTAGGAATTAGGCCTAAGTGAATAAAGATAGTCGCAAAAATCGTCCCCATTAAAGCCCCTAAAACTAAAATCGGCATAAAAGTACCACCAGGAATAGAACTACAATAAGAAATCATAGAAAAGATTAATCTTAGTAGAAAGAAGACAACTGGAATTAGAATCCAGGAAAGTTGCCCTAGTTTTTCTTCTTGGATAATTAAAGGATTGTGAAAGAGTGAATCGATCAAGTAATGTGATCCACCCAAAACATGAGGAAAGGCAAGTCCAATAGGAATAATTAATAGAAGTGGGACAATACTGTGATATTGTATGGGAATAATTTTTAGCTTGCTAAAAAGCCATTTAGTATTTAAAAGAGAACGTTGATATCCATATGCCATTAGACCAGCTACAATTCCGATAGTAATTAATGACCAGTAGGAGTGAACGGGCAATTTTTTAGCAATGGGAAGATAAAGACAGGGACGCGTTCCAAAAAATATAATAGTAACTAAATCAGCTGAAGCAGCGGCCCCTAAAGCGCTGATGCATTCTTTAGGGTTAAAAGAATGGGTAATAACTTCAACAAGGAAAAAAACACCTGCAAGTGGAGCTGAGACGGCGGCACTAAGGCCGGCCGCAATTCCCGCGCATTGAAGCAAACGTCTATCTTCTTCACTG
The DNA here is from genome assembly GCF_947539375.1 of Lactobacillus isalae. NCBI lineage: Bacteria > Bacillati > Bacillota > Bacilli > Lactobacillales > Lactobacillaceae > Lactobacillus > Lactobacillus isalae. The sequence continues at coordinate 1,772,217 of NZ_OX443569.1, forward strand.
CATTCAAAAATATTTTCTGCAAAACCTTGACCTACTAAAGCACCCATTTGGATACATGGACCTTCGCGACCAAGAAAAAGTCCCATTGAGCTTACTAAGAGACCACCTACGAATTTTCGCCATAAAACGGGAAACCATTTAACTTCGTGTTCTCCCATTAATGTTGCTTCTACCTGAGGAATACCTGATCCCGATAGGTCTAGTAAATATGGTTTAATAATTTTGCTCACAAGGATACAAATAAAAAAAGTAAAAATTGTATATAGACCGATCCATTGGGGATGGGATGCCATGTAGGGATAGAGAAAGTATAAAAAATGCATGCTTTTATCGATAACAAATCGAAAAATACTGACTATCATTCCTATAATTAATCCAATAATGATGCTCTGAATTAAAATCTGTGGCACTCGGGTAGTAAAGGGATGTCTAAGAAAATCTTTAGCGGGTTTCATAATTATGACTTCTTTCGTGCAGATGTTGATAGGTTTATTGTATGCCGAAAGAAAAGATTAATGAAATAAATTTAAGTCGTATTTGAAAATAAAATTCAAATACGACTTTTTTATAGATTTTAGTATTTTTAAATCATAATAATGACCATAAAGTTTAAAAATAGAAAGGAATAAGATATGTATTTATTATTTTTACCACCATGGATAACCCCTTATAAATAATTAATGTAATAAAAGTAGAGAATGGTTTAAATAACGCATACTATGACTTATTTAAATACTGGGAGATGAAAGACATGCATAGAGTCATTATCTTTGGTAAAGGACGTTGTTGGTAATAGTTTGAACTTAATAAATGATTATTTTTAGTATTTATTAGACCTAGGAGAACACTAATGTTTCCAAGAATTGAATGGCATAAGATTTAATAGAATAAGTTAAGAGAATAATATTTTAAAGGAGAAAAAAATGGTAGAAAAAGTGAATGTAAAAGAATTAGCAGATCAAGCTTTGCAAGGAAAAAAAGACTTATCTGATTCAAAAGGAATGACATTAACATATATTTATGATCCAGTCTCAGATCGACTTGATAAAAATGATAAATTCGATGTAGGAAAATAATATTTATAGAATTTAAATGCTTGGATAAATAGTTCAAGCATTTTTATTATCAATTGAAATTAGGAGAATTATACAATGACACCATTTCTATTAGAGCATAATTTAAGGAGAAGAGAATATACTCATAAAGAAATTGATAAAGATTTTAAGCATGCAATTTTGAGTAAATATGGAACTAATTATCACTTGAAGACTAAAAAGAAAATTATAATATTTTCAACTCAATTGGATACGGAAATGGACGAAATGGGAGTATATTTTTTATCGCGAAATATTGATTATGATCGTATAAATAGTGAAGAAATTGCTCAGGGATATTTTTCTTTTAGTATCAACTATACTCAAGAAGCTCCAACTGTTGTTTTACAAGATAAACGTTCAAAAATAAATTATGACCTAGATAATTACGACTATATTTGGTTCAGACATTTTTCTGTCTACTGTACTAATAATGCAGTAAACACCTATGAGAATGAATATAGAGAACAAGAGTGGATGTCTCTTTTTTCTTCAATTCCAATGTTATATAAAAATAAAGTTTTTATGCCTTCATATTCCGATGTTTTTTTAACAAAGCCTTATCAACTAAAACTGGCTCGTAAAGTAGGATTAAAAATTATTCCTACACTTATAAGTAATAATTATGAAGAAATTGATACTTTTACACAAAGAAATAGTGAAAATATTGTGAAAGCTATCTATCATCACATGTTCTTTACAGACCGCAATAATTTAGTAGAATTTAATACTAAAAATTTCATACATTTGAATAGTAAACAGCAAGAAAATGTTTCTCAAGTTCCGGCAATTTATCAACCTAATTATTTAAATTCCACTTCTAAAGAAGTCAGAGTAACTGTATTTGGTGAAAAAATGATTGCATATTATTATCAGAATTATTTTGGTAAAGACTGGCATCCAAATCTACAAAAATTACGTGTTAAAAAAATAATTATTCCAAGTGATATAGAGAATAATATTATTAATTTTTTTAAACTGGCTAATATATCTTTTGGTACTGTAGATTTTATCATTCAGGACAAAACATGGTATTTTTTAGAAGTTAATGTAAATGGGGACTGGGCATGGTTAGAAAATTTAGCAGATACTAGTTTTTCAGATCTTTTGATAGAAACAGTATTGGAGAGATGAAATAATGAAAAGATACATCTTAGAATTTAAATCGCAATTTATCTTTCTTACGTTTTTACTTACTCTAGTAGCTGGATTGGATGTATATGGTGCAGTAATTATTTCAAATGTAATTAATGCAATTATCAAACATAAACTTACGATTTTTTATCAGCAAATCGTAGTTTGGATTCTAGTTTGGGGTCTTATTATTATTATCCGGTACGCTCTTTCAATTTCTGAAACTAAATTTGAGCAAGAGATAGCCAATAAAATTCGCGCTAATATTTTAGAAGCAATTTCAAACGAAAGTTATGAAAAGTATAATAATTCAGATAATAGCCGTTTTGTTTCGTGGATGAATAATGATACACAGCAGATTGTTGATAAAGGATTAACATATCTATACACCATTATTGAAGCAATAGCCTTGATAGGTTTGTCTCTGATTACGCTTTGGACATATAGCGTTTGGATTGTATTTGTTGCATTAATTTTAGCCATGGTTACTTTATATCTTCCTCGATTACTGAACAATCGTTTAACCCAAACTTCTCAAGCTTTAACTAAAGAAAATGAAAATTTTGTACAAGTAGCATCCGACTTACTTGGAAATTTTAATATGTTGTTTTCTTTTAATAGCCTCTCTCTTATGAGACACGATATAAATAATGAATCTAAAAAATTAAAAAACGCCTATGTTGCTCAAGCAAAAGTATACGGTGGAATTGCAGCTTTAGGTTTTATTAGTAATGTGATTTCTCAAATTAGCTTAACTGGGTTAGCAGGAATTTTAGCTTATAGAGGCATTATTACGATCGGAGCTATTTTTTCAATTAGTAATTTGACCAGCAATATTTTTAATAGTGTAGGTAATATGCCGAATTATTTAAGCTATATCAAGAGTACAGAACCCATTTTTGATAAATTTAAAAAGTTTATTGATGACAATCCGAAGGATGAAAAGAAAAATAAATTGATACCACAGACTCCATTTTTGGAAATTAAGAATGTAACTTTTCATTATCCTCGTACTAAAAATGATATCTTATGTAACTTTTCATATAAGTTTAAAAAAAATAGAAATTATCTTCTTGATGGCGACAGTGGGTGCGGAAAAAGTACTATTTTAAAGCTGTTAGCAGGATTTTATCCATCTTACAAAGGAAAGATACTGCTTAAAGGACATAATTTAAACGAATATTCACAGGAGCAACTGCATAAAGATATTTTTTATTTAGATCAACACCCGCAAGTGATTAAGGGAACAGTACGGACTAATCTTAATCTAACTGATCATTATTGTGATAGAGATTTACAGAGAGTATTAGATCAGGTGCATTTAGAAAGTAGTAGTGAATTCTTGGATACTTATATTGAAAAAGGAGGAAGTAGCTTGTCTGGAGGGCAATTGCAAAGACTAGCCCTAGCTCGAGCTGTTTTACGAAATTTTGAAATATTTTTAATGGATGAAGGAACGACTGGTGTAGAAAAAAAGATATCAATGGAGTTAGAGCAGATGTTATTAAAAGATCCAAATAAAACAGTTATCGTGGTGAACCATAGTGAGTCTAAAGAAAATCTAAAAATGTTTGATGAGATAATTGAAGTCAAGAAATTTTAAGTAAAAAAGAAAATTTTATTTAAGGTGAGGCATTCTCAAGTAAGTATAAGAGATATAAAATTTTTATTCCTTAGTTGATGACTAATCAACTAGGGATTTTTTAATATCTTTAATTTAACTTTCTTTGAGTGTATATAGTACTCATATTTGATAAACTTTCTTTAATAAAAATAAAGTTAAGGTGATTTGAATTTTCTTTGTTTGCCTAAGACTTAAGACTCTATAGATTGTTTGGCTTTCTAATAAAAATAAGATTAAATACTCAATACTCATAATTCATATTTCTATTATGTTTCTAGTATTAATATTTATATATCAGTTGATGAAAATAATAAGAAAAAGCACCTGACTTTGATAGTTAATAGATAGTTATCAAAGTTAGGTACTTTTTGTAGAAATTAGTAATAGATTGTAATTTGAATTTTCTTTTTTATCACGTTCCAATAAATGGAGCAGGACCGATATGGTGAAGATTCATATTAATTTTCTCCTTAATACTGCATTAATTGCGTTAACCGTATAAATAAATGGTTGTTTGTCTATGGCATATACTTATTATTAATATCTTCTCCCTATCGAATTTACTTAAAAGGCTCGATTGTGTGTGGGAATAGTTTTCTCATATTGCTTATAACACTCCTTTTCTTAACACTACAGTCCTTTAATAATAGATTATATAGTGTAATAAACTCATTTCATTTGTTCTCCTTCTGGATAAAACTTTTAAATAAGGCTAGTACATCTTTTACTGGATCTTTACAGTATTTATTAGGTATCCATAAATATCTAGTATTAGAGATTGTATCCCCTATATTTGTTTTTTTATATTTTTTCATCAGTTTAACCTAATTACACAATTATTCCACCTAAGTGTGTCATATTTATTCCTCCAATTTGCATTACTTAAGTTTATGCTATTAGTATAGAGACCTTTATAAAAATAAAATTAAAATAGTCGTATTTGAATTTAATATTCACATATGACTATTTAGGTGTTATTTATATTTAATGAGAAGGTCTTCCAGAATTTTTCCGTATTGAATCATGCCAATACTGATTAAGAAATCTTTTATTTGGTTACTTTTGGTGTAATATTCATTATTTTTAGTTTGATGATAAAGAAGGATATTTTTGAAGAAATAGAAAGCCGATTTATAAAATACTAGTTCAGGTTTAATTTTTATTCTTTCTCCTTTTTCAAGAAAATAACCAGTATCGTTTTCTTTATTATTACTTAAAGAAAAAGCTAAGATATTCACTATTATAGCAAGTAAGGAAATTTGCATTTTAATATTAGAAGAATCAATGTATTGGCTAATTATTTTTTTAGCAATTATTTTATTACTTTCTAAATCATAGAAGTACATGAAATTACAGAATAAAGTTACTTTATTTTCATTAAAATTAGGAATACTAAATATTTTATCTTTTATTTTATCTCTTAATTTTAAGTTAGGTTTTTCGGAAGGATCTTTCATTATTTCTATCCAGCCGTCTATTAATAGAAGCTGTTCTTGTTTTTCTTTATTTGAAAGATTACTTTCGTTTACGAGAGGCTTAAGATTCTTCATTTTATCAATATTATTTTCGTAGTAGGCTTCAGACAGCATATTATTAAAATCTTTTATTTGTTGATGGCGGAGATCGTCAGTTGAATGTAATCTACTAAAAAACTCCCATAAAGGGATAGTATTGTAATGAAGTAAGTCAATTAAACTATTTGCGGTAATGTGATGAATATTTTTTTCTACTTTAGAATAATAAGACTGACTCGTAATTAAACCATTGTTTGTAAATTCTTTTTGATTTTTACCTTGACTAATTCGATATTCTTTTAGTAATTCACCAATTGTCATTATCTAATACCTCTTTAATATTCAAATACGACTATTTTAAAAATAATTTTAATTCTCTGGTAACATTAAATCAATATTAAATTATTTGGAGAGGATTAAATTATATGAACGTATTCTTGAAGAACAAAGATTACAGAAGATTTTCAGTTGCTAGTTTCTTATCTAGTGCTGGTGACATTCTTTTTTATTTAGCGTTTATGACTTATGCAAGTAAATTACAAAATTATTCTCTTGCCTTATCATTAATTGCAATCTCTGAATCACTGCCAAGATTATTTGATATCTTTGGTGGCTACTTAGCTGATAGAACAAGAAAAAAGTTTAAGAACATCTTCTTAATGTCTCTAGTTAGATTTACCCTCTATAGCTTAGTTGGGATATTGTTTGTTACTAATGTATCTCAATGGGGCTTAGTAATTGCAGTAGTAATTATTAACTTTATTTCTGATATGGCTGGTACTTATGCCGGAGGTTTAAGTGCTCCATTAATTGTTGATTTAGTTGGAGAAGATGAATTTGCACAAGCAGAAGGCTTTACCAACGGTATTAGTCAAGTTATTACTACTGTAGCTCAGTTTGTTGGATCAGGTCTCTTGCTTTTCTTGTCTTACTCAAGCTTAGCTTTCGTTAATGCATTTACTTTCTTAGCAGCTGGCTTGTTATATGCTAGTGTAGGCCTTCGTCATAAGAAAGATGATAAGCCACTTGAATCACAAGAAGTAAACGAGCAAAAATTCTTTGCGACAATGAAGACCTCATATACTCAAATCAAGAAGGCCTCAGGCTTGTTATCAGTAGTTTTAGTAATTGCACTTCTTAACGGTGCATTAACTTCTATGGGTTCATTATTACCAATTATTATGGCGGGTAATCGCTCAACAATGATTATTTCTACTTACAGCTTTACTCTTGCAGTAATTGGTTTGGTGGTAAGTGTTGGTGCAATCTTAGGTAGTACTTTTGGACCACAATTATTTAAAAAGCAATCTGTTTTCTTTATGGTTATTGCTGCCAATGTTTTAAGTGTAGCCACTACAGTTGCTGCAATGTTCGCTAACATTTTTGCAATTATGCCATTTTACTTCTTATTAGCTTTAGTAATAAGTACTGCTTCACTTAAAATGCAACAATGGTTAGTTACGACAATTGATCGTAAGATTTTAGCTTCAAGTGTAGGCTTACTTAATACAATTGTCATGGCGACTTCACCAGTAATGACTACAGTATTAACTACTATTTCAGGCTTAGGGGATGTTAGATATGCCTTATTTGCACTCTTAGCAGTTGAAATTATTATTTTGTTTGTCGCAGTTAAATTGAGTGTTAAGACTAAAGTAAACAAAGAGGAAGTTAAATCCGCTGTTGTAGTAAATAAATAGCTTATAAAATTAATGTTTAACTAATGACGCAACACTTGGGAATCGATTCTCTCAAGATATTAGGGATTTTTTATAAGCTAAATTAATGTATTTGTATACTGTATATAACAAGTTATTAAGGAAGCCTTAAGCTTAAGCGTTTGAAGACTTCAGAATATATTTATCAACTATGGCTTGATATGATTAGGTTAATCAGTCATAAGGATTGAAATAGCTAGCTAAAAACAATCTTTTATGTATTTTTAGGAAAGGAACCTAATTATGATGAAAGATAAACATGGAATTAAGGATAAAGTAGCAGGAAAGCTTAAAGAAGTAGAAGGAAAAATCACTGGTGATAAAGCTCGTGAGGTAGAAGGAAAAGCTCAACAAGCTAAAGGAAAAGTAAAATCTAAGGCGACTGAAGTAAAAGAAGACTTAGAATAATTTACTACTAAATTAGAAATAGGAGGCGATCCCCATGCTTCACTGGATTTGGGTTTTGATTGTCGGAGGCGTAATCGGGTTGATTGCAGGAGCCATTACTCATAAAGGCGGTTCAATGAACTGGATTGCAAATATTATTGCTGGGCTAGTAGGCTCATCTCTAGGCGAGGCTTTGCTGGGTGCCTGGGGTCCGCAAGTAGCGGGAATGGCAATTGTTCCATCATTACTAGGAGCTATTATTTTAGTTATCTTAGTATCATGGATTATGACAATGTTATTTGGTCCTAAGGCTAGCGAATAAATCATATTCAACACAATTTAATAATCTCTCTCAAAAGAGCAGTCTTATCGGGCTGCTCTTTTCTATGGTTTTTCATAGTATAATAGATGTGATATAAAAATCTAGGTAAGAAAAGAGATAATAATGCGTTTAATTTCATGGAATATTGATTCGCTTAATGCTGCTTTAACTAGTGATTCAGCTCGTGCTAAGCTAACACGTGGCGTTTTAGATACAATTAAAGAAAAAGATCCTGATATTATTGCTATTCAAGAAACTAAATTACGCTCTACTGGTCCTACCAAGAAGCACCAAGAGATTTTAGCTGAAATGTTTCCTGAGTATGACTATGTTTGGCGTTCATCGGAAGAGCCAGCAAGAAAGGGTTATGCAGGAACTATGTTTTTGTACAAAAATTCTTTGACTCCTGAAGTAACTAAGCCAGTCATTGGAGCACCAGAACCAATGGACTATGAAGGACGGATTTTAACTTTAGAATTTGACAACTATTATGTTACTCAAGTTTATACACCGAACTCTGGTAATGAGTTGAAGCGATTAGAGGATCGTCAGGTTTGGGATGAAAAGTATACAGAATATTTACAAAAACTAGATCAAAGTAAGCCTGTAATTGCTAGTGGCGACTATAACGTTGCTCATACACCTATTGATTTGAAGCACCCTGAAAATAATCATCATAACGCTGGCTTTACTGATGAAGAACGACAAGATTTTGATAAGCTGCTCAAACTTGGTTTTACTGATACATTCAGAAAAGTTCATGGAAATGTCGAAGGTGTCTATTCTTGGTGGGCTCAAAGAGTAAGAACTAGCAAGGCGAATAATTCAGGCTGGAGAATTGATTACTATATCGTATCGGATAGGATTGCGGATCAGGTAACTAAGTCAGAAATGCTCGATACTGGAGAGCGAAAAGATCATTGCCCAATTATGTTAGAAATTGATTTATAATTATCCACTTGTGGATAAGTAAAGGAGATCCAAATGATCTTCTTTTTTAGTTTAGATCGGAAGTGAAGGCTGTGGATAACGTTTTAAAAGAAGCAATTTTAAATGGCTTGTATGACAAAAATGAAAATAAGGGAAATGAGTTTATCAGTCCCCAATTAGTAAGTAATGATGAGCAAGATAAAATTTGGTTTACTTTGCGGCAAGAATTAATGTCATGTACTTCTTTTACCTGGGCAGTCGCTTTTATCTCAGAAAATATGCTTGTTCCATTTAAAGTAGTAATGTCTGAACTAGCTAAAAAAGGAATTAGCGGTACTTTAATTACGGGAACTTATTTAGGATTTAATAGCCCTAAAGTTTTCAGAGAATTAATGAAGATTCCTAACCTGAAAGTTCATTTAAGTGAAGAAGCTGGTTTTCACGCAAAGGGCTATCTTTTTAAGCATGATGACTATCAAACAATTCTAATTGGAAGTGCAAATTTTACTAGAAGTGCTTTATTAAAAAATTGCGAGTGGGGATTAAAGATAACTTCTCATGAAAATGGACAATTGGTTGAAGAAGTTAATGATCAAATTAAAGCTACTTTAACTCACAGTCATGAGCTTACTGAATCTTGGATTAATGAATATGAACAAGTTTGGCAACCAATTAAGAAAAATGCGCATTTTCCATTAAACAAAGCAAAGAAAATATTGCCTAATCAAATGCAAGAAGCTGCTTTAAAGAATTTAAGTACTTTAGTGAAAGAAAATGCAAAACGTGCCTTAGTTGTCTCAGCGACAGGGACTGGAAAAACATATTTAGGTGCTTTTGCAGTGAAAAAATACAAGCCGAAAAAGTTTCTGTATTTAGTTCACCGGGAACAAATAGCTAAAAAGGCGTTAGCTAGTTTCTACCGAGTAATTGGTGGTGATAAGAATGACTATGGCTTATTGACTGGCAGTAAGCATGATTTTAATAAAAAGTATCTTTTTGGAACTGTTCAAACTGTAAGTCAGGAGCAAATGTTAGGACAATTAGATCCGAAAGAATTTGATTATATTCTGATTGATGAAGCCCATAGGGTTGCAGCTCCAACTTATAAAAAGATTCTAAATCATTTTGCACCGAAATTTTTATTAGGAATGACAGCAACGCCAGAGCGAATGGATAAACAAAATATATATGAAATATTTGATTATCACTTAGCTTACGAGATTAGACTAAAGGATGCTTTAAATGAACAAATGCTCGCACCATTTCATTATGTTGGTGTTGAGGATTATACTGTGGGCGATCAGATCATAACTGAAACTAGTAAACTAAAAGACTTAGTTGCTGAAAAGAGAGTAGAGTATGTGCTTAAGCAGCTTGCTTATTACGGGTATTGCGGGGAACAAGCAAAAGGACTTATTTTTTGCAGTCGGCAAGAAGAAGCTCGAGAGTTAGCACAATTATTTAGTCAAGCTGGGCATCCGTCTTGTGCTCTTACTAATGAAGACAGTCAAAAAAGGCGTGCTGACGTGACGCAGCAGTTAGAGAATGGTGAGATAGAGTATATTTTTACCGTTGATCTTTTTAATGAAGGAATTGATATTCCCTCTCTAAATCAAATTGTGATGTTAAGAAATACCCAATCAAGTATTGTTTTTATTCAGCAACTGGGTCGTGGTCTGCGTAAATTTCCAGGTAAGGATTATGTGACAGTTATTGATTTCCTGGGAAATTATAAAAATAATTATCTAATTCCAATTGCTTTAAATGGTGATAAAAGCAGAGACAAAGATCAGGCAGTTCGAGAAAGTAAATTACCACAAGTAATTGATGTTTCGACGATTAACTTTACTGAAATTGCTTCTCAAAGAATTTTAGCTTCGCTTGAAAAGATAAAACTAGATAGTATGCGCGAACTCAGAAAGTCGTATGAAGATTTGAAAGAAAAAATTGGTAAAGTGCCACTCTTATATGACTTTTATCAATATGGTACAACTGCACCAACTGTTTTTGCTAAAAATCACGCCTTGGCTAATTATGGTGATTTTTTAAAGAAAATGGGAGAAAACATAAACTTAAGTAATTATCAAAATGCTGTTCTCTCATTTGTGACAAAGGAATTGCTATTTGGAAAAAGACCGCATGAATTATTGTTGCTAGAAAGCTGCTTAGATAAAGATCTTACCAAAACTGATTTCATTGACCTACTTAAGAGCAAGGATTGTTACGTTAATGAAGATGTACTTGCTTCAGTTGAAAAAATTCTGTCACTTGAATTTTTTGATGTTAAGCAGGGTAAAACTACTAAGAAAGAGCAGTATGGAAGTTATCCCTTAATTGAAAAAGTAGAGGAAAAGTATCGTTTGTCGCATCCATTGCAACAAGCATTAACTGATAATCAGCAATTTAAAATCTTGTTTAAAGATGTGCTGAAAACAGGATTAGAATTGTCAAAAGAGTATAACTCACAGTCTCAATTTACCCTCTATAAACAATATGATCGTAAAGATGTTTGTCGCTTGTTAAATTGGCCTAAGGATGTGTCAGCTCCAATGTATGGCTATCGTGTAGGAGAAAAAGAGACGCCAATTTTTATCACGTATCAAAAAGATTCTAAGAAGAAGCGTAATGCTCGCTACCAAAATACTTTAGAAAATGGGCATAGTCTACGTTGGTATACCCGTACACCACGTCATTTAGAATCAGATGAAGTGCAGCGCTTATTACAAAGTAAGGAAATGAAATTGCATTTATTTGTTAAGCGAAGTGATGCATCCGGAAAAGACTTTTACTATTTAGGGACAGCTGATATTCAAAAAGATTCTGTCAAAGAAGAAAAAATTGGACTTAAGCAAAAGAGTGCAGTGGGCATGAATTTAGTTCTTAATCATCCTTTAAGACAATCAATTTACAATTTGCTTTTTAGTTAAGAAATTAAACATAGTTTAGGATAAATTATAAAAATTCATAATAATTATTTGATAAATTTTAGTTTGCGAAAATGGAGGAAGTGAAAATAGAGTGAAAGTTAAGTTAGTCTTCTTGCTTACAATATTGGCGATGTTATTAACAGGCTGTACTTTTCAAAATAAGCCTAATAAGGCAGATGCAGCACCTAAGTATTATGTTGAAAAGAGGCAAACACCAAAAAGTAACTTAAATGTGACGCCTACCTTATTTTTTCATGGTGGATTAAGTAATTATCATGGCGAAGAGAATATGGTAAAGGCGGCACAAAACGCAGGTGTAACCAATTCAGTAATTAGAGCTGATGTAGACGCAAATGGAAAAGTAAAATTAATCGGAACTATTCCTAAGAATGCAGTAAATCCAATTGTAGAAGTTAATTATCGCAATAACGTCCAGCTTGATTTTAAAGAGCATGGTCGTTATGCCAGAAATGTTGTGCAGACCTTGCAAAATGAATATGGTATAAAAAAGGTAAATATGGTTGGACATTCCCTGGGAAATATTTCGATTATGTATTACTTACTACAGACTGCGCATAATTCTAAAATGCCAAAGTTAAATAAGCAAGTTGCAATTGCTGGTCATTTTGATGGACTTGATTTTAAGCAATTGCCAATCGCAATTCGTCAGCCATCGAATTTACATGTGGATGGGCAAGGAAAGCCAAATAAGACCAATGCTACTTATCGTGAGATGATGAAGTTAAGAACTCTATATCCGGCTAAGCAAACCGATGTCTTAAACATTATTGGAAATATTGGCGGAAATTCAGACGGAATTGTAAAAAATGCGTCTTCACTTTCGTTAGCGTACTTAGTGGCGCCAATGGCTAAGACTTATCGAGTAGTTACCATCGTCGGTAAAAATGCGGAACACGGACAGCTGACTTACAATAAGCAGGTTGAAAGAGATATTATTAATTTTTTATGGCTTCAGTAAATTTGAATAAGTAAAAAGAAGATGTTTGAATGCATCTTCTTTTTTAGACCTTATTTTCATGTTGATTGCTCTTATCAAAGTTATGGAGCCACATGCCCCAGACAACCTGAAATTCAATAATTAATACGCTGGCAGAAATAAGCACCATAATAATTAATGCATAACTTGTTGTTTCACCTAATTCAGATGTGTCAAAATTGTAAGTAAAGAGCTTAATTCCCCCATAGATTAGTAGAATTATCCAATATATATTTGCTCCCCACCATAACTTCTTCATTTTTAGATACCGCTTTCATTTACTGTATAAAGTCATTATAACATTCTTATGGTTAATTAAAAGTTTGTTGCATAGTCGAGCGAGTAATAAGAAGTTGTATAATAAAGGGAAAAATGGAGAGGTATATGGATTCAATGGGACAAGCTTGGGAAAAATTTAAAGAAAATACGATAGTTCACCGTCTGGTGACGCTTTGCTTGATTATTTTGGTGTTATATGTGGCACGGTCGATGATGAATACAATTTTATTGACGTTTATTTTCACATATTTGATTGTGCATTTAATTCGGTTTACGCAAAGAAAATTTCCGCATATCCCTGCGCAAGTAATTGTAGTTCTCGCTTATCTCTTAGTGATTGCAGTTATATACTTTGCTATTACTATTTATGTGCCAATTTTGATTAAACAAATTATTAAAATGAGTCATTCTTTGATGAAGTTTTATCAATCTGACAATATGGACTGGCTAACGCGATATATGAATCATTATATTAGCGATAGTGAAATTACAACTCAGGCAAAGCATGGTGTGACAATTCTGGTTCATGCCTTAACTAACTTTGGAACTTTAACAATTGCTTTTTTCATGTCACTAATTATGAGCTTCTTCTATACGATCGAACTTGGGTCGATGAATGAATTCTCCCATACTTTTTTGAATAGTCGCCATTTATCTTGGCTATTTAAAGATATTGCCTATTTTGGCAATAAGTTTGTTAATACTTTTGGTGTAGTTTTAGAAGCTCAGTTCTTCATTGCATTATGTAATACAGCAATGACAATGATTTGCCTAATTATTATGAGGATGCCACAAATTATTGCTCTGGGATTAATGGTCTTCATTCTAAGTTTGATCCCGGTTGCCGGTGTAATTATTTCCTTGATTCCGTTAAGTTTAGTCGCATATTCTGTTGGTGGAATTAGATATGTGATTTATATCTTCATTATAATTATGATAATTCACGCTATCGAAGCCTATATTTTGAATCCCAAGTTTATGTCGAGTAAGACCGAACTACCAATCTTTTATACCTTTGTTGTTTTACTTGCAGGGGAACATTTCCTTGGAACATGGGGATTGATCGTAGGAGTACCGATCTTTACCTTCTTGTTAGATATTTTAGGTGTAAAGTCAGTTAAAAAGAAAAAACCTAAAATTTTAAAAATTGAAAGCAAAAAATAAAAGCAGCTGTAAAGCTGCTTTTTGCGTATTGTAAATAGGATAGTAGGTTCCAAATGAGAATATATGAAAAATACGAGATATGAATGGAGTTTTTTCTTTGGCTATTCACAATACAATATTAATTACGCAAAAAAATCAGTTTTTTGTTATTTTTTATAAAAAATTCAAGTGCTAATAATAGCGGTTTCATATATTCTTTTGATAAACTGAAAATGAAAGAAAGATATGAGGCAATCTTATGAAAAAATATGATTATATAATTTTAGGAACAGGTCCTGCAGCATATCAATTAATTAAGCTATTAGCTACACAACATAAATCAATTTTGGCTATTGAAAGTGGCTTATTCGGTGGAACTTGTCCCAATGTTGGTTGTGAACCAAAAATCTACTTGGATGGTGCTGCTCAAGCTGCGCTTCTTAGCAAGCAATTAGAAGGGCATGGCATTGAACAGTCCGCGACGATGAACTGGTCACAATTAATGAAAGAAAAGAAGAAACGTTTTGCTAGTTGGCCAAATGAGACGAGAAAAATTATTGGCAAGATCTGTGATGTGGTCAATGGGAGTGCGCATTTCGTTGATCGACAAACAATTGAAGTAAATCGCCAACATTTCCAGGGAAATAAAATAGTTATTGCGACTGGGAGACGCCCACATGAGCTATCAATTCCTGGAGCTAAGTTTTTGCATGATAGTTCAGATGTATTATCTTTAAATAAAATTCCAGAACACATTACCTTTATTGGCGCAGGGTATGTAGCGATGGAGTTAGCTACTTTTTTAGCTGCTGCGGGTAGTCAGGTAACAATTTTGGTTAGAGGGAAACATGTATTAAGACATTTTTATCAAAAGTATAGCGCTGAATTAGTTACTAGAATGACGCAGCGAGGAATTCAGTTTAGATTTGATACGGAAGCTATGCATATTACTCAATTAAGTGATAAATATGTTGTTGAGTTAAATCAAGGCAGTCCGCTTGTAACTGATTACGTTGTAAATGCTAGTGGGCGTACGCCGAATATTGAAAAGCTCGACTTATCTGCTGCACAGATTGACTATTCAACTAAGGGAATTGATGTGGATCGGCATTTGCAGACAAACATTAAGAATATTTATGCAATTGGCGATGTTACAAGCCAGGATGTACCTAATCTAACTACAGTAGCAGAGTTTCAAGCGCGTTATCTGTTCAATTCTCTTGAAAAAGGGTTAAGTCAGCCAATCAACTATCCTGCAATCGGAACCGGTGTATTCGCCTTTCCGCAACTGGCTCAAGCTGGAATTAACCCTGATAGTGTTTCTGAGGATAAAGATAATTTTGAACTTGTTGAATATGAATTAAGGCAGAGTAGTTTATATGCTGGTCAAAGAGAAAAAGGACTGCTAACGGTAGTTTATGATAAAGCTAATTATATTGTTGGAGTTAGCGAAATCAGCACAAGTGCAGTTAATGACGTGAATTATTTTGTTCCAATTATTGGACTAAGAATCAGGAAAAATGAATGGCATCGAAATGTATTGCCAATTTATCCAGCTTTAGCTGATAAGATTGAAGAAATTTTGAGATAGACAAAAAAGGCACCAATAGGTGCCTTTGTATTATAAATTCAGTTTTTACAAGTCGCTTCCACCATAGTTAGGAGCTTCCTTAGCCATTTGAACATCATGTGGGTGAGATTCGCGAAGACCTGCGTTAGTAATTTGAACAAATTGACTATTTTCAATTAACTCTTCAATTGTACCAGCACCAACGTAGCCCATACCAGCACGTAAACCACCGTCAATTTGGTAGATAATATTTGAAACATCACCTTTATAAGGAACTAAAGCTTCAACACCTTCAGGAACTAACTTGTTTGCTTCGTTAACTCCGCCTTGGAAGTAACGGTCAGAAGAGCCATGTTGTTGAGACATAGCACCAACTGAACCCATACCGCGGTAAGACTTAAATTGTTTACCTTCATTAGTAAAAATAGTTCCGGGAGCCTCAGTAGTTCCTGAGAACATTGAACCGAGCATTACAGCATTTCCACCAGCAGCTAAGGCTTTTACAACGTCACCAGAGTATTTAATACCACCATCAGCAATGATCTTCTTGCCGTATTTTTGAGCAACGCTAGCAGCGTCATAAATAGCTGTAATTTGTGGAACACCAACACCGGCAACAATGCGAGTAGTACAAATTGAACCAGGTCCGATTCCGACCTTAACAACGTCAACACCAGCGTCAAATAAGGCAGCAGTTCCTTCGCCAGTAGCAACATTTCCTGCAATTAGAGTAGCCTTGGGAAAGTGATCACGAATTTCCTTGATCTTACGTAGAACACCAGCAGAGTGACCGTGTGCAGTATCGATAACAATTGCGTCAGCACCTGCTTCAAGCAAAGCTTCAGCGCGTTCAAAAGTATCACTTGTAACGCCAACAGCAGCAGCAGCTAAAAGGCGACCTTGATCATCAACTGCAGGATGAGGTAATTTAGGATCAACGGCTTTAGTTTTAGCCTTTTTAACTTCTTCAACCTGGGCTTCGATTGAAAGGTTCTTATGAATAACTCCTAGACCACCATTTTCTGCCATAGCGATTGCCATATTTCCTTCGGTAACAGTATCCATTCCAGCAGAAATAAGTGGAATGTGAAGCTGAAGGTTAGGCGCTAATTTTGTATCAAGTTTAACTTCATTAGGCAGCACGTGACTTTCAGCTGGAATTAAAAGTACATCATCAAAAGTTAATCCTTTTTTGGCAAATTTTGTTTCCCACAAACTCATTGTAAAGTCCTTTCTATAGAAGCAACGTTTTAATATTAAATTAGCTAAACTTTACTCGAATCTGAGCCAGAAGTCAATTAGAAATTTGATTCAATTTTTGAACAATTAGATTAGCTAGTAATTTATAACCATTAACTCCAAAGTGAAGTCCGTCATTCTTTTTACCATTAAAGATTTGGGGAAAGTTTTTTTCTTCTAGCATTTTACTTGCTAGATCAATAACTGAAAATCTATATTCTCTAGCTACTTTTTTAACAATATTACCGTATTCTATGACTAGGCTATTGTTTCTAACTCTTTGTTTATTTTCATCAACTGCTGGTGGCGTGATAAAGATAACTTTTTCTGGATAATAAAGCCAAATAATACTTGAAGCAATCAATTCTAAGTTGTTTTCAAATTGATGAAAGCTTACTTGTTTATGAGTGGCTAAGTCGTTGGTGCCGACTAGGATAATTAAGTAGTCACATTTAGGTTGATTAAAGACTAAGTTAGGTAGAGAAAGAGCAAGGCCGCCAGAATTAATTCCTGAAATTGCAGTATTTTGAATGTCGCAAGCCAGCATTTTTTGCAGCTGAAAATTCAGTTCTGGAATTGTATGATTCTCGGAGCGAGCAATAATACTATCGCCAGTAAGAAGTAGTTTCA
This sequence comes from Lactobacillus isalae, assembly GCF_947539375.1. NCBI lineage: Bacteria > Bacillati > Bacillota > Bacilli > Lactobacillales > Lactobacillaceae > Lactobacillus > Lactobacillus isalae. Next base: position 1,789,725 of record NZ_OX443569.1, read on the forward strand.
TAATAAGAATCCTTTGGTAGAAAAAAGACCTTGAGAAAAATCTCAAGATCTTTTTAATTATCAATAATATAATCTTTAGAACTTGTTCTTGTCTAAAGCAACTGGTGAGTCAGGCTTTTCACCGTTGATTAACTTCAAGTTGTTGTCAAATGCCTTAACAACCATGTTACGTACTGCGTGGGTAGTGTAGAAAGCAGTATGTGGAGTTACTAAAACATTTGGACGATCGATTAAGTCAGCTAAACGAGCATCTGGGAATTCTTTACCTTCCCAATCCTTGTTAAATACGCCAACTTCACCTTCGTAAGTGTCCATCACGAAGCCAAAGATCTTACCTGAGTCTAAACCACGGATAACAGCATCAGTGTCAACAAGTGGACCACGTGAGCAGTTTACGATTACAACGCCATCTTTCATCTTAGCGATTGAGTCATCATTGATCATGTGAACATTTGCTGGAACATCTGGTACGTGAAGTGAAATTACATCAGCTTGCTTGTATAAGTCATCAAGTGAGTCAACGTAGTAACCCTTCTTTTCAAGTTCTGGGTTTTTGAAGATATCGTAAGCAATAACTTTTGCGCCAAAGCCTTCCATAATCTTCATGAATACTTGACCGATGTGACCAGTACCTACAACACCAACAACTTGGTCACGAACTTCACGACCAATAGTAGGTGCCCAGCGTAAGTCGCGCTTAGCCATCTTTTCATCCATACGCTTATCTTGACGTAGTACGCGAGCAGCTTGGATTGCAGCATGTTCAGCAATTGCGTCAGGAGAGTATACAGGAACGTTAGTGATTTCAAAGCCTAATTCTTTAGCTTTGTCCATGTCGATGTTATCAACACCAACGTTACGTAATGACATCTTAGTTACGCCAGCATCAGCTAAAGCTTGAAGAGTTTCAGGAGTGTAGTCTAATTGTTGGTAAACAACAACACCGTCAGCACCCTTAGCTAATTTAGCAGTTTCAGGAGTTAAAAGCTTGTCAGTGTATTCAACTTCAATATCCTTGTGTGCATCTTTCCATTCGTTTAAGAAAGGTTCTTCATCTTTACGAATAGCGTAAGCAAAAATCTTTGTCATAAATTAAACCTCCGTCAAAATTAATAGTATGACCGTTTCTTATTATACACTTGACTTTGTTAATAAAAACACAAAATCTAATTTTTTTATAACTTATTTTGAAAATGTTTCATGTGAAACGGTTACTACTATAAAACTTTAATTTCCTTTTGCGTATCACTATAGCGTGCCTTATGATAATGATTAGGGAAAAGTATAGTAAGTAAAGCAGCAAAATGTTATTGAAAATTGATCAAGATAGATGAGGGAATAAGTAATGTCAGTTGTTGTGAAATATATAGATTTAGATGATAATTCAGCTGAACTTGCAAGCTCGGGAGAGTTACAAGGAAAAGTAGGAGAAAGAATCGACTATACTACAGGCGATGAAGTTAAGAAATTGTTAGCTGCGGGTTATGTATTAGTTAATAATTCATTTGATCCAAACAACGAAGCGAATTTTTTTGATCAGGATGCGCAAGAATACAAGCTCACTTTTAAACATGGTCAAGAAGAAGTAACGGCCGATAATTTGAGTTACGGTTGTCAATTAAAGGATGTTCAAATTAAAGGAAAACAAGTTGTGCATTATACAGGTACGGAAAAAGAAATTCTCGATAATATATTTGAGGTTACTTTTAATAGAAAAATTATCTATGACAAAGTTACTAAACAAAGAGTTTCAACCAGTGCTTGGCAGCCCGAAAAGCAATTTTTGCCTTTAGTTGCGACGCCTGCTATCTTAGACTACACTCCCGACAAGGCAGTAATTGGCGGAGAAGCTGCAACAATTCAGAAGCCTAAACATGAATACGTAGTTACTTATCTTCCTAATAAGAAAAACGCTAGAAGGCAGAAAGCTGAAATAAAATTTATTGATCTTGATCAAGATAATCGAGAATTAGCTAGTTCTGGCGAATTAAAGGGAAAACCAGGAAAAGAGATACCTTATAGTACGGCTGAAGTTTTGAAAGAATTGATTAATAAAGGCTATGAAGTTGTTTCTAACGGTTTTGATAAAAAAGATGAACAGAAGCCTACTTTTGGAAACAGCAAAGATTACATTCAAACCTTCATTGTTGTCTTAAGACATAAAAAGCAAGCCGTTAATTCTGATCATCCATTTTCAGAAATTGATCAAAGTCTATATGAAAAAGAAGTTCAGCGAAAGATCAGTTTTTCAGGCCTAACTGATAAGAAATTAGATGACATAGTTCAAACAGCTATCTTAAAGCGGAGTTTGACAATTGACTTAGTAACTAAAAAGATCATTCAAGGTCAATTCACTAGTAACTGGCAAAGTAGTGAAACTTATCTCCCGGTTTCTGTGCCAGTAGTTTCAGGCTACCATGCTAAAACTAAAGAAGTAGCAGCTCGTCCAGTATCAGAGAAAGACGTAAGTGAAGAAGTTAGATACTATCCAAATGGTTACTTGGTTCCAGTTGATGTAAATCACAATGCGTTTGCTGATATACCTAAAAAACAATTAATTACTAATTCTATTGATCCAACAAAGGCAGTTTTTCCTAAATTAGAGCTAGAGAATATTGACTTAAAGCCAATTAAAGAAGTAAAAATTGAAGATCCCGGTCAAGATTATGAAGTGCCATATCTAATGGTTCACAAATATGTAGCTGTAAATGAAGAGAATCCTCGAAATGAAGTTAGTGCTGCATATTACAGAAGAATTGTAACAGCACGTGTTCACTATCAAGGAGCAGGTGAGGAGACACCAACTGATGCGAATCAAACAGTGCGCTGGACCAGAACAGTGACTTATGACGAAGTAAGTAAGCAAGTTATTGATAATGGGATGTACACGACTGAATGGATAGCTGATAAAGATATCTTTGAAGCAACGCCAACCCCTGTGGTTAAGGGGTTTTGTGCCAATATTGGCTTGATCGGCGAACACCCAGTTACAGAAACCGACTTAATGGCAACCGTAACTTATGCTCCCCTTGGAAAAATGATTCCGGTTGACGAGCATGGTAATGAAATTAAAAATGCGATGCATTCTCCATACGTTAATGATCCATATGATCCGGTTCGCGTCCTATTTACTGAAGAAGTACCAGAAGTGCAGGGGTATGCTCCAGAACATGATACGATTTCTGTTAATGATCCATATACTGATACAAAAGTAGCTTATACCTTAAAGCCACGCTATATACCCGTTAATAGTGAGCATCCATACCGTCCAATTAAACCAACGATGTATAGCGTACCAGTTAAGGAGACAATTAAATATCAAGGAGCTGGTAGTCAAACGCCAACTGCTCGCTTGCAAGCAGCAAGATGGACTAGAACGTTAACCGTTGATGAAAATACAAGTGAATTAATAGAGAATGGTAAATATACAACTGCCTGGAAAGTTGATAAAAAACAGTATGTTGCAATAAAGACCCCAGTAATTGATGGCTACCATGCAGATAAGAATATAATAGAAGCAAAAGAAGTGAAAAAAGCTGATCTTGATTTTACGGTAGGCTACAAGATAAATGGTCGAATTATTCCAGTAGATTCTAAAGGAAATCTGCTCTCAGATGTTGCACAGCCCTTATATGTAACCGATCCAGATGATGCAACAAAGGTACTGCAGAACCAGGGAGTACCTAGAATAATGAATTATGTTCCAGAGCAAGAATCAGTTATGATTAGGGATGCTAACAAAGATACAAAAGTTAAATATTATACTTTTAATGAGTGGAGCGAATTAAAGACAAGACGCCAAAAAGTAGAGCAAAAGGGAGAAAATTTAAAAACAGAACAGCCAAAAGAAAACAAAAATTTTAATAAAAAAAGCGATGATAAAGTTGAAGAAAAACTAGAAAAAACTTATGAAAAAGAAATAAAATCAAGTAAAAAAGATACTGGTCTAAAATCTATGTTTTCTTGGCTTAAATAGTTATATAACAAATCTAGTCTAAATTTTTGTTATATAAAAAATAAATTAAGACGTTATTTCTGTACTTATATAGAAATAGCGTTTTTTTATTAGTGGGAGTATAGATGCTTAAAATTTAAATTTAAAGGGTGATAAAATAACAATTTAATATTTCTAACAATTTAATGCATAAAAAAATATATAAGAATCGAATATTATTCATAAAATATACATATTTTTTTGCATAAGAAAGCAACCAAAACCCATATAAAAAGCAACTGAAGAGAGAATATGCTAAATTAAATAACTTTCATCCCTATTTTTGGAATAAAAAATATTTGTTATAATAACACTAACATTTAGATAGTATGATTCAAATATGTGATTATATGAAAACAAATGGAGGGAAAAATAGAGATGTTATCTAAGAATAACTACCAAGAACGCTTAAGAAAAATGGATGATAAGCAACAACGTTTTTCAATCCGTAAATTCTCTGTTGGTGCAGCTTCTGTGCTAGTTGGTACAGCTATTTTGAGTATGCAAAGTGCTCAAACTGTACATGCTGATGCAGTTACTGATAAAGATACAACTGATGTGACAACAAAAAATAGTGATCAAAATAACCAAGAAACTTATAATAAAGTTGTCTCAGAAGATCAAAATAACGCTGTTAAGTCTTCAAATACTAATATGGAGAGTCAAGATAGCAAGGTTGCTTCTTTTAGTGTGCCCAAAAATGAAGGAACATTTGTAGAAGCTCCAGTAACTGCAACTTGGTCAGCAGGTACTACTGAAGATAAAGCAGATAATCAAACAGCTGAAACTAAGTCTTCAAATACTGCAAATACAAATGAAGAAGTTAAGACTGAAACAGTAAAAGATAACAATACTGAAAAGCAAACTAATATCGCTTCAGCACAAGAAAATAACAAATTAGCAGAAACTAAAGTAGCCGATACTCAAGCAAAAACTAACACTGCTCAGGCAACTACTGATAACAAAAATGCAGTTAAAACTACTGAAGATGATGCAACTATCCAAACAGCTTCTGTAAATACTGCAACTTTAAATACTACTAATGCTTCAAATGCAACGCTATTTTCAGCTAGCGCATTAAGTGAAAGCAAACTTCAAGCAGTTACTCCACGTGCAAGTTCAGCTACTAATGATACTCAAGCTAAAAACAATAATTATAAGCTTGTAACTAATGCAAACGCGCTTCAACAAGCAATTAATAGTGGAGTAGCCGGAGTTAACATTGATAGAAGTATTGATGCTTCTAACGTTGACTTAGCAATTAACAATACTTTTGCTATTGTTGGTATTAATGATGCAGCTGCTCTTAACCTAGGACAAAAATCTCTTAATAATTCCGGTAACTTAACGCTTCAAGACATTACTATCAATGGTTCTATTTCTGGTAATGGTACTGTAAACATTAAGGGTAATGTTACTTCTAATGTGAACAGTATTAATTCTTCTGTTCCAACTCAGGACCAATATAACGCTCAAAATTATACTGGTAATAGAAATAACTTTAAGAATTCAAACATTGCTGGTAGAAGTGTAAACCTTGAAAAGGGTGCATCTTTAACAGTTAATAGTACTGAGATTAACGATGGTATTAACTTAACTGATGGTGGGACTGTTAATGTTGGCGATAATGCTACTTTAAACGTTAACTTAACTAATGCTTCAACTACTGCAACGCGTTATCACACAGCTGGTGTGTTCGCCAAAAATAGCGGTAACTTTATTACTGGTTATAAGTCAAACGTTAACTTTAATACCGGCTTAGGACAAGCTATTGCTATGGGAGCTACTCGTCCTACTACCACTGATGCCGATACATTTGGTGGATATGGTGCTCGTTCAAGAAATGACGGACCAACTCTAGTTCGTCTTGGAGATTCATCAACTTTCAATTTCACTGGTCGTGACGGTATTATCTTAGGTAATAATGCTAACTTTATTTCTGGTGAAAATTCAAACGTTCACTTTGAAAACAAAGGTCGCGGTGTTGCTTTAGACTTTGCTGCTAACTCAAATATTGAAATTTCTAAGCATTCAAATACTTATTTCCACTCTGTTGGTAAAACTGGCAATTCAGGTAGCTTTAGTGGATATAACTACATTGGAGTTAATGAAGGTGGAAATATTACTATTGATGAATATGCCACTTTCCGTGTGATTCTTGAAGGTCGTAATAATAATAATTACGATGATGTAATTACATTAGATTCTCAAAATGCAAATACTAATGCAGCATTTACTTCTAAGACTGGTGCAATTGTCGATATCCGTGATGATAATACCAACTTTTATGCTGAATTAATTTCATTCCCATTAGGTTCATCTAACACTAGAATTGATATTCATGATCCATTAATGCTTAACTTACAGCGTTACTCAAGTGGTGGTCCAACTACTGGTTGGATGCCAATTGGTGGTGATATGATCAATACAACATCAAACCAATATACTGCTAACTTAATTTATATGAGTAGTAATAAAGGTGTATTTAGTGTAGATGGCACTGATTATGTTGTTTATCAAAAAATTAAATCTGATGGTTCTAAGCAAATTTGGTTAAACGTTAATGGCGTTAATATTCCAATGAATGGATTCCAAACTAAAGATATTTGGAATAACCAGGCAAACCCTGATGTTTCAATCAAGGGTAACGACTTAACTAGTGGAATTAAAGCCAATCAAGTTCATAACTATGACGGTACCCCATTAACTGGTAAGGATGCACCATACTATGGTATTTCTACTCAACGTGCTAGTCACCAAATTTGGTTCCCACATAGAACTCAAATGGAAGTAGTTGGTAGCCACAATAATACTATTAAGTATGTTGATGAAGATGGTAACCAATTATTTGAGGATAAAACTCAAAATCTTAATTTAACTCGTAGACTTACTCTTGATATTACTGATGATAAGATTGAAGAAATTCAACAATATGCTTTATCACACAATGCTGATGAAACCTTAGAGTACATTAAGAATGCACAAGGCGTAAGCGAAGATTCTGGTTGGATTTATACTGATGATCAAGGTAACGTAGTTACTAATCCATACGCTGAAGTTGTTTCTCCAGTTAAGGATGGTTATACTGCTTCAATTGAATCTTCAAATGTTCCTGGAATCACTGAAGGAGCAAATGGTACTTCTGTAACTGCTAAATTACAATACAAAGAAGAACTTGTTCAAAACGGTGAGTTATCAAACAACTATAAGCAAAATGGAATTAGTGCAATTTTACCTGACAACTATGAAACTGTAGTTGTTTATAAAAAAGCAAAAGAAGTAAAAGATACTCTTAAATTCTACGACGATACAACTAAGTCATACATTACTGACATTGCTGATCAAACTGCAACTGGTAAAGAAAACGATGATGTTAACTTTAAAGATGGTGCAAGTACAGTAAAATCATTAGAAGATCAAGGCTACAAGTTTGTTAACGTAACAAACGGTACTCCAGATGATAGTAATGCAACTGTTTTAGATGGTAGCTCATTTAGTGATGTTGATTTTGGTAAATTTGGAAAAGATGGAAAAACTTTTGTTGTTCACTTAATTCATAACCAAATTCCAGTTGGTCCTGATAGCCCTGATAAACATGGTGTTGATCCAGATCAGATTAAACAAATTTATACTTCTACGCTTCACTACAAGGACAATGCAGGCAATACTTTAAGTAGTGATCAACAACAAACTTCAACTTGGACTCGTACTGTTACTGTTGATGAAGTGACTAATGAAGTTATAAGTGGCGGTCAATATGACACTAATTGGACTTTAAACGATACTGATAATAAGTATAACGACTTTACTGTTCCAGTAATTAAAGGCTATGTTGCTAGAAAGACTACTAACAATGGAGTGGCTGTAAGTGCAGTTGTTGCAGGTCAAAATAAAGTTCAACAAAATCTTGAAGATACTGTTGTTTATGACAAGGTAGGTAAGATTGTTCCGGTTGATCCAAGTGGCAATCCTATTCCAGATGCTCCAACACCAATTTATCCAAATGATCCAACCGATCCAACTAAGGTAAAACCAGATCAACCAGTTCCAAATGTTCCGGGTTACATGCCAGTAGATCCAACTCCAATAACTCCAGAAGATCCAACAAAGGATACTCCAGTTCCTTACACCAAAGATCCAGTAAAGGCTGGCTTTACAGTTCAATATATTGATCAAGATGATGACAACAGTGTAATTAAGTCTGATGAAGTAAACGGTAATATTGGCGATAAGATCAATTACACTACTAATGATTCAATTTCTGATTTAGTAAACAAGGGTTACATTCTTGTAACTGATGGCTTTACTGGTCAAGCAGGGGATGACTTTACTGCTGATAATAATGGTCAAGTTTACAAAGTTGTCTTCAAACACGGTACTCGTCCAGTAACTCCAGATAATCCAGCAGATCCAAACAAGCCAGTTGATCCAGATCATCCAAATACACCAACTCCAAGTAATCCAAACTTGAGCAAGACAGACTTGCAAAAGACAATTACTCGTACAGTTGAATACAAGTATGCAGATGGTACGCAAGCACATGAACCAGTTAAGCAAGAATTAACATTTACTGGTGAAGGGACAATCGACTTAGTAACTGGTAACTTAGTAACAGTTGATAAAGACGGTAACGTTACTAGCCAAAATGGTAAGATTACTTGGAACCACGATAGTCAAGACTTCAATGCAATTCCTGCAATCGATCACACTGGTTACTACATTTCAGGTATTAATCAAAACAATTCAACAGCTAATGTTGATGGTCAAACAGGTGCTGTAGGTGCTGAAACAGTAACTCCAAATAGTCAAAATGGAAATATTGTAATTACTTTGACTAAGAATCCGGATGTTCCAGTAGCTGCACAAGGCTCAATTACTTATATCGACGACACTACTGGTCAAACTATTGAAAGTGCAAACTTTGCAGGTAGTGTTGGTCAAAAGATTAACTACACTACTGCTGACAGCATCAAGAACTGGGAAGCTAAGGGATACAACTTAGTATCTAATAACTTCAAGGATGGCGAAGAAGTATTTACTGATGGTAAGAACGCATTTGAAGTACACTTAGTACATGCCACTACTCCTGTAACACCTGAAAATCCAGGCAAGCCAGGTGAACCAGTAAATCCATCTGACCCAGATGATCCTCATACTTATCCAGATAACTATGTTCCAGAAGAATTAACTAAGACTGTAACTCGTGATGTAACTTACGTTTACGCAGACGGAAGCCAAGCAGAAGCTCCAGTACATCAAGAAGTTAAGTTTACTGGTAATGGTTACCTTGACTTAGTAACTGGTGAATACGTAACTGTTGATAACAATGGTAAGATCACTGGTAAGGGCCAAATTAACTGGACTCCAGAAAATGCAAACTTTGATGCAACTAAGTCAATTGATACTTCTAAGTACCAAATCATTGGTATTAAAGAAAACAATACTACTGCAAATGTAGATCAAACTACTGGTGTTGTTGCAGGTGAAACAGTAACTCAAAACAGTAATAATAGTTCAGTTGTAATCACTTTAGCTAACAAGCCAGCTCCAGCTAAAGATCAAAGAGCTAAAGTTCAATACATTGATCTTGATGATAACAACAAGGTAATGTCTGAATCTGGTGAATTGACTGGTAAGGCCGGCGAAAGAATTAGCTACTCAACTGCTGATGAAATTGCTAAATACTTGAGTCAAAATTACGTTCTTGCAGAAGATGGATTTAGTAATAATCCAATTTTTGATAACGATGACGACAATGAACAAGTATTTAAAGTTACTTTCCACCATAAACAAGTTCCAGTTAACCCAGATACTCCAGATAAGCATGGTGTGGATCCAAGTGAAGTAGAGAAGTCCGTTAAGGAAAGAGTTCATTATGAAGGTGCAGGAGATAAGACTCCAGCTGATAATGTTCAAACTTCTAAGTGGACTAGAACTGTAACTGTTGATGCAGTAACTGGTAAGGTAATTGAAAATGGTCAATACACCACTGATTGGTCAATTGCTAAGGGTGAAAAGACTGTTTACGATCAAGTTAATACACCAGTAGTTGATGGTTACCATGCTGATAAGAGAGAAGTTCCTGCTACTGCAGTAACGCAAGACGATATTGATGTAGTAGTAACTTACAAACCAAACGGTAAGATTATTCCTACTGACCCAAGTGGCAATCCAATTCCAGATGTACCAACCCCAACTTATCCAACTGATCCAAAGGACCCAACTAAGGTAGTGCCAGATGAACCAGTACCAGAAATTCCAGGCATGATTCCAAGTACACCA